>NZ_JAMYNB010000012.1:0-190105 GCF_040318795.1 Mesorhizobium sp. M1004
ACTTGTTTCCATGTTAACATGGAAACAAGTCGCCAACGCATCATAGACACATCGCATCAAATCACGATGGGAACATTTCGCCCGCGCCGCTGTCGCTGACAACTGAGGAGAGGCGCGCCCCCGAAATTTTTCATTCCTCTCCCTCTTCTTATTGGCAGGATAGCCTGTTTTGTGATACACACAAAACAGGCGGCGCGGCCCTGGTGGGCCTTAGCGCCCGCAAGCGGGCTTGAGAGATGGATGCAGACGCCCAGAATGCAGCGGTGAAGAGCGCGTCACGACGCTACGGCGAGGTGACCCACATCCGGTTTTCGGCTGACGAGCTGGCCAGCCTCAAAGCCATTGCGGAGCGGGACGACGTGACCGTCAGCGAGGTCGTCCGGCGTCTTGTGCGCGCCGAGGCCGGGCATCTGCCTATCGCGTCAGAGGAGTTGCGGCCGGCGATCGTGGACATGACCGATCAGCTGCGGCGCGTCGGTGTCAATTTCAATCAGGCCGTGCGCGCCATGAACGACGGCCGTATTGCCCATGATGAGGATCTTGAGCAGGCGCTGATCGCCGTGGGCGACCTCGTGCGGCAGTTTCGCGATGAACTGAAAACGATGACCGTCGAGTCTCGCAAGGCGAGGGAAGCCGGGCCATGAGCGGTCGTCTTGCTGGCTACGCGGCCGAAATCGAACGCTATCTGCGGGGCGAGTCCGGCATGAAGCGTGAGGAGCTGGACGACGACAAGTCCGCGACGGGCACCCGACGCGAGGCCAGCGAATTCCAGGCGATGAAGAGTCATGAGCGGACCGGTAGCAGCGGACGCCTCGGGCAAGGACAAGCCGGCTCGACGGCAGGTGGCAGCAGGAACGCCCCTCTTTCGTCGCCGGGAGGATTGCGGGCGGCCGGAAGCTCCGTATCCAGCGGTGCACCGAAGTCCGCTGCGGCGGCGAGTTCGCCCAGGGCCCCTAGCGCGCCGATCATGGTCTATGGCGCCACGCTCGCCGGTTTCCGGCCGGAAGAGGAGGAGGAAGACTGGAAGCGGCGCGGCGGCGGCGGCCGTGGCGCTGGCCGCTCTGGCGCTACAGGACGAGCGGCGCGGGCGGGCTATCAGGCGCGGGCCGTGGCGGCACGGGCAGGCTATGCGGCGGGTGCGCAGCCTGCTGTGTTTAAAGTCATGCCCAATCCTCCGTCGACCAGGGAAGCGGCCGCTCGGCTGCTCAATTACATCGGGAAGCGCGAGGACGAAAAAGGCGAGAAACACGACATCGAGATTTTTGACGAGGATGGACGGGTCCTTGCGACAAGCGGCGCACGAAAAGCGTTCCTGGAAATGTTTTGCGAGACGTTCGAACCGCCCTTGGAAAACACCAATTTTGTCGAAGTTCGTTTCGAGTTCGTCGGCGGGGTCACCGATGCCGCCTTGAGCGAGGCGCTGAACAAGGCCTTTGGAGCAAAACCGTTCATCTATGCGCAGGACGGGCAGACGGTGCACGTTTACGCGCACACCGATGAGCGGGCTGGACCGCTTGCGAGAGTCCTGGCCGGTGGTCGGGATAATTCGCGCAGCAAGGCGCTCGACAAGATCGAGGCGCGGTTGTCTGAAACCATGGGCGCGGCGGGGGTGGTCGCCAAGGCAGAGGTAATGGCGGCCGTCAGCCGTGAACCCAAAGCGAAATACTTTTTGCAAAAGTTCATCCGTACAAACAAAGACGTCCGCAATTCGGACGGCGAGCCAGTTCGCGGCGCGAAGAATTCCGGAAAGGCGGCGGCTTCAATCTACGAACAATGGCGCCCGCAGTTTTCGGGGCGTGAGCGCCGCAATGCCTATCACCTGCTTTTCTCGGCGAGAGCCGGCACCGATGCCAACGCGGTCATGGCCGCGGCGCGTGCCGTGCTTGAGGAGCGCGCGCCAGGATACAAGTTTGTCTTGGCGCATCACGAGGACACCAAGCACGTCCATATTCACGCGATGGTGCAGGCGCGCTCTGCCGACGGCGAGCGCCTGAAATTCTACAAGCCTGATCTCGCAGCCTGGCGCGAGACTTTTGCGGAAAAAGCACGCGAGAACGGCGTTGCGATGGTGGCGACGCGGCGCATGGATCATGCGATGACGCGGCCTTTCACGAAGGAGCATGCTGGAGCCTACAGCCGCGCCCAGAGCGATCCGCGCTATCAGGTCAGCGCCAGGACAATCGAGCGGGTGGAGGCCAAGCGGCAACGCCGCTTGGACGGGCAGTCCCTTGTCGTGAACGGCGATGCAATCGCTGCCGCATGGCAAAAGACTGTGACGACGATGCGGACCGCGGGCATAGTCGGTCCGGCTCTCACGGCAGCGGAGTCGATCGGCAACAATTTTCTGCGGTTCCGTCGCGACCGGACACGGGAGGGGCAGCCAGGTCCTGCTGCGGATCGCGGAGCTGATCAATCGGGGCAGAAGTCTTTCCTGTCCCATCCCGGTATGAGAGAATTGAATGCACTGATAGGAGATTTGGATATGGCGCAAACCCCCTTGGAAATGCGGCGTCAGATGGCCCGCGTTAGTCAGGCTCTCGACAACATGCGCGAGACGCTGCCGCCGGCACATCAAGGACAGTTCGAACAGTATCGTGAAGAGGTGAACGACAAGATGCACGACCGTCTGGCGCGGCTGCAATTCGAGCGGCAGCAGCAGCGTCGTGGTGGTGGCGCTGAGGAGCCAATCCCCGAGCGCGAAGCGCGAGGGCGAGACCTCCCAACGCGGGACGATCCCCGCCAGCCGGAGGAGCCGCGCACCGGCACCGAGCAGGAGAAGGTGAGAGCCAAGCAGAAGGACGCCAACAAACAGAAGGCACGGCAGTCGGAAGAGCAGGACCGTAAGACCCAGCGCTCGAATGATAACGATTACGAGCGCTGAGCAAATTTACGTGCCGGCCCTCTGAAGCGCGGAAGAGTGCAGGGAACCAAAATGTCGCCGAGGCTCGTTCGTGCGTCGGAGGTTCAGGATCAAGAGGCACGCATGTCATTGCGGGGCATGATATTGAAATGTGCTACCTGCCGCATCGCGGGTGGTCAGATGCTGGTCCCCTTTCCGGCGAGTCGAAGCATTGTCTCTCAAGGTCACCCGTTGGGAAATTCAGCACCTGTGCTTTGTCGGACAGTTGCTATTGGGATTTGGCCGCCGCAGCCGCTGCGAGCATCGCCTGTCCCACTTCAACAGCGCCTTGAGCAGTCAGCGTCTCCCCGGCGTTCTGAATGTCGCGCAGCTCTTTATTCTGACTGAGTTTGAATTTTCCAACCAGGCTGGTGATCTCGATCTCCAAGGCCACGATCGCTTTGGCCATCGTGTCAATGAAATCCTTCGGCGCGTCGCCCATCTTCCACGGGTCCGGCTGGTTGGCCTCGTGCATGTGAGTGAGCTTCGCGACGTTGCGGCGCACATAGCGCTCATCATCCCGGACAGTGATGCGACCATGGGCGTGGGCGACGGAATAGTTCCAGGTCGGCACCTGCTTATGGAATTCGTGTTTGCTTGGATACCAGTTCGGCGAGATGTAGGCGTCGGCCGCTCGGAAGACGACGAGGACCTCATCGCCATTGGCAACTTCCTCCCAGACAGGGTTTTTACGGGCGACATGGCAATTGAGGATGCCCTTGTCGCCCTTTGAGCGGTCGAGCTCGAAAGGGATATGGTTGGCGTCGAGGGAGCCATTGCTGTGGGTGATCAGGATACCAAACGGGTGTTTTTCGATAAGATCGAAGAGGGCGTTCTGATCGGGTACGGCGAAATGTGGAGGAACGTACAAAGGTGGATCTCCTATCGTGAAGCAGTTGTCAGTGGTCAGCGAGGTCTTGGCGAAACAGCCAGGGGCGACGTCGCTGCTTGTGAAGAGGGCGCCGTAACCCGCTGTCCACCGCGCTCAAGCACCGCCATCGAGAAGTGGGCGGGCACGTCAGATGCCGCGGCATACGAGTGGGGTTGATCTGTAACGAGGCGCGCACTCTCGCCTGCATTTAGAAGGATCTCTTGGCTGCCCACAGTGACCTTGAGCGAGCCTTGGGTAACCGAGACGAGTTCGCGCGTATCGGGACTGTGCGCATCGGCGGCAAACGCATCACCCGGCATAAGGACCCAGCTCCAGAGTTCGAACATCGTGCGTCCCGAGGTCGATGTGTGAAGCTGTGCCCGGCTGCCTTTGGCGCTCGTCCAAAGCGTCCTGGAAGTACTCCGTTCGATCGGGTGGTCGGGTGCTGTGGAAGGTTCGTCGTTCAGCAGATCGGCAACCGATAGCGAGAACGCCGCCGCCAGGCGGCAAAGGATGCCGATACTCGGGTTTGCCTTACCCTGCTCAAGCGCGACAACCGTCCCTTTCGACAGGCCAGTCAGTTTGGCCAGTCGATCAAGGGTCAGGTTTTGGTCGCGTCTCAGATCCTGGATCCGGATCGCAATCGCTTGGCCCAGCTCCTGCTCGGTCTCTAAAGGTGTGGGGGTGTCGGTCATTATATTGACTTGGCCTCGCGCTTCGCTTACGGTCAATATAATGACCGGCATGAAATTGCAACCGCGCTTTAAATTGAGGAATTGGCCAGTGCGCTTTGAAACGAAGGCAATCCATAGCGGTCGAGCTGTCGATCCGTCCACGGGCGCGGTTTCATTACCGCTTCATACCAGCACGACCTTCGAGCGAGGCGCCGACGGCTCGTTTCCGTTTGGGTTCGAGTACACGCGTGATGCGAATCCAACACGCAATGCATTCGAGTCGGCGATGGCCGCGCTCGAGGGCGGACACGAAGGAATAGCCTTTGCGTCGGGTATGGCTGCAATCGCTTCCGTCTTTGAGAGCCATCCCTCGACGGGACGGATCGTCCTTCCTGATGATATGTATTTTGGCATCCGCTCGCTGATGGACGAAACGGATATCGGCTCTCGCTTCGACTTCGCCGCGGTCGATATGCGGAATCTGGATGCGGTGCGCGATGCGGTCACCTCAAAGCGGACTGGCCTCGTGTGGGTCGAGACGCCGTCTAACCCGATGATCCGCGTTGTCGACATTTCGGCCATCTGCAAAATCGCGCACGAGGCCGGCGCCATCGCGGCGGTGGATAATACGTGGGCAACGCCCGTGCTTCAGCACCCGCTTGAACTTGGGGCGGACGCGGTCATGCACTCGGCAACAAAGTACATTGGCGGCCACTCGGATCTGATGGCGGGCGTCGTTGTTGTGCCGCATTCATCGCCTCTCGGACGGTCGCTACGGATGGTCCAAAAACACAAGGGCAGCGTCGCAGCGCCATTCGACTGTTGGCTGGCATTGCGGGGCCTGCAGACATTGCCGATCCGCATGCGCGCTCATTGTGAAGGCGCCCTGAAGGTTGCCGAGGCCTTGGCGTCTCACCCACGCGTCGAGAAGGTGCTCTTTCCAGGCCTGCAAGATGATCCGGGACACGATCTGGCTACGCGGCAGATGAGCGGTTACGGAGCGATGCTTTCCTTTATCGTCGAAGGTGGAACAGATGCCGCGATGGCGGTGGCTGCCCGCCTCAGCCTTGTTGTCCGTGCGACAAGCCTTGGAGGGACGCACTCTCTGATCGAGCATCGCGCATCCGTCGAGGGTGCGAAGTCCAAAGCGCCAGGCGGATTGCTGCGAATGTCCGTGGGGCTCGAGCACCCTCAGGACATCATTGACGACCTGATGCAGGCCCTGGGCGCAACTGTGTAAGCGAGGCCAGATAGCCCTCGTCTGGCGAAGGATCTGTGATGGGCCATAACCTAGGCCATCTTTGGCGAACACGGGCAGCGACAGCAGAGAATAGGCGGCGAGCCGCGGGGAAGGCCGCTATGAAACGCGCGCAAAGAAGCGGTCGCGGAACTGCAGATTTAGCTGGCTATGGCCCGGATGAGAACTCACACTCCCTTTCGCGCGGCTGGCAAGGTTTTTTGAGAAGGACGGACTCCTGCGCTGATAGGCCGGGCGCACAAGCAGTTTATGGCGTTTGCCTGCGGCGTGCGAGATGCGCAAGAAGGGCCGTCAAACCCATCGCGTTCAGGACCCGCTTCGCAGGGACACCGCCCTTGCGCGCCATCTCGACACCACAATGCATGTGGTCGAGCTCGCGGATCGAATGAGCGTCCGGATTGATGCTGAACATGCAGCCCTGATCGAGTGCCTTTTGATGCCAGCGCCAGTCGAGGTCGAGGCGCCAAGGATGTGCGTTGATTTCGACAGCGACGCCGTGTTTCGCACACGCTTTGAGGACTTTGTCGATGTCGAGATCATAACCGGGCCGGCGCAACAACTGGCGACCGGTCATGTGCCCGATGATTGTCGTCCGAGGATTTCCGATCGCCTCGATGATACGCTCCGTCTGTTCCTTCTTCGGCAACTTGAAGCGGCTGTGCACGCTCGCGACGACGAAATCGAACGTCTCCAAGATATCATTCGGGTAATCGAGCGTGCCATCTGCCAGGATGTCCGCCTCGATGCCCTTCAAAATGCGAAATTTTCCATTGTATGCGTTGTTCAGCCGGTCAGCTTCGCGGTGCTGTTCAGCAATCTCCTGCACCGAAAGGCCGCCGGTGTAGTGAGCGGACTGCGAATGATCGGCGACACCATAGTATTCGAATCCGCGCTTGTGCGTGGCTTCAGCCATTGCCTCAAGCGTTTCGGTTCCATCGGATGCGGTCGTGTGAGAATGCAGGATGCCATGCAGATCTTCATCCCGAACGAGAACGGGTAGCTTCCGCTTTGCGGCTCGCTCAATCTCGTCCCTGCCTTCGCGCAATTCCGGCTCGATAAACTGCAAGTCTAGAGCTTGGTAGATTTCTTCTTCTGTCGCTGACGCGATCAGTTTTCTCCCGCGATGAAGCCCGTCGGCGTTTAGGGTGAACCCCTTATTGGCCGCGAACGTCTTCAGTTGCTCGAGGTGGTCTGCCGAACCGGTTGCTTCGAGCAGGCTCGCCCCAAAGTGCTTCCTGTCAGTGACAACAAGCCTGAGGGTCGTATCCTCGGATCCAGTCGACTTTCTGCCCTGCGCTACCAGGGCGAAGTCGGAAACGAGCTCGCAACCGCGCCGAAAGTCACCTGCAATCTCGACGCGCGAAAACTCTGGATGCTCTTGCTTCACCGATATGACCGCATGTTCGAGAAGCGCGGCGGCCTTGTGCAGGTGAAGTTGTGTTTCGCCGCTTCGCACGATGGCGAGGTTCTGCAGGAGCTTTGTCTGAAGGGCTGCGCCGAGGCCTTTGACCGGGCGTATGCGGTCTTCTCTTGCTGCGGCCTCGAGCTGCGCCAGCGAGTTCACGCCGAGCGCCTGGTGAAGCTTCAGTATCTTATCGGGACGAAGCCCGGGTATGGCAAACAGCTCCATCACGCCCGCTGGAACATCCTCGCGCAGCTTCTCAAGACTTGGGTGCGTGCCGGTTTGGTAAAGCTTGGTCACGATGTCGGCGATCGCGTCACCGATCCCCGGGATCTTGGTGAGGGCGCCAGCCGCGATGATCCGATCAAGCGGCTGCGACAGCGCCGTCAGACTGTCTGCCGCGCGCAAGTAAGCCTTTATGCGATAAGGATTGTCGTCGCGCAGGGATGATCGTTGCGCGTATTCCCTCAAAAGACTGGCGACGGTCCTCGCATCGATTTTTGCCATGGCTTCAGCCAAACGAGGCCGATCTCCGCGGGTTCCAATCAGGCAAGGGCATGAGCGCCGCGTTGCCCTTTGAAACCCCGGCTTTTACTGCCTCTTCTCGGCTCGGACGCTACAGATTGGGCAAGGATTGGTCAGCGCGACCCCATCCCGCCAGAGCTTTGGAGGCTGCGCGTTTCTTTAATTCAGGAGCATCGCCCACATGGAAATGTGAGGGCGCATCTATTGTCTTCATCTCCGCCCACGTAATCGGTGCGGCGACAGGGGCGCCCGGACGTGATCTTGCGCTGTAGGGCATGATCGCGGTCGCCCCGCGCTGATTGCGTAGATAGTCAACAAAGATGCGACCCTTGCGGCGCGCCTTTGACAACACCGCCGTGAAATGGGTCGGATCGCTCTGGGCGACCGCTTGCGCCAGGCGAAACGCGAAGTCCTTCACCTCCGGCCACTCGGCGCCAGGGGTGAGGGGCGCGATGACGTGCACTCCTTTGCCCCCCGTCAGCATCGGGAAAGTCGTAAGCCCGAGCGATTTGAGGATAGCGCGGAACTGAAAGGCAGCGGCGCGGACGGCCTCAAAATCGAGCCCTTCATCGGGGTCGAGGTCGAACACGAGGCGGTCGGCCTTTTCGACATCCTCGATCCGAGCCCCCCATCCATGCAGCTCAATCGTTCCCATCTGGACGCAAGTCATCAGGCCGTCGGCATCGTCGACATAGAGATATGGTTCCTCGTGCCCGTCCTTCTCCGTGATGCCGACGTGGTGGACTTTGTCGCCGAAGCTGCCGGCGTCGTGTTTTTGGAAGAAGCATTTCTTCGCGCGGCCCTGTGGGCATCGAACCAGGCTGATCGGCCGGCTGCCAACCCAAGGGAGCATGATCGCCGCGACCGCTGCATAATAGTCGGCGAGCTGTCCCTTGGTGATGTTGGACTCCGGATAGATTACGCGGTCACGGTTGCTTATCGCGATGGCGGTTGTTGCAGTCGCGGCGAAATCGGCTGCATGGCGTTCCTTCTCGAGCACGACCGCGTCCGGCTTCTTGTCTTCGCGGAGACCAAGATAGCTCGGATGTCGTAACGTCCCTTCATTTGTCATTTCGGTGAAAGCAATCTCAGCGACCAGTTTCGGACGGAGCCAGTGTGCGCCGCGCACTTCGGCGCGTGGTGCGTCGACGGTCGCGGCCTTCTGCTCAAGCGGCGCCATGATCTTCAAGAGACGGAGAAGTTCAGCGGTATCAAAGCCGGTGCCGACTTTCCCGGCGTAACGCAGCTTGCCGCCGTCGTGAACGCCAAGGATCAAGGACCGAAAAGCTCGGACCTTGTCGGACGGCGTCCAGCCGACAATCACAAACTCCTGCCGCCTGATGCATTTGATCTTCAGCCAGCTTGCGCCGCGGGCTCCCACATAACTCGAGTCCGCGAGCTTTGAAATGACGCCCTCAAGACCGGCTGCGCAGAAGCGATCGAGCAACTCTTCTCCGCGACCGAGGATATGGTCGGAGTAGCGAAGGACGGGATTTTTCGCAGGCAAGGTCGCCTCCAGCTTCGCCTTGCGCTCAAGAAGAGGAAGCCTTGTCAGATCTTCGCCGTCGAGATGGAGCAGATCGAACGCATAAAAATCAATAGTCGCCGGGGCGCCCTTCAATGCAGTCTGAAGCGCCTGGAAGTTAGATCTTCCTTCCGCATCGATAACCACGGCCTCACCGTCAATCAGTGCTGAGCGCACCTTGAGCTTGCGAGCCTCGGAGAGGATCGAGGGAAAACGGCTTGACCAGTCCAGACCAGATCGTGTGTAGGCTCGCGCCTCGCCACCGCCGACGGCAACGAGAATACGATAGCCGTCGTATTTCATCTCATGGATCCAACGATCGCCGGCAGGGACCCTGTCCACGAGCGTTGCGAGCTGGAGCGGCCAGAAAGCAGGCGGCGCTAAAGTGACCTCGTCACGAGCGAGCGACTTCGCTGGACTAGCGCTCGACCCATTGATTGCCTTGCGCGACGTTGGCTTGACCACCCTGACCTAAACCATATCAGAGACGAATAGCGTTCCGCGTCCAACGCGCGACTACTTCTTTGGTTTCGTTGCCGGCCGTATTGACCTTTCGCGATCATTTGCCGACCCGCCTGCTTAGCGCCTCGGCCTGAGGCCCTGCTTCCTGGGTCCGGCCCTTCCACCTTCCCAATCTGGGCACACAGCTCACTGGCAATAATTAAGAGCAGGAACGTGCCCTCGAATGCCGCCGCAGCGTATCCGCTTTCTGCCATCGGCCTTAAAAGCCCGGTTGGGCCTCCACCGAGGGAGCCGACTTTCCCCAACTTTTCGCCAGCGGCGGATTCTTTGCCAGTCGCGCATTTGAAGCCTATGCTTTCGCATCGGTCGCCAGATCCTTCGGACGCAGCCGACAGTAAGAGGTACGTGCTCTTGCCCGTATGGGAGAGAGCCATGCCCCAATCCCTTCTTCGCAACCATGTATTGAAAACCCTCTCCTCAGAGGATTTCACGCGATTGCAGCCGTCACTGCATCACGTCAAACTAGGCATCAAAGCCCAGCTTGAAGTCTCATATCAGCCGATCGAGCGTGTATATTTTCCAGAGATGGCATCGCGTCGGTGGTCGCTACGATGACGGGGGGCGGCAAAGCGAGGTCGGCATCGTCGGCCATGACGGCATGACCGGAGTGGCCGTTATCCTCGGCCAGGACAGGTCTCCCAATGAAACCTATATCCAGGTCGCAGGTAATGGCTGGATTCTCTCGGTTGAAAACCTTCGCTCTGCGATTGCGGCAAGCCAATCCCTTCGCGAGTCACTGCTCCGCTATGCCCATGCGTTCCTTGTCCAGTCCTCCCGGACGGCACTGGTCAACGGCCATTCGAAAATCGAGGAGCGGTTGGCCCGCTGGCTGCTGATGGTCCAAGACCGCGTCGAAGGAAATAGGATCTACCTGACGCATGAATTTCTGGCGACCATGCTTGGCGCTCGGCGTCCCGGCGTTACCATCGCACTCCAAATGCTTGAATATCGGGGCCTGGTTCACGCCAAGCGCGGCGAGATCACGATTGTCGACCGCGTTGGAATGATACAACTCACACATGGTGCTTACGGTGAGGAGGAACAAAGTCACTTCGGCCTTGCCTCCGCCTGATTGTTCGGATTCAGACAGACCCTTGCAGGCTACGGAATTCCTGCCGTAAATCGCGTTGAGGGTTTTAGGGAGGTTTTCTCGATGACCAGGAGTTTTCACACCGTCACAGTTGAAAGCGCCGCTGAAGCCTACGTCCTCTCCCGAGGCAAGGCCCGTTTTCTCTCCATCGCGCAGGCAATCCGCGCCATCCGAACACTCATGCCGGCATGCCAGATTACCGACCGCGACCTGGAGGAGTTGGTGGCGGCAGCATCCATTATTCACGGCGTGCCCGTCGCGTTCGACTTAAAAACAGCCGTGGCCGCAGAACCACGGCTCCATTCATAGGGCCGGTGATGCCTGCGCTCGCGCAGACGCCTCCGCCACCTGATCGACAACATCGGCAGTCCGAGCATTTCGATATCCGAGGTTAGCCGGACCGTGAGGAGAATGCTTCCGCTCTGCGAACTCACGGATTGGGAACTTGGCGATGTCATTGCGCGAAGCGCGGTCGATGCGGGATTTGCGATTGAACTTGACGGGGTGGACCCCTGAAACGCCTGTCGAGGTCCAGTATCGTCGACGGTTCGCGCCGTGTGATCTTCTCGATTGAGACATGGTACTGCCCGAAGCGCGCGGCAATGTCCTCCGCGGCCGTGACGTGTGCGACAAGGTCACGGTAGACAATGACCTCTCCGCCGCATGGGAGTGCTAGCCTACCCATCGACTACATCTGGCAACGTATCTTCGACGATGCTCAGATTTCGATCGAAAGTCTCGGCGTCGGACGCGTTGGCGCGCAGAGAACGCACCTTGTTTAGAATGGCGGCAACCGCCGCTTCTTTGTCGGGCGCTATGCGCGTTGTCACCGCTTTGGCCGCCAAGGCGGAAAAATCTATGGCGGCATAGACCGGTACCGCTGCAGCGTCTGTTGCCTTCAACCGGTCTTTTACTGCGCGCCGGCCCGGCGGCGGAGCTATACGGCCTGCTTTTGCGGCAAATGTCGCGCCGCGCCGCAGGCGGGCCTGCAAGAGGCCTGAGCGATACGCGGGTGCTGTCGGCACAATCGTCGGGAGCACAGGAGATGGGAGCGCCGCAGAGGAGTCCGCGGCAGGGCTTTTCGTGCGCGAAGCGTCGGTAGAGGCGGGCAGGGGCATGAACGCGCGTTTGGCGAGCGGACCGTCGGCGAAATAGAAATTGCGCGTGCCGAGGATTGGCAGTTCGCCGCGCGGCAATATGATGACCTTGTTCTTGTCGAGCGTACGGATTTCGTCCGGCCGCATCAGGGGCCGCCGCACTTCCTTGCGGTGCTCCGAGCGCGTGTAATAAGTGTCAAACAATGTTGCCTTGGTGCGCGTCACGTCCTTTTGCACGTCCGACGTTTCGCCAAGCTGCTCGGAAACGTAGCGCAGATCGTCCGCATCCTGCGCACCAAAAAAAATCTGCACGCGAGCAGCGTTGATGAGCGTCTTGCGCCCTTCCTGGCGATAAATCTCGTCTACCGCCTTCAGCGACTGCACGAAAAACCACATGGAAACGCCGTTGCCGCCGAGCACGCTCGCCATTTCGGTCACGTTCTCGAGTTTGCCGAGGTTCTGGAACTCGTCGAGCAGCACAAGCACCGGATGCTCGTTCGGACGCGGCATGGTTTCCGACATGAAGTTCATCATCTGCGTAATCAGGACGTTGAACAACGGTCCAAGCGACGTAATCTGCTCACGCCGCACGTCGAGATAAAGAGAGATCCGGTCGCGCTTGAGCTTGCGAATATCGAACGTGCTGCGCGACGTGGCTCGCATCAGGCGCTCGTTGAGAAAGGGCGCCATGCCGGTGCGTACGCCAGCGTAGATTCCGGAAAACTGCCGCTCAGACATCTCGAAATATGGCAACAGGGTTTGCAGCGTGAAATGCGAGCATTCGCGGCGGCGTTCCTCGCGCAGCGAGCCGATGAACTCCAAGAGCGGCTGCTCGGCACCGTTCATGATCTCGAGGATTGTGGCAAAAGTCTTCTTCTCGTTCGGGATCGCCGGCGATTCCATGACGAAGGACGCAATGCCGGTAAAAAGGAGGCGGGCGTCGTTAACCCAATACGGGTCTGCATTTGAGGGCGGCCGCGGAAACAGCGCCGCAGCGATATTGCGAAGGTCGATGTCGCGCTGTGACGAATCCAGCGAGATGAAGTCCATCGGATTGTAGCATGCGGTATTGCCGTCCGGATCAGCCGGCGCGAAACGCACCACGCGGCTGATGGTGGAACGGTAGCCGGCGGTCGCCGCATAGGTCTCGCCGCGCAGGTCGAGAACCACGAGCGAATGCGGCCAGGTCAAGGCGTTCGGGATGATGAGAGACGTTCCTTTACCCGAGCGCGGCGGCCCTATGACGAAGCCGCCGACATCATCGCCATCAATCCACAATTTCTTACCGCCGATCAGCTTGCGCTGGGACAAACGGATCTTGCCTGAGCGCTGATCGCGGCGCGGCGACAAAATTTCGGCCAGCCTGCCGCCGGCTCGACCGACGAAGACGCCGCCCACTTTCGTCAGGCCGGTTTTTGATACGTCGCTCATGGTCATGAAGCGAGAGTCATTGCGCTTTCTCGGACGCATGAGAAACAAGCTGACCAGTGGCAAGAGAAACCCCAATGCTCCTGCCGCAACGGCGTATTGTATCCGGCCAAAATTCCTCGCCATCGTGTCCGCCCAAGCCTGACGAACGACCGGCAAGGGATTGGCGTTCAGCTGGTCGAACAGGACGTGGGAGCCCGTCTGGTACCAATCCGTCGCGGCATAGGCGACGGTGAAGACCAGGGCGCCCAGGGCCATCGCCATGAGCACCATGAAAATTGCTGTTGCGACTTTCTGCATGGAAGGGCCCCGCTAGATCGTCTCCGCCTTGGTGAACTTGATCTCGCTGATGCCACGCCGTCCGCCTTCGGTGCGGACCATCTGGACGACCACCGGAATGACTTCGCGCAGATAGTCGAGAATTTCGCTTCGTGCGAGGCCCGAGCTGCCCTGCATGACCATGAGCGCCAGGCGCTCGTAGGCGGACCGGGCGGAATTGGCATGAACGGTGGTAAGCGAACCCGGGTGGCCGGTGTTGATCGCCTGGAGGAACGCGAAGGTTTCAGCGCCGCGCAACTCGCCCAACAGCAGTCGGTCGGGCCGCATGCGAAGCGAGGCCTCGAGCAGCTGTTGGGCGGAGACTTTGGCAAGGCCCTGGTCGCCCTTTGAGGCTATCAGGGTGACGTTGTTGGGAGCCGGCAGCCGCAGTTCGCGGGTGTCTTCGATCGTGATGACCCGTTCATGGGCCGGGATCTCCTTCAGGAGCGCATTCAAAAACGTCGTCTTGCCGGTCGACGTACCGCCTGAAACGACGATGGAGACACGGTTGCGCACCGCATATTGCAGGAAGTCCATCGGCGACGTGTCATGGAGCATTTCGACAAGTCGCTTTTCTTCGGCCGACAGCGCCAGGCCGCTGCCCATCGCCGTGTTCTCGAAGGCGCCGAGATCTTTGTAGGCATCAAGGCTCATATCCATGATGACCTGCTTGCGGATTGAGATCGCCCCGCCTTCGGGGGCTGCCGGCGGCAAGATGCATTGGATGCGCTCGCCCGAGGGCAAAGCAGCCGACAGGACCGGCTTTTCTTCGTTGATGACCTGATTTGTCGCCGAGGCAACGCCAGTCGAGATGTTTCGGATCCAGCCGGGCGTGACCTCGCGCTTGACGACGTGCTCCATTTCCTTCGCGCCGAGGCGTTCGATGAACAATTCACCGGGCCTGTTGATTGCAATCTCGGACACCGCATCTTCGTTCAAATAGGACCATATCGGCTCCAAATGAGCCCGCAGGACCGGGGCTCTGGCCCATGGGTCGGGGAGGGGATGCACGGCATTCATTTCACCGGGCTCCCATAGCCGGGATAGAAATGATCCTTTGGCGTCTTGTAGAGAGGCGTCGGATCGATCGCCATCTTCGGTCGCCCACCCGCCTTCAGGCGCGCCACTTCTTCCTGGACGGGATCAGCATACAAATCCGAGAAATCGAGATCTCGCCGCACCAGCACGACAATCGATGTGCCCTGGTCGACGTAGACTGTTGGGCCGATGTTCTGCGTGTCGCGAAACGCCTCCTGCGCGAGTTGCTGCAAGGCGGTCGATGACTTATCGAAGGCGATGCTACGCGCGTCGCGCTGCGAGCCATTGCCACCATAAGTTACGGTCGTGGTCTCACCGGTCACGGCATCGATCGTCGACACCTGGCGCTGTTGTCCATTCTGGCTGCTATCGGAAAGCGAGGACAGATATTCAGAGACACCGCCAACGACGGAAAGCATGATCGCGTTGCCGTAGCGTTCAAGCCAGTGTGTATCGACACGGCCGCCCATGCCACCGCGGCCGAGCGCGTCTGCGCCGGGCGACTTGATATCGACGGAAACGCCGTCCGAGCGGATGACCCTGCTCCAGACGATGAAAACACGCTTTTGACCGCGCGCAAGCCCCGAGCGGTATTCTCCGGTCAGGCGCGAGCCCTTCGGAATGAGGATCCGCCTGCCGTCGAGCGAGAAGACATCCTCACGCACGACTGCGCGCACGGCGCCGGGAAGGTCGGTGTTGATCGCGGTTTCCAAATAGCCGCGAATGATCGTTCCCTCTGGGATCAACGCATCGGTGCGTCGAAAAACCCTGGCTTTGACGATGCCGGAGGAACTTGCCTCAGACTGCGCCAGGAATGCCTTGTTGGGGTCACTGTCGGCGCCGGGGACCGGGATGATCTGACCGTCGGGCGCGATTTCGACCTGTGCCGCCTGGGCGCCGGCATCCGTCGATCCGGTTTGATCGTTCGTCACCATCTGGCTCGACCGCAGGCGTTCCCACACCGCTTTTTCGCGCTCGGCGGCCTCCGCCTTACGACGAGCCTCGTCCTCAGCCGCCGCCTTGCGTCGGGCTTCTTCCGCCTCGGCCTTGCGGCGAGCCTCCTCGGCCGCCATTTGCGCCTCCAGCGCGCGTCGCTGCGCATCGAGATCCGCGCCCTCCTGCACGGTCTGATCGACATTATCGGCTTGTTGCGTGCCCTTTTGGTCGTCAGCCGGTGGCGGCACCACGATCTGGTCGATCGTGCCGTCGGCAGGTTGCGGCGGTTCGTTCAACGCCGGCGGGCGGAACTCGGGCGGGTTGAAGTTTTCCTCGCCATCGCTGCGAACATCGCGCGATACAGGCTCCCTGGGCCAGTTCAGCCATATCAGCGCGCCTACCAGCACCACGCCGAGGCTGACCAGGGCGATCCTGGTACCCACGCCCGCACCGCGGCGCGCGACCGTCGGGCTGCCGTCCAGCTGGTTATAATCGATCTGGGACATCAGCGCCCTCCGCTGGATCCGAACAGGGTAGAACCGCCTGTCAGTTTCGTTGGACCGTAGACTTGCTCGACGGGATCGATGGCGTTGGGTCGCGCCCGGTTGTAGAGGCAGAGCGTCTTGCCGTCGGCTCGCAAGGTGAATTGCCGTGCGACCTTGTCGATGACGGTGTATTTGCCCTGCGTGCGAACGTTGACCAGCGACTCCTGACGCTTGTCGTCGACAACGAAGATCGCCGGAATGTCGCCCTTGAACTCCAGAAACACCTTGGTACCGTCGTCGAATACGGTGCGCGGCTTCAGGCTGTCGTCGCCCTTGTAGGCGTAGTCGTAATTGAGATGGGCATAGTTCAGATCCTTCAAATCCGGATCGGCGGCGCTCTCCTTGGCCTGTGAGAGCAGGCGCGCGTTGATATCCTCGTCCGGGTATTTGAACCGGACCTGGAAGGATGCCCGGTCACGGCTATTGTCAGTCGCCTGCAGCAGCAGGGAATAGACGCGCCGGTTGGTGACCACGTTGACGTTGGTCCACGCATTGCGCTCCAGCGGCTTGACGAACAGAAATCGCGATCCGCGTTTGGGGATGATCGACCAGCCTTTCGTGTCGCCAGCCGACACGGTTTCGATGACTTCGGTCGGACTGAGTTCGACCATCGTCGAAATGCCAAGAGCCGCGCGCACCGACGTCACGTCGTCATTGTTGAAGGTGACATATCGGATGCGGCCGTCGCGTGCGGCCGCGCTGTGCATCGTGCCGAGCAGAAGGGCGGCCGACAGGGCGAGGCTCACGCGCCATCTCATTGCAGGCTCCCCGCGGCCGGCGCCGATTCCTGGTCGCGGCGGTAATCCGTAACCTGAAATCCCAACGGGTTGTCGAAACGCCATTCGTTCTTGAGCGGCGTTGAGGTGTAGCGGAATTTTATCACCGCCACCCAATTGTCGGCTGTGGACGAATTGTCCCGCCGCGTCGTCGTGGCAAAGCGCACCGAGGCTGTGTTGCGATTGAGCAGGGAAACCGACTTGATCTCGACCGAGACAGTGACATTGCGGCCAAAAATCTTGTCCAGCGATTGTGGGTTTGCTGGCGTATAAAGCCATGTCAAATCCTTGGACGCGGCGTCGGTCGAGTAGAGCTGTGCCAGGTCGTAATTCTGTTTCAGTTCACGCGAATCGTAGGTTTCGCGGGCCCGAATGTAGCGCACCAGATTGGCCGCCGTGACGGCCTCGTTCTGGGATAAATCTCCAGGCTTCAGCGCGCGCATGATCTCGAGGTAGCCCGTCGATTTGTCGACCTCGACAACATACGGTTCGAACTGCCGGAGCGGCAGGATCAGCACGAGCGCCAGCAGCGACAGCACCGCCACCAGTCCGGAAACGCCGCTGACGATCCAGGCCAATGTACGCGATCGACGCATTGACCTGTGCGTGTCGTCTTCCCAGGTCGCGCCCGCCCTGTAATAGCGCTTGTCGACGAGTTCGCTGCTGCTGTTAGCAGCTGTTTCCATTGGAATTGCCACTTTACTATTGCCTCGTTTTCGCGACGCATCTGATCCAGCACCGCGATCGGTGATCATTGTGTGCTCTAGGCCAGAGGCCTGGAGTTATCGCGCGCACCTTGCTGGATAGCGATCCGGATTGCGGCATCGGCCCTCGCTGCTCGCGAAGATCGAAAACTGTTTGTCGCGAGCTGCCGGGCGCCCCGAGCGGCGCGGCCTGCGGCCCATCGCGCGCCGGAGTAGCGCACGGCATTCCTGCCGAACGTCCCATATGAGTAGCGAGCGCCCATGGTGCTGAGATACCCGCCGCCATTCAGGATCGAAGCAATCGAGGGTATCTGCATGAGAACGTAGATACCGATGATCGTCACCAGCACCAAGGGCAGCACCAGCGACATTTTGCTGTCCATGGTCGCTCCGCCGGACGTGGCGGTGTTCAGCGCCGCATTAACGAGCGAGAAGTAGAAACCGAGAAAGCCGTAGATCAGGATTTGCTGGATCATCAGGAAGGTGGTCAGCGAAAGAAAGCCTTCGCTCATGCGCGAGGACCATCGGTAAAGCCAAAGGATGATCCATATCGGCGCCAAGGCCAGCGTGATGAACAACATCACTTTGGCGGCAATGATCGCGGCAATGGCAAGCGCTGCGAAGATGATGGCCGACAGCAGGACGAGCAGCGACAAGAGCGCACCAAAAATGTCATAAAAGGATCCGCTGTAGACCTGATTGGCGACGTCCTGGGCCCCTTGGTAGAGATTGTCGATCAGAGCTGGAATTGCCGCCTGGTCGCTAAGCTGATTGCCGGTGGCCCGCGACACAGCCCCGACGATCACCTTACCGACCTCGTCTGGAATGCTTTGCACGAGCTGATAGATCGTCGCGGAAAATGTGCCCCATCCGGTCAGCAGCAGATAGATGATGACGGCGCGGCCAAGGCGATAGGCCGCTTCGATTGGCGAAATCGACTCACGCCCGCTCAGGATCGAATAGCCCCACCACACGATATAGAGGGTAAGCATGAGGGTGAAGACGTTGCCCATCGCATTGCCCAACTGCATATAGACGGTGCGAACGAAGTCCTCTCCGATGTTGTCAATGCCACCGAGGATGCTTGCGGCGAGACCGTTCATGGATCCTCGTCAATGATGCTGGCGAACGGCGTTGAATTGATCGGCTTCAGCGCGCCGCATTCGTCGGCGTCGGCATACGCCAAAGGCCCGCACGGCGCTTTCAGTTCGCGATTTGCGCATCCAAGAAGCCCTGCGCCGAGCCCAATCACAACGCATATGCGCAGGACTCGCCTCGACAAGCGCTCAGCCCCCGCTCTTGCCGAATTCCGCGAACGGATTGACGGTGCGCGGTGTCATCATCTTCTGCACCTGGCTCTGGCGAAGAAGATCTCCCTTCAGCTTCTCATTCAGGGCCGCGACCGCGCCGTTCTGGACGCCGATCAGTTCGTTGACGGCGCGCGCGTTTTCCAGCTGCATTCGTGTGTTCTGGTCCACCGAACCCTTGACGTCCTGCGACTGCCCGATCTGCCCGCTCGCTGACTGCAAAGACTGTTGGCGCTGGGTAACGCCCTGCGAAGCCTGCGAGGTCAATGCGCTTAGCAGCGAGGCCACATTGACGCTGCCGCCATAGGCCGTGTTGACGGCGCTGGTCTCCTTGCCGGCAATCTGCTGGAGCTGCTTCACCAGCTGCAGCCCGTTGATTACGGCGCCGGCGATTTTCTGGATTTCGGGCGAAAGGCCACCAAACGAAAGAGCCCCGCCGTTCAGGATCGATCCGAACGACGGCGCCTGGGCAATCGACATGTTGCCGCCAAGACCCATCTGTCCGATCCCGAGCGAACCGTCACGACTGCCGCTGAGAGCCTGCAGGATCTCCTCGCTCTTTTTCAGAATGTCCTTGTTCGAATCCATGATGGAGTTGGTGTTGTCCGCATTCTTGCGGGCGACATCGAGATTGGCGCCATCAATGACGGCAATCTGTGCGTGGGCTGTGCTTGCCCAAAGCGCCAGACTGGCGGCAATCGCGAATTTCTTCATGTCAGCCTCCTATTGCTGTAGAGAATTGATCACGCTGGCAGCGCCGGCAGGATCACTGGTGATGATCATCGAGCGACTGTTGGCCGAGCTTGCTGCCGCGTTCTCAAGTGCGCATGGTAGCCACCGGCCGCGATGGATCCTCAACCGCTCCAATTCCGCAGGATCACAAGAGAACGGGTTTGGAGAGCCGCTCTTCGGCTGTTGCACCAGCTTGGACGACTGCGATGCCTGAACATTCTGCAAAGATAGAAGTTGGGCCAGCAACGTCGTAAAATCCCCCGCCTGGGCGAGGTACTGGTTGGTGACATCGGCGTTGATCCCACGAGCCGACGAGTTCAGCTCCCAGGCGTCCTTGTATTCGGTCACCTGGCCAACGTTGCCCGATAGCGCGTCGATTGCCGCTCCGTTGGCGCCCATCTGCGATGAGCTTGCATCGAGGCCGCCAGCCGCTTTCCTCACCATGCCCATGGCCGCGTCCTGGGCCGTGCCGCCTGCGCCATCGGCCGTTACGATCGAGAATGGCGGCGGCGCGGCGGCCGGAGCCTTGCCGCTCGACACATAGTCGTTGAAGTAGCTGTTCCAGCGGCCGACGCCGCCGGCCCATTGGTTCTGCTCGCCTGCGTTCGATCCGTTGTAGAAGGAGGCGAGACAGCTGTAGTTCGTCGCCCCGCATTGCTTCACGCCCATTCCGAGGTATTTGATGCCGCCTTCGACATTTTGCTCGTTCACGTCGCGGTCCAGTCCCATGGACTTGCCGGTGCCCTTGGTCAGCTGCATGACGCCTTTGACGCCGGTGTGGCTCCCGGCGCATGTGTCGAAGCGCGATTCCTGATAGGCGACGGAAAGCGCCAGCCCTTCGGGCACGCCGTACTTTTGCGCATAGTAGCGGATTAGCTTTGCGTTGCCGGCGTCGCGCTGCAACGCGTCGGCCGGCGACCGGCGAAACATCTGTGAGCGGTATTTGTTCGAATAGGTGCAGACGACGCTTTTCTTCCTGTCGGTTTCGTCCTTCTTGGCTTCATCCGACTTCTTGCTGTGCTGCTCGTCCTCCTGCCGTTTGTCGAGGTTTTGCCCGTCGATCACCGCGATCTGAGCGACAGCCACGCTCATGCTCTCTGCCGTCGCGAGAGCCACGGCCAGACAAGCGCTGCTAAGCCGCTTCGTCATGCTCGTTCTCCCATCCGCAGAAGTATGGCAGCCACATCTCCGGCTCGTCGCCGAAGATCTCCCGGAGCCGTGCGCATTCCTTGCTGTTGGCTTCGTTCGAGGACAAGACCTTGATGAGATCGGGCATCGCCGACAAATCGAGCTTGGCGACGATCGAGTCGCTGTCGTGCTTGACGAGGAAGGTGCGTGTTTCCTTGGCGGTGCGGCGCACGAACTCGAATTCCTTCGCCGTCAGCGAGAAGCGCTCCATGTAGGAGTCCTTGCTCGCCTTCGGGTTGGGGAAGAAAATGTTGGTCTTCGTTTGCTCGATCAGTGACGACGAGATGGAGCAATTGACGACGTCTTCCGCTGTTTGCGTGCCGAAGCCGACCACGCCGTTGCGGCGACGAATGGTCTTCAGCGTCTCGTTGATGAAAGCGGCGAAAACCTCGTCATCCAACAGCTTCCAGCCTTCATCCAGGAAGAGCATGATCGGCGAGCCGTCGATGACGTCCTCAAGACGATGAAAGATATAGAGCAACGCCGCCGAGCGCAGCTTTCGGTCGCCCAGGATCTTCGTCATGTCGAACCCGACAACGGGCTTCGAGAAATCGATGAGATCGACGGGATTGTTGAAAAGCCAGCCCTTGTCCTTTGGGTCGAGCCAGGGTTGTATCCGCGCCGCCAGATCGTTCATGCCAGGCATGAGCGAGCCCCGCAGCACTTCCGGCAGCAGGTCGAAGGTCCGCTGTTCGCGCGGGATCTTGTAGATCATGTCGACGGCGGTGTTGATGACGCGCATCTCAGCCACGTCCAGCGCGCCGCCTTCCGGCGTTAGAATGTAGAGGAGCAAATCTTCGAGGAAAGAACGGTTTTCTGCCGTGTCATCCAGCTGCAACGGCGCGAACCCCGTCGGCTGGGAAGGCTCCATCACCTCGTAGCGCCCGCCGAGCGCCCGCACGAAAATTTCAGCGCCGCGCATATAGTCGAAATAGATACATCGCGGCCGTGGCATGATGCGCATGGCCTGCGCCATCAGAAACGACAGCACCACGGTCTTGCCCGAGCCCGTTGGGCCGAAGACCGTGAAGTGCCCGACATCGTGAACGTGGAAATTGAAATAGTAGGCCGTCTGGCTGGTCGTTTCGAGCAAAGCGATGGGTCGTTTCCAATGCAGCCGCTCACGTTGGCCGGACGGGAAATTGTGTCCTGAGAAAAGACCGGCGAAGTTAAGTGACGAGATCAACGCACGTCGCGCGATGTAGCTGAAATTTCCCGGCAATTGCGCCCAGAAGGCCAGTTCCGTGTTCAGCGTCTCGCGAACCGGAACGATCGACATGCGCGATAGCTCCGCCGTGATGTCGGATAGTGCACGGTTGAGCCCAGTCAGGTCCGATCCCAATGCCATGACGCTCATGTGATGTTGCCCGAAGACCACTTCGCCGCCGGCCAGCTTGTCGGCGCCGTCGTGGACGGACTCCTCGACCGTCGTCCCCGCCTCGTCGGAACCCTCCACCTGGTTGGCGATGGTGTTGATCCTGCGCATCGCGGTTACCCGGTCTTCGATCGCGAAACTCTGCGTCAGGACAAACTCATGTGGCAGGCGCAAGAGACCGTCCAATGAGCCCGGTGCGGTGAACGGTGGGTATTCCTTGATCGACACCATGGCGCCGAGTTTGCCGGCATCCGGCCCGCGAAGTTCCAGCGCGGACTTGCCGAAAAACAGCTGTCGTGTCGCCAGCACATCGCCAAGGCTCATGCGCGGCAGAGGCATTTCCACGTCGACGCCGCCGGCGAGGATTTTCGCCAGAAATTCCGCCGGCTCGGAAAAGAAGCTGTCGCGGCGCTTCACGACGCCGAGAAGACGCGCACCATAAGCCGTGAAATCCTTGACGACTCCGTCGAGAACGTCATGCAGTTCGGCCATCGCCTCTTCGCGGGTTTCTTCGCCCGCGGTACTGATGCGGAACGCATTGAGCGCCTTGTCCACCCAGCCGACGCGACCGACCATCGGTCGGCGTATGACCGCCAGAGACGCCTCGTTGACGAAAAGGTTTTTCGCCCCAAGCTCATCCATGTAGCGGGCGTCGAGCTCGGCCACGAAAGGATTGTCAAAGTCGCCTTCGATCTCCGGCGTTACGTGGCGGCGGATGATCGTTGTGTAGACCGCAAAGCGAGAGGTCGAGAGATTGCGGAACGTCGTGTTGCGGTTGAACATGCGGCTGTTCAACTCGGCTTGGTCCATCGTCTGGAAGGGCAGGCCACTGAGCTGGACGACGCCGATCAGAAAGCCGCTCTTCGTCACGATCAGATTGTCATCGACATGGCGAAGGTAAGGGATGTGCATCGCCGCGGGTTTTTCACGCCGGCGCTCGCGGCCAAATTTCAGGTCGGCATCGAGGCTCATGGCGAATAGCTCCTCGCGCCCCAAAAAGTTAGGTTCGCCACCGCTCCGCGTTTGGAGACGCGCCGCTCGAAAATATGAAACATGTAGGGGTCGCGCTGGCACAGATATGCGCTGACCAGATGCACCACGCCGAACACGCCAAGGCCGAGCATGAAGCTGCTCGTGGCAATGAAGCCGATAACCGCCAGGATGCCATTCAGAGCGAAGACCTCATAGCGCACTCCCCATTTCATCGGGGGGCGTGTCAGTGGCAGGCTGACCGGCTCGACATAGACTTCCTCGTCATCCATTTCTCAGCTGCCTCCCGCGGTCGCACGAACCGCATCCACCAGCTGGGCAGCGCCGAAGATCAGAGCGATGCCAATGATGATGGAGAAAGCCATCATCCACGCGAGCCGGCCCGTCATGGCGAGGAAACCGAGAAAACAGACGGCGATGATGGCGAATGAACGCGCTATGTTGCCCTGCAGAACTCCGACGAACCACTCCAGCACATTTTCGACTGGCGCCGCCGACTGGGCATACGCAGCGGCTGGCGCGAGAGCTATTCCGACCGCTGAGGCCAAGGCCAGTTTCAGGGCAAATCTGCCCGCTTTCCTGTATTCCACCCTTGGCTCCTTTCAGTTGCCGAAGTCCATGACATGACCACCCTGCCAAGCGTCCTTGCTTGCTGGCGGAGCGGCCGCGAGCGTCTCGGATTTGGTCAGGGCGGACTTCTTCACCACACCGCCGAACTTCCAGCGGTTCAGTATTTTCACAATGTATTCCGCCGTCTCCGGATTCACCGGAATACCCTGGGCCTTGTAGACGCTGTTGGGCCCGGCGTTGTATGCTGCCAGCATCAGCAGCGGGTCCCCGAATTCGTCATAGAGTGACTTCAGATAGCGAAGGCCAGCCCGGACATTTGCCTGTGTATCGCAACGGTCGCTCACCCCCAGATCGGCCGCCGTGCCCGGCATCAGCTGCATGATTCCCAAGGCTCCGGCCTTTGACGGGCCCTGACTGGCGCCGAGATCGCTTTCGGCCCATGCAATTGTCTCGGCCAGATCGGCGTCGAACCCTTCGTCTTGCGCGATTGAACGCACAAGTTGGGAGACCTCGGCACGATTCCCGGTCTCACACGCCCCCGGCCTTTGCGCCCCGACCGCGGCAAGGGCTTGCGCCGGCGTTGCAAAGGCGACTGCGACGCGGTCTGATGCCCTGTCCTGCCCGTGCGCTTGCAACGGCATCGTGGCGCCAAAGAGGGTGACCAGAAGAGCGAATCGAGTGTTCATACTGTCGCCAAAATTTAACACTTTACTATGGCTACACGCAGCCCTAGTAAAGTGTCAACACGATATGCGCCGCAGGGACGAATTTCAATGAAACAGACTGCCCTTTGCACGGTCTTGCTGCTCCAAGGTGCCGTCGCTTATGCTGCCGGCGCCGATGCCCCAAGTGCCTTCGCGCAGCCGTCGGAGCGCTACCTGCTCCAGTTTGCCAAGCCGGGAGAGAAAGTGTTCGTCTATGAGCGCTACGATGCGAAAGGCGCGCTCTTTCAGCGCGATGCGGCGACCCTTGTCTCGCCGGTCAAGGTGCCCTCGGCGACCGAGCGCGTCATCAACGGCATGGCTTATCGACTGCGCGGCCTTGCAGCCTGTCCAAAACCAAAGATTACCTACAAGGCGCAGCAATGGGACTGCACGAAAGCCGCGCAGGACTATGAAGAGTCAATCTACAACGATCGTGCATCTGTCGTGCTTTGCAAAACGCTTGTGCTGCAAAGCAAGAAGGGTGAACCCGACGCCGTGTCGTGTTTCTCTCTCGTGGGTGCGGGCAACGCAAACGACCCGTACAACGTCGCCTACGACGATGACGAAATGGTTTTTTTCGACATGGCAGCGATCGGACGCAACAAGGACGGCAAGTCGCTGCGCCCCGATCTCGAGCATTCCGCCGACCTCGGTGGACAGTTCCAGGAATGAAACAGGCGAGCTTTGCAGTGCTGGCCGCATTCTCGGTATGCGCATCGGCGCAGGCGCAGGATGCATCCGAGTCTGCCGTGCCAACGCCCTTCGCGGTATCGAAATCGGCTCAACTGCTGACCGGAGATACCTGGCGTGACGGAGATCACCTTTTCCGCCTCTATGGCGTCCAGTCATGTCTTCGAGGCACATCAGCTGAAGAGCCAAATGGGAACAAAATCGATTGCGGGAACACCTCGCTGGCGCACCTTGCTGCGCTGTTCGATAGCGCGGCGGTTACATGCCAGCCAATCGGCTACGCCCTGGATAAGGCGGTTTTTGTCGTGTGCGGTGCGCAGCTGAATGGCGAAACAATCGACGTCGGCACAGCGCTCATAGCGACCGGATACGCGTTTGCCGCAACGACAGCAAAGGGCAAAGCCGTCAATGAGAACTACCTCGTCGCGGAAATCAACGCTAAGATGAAACGTGCGGGTTTGTGGGGCGCGACGTTTCAGCACCCTGTGCAGCTGCTGCTAAACAAGCGATCGGAGATACAACAATGAAGCACGACGATGATGCGCATAAATATTACTATCCCGTGGAAGGACGCACTGAAGGCGCCATCGGCGATGCTATCGCTCTCATCGCGATCATCTTGGTGCCGGCAGGACTCTATGCGGCCTGGAATACCGTGGCCTCATGGATTTCAGCGCTCTTCTCCTAGGACTGCAGTTTCGCGAAAGAACCGAGCAACGCGCGAAAATCGTCGACATCAACCTCGCACCATTCGTTCCCCAACAACCGCCGGAAATAAGTTGCCTTCATTTTCATCTCAACGACATCGGCCACCGGCGCAGCGGCCGCGCGCCGACGCGCGATAGCCTCTTCCGCCATGACCGAATCCAACCGCCGGCCGATCAGGGTCGCGTCCGGCCCTTCGGCCCTCGTCCATCGCTTGCCGAGACGTTCAACCATGGCGACTGCTTGACGATGCGCCGCGAGCAGATTCGCGACCCCATCGCCCTCTTCCATCACTCCGTTGTTACAGACCACTTGAATGGGCATCGACCGGCTCCATGCGCATGACAATTCGTAAATGATACCTGGGGAGGCGAGAAAAATAGGGATGGGTTCATCCCTCTGCTTCTCAGGCTCCCGAAGCCCTGGCTTCCCTACTTTTCGCTCATGCGGTCACACTCCGCCCCTGCCACCAGACAAAACGTTTCAGATTGTAAGCGAAATTGCCCACGCCGATTTTGACCTGCCGCGGGCGCGACCGGCCGATGGTGCGGATGAACAGTCCCATGCGGCCCTTCTGTTCGGCGAAAGGATAGCTCGACAAGGGCACGGGTTCCGAAACATGTCGGTTGCCGTGCTCGATGTTCTTCGGCATCGACCTGCCTCTTGGCTTCTTGCGATGCACGCGGCTGATGAAGCGCGCCCTGCGGCCGATCGGGGCAGTTCAGTGCCTTGGCCGTCGGTTTGCGAGGCATCTCCCACGCAACAACCGTGTTCAGCGTCTCCAGCGGGTCACCCGTCATTCGATCTTCTCCCGTGCCAGCCAAAATCGAGTTGATAAAAACGTTGATTGAGGACGAAGGCACGATAGGATACGAAGCCTAGCGAAACGGAACGAAACTAGAGCCTGTAACTTGTTGTTTAGGAACGGAAAGTTATTTCTCCCTCCGCCAAGAGACGGGAGTGATTTCAAAGAATTATTCAAACGACTAGCGGCAGCGGGTGCGGGTCGACTGTTGGGCGAAGACGGGTTTCCTGCAGGCCCATGGACGCCCGAGCTCCTTGCAGAGGCGATTTCACAGATTGATTCCAACCAGTTTGGGGTCGATCTGCGAACTGTGCAGCTATGGTTCCAAGAGAACGAGAAGGGAATTAGCACTGCCAACATTCGTTGGCTGGCGAGGATTTTTGGATGCGATGATCCGGTCGCAACTAGCGAATGGCAGATGGAGCTTAGTGCGGCGCAATCGCGGCTATCGGCCAAGAGACGAAAACGGAATAGAGCCGGAAGCAGCGTTGCCCAGGAGATTCCTGAAACGGCACTGACGGCGACCTTCGATTACGAGATCTGCCCGGCAGAGCTGACGCGGGATACTGACGCCAAGGGGCCGAGCCCGCGTTTTAGTTTGGCGAGGAAATCCGAGGCGTTTTTTAGTCGCGGATCTCCCCTGAACTTACCGGCGTCGGTGTTTGCCGGTGTCACCGCTCTTGGGTTTTTATCCTATCTTACGGGGATTCACAGCGTGACATATGGCAGGGCGGATGGCGTCGTCAAGCAGGTTGGGTTTCTTTGGACAGCGAATTGGACATTCGTTTTCATGGTATTTTTGCCACTGTTTTTTGCCTTCGTGACCGAGCTGGTGACCTTTTGGAAAGATGAAGGCCGCCCAAAGCTTGTAGCGCAGGGCGACAAGATGGAAAGCGACGAAGCCTGGGCGCGCAGCGTACAAGCTTCTTCGTATTCATATTGGGCGGTTTTTTTGATTTGTGTGGTGTTCGCCGGTCTTTTTCAGTGGATCGGCGTGTCTTTAATCCCGTTGCTCAAAGGTGGTGGCAACTATGCGACGGATTGGGGCTCACTAGCGATTGTGCGCCCTGAGGTTATATCAGTGCCGGAAGCGGTCGTTTTCACGGGGCTCGCTTACCTATACATGTGCCTCTGTTTTTATCTATTCTTCGTAGGCCTGATTTTGCTTTATACGGTGATCCATGATCTTCGGAGAATTGGAGAAGCAGCGAATGATCGGCTGGAGGTGGATTATCAACACGAGCTCCATGAAGCCAGCCTCAGGGTTATGCGTGCGATTTTTCGGTGTACTGTTTTGGGGCTTCTGATCGCCATAGTCATGAAGCTCCAGAGTGCTTACCTGACATCGCGTGGAGAGAATATTGTGGCTTGGTTGGTCGGCGATATGTCTTCAGCCTTTTATGGGCGCAATGATGTGAGCGTCGGGATCAACTACCGTAGGCCGACCCATTTCAGTAGCCTTCTTATCGCTATTTCGACCTGTGTTGTATTTCTGTACGGCTCTATCCGTTTAGGTGTCGAACGTCGGTTTTGTATGTCTTTGTGGAGGATGTCAGCGATCGTAGCGTTACTCGTGGCTGGCTACTTGCTGATCGATGCATTTGCTGGCTTTTCGATCCTTCTGGCCGTTGGAGTACTGTTCGCGATATACGGCCTGTTTGATCCAGGGTTGGGGCGATGGCAAGCGAGTAAGTTAGGAAACGATCAGAGTGTATCATAGTTGGCTTGATCATTGGGATGAGCGGCGGGCGCGACGCGGTGAGGAAGGGAAGAAACCAACGGATTTCGCCCTTGACGCGGAACGCGCCTTTCCAGGTGCGAAGAAAACAACAAGTATCGACGAATTCTGTGCCCTTGCGGACCAAGCCGTGGCTGATCCAGCCTTTTTCGATGACCCGAATGTGAGTAATCAGGGGTTTGAAAGGCTAGATGGGTGGCTAAAATTCCCATCGGACATTTCTACTGATATCGAACAGAACAATGTCGTCTCGGCGAAAATCACAGGAAGCGGGTCGTTCGACCAGGCCATGGTGATTTTTCACCATTGGAATGCAAGCTCCCGGAATCGTCAGATTGCCAACTTTTTCTCGCAGCTTGGCATCACGGTTGTCGAGATTGCTATGCCTTATCACTTCGAACGCAGCCGTCCCGGCTCCGTGCACGCCGACTATATGCTTAGCCCTAATCTCGGTCGAACGATCCAATCTGTAAGGCAGGCAGTGTTGGATGGGCGAAAACTCATACGTTGGTTGAAGATCGAAGGCTATCGAGAGATCTCGGTTCTCGGTATGAGCTTAGGCTCCTGGGTTGCGGGCGTGGTCGCGGCGCACGACTCGGCTGTGTCAAAAGCCTCGTTGTTTCTGACGGCGGGGAGTCTAGCGGATATGGTTTGGACGGGTCGCGCGACACGATTGATACGTGATAGCCTTGAGCCTGAGATTGAGCTGACCGATCTCAGAAGGGCCTGGGGTCCACTTAACTTGGAGAATTACGTGCATAGTTTGGCACGGCCTGATCTCGATCTTCATGTTGTGTTGGCTAAGAGAGACAAAGTGGTGTTGCCAGAGCTATCCGAGAGGTTCATGCACAGGCTGAACGACGCCGGAGCTAGGCCAAATATTTTGAAGTTAAACTGTGGTCACTATTCGCTCGCCATGCCGCCTTACATTTTATTGGCCGGTTTGAGCTTGAAGCGGTTTGTGTCGCGTGCTGACAAGTCGGCCCGGCGAGCATGAGTTTTGCTTTGGCCGGTGAGTTCATTCGCAGATTCCCTGGTAGGCA
Source organism: Mesorhizobium sp. M1004 (assembly GCF_040318795.1). NCBI lineage: Bacteria > Pseudomonadati > Pseudomonadota > Alphaproteobacteria > Hyphomicrobiales > Phyllobacteriaceae > Mesorhizobium > Mesorhizobium sp. M1004. The sequence continues at coordinate 29,456 of NZ_JAMYNB010000012.1, forward strand.
TCACGACACGAAAGTGATGAATTTAGGGGGTCGCCCCCCTACCGGAACCGACCCTTGGAAGTGGCCGATAAAGGCACAGGCATGACACCGGCAATTGTCGAAAAGGCCACGACACCCTTCTTCTCTACTCGCGCCGGCAATCGCAGCGGGCTAGGTTGACGGCTTGTTCTCATATGGTTTCGATCCTCAAGGGAAAGCACTTCATCAGCAGCATTCCCGCAGGTGGCACAGTCATCCATGCCAAAGTCCCCTTATCATCCCCGTCGCTGCAACAGGCTAACACGATGACGGCAGCGGCCCGACAGCGCGGCGGGGGGCGCTAGTCGGCCGTCGGGCCTGGCCGGCAGGGGCGTAGGAGCGGCGCCGGCTGGAGCGAACTATAGGCCCTTTAGGAACACTCGTGGGGCGGCGAGGTGTCGGCTCTGCCAGGCGGGATCTTTTCGGAAAAGAGGAAGGTCGCTGGATCGAGTTTCAACGCCTTGGCGATCGCGGCAATCGTGTCCACGCTGATGTTGCCGCTCGCGCGCTCCAGTTTCGTGAATGTCGCCTCCGCCACACCGATGAGTTCGGCCATCTCATAGCGGTGCAAAGTACGTCGTTGTCGCTCAAAATCGATGATGTGCGCCAGCCGCTTGCGGATCGCATTGTCGTCCAACCCATGCACCCATTCCGGAACTTTTTTACCGCCGGCGAGCAGTCCCGCAACAGATACTTGCAAGCCGTTTGCCATGATCTGCAGCGTCGTCAATGTGACGTTATTTTTCTGACGCACAGTCTGAATGTAGGTTCGATAGGCCAGTTTTTCGCCATCGGGGGTCCGAAACAGTTCGGCCATGTGCATATGGGATAGGCCGCGTCTGGCTCTCTCCCGCTCAAGCGTCAGGGCAATGTTGGCGCGCAACGGGTTGTTGACCACGCCTCCATCGTCTCGTTTCATAAATCGATGTAGTCGCACAAACCTGCCTTTTCGAACTGTCCTTTTCCGCCCGGATCATCCATAGTAAACTGTCAAATCTGCAGCGAGGAGAAGGCTATGACCATACTCAAATTCCTACTGGTGGGTGCCGTCGCCATCGCGGGCGCCGCAGCTCTTCCATCCCAATCAAACGCGTCGGAATGGGGCTGTCAGGTCCTCCTATGTCTTTCCGGCGACTGGCAAGGCACCCCCTCGTGCCACCCGCCAATTTACAAGTTGATTGCGGCGATGGAAGCCCCGGGTTTTGATTGGCCGACCTGTCCGCGAGCCAACTCCAGCGCGGCGAGATTTGAGAAGTATGAGGATTGTCCGTCTGGCTGGCAAGCAGTTGGCAGCTCCGAATCAGATCGGCCGGGCTTAGGTCAAGAACGAAACATCTGCCGCATTGCGGCCGGCAGGCTCTCGTTGCCGGTCGTTGTCAAAAACGGCGGCCTCGGCTGGAATCGTGGGGAAGGATCACGACAGGTCCAAATCGAAATCGACGGTAAGGTGGTGACGGCAAAAATCCAGACCGCGGGGAACGATCGAGGGCATTCCATCGGTAATGGCCCCACCTACTACACCATCCCTCGACCGATGCGCGGAAAGCCCTGGTTCATCGAGTATGATGACGCGAACGGCGTGCGCCAGAAAAGCTGGTTCAATCTCAACATGCCATGAGCCGGCGATCACGCAGGACGAGGCACTAGGGCCACAATTTCAGGGAGTTTTGTAGTGTTCAAGGCGCTTCTCCTGTCCACTGTGATTATGAACACAGGCGCGGTGTTGGCGGCGGCTGGTCAGGGCGACAAGCCGCGACCAAGCGTGGACAATCCTATGTGGCCGGCTTCATTGAAATGGGACTGCAAGACCGTTGCCAAGATCGCGTGTGAGCGTGATGGCAGTTGCTCGGTGGCTGAGGACCACACTGGATTTGTGCTGAACTACGGCAGCAACGAGGCCGAGTTCACAGCTGGCAATGTCAGGATCAAGCGCCACTATAAACAGACCGTGCAGGCAAGCCCTTTGCAGCAGGAAGTTAAAGTCGAACTGGCCGACAATCGCGTTCTTTGGCTGACGGCCGTTGATGCCAGCCGCACTTATTCGGAAGCGTGGGTCGGCGCACTGAGCGAGTTGAAGGGTGGCGCGGTACTAATGGAATCGGAGGGAGTCTACTGCATGCCGCGCAACTGAGTGCGCCGAGAGGGCAGGGGAGCTAAGCCGATATGGTCTGGGCTCAAGTCGGGGCATTGCTTCGGCTCGGCTGCTAGCAATTGGGTTTTCGGTGAAGTCATCTGTGTCGAGGATCTCGTTCTGCGCAACGCGCATATGGCTGCCCGCGCCCGCGGGTCGCATCGATCGTAATCGGCCGCGGAGTGGACCGTTGGCGGCGCTTCAACTCTCGGCCGGCAGCATCTCGGCTATCATGGCGAGCGCTGCAGGGACTGGTTAGAGACGGTGCCTCAGTCGAGCGACATGATTGCTTGTCGAGCGACTGGCTGTAAGCCGCTTGGCGAGGATTGATCTTCCTGCTGGCTCTGTTGCTATCTTCGCGGTTTACACGAGGTAGCCCTATGTTTGGCGTTCATAACGTGGGTGCCTTAATGCAGTGAATGGTTCATTGACCCATGTGCCGTCGAGGTCGAACTTTGACGGAAGCTGGAGCGCTTTCTACAGCGATGTTGCAATGGGTCTTACGGCCTCGGCCGATCGGGCAAGAGCCCCCAGATAAGCTGGATTGGCCGACGTAGTACGGCGTCAATCCGCAGATCAGGCTCGGTCAACCCTCTTAAAAGACCGGCCGCGAGAGGTGCCGCTCGCTCGGAAACTGTGGAGATGACTGTCAGCTTCGCCAATCACTGGGTGTTTTGCCGAAAATTTCGCGAAAGCACTTCGAGAAATGCGACGACGAAACGAAGCCACAGGCGACTGCTATCTCCAGAAATGGCATGTTCGTTTGCTCGATCAGGCGTTTAGCCCTCTCAAGCCTCAGTCGCGCGTAATACCGCATTGGCGAGCAGGAAACGTAGCGTTCAAACAGCCTTTCGATCTGACGGCGCGAAAGTCCGACGCACTTTGCAATATCGTGGAGGGAAAGTGTGTCTTCGACGTGCTGCTCCATCAGGCGGATGACTTCGGCGACCTTCTTACTTAGACTGGCATACTGAGCGCCGGTCGACCATTGCCTGTCGGAACCTACTCGCCACTGGCCAGCAGTCGTTTGTCTGCAAACGGCTGATGCGCTGTCTACGCCGCAGCGATAGGAAATCAGCTCCATCGCCAGATCAAATGACGCGAGTTCACCTGCACAGGTCACCACGTCCCCATCTCGAACAAAGAGACTGTCGGTGACTTGAAGGCGACCAAAAGTCTCGCAAAGTGCGGTCAGCTTTTCCCAGTGGATTGTGCAGGCAGTGTCGTCGTCAAGAATGCCATTCTCGGCTAGCAGCCAAGTAGCAGTCCCGAGCGCCGCGATCGGAATTCGGTGCCGTCTGCTTAGGCGAAGGAGCTTTACAAGCGATACCGACGCTTGGCCTTCGACAGTATCGCCGGCGCAAACCAGAATCATGGCTGGCCTGTCGCCACTACGGAGGTCGGTCGCCACACTAGCAAACGTCCTGTGAGCTAGCACAGAAATGCCACTTGCGGATTCAACGAGCCCTCCGTCCGTGCTCGAAACTGCCCAACTAAAGAGGGTGCGCTCCGAGACAGAGTTAGCGGCTCTGAGCGGGTCAATGAAGGATGAAAGTGATAATTGCGAAAAGCCGGGTACGAGCAGTACGACAATCCGATAAAGGGCCGGGTCGTTAAGGGTACGGATGGCTTGCTCTCGGCTGTCCCAGCCAACCGCACCTAAGTTAGCGTTAGGCGAAAAAGGGATGTTCATCCAAAGGTCGCCATTCTGCGACAAGGCGCCCTTAGAGGCCTCCCTGCATGAACTTTTGGCGTCAGGCTTCTTGACATGAGTATTACCTGCTCTCAACTGCCCACACGATTAGAAACATCCAAGACAGCGGTAAACCGCAAAAATCCTGATTGTTGCACAACCCACGTTTATGCCAAGCTTCCTGGCGGCCCGCCCTTTCGTGCGAATAAGAGACGAAAGGTTGCTCGGATAGGCCGAGCCGATCCTCACGCAAGGAAGTCGAGCCATGGGAGAGTTTAGCGAAGCATTAGTCGCGTTGATGTAGCCAAGAAGAAGCATGCGATGGGGATCGCCGAGGGCGGACGTACGGGCGAGTCGGGTTCCTCGGGAGGTGGGGAATTGTCCGGTTAAAGCGGACGATCAAGAAGCTGGGAAAAAGGTACGACCGGCTGCACGTCTGCTTCGAGGCCGGTCCGACTGCCCCGAGACGAAGACACGGAAGGCGGTATCCAACCCGCGGACGAAAGTCAGATCAACTGATCGTCTCTGAGCTCCACCCCCGGCCCTGTGCAGCTCCAGCCAATCTGACTGCTTTGCACACTCTAAGCAGTTGTTCCCTCTCGCCTTCAGCCTTGACAGGCAACATGAGAGACTAGGGAGAGGAGCGAAGCCCGCAAATCGTTGCTGATGAACCGAAGAAGGTTCAGCAATCCGTCGATGCTCGCGGTAGGAGCCGGCCGGGATGTTATGCACTGCGTATTGCAATGATTCCGAATAGTGATTCCAAGGCTGGAGGGCACGACGAGGCTCTTGCCGCCCATTTGCCTGGCGCTTTAAAGCTGCGGTTCTTCTGGACCGCCGGCATAGTCGCTCGTGTAGCCGATTTGGGAGCGGCTTCGGTGCTTACAAGCGCGCTGACGCCAGCTGCGCGATCTGTGCGCCTATCTCATACCAAGCTTCCCGAGCGGGCATGAATGGGATTTCGACCAGGGCCGATGGCGGCAACGGCAGCTGCGCCTCGTTTTGTTCGCCAAGGATCAGCAAGGCGAGCTCACGGCCGAAGACCGTGCCTGGCGAGATGCCGCGACCATTGTAGCCGCTGAAGCCGACAACATTCCTGCCAAATCTGTGGAAGCGCGGCAGCGCATCCGACGTCATGCCGATCTGTCCGTACCACTCATGGTCGAAGGCAATATTGCCAAGCTGCGGATAGAGCTTCGTCAGTGCCCGTCTGGCCCACGCCTTGTGGATGGCCGTCCCGGTGTTACGCAACGCACCGACACTGCCGAAGACCAGCCGTCCCGACCTGTCCAGCCTGAAAGAAGACAGGATTGTCCTGGTGTCCCAAGCGCCCTCGCGTCCGGGCAGGACGGTTCGCAACAGATCGGCGCCGAGCGGCTGCGTTGCCAGATTGAAGTATGGCAGATGCACCTGCTCGGCACGCGTGCTTCGCCACGGCCCAGTGCCATACGCGTCCGTGGCGACCACTATCCACTCGGCATCGACGGCGCCGCCGGCGGTGCGGACAGTCCACCCATCACCTTTCCGGTCGGCGGCGACGACAGGACTGGATGTATGTATCGTCACGCCGGCTCGGAGACAGGCTTGGGCAAGGCCGCGCGCATAGGCGAGCGGCTGCAGCGTGCCGGCGCGCTCATCGAGCAAGGCGCCGCAATAGGCCGGCGTGCCCAGCCTTACTTTCGTTTGCTCGGCATCGAGAACACGCACCGGCGCCCCGCGCCTTTGCCACTGCGCCTCGCGCTCCTTGATCTCTTTCAGCCCTGCGGGACCGACAGCGCAGTGAAGCGTACCATTTCGCTCCAGCTCGCAGTCGCCATGCCTGTCGATGATATCCATCACCAATGCCGGGCCATCGCCGAGCAGCCCCAGCAGCCGTTCGCCATGGACAGGGCCAAGCGCGGTGATCAGATCGTCCGGCATCAGCCACAAGCCGGCATTGATCAGCCCGACATTGCGGCCGGCGCCGCCAAAGCCGATCTCACGGCTTTCCAGCAACACCACCCGGCGGCCCGCCTCGGCCAGATGAAGGGCGCACGACATCCCCGTATAGCCGCCACCGACGACAACCATGTCGGCCGATACCTCGCCGTCAAGTGCCGCCGTTGCCGGCGCCTGTGGTGCGGTCGCTTCCCATAGGCCATGGGAACGGGGGTTGTTCAGCATTGGTCGGCTCGTCCCCCAAGGCAGGCGCAAGCTGCGGAAATGCGCCGGATCGCTTCCCTCAGCTCCGCTTCGGATGTCGCGTAGGAAATACGGAAGAACGGCGACAGGCCGAAAGCCGCGCCCGGCACGACCGCGACATGAGCGTCTTCGAGCAGATGGTCGCAAAAGTCGGTATCGGTTTCGATCGGCTTGCCGGCAGGCGTCATCTTGCCGATCAGGCCGGCGCAACCGGCAAAGGTGTAGAAGGCACCTTCCGGCACGCGGCAGTCGATTCCTTCGATGGCGTTCAGCCCGGTGACGACGAGATCGCGGCGCTCCCGGAAACTTTCCGTTCTGGCCTTCAGGAAATCCTGCGGACCGGACAGAGCTTCGACCGCTGCCGCCTGGCTGACCGATGACGGGCAAGAGGTCGACTGGCTCTGCACCACCGCCATCGCCTTGATCAATTCGCGCGAGCCGCAGGCATAGCCGATCCGCCAGCCGGTCATGGCGTAGGCCTTCGAAACGCCGTTGACGGTCAGCGTCCGCGCCTTCAGGCGCGGCTCCAGCGCGACAGGCGTGGCGAAACGAAAATCGTCATAGACGATGTGCTCGTACATGTCGTCGACCAGCAAGCGGACATTCGGATGGCGCAGCAGAACCTCGATCAGCGGCCGATAGTCGGCCTCGCTGTAGGCCGCGCCCGACGGGTTGGAAGGCGAGTTCAGGATCAGCCATTTCGTTCTTGGCGTGATCGCCGCCTCGAGCTGGTTCGCGTTCAGCTTGAAGCCGGCTTGCGCGCTGCACGGGACGCAGACCGACTTTCCCTCGGCGATGGCGACGATGTCCAGATAGGACGTCCATGCCGGCGTCGGGATGATGACCTCGTCTCCCGCATCCAGCGTCGCCATCATCGCATTGAACAGAACCTGCTTGGCGCCGGTCGCCACCGTGATTTCGTCAGCGGCATAATCGAGGCCGTTCTCACGCTGGAATTTTTGCCGGATGGCCTGCTTGAGCTCAGGTGTGCCATCGAGCGCCGTGTATTTGGTGTCGCCGCGCTCGATGGCACGGCAGGCTGCCTGCTTCACGTTGTCGGGCGTGTCGAAATCCGGCTCGCCCGCCCCCAGGATGATCACCGGTGCGCCGGCGCGCTTCATCGCCTGGGCGCGGGCGCCGATCTTCAGGATCTGCGAAACCCCGATGGAAGATATTCGCGATGCCGGCACGAAGCCGGCCTCGTCGATCCGTGTGCTGACGTTCATTGCCTGATCCTCACTCGATATCGAAGGAGACGCCTTGGGCGAGCGGCAGCGCCTTGGAGTAGTTGATCGTGTTGGTGGCGCGGCGCATATAGGCCCTCCACGCATCGGAGCCGCTCTCGCGGCCGCCGCCGGTTTCTTTCTCGCCGCCGAACGCCCCGCCGATCTCGGCGCCCGAAGTGCCGATGTTGACATTGGCAATGCCGCAGTCCGAACCCTCGACACTGAGGAAGCGCTCCGATTCCTGCAGGTCGCGCGTGAAGATCGACGACGACAACCCGGCGCCCACCGCATTGTGCTCGTCGAGCACCGCGTCGAAGTCGGTATACTTCATCACATAGAGGATCGGCGCGAAGGTCTCCTCCGTCACCGGCGAGACTTGCCGGGGCATTTCGACCAAGGCCGGATGCACGTAATAGGCTTCCGCATGGCCGTTCTCGACCCGGCTGCCACCGGTCACCTTGCCGCCGTGAGCTGCGGCTTCCTTCAGCGCCTTCTGCATGGCGTCATAGGCCGCCTTGTCGATCAGCGGCCCGACCAGCGAGGATGTCTCCAGCGGGTTGCCGACAGAGACGCTCTCATAGGCCTTCTTCAGGCGCGGCAGCAAAGCATCATAGACGCTGTCATTGACGAACAGGCGGCGCAGTGTCGTGCAGCGCTGGCCGGCCGTGCCCATGGCGCCAAAGGCGATGGCGCGCAGCGCCATGTCGAGATCGGCACTCGGGCAGACAATGCCGGCATTGTTGCCGCCAAGCTCGAGAACGGCGCGGGCAAAGCGCTTGGCCAGACGCGGGCCGACATCGCGGCCCATGCGCGTCGAGCCGGTGGCAGAGACCAGCGGCACCTTCGGATGATCGACCAGGATCTCGCCGACCGCGCGGTCGCCGATCAGCACCGGCGCCAGACCCTCCGGCGCATCCGAACCAAAGCGCTTGACCGCCCGCTTGAAGATGGCCTCGCAGGCCAGCGCCGTCAGTGGTGTCTTCTCCGATGGTTTCCACACCACCGCATCGCCGCAGACCAGCGCAAGCGCTGCGTTCCACGACCACACCGCGACCGGGAAGTTGAAGGCCGAGATGACGCCGACGACGCCAAGCGGATGCCAGGTTTCCATCATGCGATGTCCGGGACGCTCGGTGGCGATGGTCAGGCCGTACAATTGCCGGGAGAGGCCGACGGCGAAATCGCAGATGTCGATCATCTCCTGCACTTCGCCGAGCCCTTCGGACGGGATTTTCCCCACCTCGATGGATACCAACCGGCCAAGCTCGGTCTTGTGGGCGCGCAATTCCTCGCCGAGCAGCCGCACCAGTTCGCCGCGCTTGGGGCCCGGCACCAGCCGCCACGACTGGAACGCCTTGTGCGCGGCATCGATCACCTTGGCCGCATCGGCCGGCGAGATCATCTTCAGCGCCGCGATCTGCTCACCCGTCACCGGGCTCTTCACGATCAGGTCGCCGCCCGTAAGCGCATCCCCCGGAACACCAAGCTTCGCAAGAAGTGCGGCCGTTTCCTTGCCTACATCGATCGATTTATGGGCAATGTTCATCCGACAAACTCCTGTTTTGATTTATCCGAAACACACCGAACCAAGGCGCCCTGGCGACGTCAGTTGCTTCAGGCCAGCGGCAAGGTCCTTGTGCTTTTTCTGCGTGTAGAGATCGTAGTAGGCTTGGTTCGTGCGGCCGACGCCGTGCTCGGCGCTGAAGCTCCCGCCAAACCGGTCGACGGCGATCGAATAGACCCAGTCGCGCAGGCGCCGTTCGAAGTCGCCATCGACGGCACCGGCCCGAGCTTCGTCGACCACCAGATTGAAATGCACGCCGCCGTCGCCGACATGGCCAAAATCGAAAATTGCGACATTGGCAAAATGACGGGGCAACTCGACCTTCATCCAGTCGCAGAACGCCAGCACGTCGGCCCTGCGGAACGACAGGTCGAAGGCCACGAGACGGCCCGCATGCTTGACGCCCTCCGACAAAGCGTGGCGCAGCGCCCACATCTCGTTCGCGGGGCCGACAAAGGCATCGGCGAGCGGCGCGCCGTCCGCTTCCCAGATCTCGGCCAGCACCGCCTCCAGCACGGCATCGAGCGACTGCTCGCCCTCGCGCGGGCCCCAACTACGGGAAATTTCGGCCAGGATGACATAGCCGGGAATGCCGCGATTCTCGAACGGATTGCGCAGCGACGGAACGTGGGCGATCGCTGCAGCGATCGCCTTCCCCGACATGCCTTCGAAGGCCGACAGGTATGATCCCAGACGTTCTTCTATCGCTCGCAGCAAGGGCATGACGGCAGTGCCTGTCCGCGGCACCAGATAGGCTGTTGAAACCTGGGTCGGCAGACGCTCCAGATTGAGCACGCATTCGGTGACAATGCCGAACGTGCCGGATGTTCCGATAAAAAGCTGCTTCCAGTCGACGCCCGTATTGTTCTTGCGCAGCCCCGACAGCAGATCGACCACGGTGCCAGCCTCGTCCGCAAGGACGACCTTCACGCCCAGCGTATTGCGGCGCACGTCGCCATATTTCAGAAACCGCGAGCCGCCGGTGTTGGTTGCCAGCATGCCGCCCACGCGCGGATCGGCGCCCAGGTCGATCGGGAAGAAGAGGCCGCCAGGCGCGAGCCGTTCGTTGATGTCCGACAGTCTGGTTCCAGCGTCGACGCGGATCGAGCGGTTGTCGATATCAAGATCGAAAATCGCTGTCATCCGGTCGAGGCTGAGCACGACCTGCGCTCCACTGGTATCCGGCGTTGAGCCGGAAACCAAGCCGGTGTTGCCCGACTGCGGGATGAGCGCGATATGCTCGCGAACGCAGTAGGCGACGCAAGCGGATATCTCCGCCGTGCCGCGAGGGCGCAGCACCAATGCGGCGCTACCCCGGTCATAGCGCGCGCCATTCTCATAGGCGGCCAAGCTGGCGCAATCCTGGACAACCCCGTCCGCGCCGAGGATTTCGACCAAAGCTGTCTTGTGCCGCTCGCCGATCATGTCGACTGTCTACTCCGCTGCCTGAAAAGCGCGCAGAGCGCGTCGGCAGTCGTCGATTGACGCCTGCTCGATGGCTGCATAGTGCTCGAATTCGTCGAGGACGCTGGCGCCAAGGGCGGCTTCGAAGCGCCGCTGATTGGGACTGGCGACGAAATCCTCAGCCGCCTCGTCGCCCAAATTGGACTGGAAGATGCCGGCGGCACTTACGGGGAGGAAATCCTCGTAGACGATCGGATCGAAACGGACAAAACCTTCCGCCACCAGCAGATCGATATCGTCGGCATAGGCACTGCCGACCTGACGCCCTCGCTCGGTCAGCGAATAGGTAAAATAGCCAAGGCCGTCGGCGCGGATGCCATCCCATGTGTCGGGAAACGACCGGAATGTCTGCGACAACGCCTCGACATAGTCAGCGGCATTCGATCCGTCCGCCGTCGGCCTGACAATCTTGCGGGTGGCGTCGAGCAAGCTGTCGTAGAGCGCCCGACCCTTGGGGGTCAGCGCCACACCGCGCTGCTCGATCTCGCCGAAGCGCGCCGTGTGCGAGCCGGTCGTCCAGGCGCCATCATCTGATTTGAACGAGACCGGCTCGTCCAACGCCTTGAACGATGTCTGCCTGAGCAAGATCGGGCATTGGCGGGTGGGCGGGCCTTCAACGACCGCCTTGGGTTCGATGCCGCGCGCCGGCATTCCCGCCTGCACCGCATCGATATCGAGCGTGCGCGGCGTCAGATGGTTGATGTGCGGGCCCTTGAAGGAGACCACGTCGGCGACAAGCCGATGCTGACGATGCAGCCTCTGATACATGTCAACGCTGACGCAAGCCTGATCGTGCCAGCGAAAGGTCTCGAGGATTTCGGCGACGAAACGATCCGCATCCGCTCGATACAGACCGCCCTGTTTCTCAGCCTTTTCGGTGAGTTCGGCGGCGCTGTCCGTGAAAATCCGACGTGCGGCAAGAATAGTCTCCACTTCCACCCGTAGAGCCTCGTCGCCGATCAGATCAATTCTGAGCAACGAGGTGAAGACGCGAAAAGGATTGCGGCTTAGCGCTTCGGCACCAACCGGACGAAACGCCGTCGAATGGACCGGCACGCCGGCCGTGCTGAGGTCGTAATAACCGACTGGATGCATGCCCATCACCGCGAACACGCGCCGCATCATCGAGAGTTCGGCCGGCGTTCCCAGGCGGATCGCGCCGTGCCGCTCTTCCGAGATGCGGTCGAGCGAATCCGTCGCATCGAGCCACTGGCGTAGTACTGGCATGGCATCCAGCACTCCGGCATTCACCTCGGCGACCAGTTCAATCAGCGTGCCGTAGGTGGGAACCTCGGCCCGGTACATGGCTGACATCGCCGCCGAAAAGGCAGAACGAATGTCATCGGATGCAACGAAAGCAGCATTTTGCACGGTGGGTCTCACTTTTGAGAAAACATGAGATCATTCCGGAACAGAGTGATATAGGAATTCCTCCGGCAAGGATTACGACGATGTCGACTAGGTTGATGCGAGATACGCATGATGTTGAGCAGAAAGTTGATGCCAGACCTGGTTGCAATCCAGGCGTTCGAATGCGCGGCAAGACACGCGAGCTTCACGCGTGCCGGCAGGGAGCTCAACCTTACCCAGAGCGCCGTCAGCCGTCAGGTCAAGGATCTGGAAGTCTATCTCGGCGCGCTGCTGTTCGAACGCATCCGGCAGCGCGTGGTGCTTTCCGACAATGGGCGGCGCTTCCTGCCGGAAGCGCGGAAGCTCCTGCAGCAAGCAGAAGAGACGATGCTGCGCGCAATGTCATGCGCCGACGCCAGATCGAGCCTGAGCATCGCCACCTTGCCGACATTCGGCAGCCGCTGGCTCAGTCCTCGCTTGCCTGATTTCCTGCGCCAGCACCCGGGCGTGGTCCTCAATGTCGGTTCGCGCTCGGCGCCTTTCGACTTCGAGGAAGAGAATTTCGAACTCGCCATCCACTACGGACAGCCGGTTTGGGCGCGCGCCACCTGCACCTATCTCTGCAGCGAGTCGATCCTGCCGGTGGCCGGCGGTGCGCTGCTGGCGTCAGGACCTAACCTGACGCCGGCCGGTTTTCTCAACGAGCCCCTGCTGCATCTGGCAACGCGCCCGAGGCTCTGGTCGCAATGGCTGGAGTTGGCCGGGCTACCCGGCGAGACCGCCTACAGAGGGCACCGCTTCGATCAATTCTCGATGATCATCAAAGCGGCGGTTGCCGGCATGGGTTATGCGCTGCTTCCACGTTACCTGATCGAGCAGGAATTGAAATCCGGCGAACTTCAGGTCGTTCTCGACCTGCCGATGGAAACGGAAAATTGCTATTACGCCGTGCTGCCAGAGGACAGTCCGCCCTCCTCAATTAGCCAGCATTTCGTCTCTTGGCTCATAAGTCAGATTGGACGCCAGGCTTGAGTTTGTGGAACCCTACCGTTCATCTTCCCGGTCGCATGTGCGCTGCGATCGAATGGGTTCAGCTCTAATAGAGCTAGCAGGCCACCGCTTTCCGGCATGGCAATATTTGCCCTGGATAACCGACATACTGAAGGGTTAAGAACGCCCTGGCGTGCATCATGCTTTCATGTATAGGAACCCGCGGGGTACATGCGATGGCTTGGCATTTCGATGTACCGCTAAAGTCGGCGCTGGCGTGACAGCCGTTGCGTACTCGCCCACTATGTCCTCAGGCGCGACCGGCTTACCAACGCCGTCTCTCGGAACGGCAATTTTCCCGCGTGCGCGGACGCCGAGCAGGCCAAGGACAACTGCCAAGGGGACTGCCACGATCGCCGCCCAGAACGCCAGTGACTTGACCCGGTGTGTAGCAGGCATCAGGCCGAAACCAATGTGTCGCGCATTCGACAAACACGACAGTAGGTGTCGGCCTGGCGTTTTCTCAGGAATGGCGACGGGGTTTAACAACGGGGCTGGGAGCCGATCATATGGCGATCGGCTGACGACGGAGCATGCTACAGGCTGGAAGTTGGACTGATATAAGTGCGTCAAATGGATACTTTAGCATGGCGTTCCTAAGACTCGATCCGATCGACCTGAAGATCCTCGACGCCATCCAGCGCGACGGGCGCATCACCAAGCTGGCGCTGGCCGAACAGGTCGGGCTGTCGCCGACGCCGTGCTGGATGCGGCTGCGCAAGCTGGAAAAGGCCGGCATCGTTGCGGGCTATCACGCCAAGATCGCCATGCGCGTCGTCGCGCCAGTCGCCACCGTGCTGATGGAGGTGACGCTGGCCTACCACCGCCAGGCCGATTTCGACCGCTTCGAACGCGTCATCCGCGACATTCCCGAGATCGTCGCCTGCTGGTCGGTGGGCGGCGGCGTCGACTATGTGCTGAAGGTGATGGCACGCGACATCGACGGGTATCAGCGGCTGGTCGACACCTTGCTTGAGCGCGAGATCGGCATCGACCGTTACTTCACCTTCGTTGTCACCAAGACAGTGAAAGACGAGACCGTCTTGCCCTTGGCCGACTTGCTGCCCGCGCAATCATAACGAACCATAGAGATATCCCCTTGTCGCGGCGTACAATACAGAGTCTCTCTCTCTACAGGCAGGCATTCAAACAGCTTCTCTGTCTGCCAATGGCGAATAGTCTTCCCGCATCAGTCCGGACCCGGAGGCCTCAACCATGTCCACGCACTTTGCCCGCACGAACCGCCATGACGCACTCGACCGCCTCCTCGACCGCCGGCTGCTGCGCGAGCTCGCCCATGTCGATGGACAGTGGACGGCGAGCGACACCGCCGAAAGCTTCGAAGTCTCCGATCCGGCCAGCGGCGCCACCGTCGCCTTCGTCGCCGCGCTTGATGCATGCCAGACGACAAAAGCGATCGATGCCGCCGCGCGCGCCTTCCTTGCCTGGCGGACACTGCTCCCGCAGGAGCGCTCGAAAATCCTGCGAAAATGGTTCGAGCTGATCATCGCCGCCAAAGACGACCTCGCTCTGCTGATGACCTTGGAACAGGGCAAGCCATTAAAGGAGTCGCTTGGCGAGATCGACTATGCCGCCTCCTTCGTCGAGTGGTATGCCGAGGAAGCAAAACGCCTCAACGCCGAGAGCGTCACCAGCCATCTGCCCGGGGCCGAGATGATGGTGCGGCGCGAGCCACTCGGCGTCGTCGGCATCGTCACGCCATGGAACTTTCCGTCGGCGATGCTGACCCCCAAAGGCGGCCGCGGCCCTTGCCGCGGGCTGCACCATCGTCGCGCACCCATCCTCGGAAACGCCGTTGTCGGCGCTTGCGCCGTTTGGACGAAAATCACCCCTCAAACAGGGTCCTCATTCCACGAAAAATCACAAGACGCCGCTTATGCGAAGTCGATATTGCCATTCTCGACTAGGCTTCGCGCTGTTGCTAGAAGGGCAACCATCGCGATGGACCTATCTCCGCTATGGCAAGTCCGTGCCCAATCCGCTCGACATCTTTAATGGCGACCGCACTGCGGTGCTTGGCGCATTTCACACAGGGTTGCAGCCTGCCGCGAAGCGCGTCTCGGTCGTGGGCTTTAGGCCGAGCTTGTCAGTGATCTCGAAATCGAGCGGGCGGTTTCTGTTTCGCCATCCTCTCTTTTTGGAATGTGAAATTGATGCCCGAGCAGTCCGCGTGCAGCCGCACGGTCTTGAGCTTTTTGCGATTCATTCCTAACCTGGAGTTGAATTGCCTGAAGGTCCCCATGTCGCCTCGAGCGGGCGCTTGCGAACCATGATCGGGATGTCATCTTAGGGACGATGTTGCCCATCCGCTTGGTTAGGCTGTCGAAAAGAAATTCTCGATCTCCCGATTACATACTTCCGGAGCCCGATATCATGACAAAATACCCAGACGTTGAACCAGGCCTTAAAGACGAAGTCCTTTGGTCCGACAGCCTGACCGCCTACGACAAGGAGCACTTCACGACCTACGTGAGGCTCCTGGATGCAGGCGCCGACGGTGCCAGCTATGAGGAGATGGCGCAGATCATCCTCGGCATCGATCCGGTGCATGAACCGGAGCGCGCGCGGAAAGCCGCGCGAAGCCATCTCGATCGGGCGAACTGGATGGTGACGACCGGTTACAAGGAATTGTTCGCCGGATGAGGGCGAACGGGCCGCGACACGCTCCGCTTGCCAGACATGACCACCGCGTCCGCGACAAGAGCGGTTTGAGGGTCGGGGCTGCGGGATTCGGTTCAAATTCGAAGGCCTAGGTTGGCTTGACCGCCGGAGCAGGCGGAGCTTTGATCCCCGACGGCGCGAGGACGGGCCGGCGGGTCCAAGAGATCTCGGCGCTTAGCGACCATTGGGAGAACTTCGACCGATCGCGGGTGCCAAGCCAACGCCGATCACGGCGGAAAACGCTGTGCCCACTTGCCGTATTCGTTAGGCAGATGCCGCCACTACGCACCGGTCCGCGCCAGCCCATGGGTCGTCAGTGGATATGGCTCGAATTCACTCGCCTGTGAGGTCAGCTCCGTTACGCGCTACCATAGTACAGTTGAGCCCCAGCCGTTGACGCACCACTATGCCGGATGTCAATCGGCCCGCAATCAATTGGGACCCTGAATCGGCTCGCACGGGCAGATCTTGTCGGGAATGTCGATGATCTGCTCGATACGCGGCAGATGCGCGGGCAGTGACCCACGGTTGGCGCGGCGCTTCCTGGCGCGAGCCTCGCGCTTGGCAGTATCGGCGGTGTCCTCCGCGGCGAAGCCTTTGGCCTCGACCTGCTCGGCCTCTTCCAGGCCCAGCAGCAGCTGCTCGACGGGCAGGCTCTCTGCCCTGCGGCCGAAGCGGTGGCGCTGCAGTTCCTTGATGATCTGGCGCAGCCGCTCGTTCTCGGCGCGCTCGCCGCGAGCATCGCCTGAAGCGCGATCGGATCGTTGGTCTGAGGCTCGGCCGGGTTGCTCACAAGTCCGATTCAATCATGCATTCCAATGCTTTGCCACCGCCTCTAGCCTCCCATGGAATCAACTTGCCGCGACCGGCGCGCGCGTCTCGCGGGCGTCATGCACGCGCCGCCAATCCAACCCTTCCAGGAGCGCCTGCAATTGCGCCGCCGACAACCTCACCACGCCATCGGTGATGGCAGGCCAGCAGAACTTCCCGTCCTCCAGACGCTTCGCCAGCAGGCACACGCCGGTACCGTCGAAGTACACCAACTTGACCCGGTCGGCGCGCTTGGCCCTGAAGACGTAGACCGTGCCAGAGAACGGATCGGCGCCCATTGTGTCGCGCACCAGCGCCGCCAAGCCCTCGGCCCCCTTGCGGAAGTCCACCGGCTTCGTCGCGACCATCACCTTGACCACACCCGTCGGCCCGATCACGACGGCGCCTTCAGCGCACGGATCACCGCCGCCACCGTCCTGGCGTCGGCGCCACGACCGACCCGCATGGCGACGCCGTCAATCTCCAGCTCAATCACGCCGGCTTCTCGCACGGCCTTCCGCTTCCGTGTCGATCTCGCGCGCTTCCCCGCAGGTTCGGGCTCCGATGCCGCGACCACTGCTGGAACAAACAACGGCTCCGGTGCCGGCGCATTCTCAAACGGCACCCGCGCGGACCGGCGCCAGGCGAACAACTGCTGCGGGGACAATGCATATCGCCGGGCCACCGCGCTCACGGTCTCGCCAGCATCGTAGCTTTCCGCCACGATCCGCGCCTTCTCCTCCGGCAACCATCCGCGCCGCCGTCCAGAACCCGTGAATATCTCAAGCCGTCGAACCGGCTCCTCGTCCCTGGACTTAAGCGTAAGCTCTGAAATCGTCATGTGTCGAAGCCCTCAAAGGCTCCGAGCATCGTCGCTCACGACAACGCGCGAAAGGTGCCAACGGGACAGCGCTTACCGTTCACATGCTGCGGGCGTTCGATTTCTGACTTCTGACTGCGATGGGGTCCTCGACCGGATCCATGGCGCCAGTCGGGCGGCGGCTCTATCGGGTGTCGCTGAGGTCAAATTGTATGTTGAACCCAAGACGCCGATCGTTCGGACAGGCGATTACCGAGACGTGATTGGCCATGTCGTCGCCGCTTCGCCCAGTCATGCTCTGACCCAGATGATACTTCGGCGTGCCGCCGAGGTAATTGGCTGGTCAGTGACCCCATTTCCAGAACTCGACGAACCGGACTAGCGTGCAGGGCCTTGCCTCGCCGCGCGAGCAGAGGTGACGCTGAGCAATACGTGATGCGCAGAAAATTCCTCGAACCCTACAATGTTACCCAATCAGAAAGTCGCGGTCCCGGGAGCATTCGCGCTGGTCGCGGATTATTTGGATGCTGCTTAGCAGATATCAGTAAGTATCGGTGACGTGGGCGTGGCCGAGGTAGGTGCTAAGCGCGAAGACATGGCGGCCGCGTCGCAATCATGGCGGAATTGCTCCGAAGAACGCACGGCAAAAGTGTGCCAAGGCTCATCTTCCTTTGCTTGAGGCTCCATCTTCTGAGCAACCTTTGCTTCCAGCTGCAGAGACCAAGGACTGGCCACTTCTCACACCACGCTCACACAGTTGAGGGGCCGGAAACACGTCCGGCCCCAAACCTGAAATCTCACGTCGTTCAGGCCGGCAGGGCGCCGGACTTCTTCGCCGTCCAGGTGGCGATGTAGTCCATCAGGCCCGGATTGAGGCAGTCGTAGGGCTCCAGCCCGATTGTCCTCAGCCTGCCGCGAATGCCGTCCATGCGGCTCGGATCGACACCCGATTCGATGATCGAGGACACGAAGGCGGTGAAGCCCGGCGGCGACCAGCCGTCTTCCTCGAAGCGCTCGGGATGGATGAAGGACAGGCCCTTGAACGGATGGTCGCGCTCGACCGGCCCGTGCATGTGGACCCCGCATTGGGTGCAGGCATGACGCTGGATCAGCGCCGAGGGGTCGACCACCTTGAGCTTGTCGCCATTCTCGGTGACGGTGACATCGCCGGTGCCGGCGACCGCCACCACCGAGAATACAGCACCTTCGGGCTTCCAGCATTTGGTGCAGCCGCAGGCGTGGTTGTGGGCGATTTGGCCCTTGACCTTCACCTTGACCGGCTTGCTGGTGCAGGCGCAGACCAGCGTGCCGCCGGCAAAGCTGGCGCTTTCCCTGGGCAGCCCATTGTCGATCTTCGGATGCAGTTTCTCCGCCATTTTTTCTCTCCTCCCATGTTTCACCACAAGGGTCGCCAGCCGGATGGCCGGCGGCGTGTGGCTGTCTTTAGTAAACCACGACACTGCGGATCGACTTGCCCTCATGCATGAGGTCGAATCCCTTGTTGATGTCCTCGAGCTTCAGCGTGTGGGTGATCATCGGGTCGATCTGGATCTTGCCGTCCATATACCAGTCGACGATCTTCGGCACGTCGGTGCGGCCGCGCGCGCCGCCGAAGGCGGTGCCCATCCAGCTGCGGCCGGTGACCAGCTGGAACGGCCTGGTCGAGATCTCCTGGCCGGCGCCGGCGACGCCGATGACGACCGACTTGCCCCAACCGCGATGCGAGGCTTCCAGCGCCTGGCGCATGACCTTGGTGTTGCCGGTGCAATCGAATGTATAGTCGGCGCCGCCGATCTGGTCGGCGCCGCGCTTGGTCATGTTGACGAGGTGGGGCACGATGTCGCCGTCGATCTCCTTCGGATTGACGAAATGCGTCATTCCGAATCGCTCGCCCCACTCCTTCTTGTCGTTGTTCAGATCGACACCGATGATCATGTCGGCGCCGGCAAGCTTCAGGCCCTGGATGACGTTGAGGCCGATGCCGCCGAGGCCGAAGACCACCGATGTCGCGCCTTGCTCGACCTTGGCGGTGTTGATGACCGCACCAATGCCGGTGGTGACGCCGCAGCCGATGTAGCAGATCTTGTCGAAGGGGGCGTCGGGGTTAACCTTGGCCACCGCGATCTCCGGCAGCACGGTGAAGTTGGAGAAGGTCGAGCAGCCCATGTAGTGGAAGATCTTGTCCTTGCCGATCGAGAAGCGCGACGAGCCGTCCGGCATCAACCCTTGCCCCTGGGTGGCGCGGATGGCGGTGCACAGATTGGTTTTTCTGGACAGGCAGGACGGGCACTGACGGCATTCGGGCGTATAGAGCGGGATGACATGGTCGCCCTTCTTGACCGAGGTGACACCCTTGCCGACATCGACCACCACGCCGGCGCCTTCATGGCCGAGAATGGCCGGAAACAGCCCTTCCGGATCGGCACCCGACAGTGTGAATTCGTCGGTATGGCAGATGCCGGTCGCCTTGATCTCGACCAGCACCTCACCATCGCGCGGACCATCGAGTTGCACGGTCATGATTTCGAGAGGCTTGCCGGCCTCCGTTGCCACTGCTGCGCGAACGTCCATCACCTGTTTCCCTTATTTTGATGGGCGGAATTTGCCGCCTCGCAAAGAGTTATGACTTCAGCCGGCTATTATGATGCCAATCGTGATCGGATTGGGCGGGTCAAAAGGTGCGGATCGGCGGTTTGCGCGATGAGATCCTCCGAAAGGTCCGGCTGCAAGGCCAGGACTTCGCGAATAGTTTTGCCGGAGGCCAAGACCTCCTTCGCAAGCTCTGCCGCCCGCTCGTAGCCTATCACAGGCGTCAGTGCCGTTGCGACGGCGGTACTGGCTTCGAGATGTTTGCGGCAAGCCTCGGCATTGGCAGTTATGCCCACGACGCACCTCGTGCGCAGAACATCGACGGCATTGGTCAGAAGCTCAAGCGAGTGCAGCATGTTATAGGCGATCACCGGCTCCATGACGTTCAACTGCAGCTGCCCCGCTTCGGAGGCGAGTGTGATCGTGAGATCGTAACCGATGATCTGGAAGGCGACCTGGTTGACCACCTCCGGCACTACAGGATTGACCTTTCCGGGCATGATCGATGAGCCGGGCTGAAGCGCTGGCAAATTGATTTCGTTCAGCCCCCCACGCGGGCCGCTGGAAAGCAGCCGCAGATCGTTGCATATCTTTGAGAGTTTCGTGGCCGTCCGCTTTAGCATTCCCGAGAAGAGCACGAAGGCGCCGGTATCCCAGCAGGCTTCGATCAGATTTCCGGCCGGGACGACGGGCAGGCCGGAAATCGCACGCAACTCCGCGACAGCTGCCGCCTGATAGTCGGGATTCGTATTGATGCCGGTGCCAATCGCGGTGCCACCGAGGTTGATTTCATGGAAGAAG
Source organism: Mesorhizobium sp. M1004 (assembly GCF_040318795.1). NCBI lineage: Bacteria > Pseudomonadati > Pseudomonadota > Alphaproteobacteria > Hyphomicrobiales > Phyllobacteriaceae > Mesorhizobium > Mesorhizobium sp. M1004. The sequence continues at coordinate 49,835 of NZ_JAMYNB010000012.1, forward strand.
GCGGAAATCTCACCGAGACGGGCTACATCTTCGCGTAGTGTCGTCGCGAAAGCCTGAAACTCTTGGCCCAGCGTCATCGGAACAGCGTCCTGCAACTGCGTTCGGCCAAGCTTGATCACGTCCGAAAAGTTCTCCGCCTTGGCCTCCAACTCGCCCGCGAGCTGCTCCAAAGCTCGCTGCAGCGCCCCCTGCGAAAGAAGGATCGCAAGACGGATCGCCGTCGGATAAACGTCGTTTGTCGACTGAGCGAAGTTGACGTCGTTATTGGGATGCAGTTGGTCGTATTGTCCGCGTGGCAGTCCCATGATCTCCAAGCCGCGGTTGGCGACGACCTCGTTGATGTTCATGTTGGTCGAGGTACCGGCGCCGCCCTGAAACACATCGAGCGGGAACTCGGCAAGATGTCTGCCCGCCGCAATTTCTGCACAGACTTGGCAGATGACATCGGCCTTTTGCTTGTCTAGATCGCCGAGCCCCGCGTTGGCGCGTGCCGCTGCCATTTTCACGTAGGCAAGCGATTTGATTAAGTTCGGAAAATGGCTGATCCTTAAGCCCGAAATTGGGAAGTTGGCGATCCCTCGCGCTGTCTGCGGACCGTAGTACGCGTCAGCGGGTATGCTCACAGGACCAAGCGGGTCTTTCTCAATGCGCTCGACTGGTGGAGCGTTCGTCACGATGATACCTCGTGTGTAAACCGCATTGTTGCAAGGACCGAGTCGTCCAACTGATGATAGGCCGAACGCGGGCCAACTCGGGCACTTCACCAGCCCGCAAAGGACGAGATCAAGTCGATCGGAACCTTGCCAGCGGCGACATCTTGAAGAGCTTGACCAATCATAGCGATGCCTTCGTCGGCTTCACTTTTACTCAATGTAAGTGGCGGTGTAAGTTCTAGGACGTTCGAATTCGAGCCGACATAATACATTACGAGCCCAAGCTGAAACGCTCTATAAACGGCAAGAGCCGTCTGGGTTTTGGCTGGAGTGCGACTCACGCGGTCGCCTACAAGTTCAATTCCAATGGCAAGTCCTTTGCCTCGCACATCACCGACCAACTCCCACTCGTCGCATTGCTTGACAAGTGACTCTAACATATGAGAGCCGACCTCTGCAGAATGCCTCACCAGCCCATCCCTTTCGATCGTCTCAAGTACCGCCAATGCCGCCGCCGCGCAGATAGGATTGCCGTGTAACGTCTGGTAGGAAAACGTTGGAGAGTGATTCATGATGGGCTCGGGGCCCACGATCGCAGACATCGGTAGGCCTCCGCCCAAGCCTTTACCAAAGACCACAATATCCGGCTCGATCCCGGAATGTTCGAAGGCGTGTAGAAGTCCGGTTCGAGCTAGGCCAAACTTGACTTCGTCGCAGACCAGAAGAATCCCGTGCCGACGACAAAACCGTTCGATCTCGATAAAGAAACCGACAGGCGGAACCAGCAATCCTCCATCGCCCTGTATCGGTTCAATAAAGAAGGCAGCAACTTCTTCCGGACGCACGTCCTTTGAAAATACCTCCTCCAAATAGGATAGCGTCGTGGCACTTGCAGCTGCCGGATCACCTGTCGCGTAGCTGTCCGGATAGGGCACCAACATCAGGCCGCTGAATTTCTCCACACCTTTGAGCGCTGGATGACCCGAAACGGCCATGGAGCCGCTGGTGCCGCCATGATAAGCGCCCTTGAATGCCAAGATTCGGCGGCGCCCGGTGGCTGCCACAACCATTCGAGCAACTGTTTCGTTGGCATCCGAGCCGGAGTGCCCCAACCATACGCGGCCGCGGCAGCGCTCGGGAACTAGCGATAAAAGCTTCTCTGCAAGAAGTACGCTGGGTTCGGTTGCGGAAGAGAGGTAACTTGCACCAGCTTGATCTGAAGCCGCCCGAATAATGGCGTCGCGAATAGAAGGATGAGCATGCCCCAAGCTGGCAGCGCCCCAAGATGCCGAAAAATCGAGAATCTGGCGACCATCATCCCCGCGCAAATACGATCCTTTTCCTCCGACAATTGCCTGAGGAAAGAACCGAAGCTGGGCCATGTTCGAGATTGAATTGCTTTCGCGTCGATATAGATCAATCACTGGTCGTCCTTTTCGAAACTGACCGCAGCCGCCCGGAGGCGGTCGCAATATCCTCGGAACCGCGTTTTGCTTCGGCACCTAAAACAGCATTTCTTCGAAGATCATCGTTACGTCGGCCGGTCGACGAACCAGTTCAACGAATTCCATCGGCTTGTGGTATCGGCGACCTTGCCAGAGCAGCGAATTATGGGAATCGCCCTCCCCAAGCTGCACGTCGGTGACGACGCCGATCAAGATACTGTGCGAAAACCCATCATGGGTATGGCTAAGTTTGCAATCGAGCGCCATTGGCGCGCCAACAAGGAGCGGCGCCCCGGTTTTGCCAGTGACCCAATATTTCTTCTCGAACCGATCTGGACCTTTTTGAGATTGAAATCGGCGCGCCACATTGGATAGCGCCGGAGATAGCAGATTTACGGCGAAGATGCCTCGCCGTAGAATCGTGTCGTGTGAACTGGCTGACTTGTTGATGCAAACCAGAACAGACGGCGGATCGAAGGATAAGCTACAAACCGCAGTGGCGATCAGACCGCTGGGAAGGCCATCTTCTTCAGTGGTGATGATATTGACCGCTCCGGCGAAACGGCCCATCGCCTCCCGAAAGGCATCGTTCCTATCCAAGTCTGTCCTCCGTAGCTGTGTAGCTGTGATCCGTATCTGAACTGATCGCAGAGCGACTTTTCAGAAGCCTGCACTTACCTGATCAAGCTTCAGCAGCGCCCGGGCGTATATCTCGCGCCCGATGTCGCCATTGATATAGGCATGCCGCGTGCAGGTCTCTATGTCGCGCCAGATCCGCTGGACCGGATTGCTGAGCATGAAAACCGATGCTCCGCCTATGTTCAGCAGCAGGTCTACGGCCTCGCGCACGCGTTTTTGCGCAACCGCTGCGTCAAGTCGGACGCGAGCTCGCTCGAGATCGGTCATGGTCGTACCGTCGCTGACGGAGCGATCGATATCGCTGGCCGCGCGGATTGTATGCAGCCGTGCGGAGTCGATAAGGCCACGAGCATCCGCCAGGTTTAGCTGGTAGCTTGGGGACTGCCTCGCATCCGTATACAAGGATGTCACGATGGGCTTGCCGCGCTCGAGGTTCTCCAACGTGAAGTCGAACGCTGCTTCCGCCATCCCGACGGCCGCAGAACATATGCCCAACGGAAGCGCGGTTATGAGCGGTGCCCGATAGAGCGGTTCGTCAGAGTGGTCCGAGCGACTGTAACCGGAAATCATTTCGCTGATGAGCATCGTCCGGTGTTCCGGCACGAAGATATCCTTGCCCACAAAGGTATTGCTCCCCGTGCCTGCCATTCCGGCGACATGCCATGTGTCTTCGATCTTCAGCTCGGACGTCGGGACCATTGCAAGCCGTACGTCGATCAGAGCCCCGCCGGCATCAAGGACAGGGGAGCCCACGAAGCTCCACTGCGCTTCGAAACACCCGGATGCCCAGGGCCATTTGCCCGTCAACATCCAGCCACCCTCAACCGCAGCGGCCTTGCCGGTCGGGGCCCATTGACCGATTATGACCGCGCGAGGATCCGAGCCGAAGACATCGTCGCGCGTCTTGTCAGGCATGAGCCCCATCAAATATGCGCTGCTATTGGCGACCATGGCGAGCCAACCAGCCGCGCTGTCGCCGCGGGCCAATTCCTCACAAATCTCGCAGTATGTCTGGATATCAATCTCGTGACCACCGCAGCGGCGCGGCACCAAACCCTGCAGGAATCCTCCGCTTCGCACGGCCGCTGCACTCTCCTGCGCAAGCCGTCTGTTTTTTGCCGATTCCTCAGCATTTGCTCGCAAAAGCGGGCGGAGTGCCCGTGCATTGCGCACCAGCTCGGCGCTAGTCAGTGTCAAATCCATCACTGGTTTCCTCCCTTGATCCTACAGGTCGCTGCACATTGATAATGTTGCTCAAAAGGGCTGAAGCCCATAGCGGCGTCAGTGCTTGCTCGGTTGCCGTCCGTACTTGTTGCATCCGGGCTGATTCCCAGCCTCCTTCAAACGGTGCGTATTCACGAGCGAGCACCGCGTAAGGCTGGCAGCAGGCCATCCGGCTTGACAAGCAACAAAAGGACTACCGCCAGAAGGACAATCGCGTCCCGGTATGGCGCGGTTCCAGTGCTGAGGAACGGTTCTGAACCGACCTCCAACGCCCCGAGCACAAACCCGCCTAGCACGGCTCCCCGCAAAGAGCCCAGTCCACCGATGATCGCAGCGATGAAGGCCTTCAGGACCGGAGTAAAGCCCATGAGCGGATCTACCGAGCCACGCTGCGCAATCCACAATACCGCGGCAATACCGGCAAGAAGGCCCGATATCGCGAACGACGTCGCAATGACTGTGTTTGCGCGCAAACCAAGCAAGCTGACCATGACGAAGTCTTCTGATGCGGCGCGCATCCCAACGCCCAAAGTGGTCTTGCGCAAGAAAATGTCGAGCCCGATCAGCGCTAGTGCCGTCAGCACGATGGATGTCAGCGGAACCATCCCGATTTGAAAGCTCCCGAAAGTAAGAGTTCCTGACATCCATTCCGGCAGAGCGACCGCTCTTCCGCGAGCGGAAACTCCGTTCTGAAAAAGAACCTTGCAAATGGTGCTCACGCCAAAGCTTGTAATCATGAGCGTCGTCACGGATGCAGACCGCATAGGACGGAAGGCTATTCGATCCATCAGCATCGCTGAGAGCGCCGCCCCAAGACAGGCCACGAGAAGAACTACAGGCAGCGGCAAGCCAAGCGAAAGCGATAGCACGATGAGGTACCCTGCAATCGTCATGAGTTCGCCATGCGCGAAATTGATGAGACCAACGATCGAAAAGACGATCGCCAGCCCTAATGCGAGGAGAGCGTATATTCCACCCAAGCTAAGAATATTGACTAGGTACTGGATGAATTCCATGACGACCTCCTAGATTGCCAAATACGCTTGCCGGACAAGGTCAGAGTTGGCGAGTTCAAATGCCGTACCGCTCAGAACAATTCGGCCGTTCGCTACCACGTAGCCCCGATCAGCCACCGACAGAGCCAACTCCACATTCTGTTCAACAAGCAGAATGGTAAGCCCTTCCTTGCGCAGGTCATCGATCAACTCATAGACCTTGTCGATCGTCTGGGGTGCTAGGCCCAACGAAGGCTCGTCAAGCAGCAGGAGGTTGGGGTGACTCATTAAGGATCGGGCGATCGCCAGCATCTGCTGTTCACCGCCTGACAGGCTCCCAGCCTTTTGATCGATGCGCTCGGCAAGGATGGGAAAGCGGGAGAGCATGCTATCGCGGCGAGCCCGAAGCTCCTCACCTTTCGCGAACGCCGCTCCCCCCAAATGCAGGTTTTCGCCTACTGTAAGATGAGCGAAAACGCGGCGGCCTTCGGGCGTTAGCGATATCCCCTTTCGGCTAATGACGTCAGCGGTCAGTCCGGTGAGTGGCTGTCCTTCCAGCAAGACCTGGCCCTCGGCAGTTGGGATAGAGCCGGCGATGCCGGCAAGAATCGAACTCTTGCCGGCGCCATTAGCGCCAATGAGCGTGACTATTTCTCCATTTCCAACGTTTAGATCGACGCCATGGACAGCCTCGACGGCGCCGTAGCGTATTTTCATTCCCTCGACACGAAGCATTGGCGTTCCTACCAGCTTAAGGATTGGGGATTTCATCCTTCGTTGGTCGATACAGCTTCACAAAGGTGGGCTTCCCGCCTTCGATGCGGATCATTGCAACGTCCCGCAGGGCAACTCGCTCAGTCCCAGCATACGTCACTTTTCCGAGAACGGTCTGCACATCTTCCAGACTAGCCAACGCGTCTCTGATCTTTGCCGGCTCGAGTGATCCCGCTTTGCGGGCTGCGGCGTCGAGCAATTGTGCCCATTCGTATCCCGCAGCCTCGTATGAGGTTTCCGCCTCATGTCCGGTCTCCTCCTTGAAGTGCTTGTTGAACGCTTCCATCCCGCTGCCTTGGGTTGGAAACCCGGCTGAGGACTGGACGACGCCATCGACCACCGAACCGAGCCCATATACCGTCGGAGTGCCGATGGCATCCGATTCGATGACCGGAATCTTTACACCAGCACCGCGCAATTGTTTGATGAAGGCTGGGAAGTCCGGCTCATACGCCGTCGTCATGATGACGTCAGGCTGCGGTGTTAAGCCCTTGATTTGAGAAACCACTGCAGAAAAATCTGGCTGCCCCATCGAGTAGGATGCTTCACCGACAACGCTGCCACCCTTTTTCTTAAACGTTTCGCCAAAATAGTCCGGGAATTTGGACGTATAGGCGGAGTCTGGCGACTTCAGCAGAAATGCCGTCTTATAGCCGGTCTCCGCGGCGTAGCTGGCCAGCGCAGCCGATTGAACCGTGTCGGACGGGTACGAAATAAACATATAGTCGCCGACAGCAGGTGTCAGGCTGGGCGAACCCGCCAGGTTAAGCATCGGAATGCCCGCTGCCTGTCCGATCTGGCCCGCTGCGATTGAAGGATCCGCATCGCCCGGGGTAATGAGAAACTGAACTCCGTCTTCGATCAATTTCTGGGCTGCGTTCACGGTGGCTGCTGTATCTGAGCGGGTGTCGATGACTTCGAGGGTGACTGTCGCCATGCCCCCGATACCGCCCTTGGCATTCAAATCCTTGATGCCCAACTTGAAGCCGGCCAGGCCAGGTTGATCATAAGGTGCCAGGGCTCCAGTCAGGGCCATCGCCGCACCGATCTTGTATTCAGCCGCGGACAAGTATCCCACGGTTGACGAGAGCGCGATCGCGGTGACACCAGCGAGCGCAGTTGCATGTCTTAGCTTGTTCATTTTTGAGTTCCCATGTGAGGTGTGAGCAATGCTTCGTTTTGCGAAGTCTTATCTAGTTACGGCTGCAACTCCTTTTTCCTTTTGTATCCATTCGATATCCATCATACCGAGCAAGTCAGAGATACGATCTCTAGGACGCGCTAGCCCCGATGACCTGCGCCGCCGAGCCTGGTTCGACCTGAGCTTTTTTCTCGCCCATCCTTTTGCTTCCAAGATAGGCCGAGATCACGGCAGGGTCGGTTCTGACGGCGTCGGCCGTGCCCACGGCGATGCGCTTGCCTCTGTCTATAACGACGATGGTGTCACTCAGCGACATGATGAGGTGCAGGTCGTGCTCAACAACGAGAATGCCTACGCCTGTGTCCTTACGCAGTGCGGCCAACCTGCCCATCAGCTCTTTGGTCTCCGCCGGATTCATCCCCGCCGCAGGCTCGTCAAGAAGGAGGAACCGGGGCCCCGTCGCAAGCGCGCGGGCGATTTCTACGAGACGCCTTTGTCCGTACGGAAGACTGCCGGCGAGCCGGTCTCCCAATGTTTCCACGCCAAAGCGCGCCAGGGCGTCATTGGTGCGCCACACAGCTAGAGCCGTGTCGGCCGCACATGCCTCAGCGGCAACAAGAACGTTCTCCCGAACGGTCATGTCAGCAAACACACGAAGGTTTTGGAACGTTCGCGCCAGACCTGCGCGGGCAATTAGATGTGGCTGCCTATTTTCGATCAGGTCCGAGCCAAGCGCCGCATGACCTGCACTGGGTCGTAGCTGGCCAGTCAACAGATTAATCAAGGTGCTCTTCCCGGCGCCATTCGGACCGATCAATCCGGTGATAAGCCCGGCTTCCGCTTTGAAGGACACCCCGTCGACGGCCCGCACACCGCCGAAATGACGGGACAGTTGATTTGCCTCCAGGGCGTGTGCACCCTTTGGTGCCTGAAAATCCAGCGATCCTGTGGGCAGCTTGCCACCGCGCCCCTTGAAAGGATCCCATGCGTTTGCAAGCTCGAGTTCCCTGCCACCGACGAGACCAGTCGGTCTGAAAAAGAGAACCAGGATCATGGCCAAGGAGGCACCAACGAGCGGCAGTCCGTACAAGGCCGGCACAGAGAAACCGAGGATATTGCCGCCGCCCTCCAGCGCCCTCAGAAGCTCCGTCACTGCGGTAATTATGATCACGCCTACCAGAGCGCCCGAAACAGAACCGAGCCCTCCGACGATCAGCATCGAGATCAGCAGAAAACACGACTCGAAGTAGAAATCCTTGGGGCCGAAGGCACCTAAAAATTGAGCCAATAACGCCCCGGCAATCGAAAGGATCGTTCCGCTCAACAGCCATGCCTTAAGCCGCGCCTGGCGAACGTCCACGCCCACTGCCGCGGCGGCTACTTCATCTTCTCGCGTCGCCCTGACGGCGCGGCCAGTCCTTGTATCCCTAAATGTTCGAGCAACGGCGATCGACAACGCTGCCACCAATAGAGCAACCACAAGCGTGGTATTGCGGGGCACTCCATAAAATGTTTGGCTTCCGCGCGTAATATCCTTTGTCGCCACTAGGACGGTGTAGACAATAATCTGCAATGCCAGAGTGGCGATGGACGCGGCCGAACCGGATAACCGCCGCATAACGAGACCGCTCACTCCCGCTAAAATCAACCCGGCCACGCCCGCCAGTAGCAACGAGGACCAGACTGAAAGACCATAGCCCGCCATCCAGGCCGGAAGGTGAGGAAGTGCTGTCCGTTGAACAGCAGGGCTCATCGTGAGGATGCCAGCGGTGTAGGCACCTATCCCCATGAAGGCTGCAGGACCGAATGAAACGATACCTGTGTTGCCGGAAAAAACCTGCAAACCAACGCAGGCAGTGACCACGATCGACATCGAAGTCGCGATGCGGGTTCCGTTCGCACCAAACAAAAGACCGGCCAAGATTCCTACCGCCACCAGGATCACGGCCAAAGCCAGCGAATCCATCGTCACAGCCTTGATGCGGGAATTGACCATTCCGTCTGCTCCTTTGCGGAATTGCAACTATTGGACAGGTCAACCCCGATGTCAATATAATTACATCATTCTGTCATATGAAAAATTGTGCAGAGGGCGCTACAGTCGGCTTAGTGAGGATTTCTGATTGCTATCGCTTGTCTAGGATTCGATGTTCCGCGAGCTCAACCTAGCCGAGCTGAGCAATAGCCAACGATGCAGATCGGGTCATGCTGACATGCAGCGCTAACTGCCAATCCTAGTCGAGACATTGGCGAACCGTCTACTTTTCTTACGCCAGAGCTTACCTTTGAAGAGATATTGACACGTCTCCAGCCCGAGGTTACCCTCTAACAAGGCTTTGAGTATGATGCCGGTTGGACCCCTTCTTCCCGCACACAATTTTGCATTTCGGAACGAGCCTTCAGCAATCGGCTAGTTCCGCCACGCCCTCATCATTCATGAACAACAAAGGTATTCCGATGCGGTCTTCTGTTCCAACTTACGAAAATCGCGTGCTCAGCGCATATGAGGGGGAAATCTTGGGGGAAGAGTTTTTTAGCGTTCTTGCCGAGAAAGCTGGCAGCGATCAATCTCGTGTAAAGTTGCGCAATTTAGCCGCCATTGAGCGGCTCGTCGCAGAGGCGCTGTTGCCGGTTGTTACGCGGTACAAACTTCAGCCGAGCAGCAAAGCATCGCTTGCCGAGAAGGGACGCGATGAAACTGTCGAGTATGCCGAGCTCGGATGGACTGAATTTGCGGTAAAGCTCAAGAGGCTGTTAGAGCCATTTGTTCGTGACTTTGAGACTCTGCTTGCAGAGTCGCCGGTTGAAGACCGACCCTATATCCAGTTACTCCTTGACCACGAAATCGCGCTTTTCGCGTTCGCCCAGGCGGAAGGTGAGGACTCACGCGATGGTCAGATTTATCTGGACAACTTTCTGCAACGGCATAAAACTCTTTTGCGCGACGGAAACTAAGAACCCTGTCTTCAAACCAGATCCTGCTGTATCTGAACGTTTCCGAGTTCGTCGGCGCCGGCTTGGTCTGGGTCACGCCGCCTTGGTCGGTTCTCGCTGGAGTTGGTGAGTGGCGTATCTCGGCCCCGCCGTCCCTGGTTGCTGACGGTGTTCACATTAGCCCAACCGTTTGATCTGGCGATCAAGATCCTCCACCCGGCGCCGCGCATGGGTGACTCACCGCGCAGCCAGACACCGGAGGCAACTCGGCTTGGTGGTGGGCTGGCGAACGGTGCAACGCTGCTCAACGCCCCGGCAGCCGCTGTTGGCCGCGATCGGCGGACAGCATGGAGTGCCCTTTGGTGGGCGAAAACCAAAAGTAGCCTCGCGGGCGCCCACTTTGGTGGCGCATTACTCGCACAGTCCGCTAACATATTTTCACAATGAGAACTTTTGTAATATTCTCTTCAGCGATGTCAGTTGGAGGACACGGATGAACGTTAGAGACATGCTCCTGCACGGGGCCATTTCGTTGACACCATCAGAGGAGCGGATCGTTCAGGTGCTCCTCACGGACTATCCTGCAGCCGGGCTAGGCACTGCCACGAGCCTCGCAAAGCGCGCCGGTGTCAGTGATCCCACCGTCGTTCGCCTTGCCATGAAGCTCGGTTTCGAAGGGTTCCCTGCCCTCCAACGGCGACTACTTGCAGATGTTGAGGCAAGATTGCATTCGCCCTTGCTTATGATGGAAGCCAAACGGCCTGACATTGGGACGGATGGCGAACAAGGAGCTGCTATCGCCTACATGCATTCAGTGGCCAGCAACCTCAACAAAGCGCTGACATCAACCCCGCTGGCGTCATATCAACGCGCCGCGCGCCTGGTAATGGATACAAAGGGCAAGGTCGTCCTGCTCGGCGGCCGCTACAGCCGTTTTATCGCAGGCATGCTGGCAGCCTATCTGTTGCAATTTCGGCCAGACATCATGCATATCGACGCCCTATCAGCGCAAAAGACCGACGTGTTAGTCGACTTGGGAAAGCGCGATCTCTTGATCGTATTCGACTATCGCCGATATCAGCTGGACGTTGTTGCGTTCGCGCAATTGGCCGCGGCCCGCCGCGTTCGCATTCTTCTGTTTACGGACCCCTGGTTGTCGCCCATTTCCGAGTTTTCGGAACTAACGCTGACCTGCCCAATCGAGGTTGATTCGCCCTACGATACCATGGCCTCTTCCGTGGCGCAGATTGAGGCCGTTATCGCTCAGATTCTTGCTTCCATGGAGAAGCGGACGCGCCAACGTATCGAGGAATTGGAGGAGATCCGACTCCAGGCGAGCGCATCACTGGATAATGGGCGTCTTCTCGAAGATGAAAAGCCCGCGCCGGCATCCACGACGAGCAACTAGCCCGCCATGAATGCAGATGCGTTGAGGACGTTACGAGAAGCGATGCATCGAGAACTTCCTGAGTAGTTCCTGCCGTTCACCCAAAGCCCATTTTGCGACGACTTCGCCCATGGCAGGCCCCAGCTTGAAGCCATGCCCGCTCGAGCCGGTGATCACGAAAGTTCCTTTTGCACCGGGAATCTCGTCGACGATGGGAAGGTGGTCAGGGCTCATATCGTACTGACAGGCATAGCCGGGACGGATGCCCAATTCGGCAATCTCGGGAGAACGGGACATGATATGTTCAATCGCCCAGACCGATTCCTCTTGCGTGATCGTTCGGTCCAGTTGGCCCGCGACATCGAGGCGATAGTTCATGCGAGTGTGTGCTTCTTTAAGCTCATCGTTCTCCACACCGGTGCCGCCGCCACCCCAGGTCCCGACCAGAATTGTATTTTCGCCTTCCGGCCGAGCATAGCAGTTCGTGGTTTCGTCGACCCAGCAGTGCGGAAGTAGCTTCCTTGCGGCACCGGGCGCATCCATAACTGCCATGAAGTGGCGTTCGATAAACGTCGGCAGGTCAACGCCAAGCTTAGCCACGAGCGCTTTTGACCAGACACCAGTCGCAAGAATGACGCGACCGGTAGAGATGACGGTTCCATCACTTAGCGTCGCTCCAGTCGTGTTTCCATTTGTTACTTGAATTTCGGTTACCGAGCGGCCGCCCATGAATTTAACGCCTTTCGCGCGGGCTCGATTGACCAATTCGTTAGTTGCGCCGTAAGGGTCGCAGTGTCCCGATTCATCTTCCCATGCGGCAAAAGTGATCCCCTCCATATTGAAATGGGGGAGAATTGCTTGCGCCTGCTCTCCGGTCAGCCCCTCGATTCGGCTTCCTTCATCGTCGCGGATCCGTTTAACAATCTCGCGATTTACGGGTTCGTGCTGAGGGCCGCAAACCCACAGGCAGCCAGACTGATGAAAAGCGCCGGGGAGGTCCTTTAGGATCTCGATCCCGCGTTTTGCGAGCAAAGATAACTCGCGATCGCCATAGAACGCGTGGCACACGGCGGACGACGAGCCGGTCGGCCCGGAAGCCGGATGGTCGGACTCGACTTGGATAACGTTCAGATTCTGGCTCGACAGATAATAGGCTGCCCCCGCACCCGCAATTCCCGCTCCCGCAACGAGTACGTCACAGCTCAATCTTTCGCTCATTTGATGCTCCCTGTTACAAGAAAGCCGACCGGCTATCCTTATCGATGCAGTCACTTCCGGTACGGCGAGTGGTGGAGGGCCAGGACGACGATTGCCACCGGCTCGCGATCAACTCCCTCCCAGCCGCCCTCTGCGCAAGGATCGCCCTCCCGCCTCGGCCAGTCCGCTTTAGGCTGACTGAGCAGCAAAATTAATGTGGAATTTTCTTCCTGTCTACAGCTAACTGCAGTCACTGAAGAAACTATTTCAGTCCACGACACTCGACTTTCTCTTCCAGCGTCGAACCATCCGGTTCGTCTGACAAGCCAACCCGCACCTGATCTATCCCGACACTGAGGCCATGGTTCACCCAATGCCAAGCCGAAAGAAATTTTCCATCACGCCAGATGGACACGTCATTGACAAATAATTTTCAGCAACTCATGCTTTGGGAGATAGCACGTTCGTTGCACTCGGAATGGACGCCCCATCGAGGAGATGCTGCCAGCGTACGAAGCACCGGAAATCAAGTGGGGGGGCCCGTTCTGGAAACGGTGCCAGTGCCGCCTGTCGGCCGACAAAGATGGCCAATTGTGAAGTTTGGAGGGTAAAATGGAAAAAAGAACTGCATATCATTCGATATACGAGAAGCTTGGGGCCCCCATGATTGACTTTGGGGGCTGGAAGGTCGCTTCACACATAACTTCTACTGACGAAGAATACATGATGATCCGCAACAGTGTCGGCTTTGCAGAGTATGACTTCCAGAGCTGTTTTGGGGTGTGCGGACCGGAAGCGTTTCAATTCATACAGGAAATTATCGTAAACGACTTGAGAAAGATCACCCCAGGCGGCACTCTTTACTCAAGTATCCTGGATGACAATGCCAGTCTGATCGACGATGTGATCATCTTTTGGATTAGCGACGATCGGTTTATAATACACGGTGGAATTACTCGGGACGCCTCGCGCAAGTGGATTACGGAAAAGGCAGACGGTCGAAAGGTCTGGGTTACGGAATTGTCTAATACGTTCCTTTCCGTACAGGGTCCAAAGTCAATCCATGTGCTTCAACAGGCCGTGGACGTTGCAGATCTAGAGCACAACCGCTTGATACAGGTTGATTTCGAGGGTGTTCCAACCACGATTGCACGGGTGGGGTTTTCCGGTGAACTGGGTTACGAGGTCCATTTCGGGCCTGAGTATGCTCACGGCATGTGGGAAAAATTCACTGCCTATTGCGCGAAGTACGGTGGTGGCCCGGCCGGTCTGATGGCTGCCTTTCCGATCGCGGTTGATAAAGGCTTTCTGTTTGGCGCGGACTTTTATGCGGGTGGTTCGCCTCTTGAGTATGGTCTTGGGTGGTCCGTAGCTTTCGACAAGGGCTTCTTCCATGGCAGAGATGAGATGTTGCGCCGCAAGCAGGCAGGGCTGCGCACCAAACTCGTAGGAATAGAGGCCGATCTAACGGAGCCTCAGATAGCGGGAGGTTCGAAGCTGAGCTGTGGCTCCAAAAACAACGTTGGTGAAACGACGATCGGCTGGATCAGCCCACTGCTCGAACGCAATATTGGGCGAGCATGGGTCAATAGCGAATTCGCCGAGCCTGGCACGGAGTTGGAGGTTCAATCGAAGGGCGGTCCCAAGAAGGTGAAAGTCACCGCCAGCTACCGGTTCTTCGATCCCAAAGGCGAGCGCGTCAGGGTAAATCCCCGCGAGATGCTCAACGTCTGATAAGAGCGCAGATAGGCAGCTCGCCGCCGTCCGAGCATGGGGCCTGGCAAAGCAACGTTGCTTGCAGGCCCCTGTGGCGCCCTTGCCCTGTCGGCCTCTCAAGAGAATCGCACCCTGCGGAACTCCTGCCGTAGTCGGCATCCATAGCCAGCTTCGCAAAGGTCCATCCGCAGATTGAGGTGGAGATTCGACCAGGGTCTTCGGTCGACTCGCCCTCGTAGGTGAGCCGGTTTGTGTCCGCCATTCGCCGGCCTTGATGCAAAAACTGTAAAGTTTCTTTCTCGATCTGGATCGCCCCATCGATTAAGAGTTTGACATGTTGACGCACTTCAAGATGATTTGTAATTTCCTCTTCATGAGAATGAGGGGAGCTGATTGATGCAGTTTCGAGATATGCTGCTTCAAGGGGGTTTTTCGCTGACCCCGTCGGAGGAGCGCATTGTTCAGGTGCTGCTCACGGATTATCCGACGGCCGGCCTAGGCACCGCAACGAGCCTGGCGAAGCGTGCTGGGGTCAGCGACCCCACTGTGGTTCGTCTGGCCATAAAGCTCGGCTTTGAGGGTTTTCCCGACTTTCAGCAGCGGCTGCTTGCCGACATCGAAGCGCGATTGCATTCCCCACTGCTTATGATGGGAGCAAAGCGCCCAGAGTTGAGTACAGACAATAAACAAGGCGCAGCTATAGCCTACATGCATTCGGTTGCCGGGAGCCTCGAAAAGGCGTTGACGACCACTCCGTTGGCTACATACGAGCGCGCAGCCCGAGTTGTCATGGATTCCAAAGGGAAGGTCATCCTGCTCGGAGGACGCTACAGTCGGCACGTCGCCGGAATGTTGGCGAGCTACTTATCGCAGTTTCGAGCCAACGTCGCCTACATCGAGACCCTGTCCGCCCAGCAACTGGATCTGTTGGTCGATTTAGGAAAGAGAGACGTTTTGATCGTCTTTGACTACCGCCGCTACCAACGCGACGTGGTCGCATTCGCGGAACAAGCGGCCGCCCGCCACGTCCGCATTCTTCTGTTTACCGATCTATGGGTGTCGCCGATCTCCGATTTCGCAGAAGTTACCCTCTCCTGCCCGATCGAAGTCAGTTCGCCCTATGACACGATGGCACCGGCAGTGGCGCAGATCGAAGCCCTCGTCGCTCAGATCTTTGCAGCCACGGGTGAGCGGACACGCCGCCGTATTGAGGAACTCGAACAAATCCGTCACGAGAGCAATGTGACACTTAACGAGGCCCGCGCGCACAAAAATCAGAGCAATGGGGCTTCTCGTCAAAAACTCCAATAGCCGGCCCGAAGAACAACTTCGCTTAGCTATGACGAGACTGAAGTCCTCAACGAGTCCCATTTCTTTATGCGCTGGCTTGCCTGGGACCAGTTCGCCTCTGCGACCCGGGTTATCAGGGCCTCGATCAACGCGAACGCGGCAACATTGCTGTCAAATGCAGTCTCGTTCTCAATGTGCAGCGCGATGACTTCTGATGCATATTTCGAGATGGGCGACATCCATCGATCCGTTATCAGGATGATCTTCAGCCCACTGTTCTTTGAAGCCCTTTCGGCGAACTCTTCAAGAGACCGTTGGTACCTTCGAAAATCGACAAGGACCAATACATCCTTCTGCCGCATGCGCAGTATATACTCAGGCCACCAATCGTCCTCAGACGACACTTGGTGAACACCGGCTCGGATCTGTTTCAAATGCCTAGATAAATACTGAGCAACGAGATCGCTGATGCGACCGCCCAATGTGAATATGTCCGATTTTGGGTCGGAAAGAAGTGACCCCACTCTTTCAAACTGGGCGGCCGTGATCGCTCCGGCGGACGCCTTTAGCAACTCTGTAGATTTTTGGATGAAGTTATCAAAAAACTCGTCCGTTATACCACTTGTTGTTGGCCTCAAATCGAGCGGAGACTTCTGCCCTTGTCTCAGCTCCTTGATAAGTTGTTGTTGGAACTCCTGCAGCCCCTGATAGCCGAGTTTACTCACAAAGCGCGAGATAGAGGGAGCAGAAACGTTTGAGGAGGTGGCGATGACCTGAATTGGCTCAAGCCCGGCAAACGGATAATTTGACAGAATTAGCGCAGATAGGCGCCGCTCCGTGGCGGTCAAAGAACCTGCTGCTTTCCTTATCTGCTCCCTTACGGTTTCGCCGGGAACTGCGCTATCGGTCATGATCTCTCCAAAGCCGGCCACCCCGCAAACCCTTAAGCACTGCTCTTTTTAGTATGCGGGAGTGAGACTCGGCTAGCAAGCTCAAGCCCTGCGCCACGACAATGAGATGCTGTTAACCAGCACTGGGGGTTAGCGCCCCGTAGGCGTGCTCCACACCTTGTATTTCGAATATGAGTTCTTGTGTCGTGATCTGACGACAATAGCCCTTGATCGCCCGTAGCGAGCTATCATGGCGTTCCTGGGTATAAGTCAGGCATGCATCTGTAACCTGTGTGACGAGATAGCCCAGGTCACAGGCGTCCCTGATCGCGCCCTCTACACACTGGTCGGTTACCAACCCCGCGAGTACGAGCTGTTTAACACCGAGATTGCGCAGTATGTAATCGATATTTGTGGAAATGAAGACGGAAGATGACGTCTTGGGCAGAACTATCTCATCACCCTGCACAGCTATCTGCTCGATTACCTTTCCGTCCCACGAGCCCTTCGGGACATGGAACCCGGTTATCTTGTAGTCGAGAGATCGGTCTCGACCATCGGCGGTCAAGCTCTCGATCGTTGTGTACATTACTTCAATACGCGACTTCCTGAAGGCGGTTTGCAAAGCCTGCATGTTGGGAATGACCCGAGCCTCAAGCTCGCTGAAAAACCAGCCGTACTTTGCTGCAAAATCGGTTTTCGGAAGCCCGGAAAATTCGGCTCCGTCACGGTGAGCACTGAAATTTTGGACGTCGATAAAAAGTAAGGCTGATTGCTCCGGCACCAAGGGCACATTGCGAGTAAGGCTCATTTCAGTTCCCATTCAAATAGTCTTCGATAGATGATGCGACGATATCCGCCCAGCGCTTTTGACCTTCAGGCGTCTGGATATGGTCATTTCGGATCTCAATCAGGCTGTTGTTCAAGCCACGTGTCTCGCAATGCCGCGGCACAAACCAGTCCGTCGAGTCGTTGACCTGATAGGGCTCATTCATCCCCACGCTTAAACGCGGATACCTGCGAGTAACAGAGTCTCTCAGGCGCGCTGACGTGTCCGTGTCAAGACGGAAGAGGAAACCGATATCCCACGGGCGCCACATGTTGTTCATGCGAGGGGTGAAACTGTGAACCGATATCGCCACTGTGTGTCGACCCTCATCCAGACGTCGACTAATCTCTGCGTGAAAAGGCTCGAAGATCTCGGCCACGCGAGCGGTGCGATCGGTAATGTCGACTTCCTGATTGCCGGGTATTCTGATCCCATCGCTTATTGCAGGAATGGCGTCGAATGCCTCCGGCGGTCTGTTGCAATCTATGACCAGGCGGCTATACGGCTGAAAGACAGCAACGGCATCCAGCCGCCGCGCCAAAAGCCGCGCCACTTCGGCTGCCCCGATATCCCAGCCAACATGATCGTCGAGCACCTCAAGAGAGATACCCAGATTTCCGAGCGCAGCGGGGATCGCCTGACCCGCATGTTCACACACAAGGAGAACAGAGCTTGAACCGTCCGGGTTCACGACCTCAAACGGGACCGGATCGCCCTGCCCCAGCAAGCGTAGCGTATCATAACCCTGCTTCATGCCATTATCTGTCCTTCGAGCGATTGGCGGGCCTGGTGACGCTCAGCCACCAAGGCATTGAGATTTCAACTGACCCCTGAGGGCCAACTATCTGAGGAATCCACCCGCCGCACGCTCCCACCGTTCGCTGCAAAAGAGGACGAGATTTCATTTTCAATGTCAACTCAGTATTTATGATTGACAAAAAAATTTCATTCAGGTTTTCTCCGCTGAAGGCAATATGCTCGTTTCGAGACAGGCGATTGCAGTGGTGAGGTTGCATAAAGGCCGCGCGGAGCACTGGCGCAAGTTTTGGATGGTCTCGATTGAGCCCAACGTTTTGAAGGACACCAATGATTTCGAACCCGCTCGTCTTCGCAGCTATGTCCGATATCGCGGGGAGAACACGTGGTAAAGCGTTTCCAGTTTCGGAACTGGATAAGCGCCTGAAGCGTGGAATCGGCTGGACGCCGACCAATGTGATGATTACCTGTTTCGACGCGATCGCGCCGAGCCCGTTTGGCTCGCTCGGCGATCTGCTTTTGATCCCTGACGCTGAGGCGCGCGTCGATGTGGATTTTGCGGACGGCGGCCCGGTTGAGCGTTTCATGTTGGGGGATATCACCGATCTCGAGGGCCGCCCATGGGATTGTTGCACTCGCTCGATCCTCAAAGCAGCACTTGAGCGGCTCCAATCTTGTGGCGGTATCCAGCTTGTTAGCGCCTTCGAGCATGAATTCCAGATGCTCGACGCCGGCGGAGTTCTTCCCGACGCCTTTAGCCTGCGCGGGTTTACTCAGCGGCGGCTGTTCGGTGAAGCTTTGATGTCGGCTCTCGCTCAGGCAGGACTAACGCCCGATACCTTCATGAAGGAATTTGGCCCAAACCAGTACGAGGTAACCAATGGCCCCGCTCAAGGTCATCGCTCTGCCGACCAAGCGGTAATTCTTCGGGAGCTGACCCGCATGACGGCGCAACGCTGCGGTGAACAGGTGACGTTCGCACCGATATTAGACCCCGCCAGCGTTGGTAACGGCGTTCACATCCATATGAGCTTCCTGGATGAGAATGGCTCCCCGGCAACGTACGACGAGAACGACCCGTTCGGCATGTCCAAGATTGCGGGGTCATTCATTGCCGGCGTACTCAAATATCTCGACTGCATCGTTGCGCTGACCGCGCCGTCTGACATTTCGTATCTGCGATTGACGCCAAACCGCTGGAGCGCGGCATATAACAATCTTGGCTTCCGCGATCGCGAGGCTTCAGTCCGAATCTGTCCCACAACCTCCGCAGATCCCGAGAAGATCGCCAGTCAATATAACTTTGAGTACCGTGCGGCTGACGCCGCCGCCTCGCCACATCTGGCCTTGGCATCGATTCTGCATGCAGGTGCCCAGGGCATCGAAGACAGCCTCTCCGCACCTCAGGTAACTCAGGAGAACTTATCCCTGCTGTCTGAGGCCCAGCTGTCTGGCCGCGGCTACAAGCGGCTACCACAATCGCTGGAAGAGGCTTTGCAGCGTTTTGAGCAGAATGACATTGTAACGCGTTGGTTTCCCGCCGGCTTTGCCTCGATATATACCGCGCACAAGCGAGCCGAAATCGCGCATCTGGGCGATCGCTCCGTCAAAGAGCGCTGTTCCGATTATTCAAAAGTGTACTGATAAAAGCAGACACTGCGCGGGAGGCGCAAAGATGCTGAATATGAAAGCTACAAGACGACTATTCAGTCTCTATCTAGAGCCTGGATTTTCGTTACAGGCTTTTTCTTCTGCAGTCGAGGCCTTGCGGCTTGCCAACGAAGTGCTCGAGTCGGAGATTTACACTTGGCGAGTTGTATCTGACGACGGACACCCTGTGAGATCGAATTGTGGACCTACGATCTCGGTTGATACGTCGCTCAAGGAGGAACGCAGCCTCCTTGGCAAAACGGGCTGGTCCCCGTCAACCGCCGTAATTTGCGGAGGTAGCCAACCACTTACCGCAAATCGGGCCCTGCATGGCTGGTTGCGAGAGTGCCGATCTAGGAAATTGTGTCTGGTCGGAATCGCGAGCGGGGTCTTCAGCATCGCCCAGAGCGGTCTGGCGGATGGACGAAGATGTGCAGTGCACTGGGAGCAATTCCCCTCATTCGTTGAACAGTTTCCAAGTGTGGCTGCTGTTCAAGCCGCTTATGAGATCGACGGCGACACGTACTCCTGCTCGGGTGGGGATGCTGCTTTCGACATGTTCGTGCAGTTCATCAAAGAGGACTATGAATTCCCAATTGCAAGCCGGGTGTGCGAAAAGGCCACCGCGATGAGGGTTCGTGACCCCGGTGATCGGCAGCGACTTCCTCTGCATGCAGGCGCGGCCATTCACCATGACGGCCTGTTGAGGATCATCGAGCAGATGGAGAGGCATCTCGACGAGCCAATAGCGCTCCAAGACATGGCTGCTTCCAGCCGTCTGTCTCGCCGCCAGGTTGAGCGTATTTTTTCGAAACAAATAGGGCGTTCGCCTGCGAAATATTATCTCGAGATGAGACTTGAGCGCGCTCATTTGCTTATCTTGAACTCGCAACTCCCAATTGTTGAGATCGCGATGGCTTGTGGTTTCGTCTCAGCCTCGCACTTTTCAAAGGCATATCGCGAGAATTATGGACTGGCTCCACGTGAGGCTCGCTTGGAAGCCATAGAACGCCGACGGAGCGGGCACGGAACGTTCGCCGCAGCCCGAGCTCACGAGTACCGCCGGACATCGAATTATCATAGCACCACAACGGAGTTCTGAAGGGGTCTCAGGGGCGGTGGCCACTCTCGTTGCCGATCCTCCCAGGGCTTTGGACGTTCATTTCTTGGGAGCAACTCATGCAAGGAATCGCGGCCGCTGCACTTCTTCAGCTTAGGCGGGCGGAGCCTCTCAACGACCAGGCTTATTTGAATGGCCGTTGGGTACTGAAAGCTCAATCACTCGCGGTTACCGACCCAGCTACTGGTGAGGAGCTGGCAAAGGTTCCTGCCTGTGATGCCGCAGATGTCGACGAGGCAGTCGAGGGCGCGAAGGCCGCCTTCCTCTCGTGGCGCGATCTGCTTCCGGTTGAACGTGGCGCTGTTTTACGCAGGTGGGCACCCCGCATGCGGGGAATGCGGAGGATCTTGCGGTAATCGTGACGGCAGAACAAGGAAAGCCGCTCGTCGAGCCCCGCGGCGAGATTCCTATGGCGCCAACTTCCTCGATTGGTTTGCCGCGGAAGGTGAGCGGGCCTATGGTGAGACAATACCAAGCCATCTAAGCGGGAGCCGTCTGACAGATGCAACCGATTGGGGTTACGGTTGCAATCACGCCCTGGAACTTCCCATCCGCGATGATCACCCGCAAGGCCGGCGCAGCGCTCGCTGCGGGCTGCAGCATGATTGTGAAGCCAGCTCCGGAGAAACCTCTTTCTGCTCTTGCCCTGGCGCGTCTTGCCGAAGAGGCCGGGGTCCGGCAGGTGTGTTCCAGGTAATCACTAGCGAAGCTCCACCACTTGCACAGCGGCTGCTTGAGCACACTGACGTCCGGGCCTTTTCCTTCACGGGGTCTACCGAAGTGGGCCGGATACTACTCGCACAGTCGGCGCAGACGATAAAGAAGTCGTCCATGGAACTCGGTGGACACGCGCCTTTCCTGCTGTTCGATGACGCCCATCTTGCCTCTGCGGTCTTCGGCTGTATGAGCGCGAAATTCGCTACGTCAGGGCAGGACTGCCTTGCCGCGAACCGGATCTATGTACAGCGCGGCGTATATGACAGCTTTGTCAGCAGCTTTGCTGACGCTACGAGAAAGCTCAAAGTTGGTCACGGGCTTGAACAGGGTACGGACATAGGCCCGATGACGCGCTCGTCTGTCGCAGAGAAATGCCGAGAACAAATTTCGCAGGCGGTCGCCGCCGAGCTCGCATCGTCTCTGGCGGCCAGGACAGCCCGCTCGGCCGAAATTTCGTCACACCAACGGTCCTCGCCGATGTCACCGATGACATGGTGATTGCCAGGGAAGAGACCTTCGGGCCGGTCGCTGCGATCTTGGCTTTCGACGACGAGCACGAGGTGCTCACTCGTGCCAATAAATCGGAAATGGGCCTTGCAGCCTACGTTTATACGCGCGATCTCAACCGCGCCATGCGGCTCACGGATCGGCTCGAATACGGCTTGGTCGCTTCACCGGGCAGGTCAATCGCTTCGGGTTAACGGGTGGTGCGTGTGGGGTGCGGATATGATTCATGGGAGGCTTCGTGATTTGCGGAGCCCACGATGTCGCGCCAACATTCCCGTTCGCTTTCGATTCTCGATCATTTTTCGGCGCTGTCTGATCCCCGCCAGCGTTGGCGTGTCGCCTATCCGCTACCCGAAATCCTGCTTGTGGTGCTGTGCGCGACGCTGTGCGGCATGGACGATTTCGTCGAGACGAAGCTGTGGGGTGGTAAGCGGTGCGCCAAGGCACCTTGCAATAGGATGATGAACATGGAGCTTTCGCGCCATGACATTGGAACATGCGAGGGGCGATATGGTCGCCGAGTTAAGCGGCGCCGCGGCGGCCGAAGAGCTTTCAACGGTGCCCGGGCGCGTGCGGCAACGAAGACTGTGGAGTTGCACCGAGAAGCGCGCGTTGGTCGACCTGGCGAGCGCGGCGGGGTCGTCGGTGACCGAGGTCGCGCACTTCGCGCGGATCGACCTGAGCGATCTGCCCGAGGTAGAGCGTCCCGTCGCCAATTGCCCGGACCCGGCCGGCAGAATCGTCGTGGCCTTTCCGAACGGCGCGCGATTGCGGATCGACGGGACCGTCGATCCGACGGCGCTGCGTATCGTCCTGGCGGAGTTGACCAGGTGATCACGGTGGTGCCGACCGACCGGATTTACTTGTGCTGCGGTGAGACCGACATGCGCCGCGGGATCAACAGCCTAGCGCGGATGGTGCAGCAGGTGCTCGCGCTCGACCCGCATTTATGCGTCGGGCGAGATTATGTGGCGGAGCCGCCCTGACGCCCGTCAGGGTCGGCCGAACCCAGCTTGCCTCCGCCACATAATATTTAGATGCTGTTCAGCAGTTGCAGAACGGCGTCGTTCGGTCGGAAACGCACGCCGTGGTCGCCGGCGACGCCCGCCTTCTCGAGTCCGTTGCGCATCATCTCGACATCCGCGGCGGCATAGCGGTGGGTCGTGGCGACCTGTGCGTGTCCGAGCCAGGCTTGGATCGTCAAAAGGTCCACGCCGGACTGGAGAAGCTTCATGGCCAGGGAGTGCCGGAGATGTGCGGCGATATGGGCTTGTCGGCCAAGGCCGGCCTGATGGTCACGGCCTCGGCGGCCGCACGCCGCACGATATGGGTCGCTCCGAAACGAGTCAGGCGCTCGTTGCGGGCGCCGGCGAATATCGGTCGCGGCTCGTGATGGGCGATCCCGCGCTCGCTCAACAAGGTCGTCAGCGCTCGCGCCAAGTCCTTAGGAATGGGGACGACGCGGTCTCTGCGCCCCTTGCCGCGCAGCAGCACTTGCGGGTGCGGCCGCTCCAACTGAAGGTCGTTTGCGTTGACGCCGGTGGCTTCGGAGACCCGGGCGCCGGTCCGTGCCAAGAAGAGCAGAAAGGCTCGGTCGCGCCGACCACGGGGCGTCTTTGGATCGGGCGCCGCGATGAGGGCGTCCACTTCGGCGCTGGTGAGGTGATGCGTCACCTCGATGTGCGCCCGTTTTATGGGAATCGTCACCACGCGTTGGGCGACGCCGAAGGACGCCGGGTCGGCGGCAGCGACGTGGTGGAAGAAAGATCGGATCGCGGCCAGGCGGGCATTGCGCGTGGCGACGGAGTTGTTCCGCTTCTCTTCGAGTTCGTCGAGAAAGGCGAGAACGAGGTCTCGATCAAGGTCTTCGAGCGTCAATGCCGCCGGCTTCCTTCGTAGTCGAGCGGCGGCAAAGAGGATCAGCATGCGCAAGGCGTCGCGCTAGCTGGCCACGGTCGCGGGAGCGGGTTGCGTTGCTTGGTCAGGCGCCGGCGAAATTAGGACTCCAGGAGCGGCGCCAAGAGCAGGTGTTCGCTCATGCTGCACCTCCATCGAGGAAGGCGCGTTCCGCCGCAGTGAGGTAGTAGGCTGTATCGCTGTAACTGGCGTGGCCGAGATAGGTGGCGAGCAACGGGAGCAGCGCCTGAACGTCTGCGCGCTGTTGGTGCCAGAGGCTGAGGGGGGTCACGGCGAACCGGTGCCTGAGATCGTGCGGCCTTAACGGCTTGCCGCCATCAAGGCCGGCGAGCTTACGGACCTCAGCAAAGCCGTTTTGCAGGCCAGTCGCCGAGAGGCGGTTGCCCCGGGAACTGAGGAAGAAGGCCTGATCCTTGGGCATGGGAAATGCGGCATCGCGCTCACGGGCATAGCAACCAAGGGCAGCCTGGGTTGTCGTGTGAACTGGAACGAGACGATCCTTGCGGAACTTCGTCTTCTGAATGAGGAGGACCCCGTTGGCCAGATCGACGTCGGAACGATCAAGCCGGACCACTTCGCCCGATCGCAGCCCCGAGCTCGCCAACAATCCGATCAGCGTCGCCATGGTCCGGCCCTTGAGAGGAACCTCCGGCGAAATGCGATGGCATGCGTCGATGAGCGACGCCAACTCAGCCTCGCTGAGAATACGCGGAGGCGGAATCGCTCTGGATCTGGGGAAAGCTCTGCGCTCCAAGGCCTCGGTTCGGACGTCATAGACGGCGAGATACTGTAAAACCGGCGGAGCACGCCCTGGCGAGTGGCGCGGCTGTTGGGGCGCCGCTGAACGACAAGGCGAAATCCAGCGCCATCGTTCGAGTGGCGGGCGCATCGAGCTGACCGCGCTCAACGTAGCGGACGAAAGCCCCGCAACGTGCCAGCTTGCTTGCTGAAGGCGTAGCCGAGGGAGTGGCGCAGCTCGATGTAACGCTCGGCGGCCTTCTCGCCGAGGAAACGGGCGAAGGCGGTCATGCGACGCCTCCCGGAAAAGGGAATGCGACCTCGGCGAGCTGCGAGGCCGGGATCTTTACGTACAGCGCTGTTGTATTGATGCTGCGGTGCCCGAGAAGATCGGCGACCTCGTTGATCGGCGTTCGCTGCCTGACGAGCTGGGTGGCAAGGCTGTGGCGCAGGAGATGTGCACCTGCGACCCGCCCGAGTCCGACCCCGCCATGCCGCAACCGCTTCCGCACGATCCTCGAAACAGGCGCCGCGCACTTGGGAACAGATACGGACTGTCCACCTTCGGTCGAGCGCGCAGGATGTAGTCGGCGAGCGCGGCGCCGGTCTCCTCAAGGAGCGGTGCCACCCGATCACGCTTACCCTTGGTGCGCCGGACTAAAACCGCGCCAGCACGCCAGTCGATATCCTGCAGCCGAATGGCGCGAAGCTCGCTGTTGCGAATGCCCGTGGTGGCGAGTAGCAACAGGACGGCTCGATCGCGGATGTCGACTGGCGTCGTTGCGCCGATCGCATCGATTGCGCGCCGAACGTCATCCCATGCAAGGCGCGGCGGCAAATGCGCCAAACGCCAATGCGGCGTCCCTGGGACGAAGCGGGCGAAATGGTCATGGTGGCCAGCCCAATACAAAAACCGAAGAAATGTTCGGATGTGAGAGGTCGCCGCCGTGCGGGTGGCGGAGGTCGCCGATAGCGACAGCCGATGCTCAACGGCGGCGAAGACATGCTCCGCCGTCAACGCTTGGGGCTCTTGGTCGGGATGATGATGGCGGAATCAATCCAGAAAGCGGCGGCCGCCCAGAAGAACGCCTTCGCGGGTCTTCGGCTCAAGTCCCCGCACCTTGCGCAGATAGAGCATAATCTGACCTGATGGAATCGCGAGGGATTCCCATCGGGGAGAATATCTGATTCATCATGTCGGCTGGGTATGGAGGCCAGCAGGCATGGTTAGAGCCATATCGGAGGATTTGCGTTCGCGAGTGATCGCAGCGGTTGAGAGTGGTCTGTCGCGGCGGGCTGCGGCGGATCGTTTCGGTGTTGCCGCGGCAAGCGCGGTCCGCTGGGTCCGCGAATGGCGAGAGAGCGGCGCGACGCGGGCAAAGCCCCAAGGCGGAGACAAGCGCTCCCAGCGGATCGAAGCCTACCGGGATACGATCCTAGCGGTGATCGAAGGTCAGGACGACATCGCACTGGTCGAGTTGGCTGAATTTCTCAGGGCGGAGCATGCGGTCGTGTTCGCGCCGAGCACGATCTGGCGCTTTCTCGACCGTCACTCGATGACCTTCAAAAAAAACAGCGCACGCCAGCGAGCAGGATCGGCCCGACGTGCTCGCGCGGCGACGCGCCTGGTTCAAGGCCCAGCCTGATCTCGATCCCGAACGGTTGGTCTTTATCGACGAGACCGGCGCATCGACGAAGATGGCTCGCCTGCGTGGACGGGCAAAGCGGGGCATGCGGTGCCGATCTCCGATCCCGCACGGGCACTGGAAAACGACTACCTTTACAGGCGCATTGCGCCTGACGGGCATGACTGCGCCGATGGTCCTCGACGGACCGATGACGGGTGAATGGTTCGCCGCTTATGCCGAGCATGTATTGGCGCCTACGCTTCGAGTTGGTGACATCGTCATCCTCGACAACCTGCCCGCTCACAAAGTCGCCGCCGCCCGCCAAGCGATCGAAGCGGCCGGCGCGCGAATGCTCTTCCTACCGCCTTACAGCCCAGACTTTAACCCGATCGAGAATGCCTTCTCCAAGCTGAAGTCGATCCTCAGGAAAGCCGCCGCACGCAACATCCCCGAGCTTTGGGACGCAATCCGCGACGCCTTGCCACGCTTCACCGCCGAGGAGTGCTCAAACTACTTCTGCGCCGCAGGATACGAGCCTGAGTGATCAGATTCTGCTCTAGTCCGAAAAGGAGGCCAGAAGCGGAGCATCTGGATCATCCTCTACACTTGGAACGGAAACAATGAACCGCTCTGGAGCCACTCGCCGTGCGTGTCCCAGCGCCGATCCTGCCCCAATGCGCGGAGTATCCGTAGTAAACGTGCATAAATAGCTATCGATGACATCTTGATGGATCGGCATCGGACCACTGCGCGGCCCGGCAAACTGGCTAAAGCGCGAATGCGGCTCAGGTAAATCTTGGCGGACGCTCGCTTGTAACCAAGCGTGAAAAAATGCTTCGCGATGCGATCCATCTCGCCACCGAGCGCACCGCTACGCAGGCGCTTGAGCACCCCACGATACGAAAAATAGAACTCGAGCATCCTGCCCCTCCGACATTGCGGCGCAGGGGAATCCCGCGTCCGTTAGAGAGACACGAAATATTATGTGGCGGAGGCAAGCTGGGTTTGGCCGGCCCTGACGGGCGTCAGGGCGGCTCCGCCACATAATCTCGCCCGACGCATAAAAACGGTTGGACTGACCCGCTCCGCGAATGCGGAGCGGCAAGGAGGGTGAGTGCCGCCGGCGTGGTGTTGATCGCGTCGTCTGTCGCGCGGGTCATGTGTCCACAACAAGCTCCGACTGCGTCAGCATGGAGTGGCTGCTTGCAGCCCATTCCATCGGACAAGGAGGAGTTTGTCATGACCCACTTCGCCAGCGCATGAGCGAGGACATGCAGGTGCGCAACTTCGCGCTCAACACCCAGCTGTCGTATCTACAACAGGTGTCGCTGTTCGCGCGTCACTTCGGCAAGTCGCCGGACTTGCTCGGGCGCGAGGATATTCGGACCTATCAGGTCTATCTGACCAACGAGAAGAAGCTGTCGCCCGGCTCAATCCACGTCGCCATTGCGGCGCTGCGCTTTCTCTACACTGTGACGCTCGAGAGGGATTGGGCGCCTGAAGAGGTCCTGCCGCTTCCCAAGAAGCCGCAGAAGCTGCCGATCATCCTCAGTCCCGAGGAAGTTCAGCGGTTCCTCGGCTGCGTCCTCGACGTCAAACACCACGCCATCCTGACCACGTGCTATGCCGCCGGCTTACGCATCTCGGAAGCGGTGCAGCTGAAGCCCACGGGCATCGACAGCCAGAGAATGGTCATTCGCGTCGAGCAGGGCAAAGGCCAGAAGGACCGCTCTGTGATGCTGTCGCCCAAGCTCTTGGAGATCCTGCGCAGCTACTGGAAGGTGCGGCGGCCAAAGGAGTGGCTCTTCCCCGGCGATCGTCCGGCCAGCCGATCACCAGGGATGCGGTGGGACACGCCTGCGCGAAAGCGCGCGACCGCTCCGGATTGTCCAAGCCGGTCACGCCCCATTCGCTCCGCCACGCCTTCGCCGTCCATCTGCTGGAGGCCGGCGCCGATGTGCGCACCATTCAACTGCTGCTCGGTCACCGCAGCCTCGCGACCACCGCCCATTACCTGCGGATCGCCACCAACAAGGTCTGCGCCACGTCGAGCCCCTTCGAGCTCTTTGCCGAGGCCGGCGCCCACCCCGCCGCACCGATGGTTGTTTCGCCTGGCCGACCACCAAGGATCAGGTGACCGTGTCGCTCACTAAGGCACAGCTTTCGCTGCTTCTGGACGGGATCGATTAGCGCCGGCCGAATAAGATTTATCGACCGCGTCTGGCCGGCTAAATTCGGCCGTTCTCATTGATTTTGTGTCGAGTTTGCTTCCGTGGACGAGGTCTTTCGGGTATGTAATTTGGGTGTCAGAACTGGCTCTCCAGCCGTGTCTTCGACAGCTGTGAGGCTATCATCAACGCCGCATGCGAGGCTTGGCACAAACTCCTCGCCGTCCCCGATGCCATCACTTCAATCGGAATGCGGGAGTGGGTCCATATCGGTCAAATCCCATGACTCTTGGTATTAGTCCCTTATCAATCAGACTACTCTCAAGCCGATTGCACCTGCCTCATCGCCGATCTTCAAACGAGACGAACAATCAGGCACCGTTCAAACGTGACCATAGTGTTCGCGATGAACCACGACTGAAAAGGCGTAGTCAAGCAGGGTGCTCCAAGAAAAAATAGGTAACCTCACTTCGCGCTGTACAGAGCGTGCGAAAGGCTGAAGACCCGTGCAACTGAAAACCAGTGCGCGCAAGTCGGGATTCTTAGAGACGAAGTCTTTACACGCGCTAACGAAATCGGTTTCGGCGCGTTCGAAACTGGCCGTCGGAATCGCGAGGCGCTTACTTGCGATCCACAAATTCTCGAACTCCGGGCACGAATATTCCTCGCATGCGCCCATGAACGCGAGGTTTGATGAGGGATCGATTCCGACGCTGACGAGGTGGTGTTCAGTCAGCTGCCGCGGGAAGGCACACACAATCCCAACTTGTTTCGTGGTTCCAGTCAGCCGCTGCGCGAGAGGCACCTGCAGAAGGCTCGACATAAATACAGGCACCGATATCTCGGCCGCCACCTCCTTCTGGAAATACGCGAAGTTACCGCACTCAGCGGCGATGGCTCGGCATCCCATACGTTCGAGCCGGCGCGCCGCCTGCAGTATGGGCTCTAGGCAGGCGGATTTATCCACCTCAAATACGAGCCGATGAATGTCAACACCTTCGACTACGTCATACTGGATCGGAAATGGATAGGCACTTGCGTTCCGCACATCGCCGGGAAACCCCGGGTATACCTCATCGAGCAGCATGACCCCCAGACCCATCCCACAAGCATATGTATGCGGTTGAGCACGAATGTGATCAATTCCAAAATCACGGTTTCCAAACATTATGATAACTCCTCAATCCGGAATGAACTTACTATCTTGATAAAAATTGCACACCGTTCATTGCCATGCTGATAAGCGGCGATGCAGTAGCTCACATGTCCGATGCCCCCTCTTCATCGCTAGCTCTTCACACGGGACGCTCAGAGTCCACCTTTGTCGGCTCATCGGAGAGTTGAAATAGAGACACAGCACATCTGTTTTCGGGATCGGTCCAATGCTGAACCGGACGGAAGCCATACGCAACGAATATTTCATTCAGCGCACTAAGGGTAAATTTCCGCATTATCTCCGTCCTAATCATCTCTCCTTTAGCGAGATGAAATGAGAAGTTTAGCTTCCGAAGGTTCACGGTCTGCTCTTGCACAGCCTGGACGTAACTCTCCATTCTAGACATAGATTGATTATAAAACGCCATATATCTAAACCGAAACAAATCAAAGTTACCTTTGAACCGCTGATTCACGTGTTGTAGAGCGCTAAAGTTAGTTAAAATTGCCGTCTGATTATTGTAGGCCGCCTCCATAATTCCCGTTTCTTTATCCAAATCGACTCCTACCAAGAAATAGTCGCCGACAGATAAGGCCGAGCTGGTCGAGAGTAGAAGATTATTTAGTTCGCCATCATACAGGTTGCCAATTGTGCTGCCGAGAGAAACTAAAAGCTTTCGACCCGTGAGCTTTTTCGTCTGTAAAAGCCCGGTTTGGTATGTGCCGACGATCCCTAGGAAGCCCAAATCCGATGCATCTGAGAGAATGTTTTCGGCCGCACGCTTCAAGATGGAGTGGTTGATGTCGATGGCGGCGTAAGTGGTCTGGCCATGCGCTTTCACATAAGCGCCGACTAAAAGAGTCGTTTTTTCCGCATTGCCAGACCCTAGCTCGATAAGAGAAACAGGACCTGTGACGTCAGAAATCGACTGTGCATGCTTGGCCAGTATGCTTTTCTCTGTCCTGAATAGGTAATACGTCTCTTCCTCGCAAAGACGTTCAAAAAGTTCCGATCCGATCTCGTCATAGAAATATATTGAGTTTATGGCGCGCGGTGACTCACATAGCGACGTGACCAATGCATCTCTGGGAAATAAGAGGGCCTCCGGGACGTCTCGGCCGATAATGTTGCATCTATTCGTAGGTATATTCTCGCTTTGTCTAACCACAGGTGTGTCTCCATCAAGATGAGGCCGATGGGAGATGACGCGTTGCCCCCCCCATGAAGTTGAAACAATGGCGGCATCTCCTGCGGCTTGCGGTAAGGAGAGCATCAAAGATCGTGCCAATTACCGTAAAAAGAGGCTTAGACGGATCCCCCGTTGACTTAGACGAGGGTCTACAGGAAGCTAGATCCGACACGAGATGTCTCGGACTCGACAAACCCGCCAGTAGGTGTTTGCCGGCGTTTCCTCAGGATGGCACATAGGATTCTTCCGGGGACAAGCCGAATTCATCCAAATTGTTCGAGACCAGGTCTCGAGGAGTTCAACCATCCGACTTTCGCCCTCACACGTCTGGGCGAGCGCTGCTTTGCCGCCGAACGGTTGATGGATCTGGAGGTGGGAACCGCTACTGGCGAGAAGAGCCCCTCTACTGCTGGTTCAGCTAACGCCATCGCTTTTGATCTCCTCCGGAACGTTCCCAAGCAATGTTCGACAGCGCAAAACTTAATCGTCGTCCTCGGCCGACCTCCCTGTGGTGTTGTCAATTAATGTCCGCCGATAGTCACCTCGTACCTGGCGCCACCTGTGGTGGTGCGGGAAGTTAAGGGTCCGCAGGGCGGTCCTGTTCGTTAAGCGCCTGAAATGGTGTAATCGACCAATTGATTAAGTCGACCGAACGCTGAAGTATCGCCTCGGTCTGAGCAAGACTATCTGAAGCAGCGATGACATGTGCGATCGTGTCTCGGTAATCGCCCTTCCTAACTATCGGCGACTTGGGTTCAATATACAACTTGACCTCGGCGACACCTGATATGACAGCGGCCAAATTGTGGCCATCGGTCCAATCGAGGACGCCATCGCGATCAGCAACCAGGAACCGGACGGCCGCAGTTTGTGAATGCCTTTTGCGCAAATTCCATTCGCCGCCGATGGCAAGCTTAATGTGTTCGGTGACAAGGTCGATGCCGTAAGCCAACTGGACCAGTTGAGGATCAGGCGTGCCAGCAAGACGCGGATTGACTTCAATGACGACTGGGCCATGCTTCGTGCACCGCACTTCTATGTTCGTCGGCCCCCAGCCAAGCCCAAGAGCTCGCAAACAGCGAAGCGAGACGTCGGCGATACGCTCATGTTCGTCATCAGTCAGCAAGGCCGGGAAGCTGAATTCACGATAGACGAAATAAGGTGGGGGGCCGAAGTGAGCAGCAGTAAATCCAATGACCTCATTCCCCATTATCTGAGCGGTATATTGGGGGCCTTGTGCGAACTCTTCAACCAGTATCCTTGGCGAAGAAGGCCATATGTGCTTCCCATCCAATAGATAGGTCGTATGTTCGGCCAACTCATCGTAGTTACGGCACAGGCGGACACCGATGCTGCAGGTGCCAACTGCTGGCTTAAGAACAACCGGCAGGCCGATTTCCACGGCAGCGCGTTCTACATCAGTGGCATTCGCCGCCACGCAATAGGCTGGCATTGGAACTCCGGCCTGCGCGAGGAGCTGACGTTGAACGAATTTGTCGCAGCATCGTTCAATCGATTCGGGATTCGGTCCTAAAAGACGGAAATGCCGGCAGAGCTTGCCAACTGTCGCGTAGAGCGACTCATCAGCGCTCGTAATTCCTGCAATGTCATAGATCCCACGTACCTTGGAACACTCGCAAATCAGCGCGTCGAGATCGTTTGCATCGACGCGGATTGCCTCAATTCCTTCCCTCGCGAAACTATCGTCCTGTGTTGAATCAGCCAAGAGGACAATTGGAATGAGGCCGAGACGCCGGGCCGCTTGGATGTACAGCAGTCCAGTATCCATCGCATGGCCTTCAACCAGGATAAGCGCTCTTCTTGCCATTGGCTGTAACCCCTAAGCTGAATGCTGTGCGCGGTCCGAGCGTAAACGGCCATGAGGTGTTTGGCCCCGACTGACCTCAGACTTCGTGGCGAGCGTACCATCATCGGCGAATTTCAGCCGTAAAGACTCTGTAAATTAGTTTGAAGGTTTTGTTGCGACCTCAGACTA
Organism: Mesorhizobium sp. M1004; assembly: GCF_040318795.1. Classification (NCBI taxonomy): domain Bacteria; kingdom Pseudomonadati; phylum Pseudomonadota; class Alphaproteobacteria; order Hyphomicrobiales; family Phyllobacteriaceae; genus Mesorhizobium; species Mesorhizobium sp. M1004. The sequence goes on from NZ_JAMYNB010000012.1 coordinate 82,491, forward strand.
AGGACGAGGGGCGAAGTTGGTGACACTGGCGAACTGCTCGGTTCTCCATCATGTGAATCGAATGCAGGGCCATTTCACCGCCGCATCCAAGCCTATGCGAATGCGGTCGACGTTCTGGTTGCCTTGAACGCATCAGACTGGAATGAGTCTTGAGTTGGTTTCAACCTAGCTGGCTGGGCTCCCCCCGTTACACCAATTAGAACGTCGAGACACCAAGGCGCAGTTCGGCGCGGAACTGTCGTTCGGCGGGTCGGCTGGCCATTTTCTCATGGCGGATCCCGGCGAATGATAGATTCTGAAGCACTTCATGATCATCGTCTTTCCCATTCCCGACTGTCACCATGGATTGGAACGGCTTGGCGCGCGGGTAGAGGATCCAGCGGCGTGATCGTATCGAGCGTTCATGCCCGGCAGACATCAGGCTGGACAAGGTGAAGGCAAAAGCGAGATCGATGCCGCTGAGTGGTCGTGGCTGGGATCACATGGGCCCAAAGGCTCAATAGTGTGTACGGAGTCCTGCATACTTTGGGACTTTTCATGGGAATCCGATCCGAAATGAGGGATGAATTCGAGGAATTATCGAACACCCTCATGTGGACTTGCCGCATGATCCTGCAAAGCGGTATCGAGGATCGGCAGCGTATCGCGCTCGCCTATCAGGAAGCGCACACCCTGGTTGCCAGCATCCCGAAGGACAGTGGCGATGGCTCGCCCGCGCATTGCCGCCTGCATCAAGCGGTCTGATACCGATAGGGCGGTGGACGATATTGCCTGGTCGGTTGGACGCTGACGGCCGTTGAGGAGCGGGTGGACGAACGAAACCTCCCCATCTGGCGGCAGCTCCGCAAGGTCATTAACAAGAGCCGGTAGTGCATTGATGGGCGGCGATCCGATCGTGTCCCGCGGCGTGGTGTAGTGGGGGTCGCCGTGCTGTCCGGCATGGGCCGGGCTGATCAGCGCGCCACGGCTGGCAGGCTGATCAGGGGATCATCGCTCATCTGGCTGATGGTTTCCAGATGGGTCATATATCTCTGGCCCGCTGCAGTGCCCATTCATCATTCTGTTCGAGCAGGATTGCGCCGACGAGGCGCACGATCGCATCGTCCTTGGGGAAGATTTCGACGACCTCGGTGCGCCGCTTAATCTCGCCGTTAAGACGCTGGATCGGCTTCGTAACCGGTGTGATGATTCTCCGTGCCGATATCCGGCTGCGGTTTCCAGGATCGCGGTGTATGGTGCGACCATCCGGGACGGAGGCACCGGGAGCACGAAGGTGCGGGCAGGCCGATCCACACGATGAGCCGAGAGCTCGTGTTAGTAGCTGGCCGCCTCTGCGACTCGCCCGGTTGCGCCGGGAGCGCCAATCCGTAGTTGTCGTGTCGCCGGCCGCTCCCGTCGTTTTGCTCTGACAGGAGGCACATATGCGACGCGTGATTGGAATGGACATCCACCGAACCTTCGGGGAAGTGGTTTTCTGGGAAGATGGCAGGCTTCGACATGGAGGGCGGGTTGACATGACCCGAACGGCGCTGGAGGGCTTTGGTAAAAGCCTTCTGGCGACAGACGAGGTGGTAATCGAGGCGACCGGTAACTGCATGGCGGTGTCACGGGTGTTGTCGCCCTTCGTGAAGCGGGTGGTCATCGCCAACCCACTTCAGGTGAAAGCGATCGCCCATGCCAATGTGAAGACTGACAAGGTCGACGCGGGCACTCTGGCCAGCCTATACGCCGCAGGCTATCTGCCGGAGATCTGGACGCCGGATGCCGCCACCGAGCGATGCGCAGGCTGGTCGCACGGAGCTATCATGCGGCATCGGACCCGGATCAAGAATGAGGTGCATGCGATCCTGCATGCGCACCTGATCACGAAGTGTCCGCACGCCGATCTGTTCAACGTCCGCGGCCGCGCCTGGCTGGCGCGCCAGCCAGTGCCCGACGATGAGCGCTTCGCGATCGAGCGGCATGTGCGCGAACTCGATCGGCTTGCCGAGGACCTGGCGACCCTCGACCGGGAGATTGCCGAGACCACGCTGGACGATCCAGCGGTCAGGCGTCTGCTCACCATCACCGGCGCCAACCTGGTCGTGGCAGCGGGGCTGATGTCGGCGATCGGCGACATCGCTACTTCAAGAGCCCCCAGAAGCTGGTCAGCTATTTCGGCCTCAATCCGCGTGTGCATCAGTCGGGCCTCGGTGCCGCACATCATGGCCGGATCAGCAAGATCGGTCGCAGCCACCCCCTCGCGATGCTGGTGGAAGCCGCTTGGGCAGCCGCCAAGGCGTCGGGTCCGTTACATGCGTTCTTCGTCCGTATCCGGGCCAGACGCGGCCAACAGGTTGCCGCCGTCGCTGTAGCGCGCAAGATGCTGGCATCTGCCGACGAAGGAGGAGGATTATCTCTGGGCACGGCCCAGTCTCGTCGCCCACAAGGTGCGAGGCATGGAGTTGCAGGCCGGCAAGCCGTAGAAGAAAGGCAACAGTCGCGGACCCGCGCATGCCTACAATGTCAAGGGCCTCCGAAACCAGGAGATGCGTATCGCCGAGCAGGCCCAGAAGAGCTACGAGTACTATCGAGGCCTGGCGGCCGCGCCCGCCAAAGGAAAAGGCGCGCGGGCGCCTCAATCCGACAAGGCTTGAATGAGGCTGCTCGGCGGCGCTTTCAGCCGGTGCCGCATCAAGACCCCTCCAGACGGTCTCGTAGGAAACGACGATCCCGCGATCGATCAGGGCCGATGTTTTACCAGCCGTCACGGCGATTTTCGCGCAACCGAGTCTGCGACATGTTCGAGGTTCCACGATGCCGGTGGTGACGCTGTGCAAATCAATGATCGGCTCAGCCTTAGCGCTCCACGCTGGACGAAGGCTGCGCTGCAAGAGGCAGCCATGAATCTTCGATCAGAGCGCGGTGAAGCGCCCTAACAGCGTCGTCAAAGCGGGTTTCATCAACTATGAAGATCATATCTACGCTGCGCATGAGCTTGTGGATGCCTAGGACCTCTATGCAAGCATCCGCTAGCGCTTGCACAGCAATGGCCGCTAGGTTCTGGATATTTAGGTCGCTTCCGATGGCCGAGACAATGCTCACCTTCTTTGTAACAATATCAGCCGTCGGAAAGCTTTCCTCTAGAGCCTGGACAACGGGCGCGATTACGTCGGATGCCGCGGCTAGATAATGCGTGATGGTATTTGCGTTTGATGCCTTAGTGACGACGCGGACGTCATAGCCTTTCAACTTCTTGAGTATCTCCGCATCATAGTCGTTCCCACCCACCATATCCTGCTCGAAAAACTCTAGGGCATACACTCCTCTGAGGCCGGTGATAATCTCTGCCTGCGGTGTGTCAGAGACGTAGTCGCGCGTAATGACGGTTCCTTCGCCCCCCGATTCGAAGGTATTCTTGAAACGAAGAGGTATATTCGCCTGGCGCAGCTCCTTGGCTGCAGCCGGATGTATCGCCTCCACTTCGAGGTTAGAGAGCTGATCGGCGACATCATAGTTGGTGTGGCCGATGGTGCGGACCCGTTCAATGCCGACAATCTTGGGGTCGGCTGTCGAAAGATGGTACTCCTTGTGGATTATTGCCTCCTTGGCGCCTGTCATTACGGCGATCCGGGCGAATGTAAACTCGGTGTAGCCACGGCCATAGAGCTGCACCAGGCCTGCTGGGCATCGGCTGTAGCCCGTGATGATCGGCAGCTGCTTGCCGAGGTCGATCGCGGATAGCGCCGTCTCGATTCGCTCGTCAAGGCTTGTTTCAGTTTCGTCACGCCAGCCCGTCATGTCCACGAAGATCGCCTCCACGCCAAGTGTCCTGAGGAGCAGTGCCGTGTTGTGGGAACTGTGGGCTTCGCCCTGCGCGGCGAGAACCTCGCGCACGGTATTCAAGTGCTCTTCGAGCCTGAAGGGGCCATTTGAGCAAAGCCGCTGCAGATCCAACAGGCAGCCGCGCACCCCTTCGATGCGGTCGCGAACAAAATCATCGGCGACGTGCCTTTCCGGCGAGCGGCCGAAGACTTCCGCATTGATCCTCCTCATCTCACGATGGACCTCTGCGATCGCTTCGACCAAAGCCGATCTTGATTTGTCGCCGGCAAAACGCGCATAGGCGCCGGGCTTGCCAGTTTTCTTGTGCTCGAGGAGCAGATCGGTCATTCCACTATAAGCGGATACGACGAATATCCGGTTGTAGAGTGCGCTCCCCTTGCGTCCTCCGATTAGGACGTTCTTGAGTACGGCAGCGGTGTTGGAGATCGACGTGCCTCCGATCTTCTCGACTGTGTGGGCGCTAGGCTCGCGGTTAGGCAAGAGTTTTCACCTCAAAATCCTTTCGGTGAGTTGTCTCAACTCGCAGCACCAGCGGCCATCCATAGGCGCTATTTCGCGGCGGGACGTCCTGCATGCGCGCTGACATTCATACGTTCTTCTCCTTCTGACATACCTCGCAGCGCTGCCGTGCCAAGGCCCTCCGAACAGCAGCCACGGGTGGTCGATCGAATCCACGCGTCGTCGTACTTTCCTGGTATGCGGATTTGCTTGCGGAGGGGGAAACCACGGCGGCACGGCCTCTAGCATGACGAGCGACGGCAGAGCGGCGGAGCAGCCGAATACTCTCGATGTCGGCGCTCGTTAGCCTTCTCTGTGGCGACATCAGATCGCCTCGGAGTCGAGAGGATAAGCACCGGACTCGTCATGCACCTCGCTGCCGGCCAAGGGAGGGACGAAGACGCAGACTAACACCAATTCGGTCTCAGCACCCAGCAGGTAGGCGTCATGCTTATCGAACGCGTAAATGATGTTCGGTCGCACGACATGGACCTCATCCGCCTGCGGGTCCTCGATAGAACCCGTTCCTGAGATGCAGTAGATCGCCCCAGGGTGGTTCCGAAAGTGCATCTTGAGCCGGGCGCCCGGATGGATCGTGGTGATATGGAAGGAGAAGCCCATCCATCGTTCTTGAGTAGCAACCGCACGCTTTCCCAGCTCGATGTTTCGACACGTCGGGCTGTCAGTTTCTCCTTATTGAAATCCCTGACGATCATGATTCACCTCTTACGCTGCCGTGTTCACAGTCCTGCCGATCACCCTGTCGATAGCGCCCTCGAGGATGTCGAGGCCTTGGCTAAGCTGATCCTCCTTAATGACGAGAGGTGGCAGACATTTCACGACCTCGTCTTTGGGACCAGCGGTCTCGACAATGAGGCCTTTCTGGAAGGCGGTCCAGACGACCTGACTGGCAACCTCGCCAGACTTCAGATCGATGCCTCGCATCATGCCACGACCCTTGGCTGACACGCGGCTTGGGTCGTATTTCTGCGCGATCTGCTCAAGGCGGCTTTTCAGCAGATTGCCTTTCTCCTCGACGGACGCCGCAAAGCTGTCTGTCCGCCAGAAGTGCTCAAGGGCTGCCCGGGCGGTCACGAAAGCATGGCAATTGCCGCGGAACGTGCCGTTGTGTTCTCCCGGCTCCCACTTGTCGAGTTGTCGGTCAATTAGGACGATGGCCATTGGCAAGCCATAGCCCGATATCGATTTCGCCATCGTTACGATGTCCGGGCGGAGACCGGCCGCGTCGAAGCTGAAGAACGCATCGGTCCGGCCAACACCCGCCTGAATGTCATCGACGATCAACAAAGCCCCATGACTACGCGCAATGGCCGCCACCTTGCGCAGCCACTCCGTGCCGGCGACATTCAGGCCGCCTTCGCCTTGAGCTGTCTCGACAATCACCGCCGCCGGAGCGTCTACGCCGCTCGATGGGTCCGAGAGCAGGCGATCAAGGTAATCGGCGGTGTCTACAGCGGATCCAAGATAGCCGTCATAGGGTAGCCGCGTGACGCCGCCGAGCAGCTGGCCGGCGGCTGCGCGGTGGTATCGGTTGCCCGTGCAGGAGAGAGCGCCAAGGCTCGCGCCATGAAAGCCATTGGTGAAGGCTATGACGTTGGCCCGACCAGTGATCTTGCGCGCTAGCTTGAGGGCAGCCTCGACCGCGTTCGCGCCGGTCGGACCCGGAAACTGTACGACGTAGTCTAGTTGCCGCGGCCTAAGGATCGTCTCGTGGAATTCCCGCAGAAAAGATTCCTTGGCTTCGTTATACAGATCGAGGCCGTGGGTGATGCCGTCGTCCGCAATATAATCTGCGAGCGCGGATTTCAGCTCTGGAGGATTGTGCCCATAGTTTAAACTTGAGCAGCCCATGAGAAAGTCGAGATAGGCTGTCCCATCGCGCGCAAACAGCTGAGCCCCTCGTGCCCTAGCGAAAACGACAGGGAATCTGCGGGCGTAGCTGCGCACTTCGGACTCGAGATGGTTGAAGATCGCAAATTCCTCCCGGCGATCCGGTGCACTTTGGACAATCATCGTTGCCTCCTTTGGACGTTGCGTGGCAACGAGAAGCTCTGGCTATCACTGACCATTCGAATCCTCCAGGCGAACACCAGTGGGGCCTTCGCGTCGCGTTTCACGAAGAGGACTCTCAAAAGTCATGCCAATTGCGCCGAGGGAGCCTGAGAAATAGTTTTTCTGAGTTTCGTTCAGTGACTTGAAACCTGAGTGCAGCAGGCACGGCCCAATGTGTCGCGGATTCGACATACACGACAGTAGGTGTCGGCCTGGCGGTTTCTCAGGAATGGCGACGGGGTTTAACAACGGGGCTGGTAGCGGATCATCTTGCGATCGGCGCTGACGACGGAGCATGCTACAGGCCGGAAATTGAACTGATATAAGTGCGCCGAATGGATACTTAGCATGACGTTCCTAAAACTTGATCAGATCGATCTCAAAATCCTCGACGCCATCCAGCGCGCCGGGCGCATCACCAAGCTGGCGCTGGCCGACAAGGTCGGACTGTCGCCGACGCCGTGTTGGATGCGGCTGCGCAAACTGGAAAAGGCTGGCATCGTTTCGGGCTATCACGCCAGCGTCGCCATGCGTTTGATCGCGCCGGTCGCCACCGTTCTGATGGAGGTGACGCTGGCCAGCCACCGCCAGGCCGATTTCGACCGCTTCGAACGCATCATCCGCGACATCCCGGAGATCGTCGCCTGCTGGTCGGTGGGTGGTGGCGTCGACTATGTGCTGAAGGTGATGGCGCGCGACATCGACGCCTACCAGCGGCTGGTCGACGCCTTGCTCGAGCGTGAGATCGGCATCGACCGTTACTTCACCTACGTTGTCACCAAGACGGTGAAGGACGAGAGCGTCGTGCCGGTGGCCGACCTGCTGCCGGCGCAATCGTAACAAGACCACAGATATCCTCTTCCCGGGGCGCACAATAGAGAGACTCTCTCTACGGGCAGGCATCCAAACAGCCTCTCTGTCTGCCCATGGCGAATAGTCTTCCCGTATCAGTCCGAGCCGGGAGGTCTCGACCATGTCCGCGCACTTTGCGTGCACGATCCGCCATGACGCGCTCGATCGCCTCCTCGACCGCCGGCTGCTGCGCGAACTCGCCTATGTCGACGGCCACTGGACGGCGAGCGAGGCCGCCGAAAGCTTCGAAGTCACCGATCCGGCCACCGGCGCCACCATTGCCTTCGTCGCCGCGCTCGATGCCGGACAGACGACGAAGGCGATCGACGCAGCCTGGCGCGCCTTTCCGGCGTGGCGGGCTCTGCTGCCGCAGGAGCGCGCAAGGATCCTGCGAAAATGGTTCGAGCTGATCCTCGCAGCCAGGGACGACCTCGCTCTGCTGATGACGCTGGAGCAGGGCAAGCCACTCAAGGAGTCGCTGGGCGAGATCGACTATGCCGCCTCCTTCGTCGAGTGGTATGCGGAAGAAGCCAAGCGCCTCAACGCAGAGAGCGTCACCAGCCACCTGCCCGGGGCCGAGATGATGGTGCGGCGCGAGCCGCTCGGTGTCGTCGGCGTCGTCACACCGTGGAATTTCCCGTCGGCGATGCTGACCCGCAAGGCAGCGGCAGCGCTCGCCGCCGGCTGCACCATCGTCGCGCATCCGTCCTCGGAAACGCCGCTGTCGGCACTGGCGCTGGCCGAGCTTGGCGAGCGCGCCGGGCTGCCCGCCGGCGTCTTCAACGTCGTCACCGGAAAGGCCTCCACCATTGTCGGTCGGATGTGCGAGGACCCGCGCGTCCGCGCCATGAGTTTCACCGGCTCGACCGAGGTCGGCCGGTTGATCGCGGCACAAAGTGCGCCGACGATGAAGCGGCTGGTGATGGAACTCGGCGGTCACGCGCCGCTGATCGTCTTTGCCGACACCGATCTCGACAAAGCGGTGAGCCTGGCTATCGACGCCAAATTCGCCACGTCAGGCCAGGACTGCCTTGCCGCCAACCGCATCTACGTGCAGCGGCCGATCTATGACCGGTTCTGCGCCGCCTTCGCCCGCCGCGTCGAGACGCTGCGGATCGGCAATGGGCTCGCCGACGAAACCGACATCGGACCGCTGATGCACGAGCGGGCCGTCAAAAAGGTCGAGGAGCAGGTTGCCGACGCGCTCGCCCGCGGCGCGCGCTGCCTTGCCGGCGGCAAGCTTCACGCGGCTGGATCGCTGTTCTATCAGCCCACCCTGCTGGCCGATGTTGCCGACGAGGCGCTGATCATGCGCGAGGAGACCTTTGGTCCGGTCGCGGCGGTGACACCGTTCGACGACGAGGCAGAGGTTGTCGCTCGCGCCAATGCCACCGAATATGGCTTGGTCGCCTATGTCGTGACCGAGAACGGCGCCCGCCAGCAGCGCATGGGCCGCGCGCTCGACTACGGCATGGTCGCCATCAACCGCGTAAAGATCACCGGCGCGCCGATCCCGTTCGGTGGCGTCAAGCAGTCAGGCATCGGCCGCGAGGGGTCGCGCCACGGATTAGAGGCCTTCACCGATCTCAAATATCTCTGCCTTGATGTAGCCTAGGTGTTCGGTCCGGCATGTGATGGATTGGGTTTAGCCTGAAACCTTTGCGGCTGCTCAGTCCAGATTTTGCAGATGTTGCTCGAAGGGGGTTAGGCCGCTGAATGTGCAGAAGTCTGTCTACCTCATGGCGAGAAAAGCCAAGACCCCGACCAAGCGAGGTAAGCGGCGCTCGAGGGTCTCTTGCGCCAATGATGTTTGAATCGGGACTGTCATTGTTGAGGGTAGTCGCGTCCACAACGCCATAGCCCCCATGGACGAATAGGCCTAGCCAAAAAAACATTGAAACACGATTTGCAAGCCGTTGAGGGTACTCTGTACGCGCTGTGAATCTACTTCCCGGTTCCGTCCGCATCCGCCGGGTCGTGACGACGCGGCTGGAACGTCTGGTAAATGCGGCGGGGCGGGACACCGAGCCCGGCAACCTTTCCTGCCTCACCTGCCCGTGTCCCGTGCGCGGCGCTGCATCATCCTTATGACGTCCGCCTAAACCCGCGGGCTAGAACGTCTGGAATGACATCGCGAAGGAATCATAACCGACAGCCTCGGATGGCGTCGAAAATCAAAAACTGTATCGGGGTTGTCAAGTTCGCGACACGACCCGCCTTAGAACGAATGTCCTACTGTAGGCTGTAGGCAATTTAACCCATTGAAAGCTTTGCGGCCATACCGACGGGCGACCACGGAAATGACTGCCTTCGGCTCCAGCGTCTCCGCGATGATCCGCGCCTTGTCATCCACCGACCAATGACGCCGACCGCCAGCACCGTTGATCACCTCGAAACGCCGAGGCTGCCGCTCCGGGTCACGCTCCACCGAACGCAGGCTGATAATGATCCCGTGTTCGTCCGCCAACTCCTGGCGATAACGTCCCCGTTGCCGTCATGACGGAAAAATGGCTCCCTCAACCAATCATCAAGCCGGTCGAGCGCCGACACGCGCGGGCGTAAAGGGGCGAGATCAGGTGTAGCCCCAGGCCAGCGTCTCTGGCGGATTCGACCAAGGCCGTTTCCCGCGATCGTGGCAGTTCATTGAACCAAACGGCGACGTGCAGTCCCGCATCTGCTCCCTGGACAGTGATGCGATCCCCGAAGCTGCGCTGCAAGGCACCCAACAACATTTCCCGACGCTCGCCGTTCAGCCTGCGCACACGCCGAGGTCATTTGCCAAGGCCCGGGAGGATGGCAGCTGACTGCCGGTTTCGTAGACGCCGCCGAGGATTTGCTTGCGAAGGGCTTCGTATATCTGGCGTGCACCCATCGCGTGCGAGCGCGCTGCAGAACCGGCACTTGAAGACTGGACCATCTCTTTCATCGCCAACTCGATATTTCATTTTAGCCAGGTTGCCGTCAATCTTTCGGAACCCCAAGAGAGATCGCAGAGGCCGAATGACCAGCTCCCATCAATCCGAAACCGATGCTCCCACGGGGTCGCTCAACCGCACCAGCCCCGGATTTGCCACCCGGGCGATCCATCATGGCTACGATCCGGCCGGCTTTTCCAATGCCGTTCAGCCGTCAGTGTTCCTGACCTCGACCTACGGCTTCGAAAGCGTGGCAGCAAACGAGGCCGCCGCCGCGCTTGGTGGACGGCTCTATGCGCGCGAATACAATCCGACGACGGAGATCCTCGAGCGACGGCTCGCCAATCTGGAAGGAGCCGAGGCAGGTCTGGTCGTTGCCTCGGGGATGGCGGCTTTTGGGACGCTGATCCTGTCGCTCCTGTCCCAAGGCGATGAACTCATCGTCCACAGGACGCTTTATGCGAACACGCTAGCCATGGTCGAACAGGCGGTCCCCCGCTTCGGCATCAAGGTCGTCGCGGTCGACCTGTGCGATCCACAACGGCGACGGACGCTCGCCGAGACCTTGGACGAAATCGCCGGGCGAATGCCGGTCGTGGTGGGTGTGGGCGCGCTGCGCACCGATGAGCAGTGAGGTTCGCGCAGGACGCCAAGGGAGCTGCCGCGGGGCTGCTTGCGGCCGCCTCCTACACCCCGCTCACTGAGGACGAGGTGTTCGAACATTTCTCGACGGTGGCGTGCGAGAGCGGCCTGCCGATCGTCGTCTACGACAATCCAGGAACGACGCATTTCCATTTCACCCCAGCACTCATCAGCCGCCTGGCAAAGGTGGGTGCGATTGTCATTATCAAGAATCCGACAGACAAGGGCGATGCGATCAAGAGCCATCTGGCCGACCAGAGACGCACTGTGCCGGAAGGGTTCTCGATCGGCTACAGCGGCGACTGGAACGCCGCCGAGGCCATGATCGCCGGCGCCGACACATGGTACAGCGTCCTCGCGGCATCCTGCCCGAGGTCTGCATGACGATCGTCACAGCGGCGCAACAGGGCGATGCGGCCGAAGCGCGACGTATCGATGCCACGCTTGCGCCGCTCTGGAGCCTCTTCAAGGAGTTCTCGAGCCTTCGCGTCGTCTATGCACTTGCCGAATTGCTCGACATTTGCCGTGCCGACCGCGTCCAATCCTGCCTCTGCCCTCAGCAGCGAAGCGCCAGATCGCCGCCGCGTTGGAACGCTTGCCATCGGATGCCAGCCGGTGAACAGCAAACCCGGCGGCCAGTGAAAGGAACTGTCATGTAGAGCTCGCGCACGGACACGTTCGGCCGCCGCTCTTCGATCGCGATGCGTAGCTTCTTGGCCACAACCTTTTCGAGCGAGACCCGCCGACGCAATGCCTCGACGCTATCAATGCTCGCTACATGCAAAAAGGGACACGTCGTTCAATGCTTCGCTGGAAGATTAACTTGCTCGGTAATGTTCTGTCGTCACTCGGGATGGTGAGTATTTGGGCACTTGGCAATCTGACGAGAATGACCCCCGAGCTCAAGCCGCATTACAGACGATGCGGAGGAATGTTGCGATTATGCAGGGCAGGCGAGACGCTATTCACCGAGTGCGACGATGCGATCCGCGTCAGCTCATACGTGATGCTGCAGGCCACGCTCCTAGGTCTCGATGACCGGATCTGGCGGTGATCGATGCGCTACGGCACCGTCGTGGTTAGCTGGATCCGGTTTGCGCCCGCCACAAGCGTGCGTAAGCACCTTCAGTTGCCAGCAGATCAGCATGCCTCCCCTCCTCAATAAGCTGTCCCTTGTCGAAGACCACGATCTTGTCGGCCCTACGAACGGTGCTGAGTCGATGAGCGATGACGATTATGGTCTTACCGGCCCGACGAAGATCTTCAATGATTCGCAGGACAAACCCCTCGGCTATCGAGTCGAGAGAGGAAGTCGCTTCGTCGAGGATCAGGATCTCCGGATCCCGGTACAGAGCCCGAGCCAACGCAAGCTGCTGCTTCTCGCCGCCGGAGAGGCGTATACCATTCTCGCCCAAATAGGTCTGAAGACCGCCGGGCCAGCGCTCGATCAGCTCTCGTAGCCCTATTTGACCGCAGATGTGCAGGATCTTCTCGATGTCCGGCTCGAACTCGCCAAGGGCGATGTTCCCGACCACCGAGCCCGAGAACACATCGACCGATTGCGGCACAGCAGCGATAGCCTTGCGCACGGACACTGTTGAGAGATCCTGGAGGGCAAAGGGACCAATCCGGATGCGTCCTCCCTCAAGCGGGTAGACATTCTGCAGCAACGCCGCAAGGGTGCTCTTGCCCGAGCCGCTTTCCCCCACCAAGGCCGTCATCTCGCCCCGGCGGAAGGTGACGCTGAGATCGTGGAAAAGCTCCGGCTGCGAACCATGGCGGAACGTGACTTTCTCCAGGCGAATATCACCAAGGTCGGACTTTGTGGCATCGATGCCGCCGCCGCTTGTCTCCTGCTCCAGGTCGAAGATCTCAAACAGGCGATCCGCTGCGATGAAGCCATCCTGAACGATCCGATTAGTCTGGATCAGATTGGCGACCGGCCGGATGACATAGCCGAGTAACGTATAACAGGACAGTAACTCGCCGGGCGTGACGGTTTGATCGAGGGCAAGCGTCGTTCCGAACCACATCAGCACGATGGTGAATAGGGTCGAGAGGAAAGTCGAGGCATTATCCCCAAAGATCGAGATGAGACCGGAACTGTAGACGGAGTGCAGCATCTTGATGAAACGGATCTCCATCTTGAAGTTGGCGAAACTCTCCATGCCGGAGGTCTTGATTGTGGAGACAGCTCCGAGCGATTCCACCAGCTCCGCCTCCAGGTTGGCGGCATCCTCCATAATCGCGCGCTGGTGCTTCCTATTCAGCCGGTTGATGGTCCAATAGACCAAGAGATACAGCGGAATGGAGACCGCCACGACCAAGGCGATCTTCCACGAGTAGATGCACATCAGCCCGAACGAAAATAGAATCATTAGCACGTCAACGAATATGCTGATCGAGACGTCGTTCAGGAAGCTCCTGATCTTCACGGCGTCGTTCATCCGGGCGATGATTTCGCCCATGCGCATGCTGTCGAAGAACTTCTGGGGCAGGTTTAGGATGTGCTTGTAGTAGCCGAGGATCAAGTGGACATCGATCTTCTGCCCCGTTTGCAGGATAAGCCGGTTCCCGAGGAGATTGATCAGGATCTGCGCCACCAGGATCACCAGCATGACGAGGCTCATCAGGTTGAGCAGGTTGCGGTTGCCCGCTGTGATCACATGATCGACGATCTTCTGGACGTAGATTGCCGTCGAGAGCCCGAGTACCGTCGTCACGAGCGCCCCGGCGAGAGCCTGGGCCATCACCGCCTTTTGTGGCGCAAGCAGACGCGCGAACCGGGCAAGCGGCGTAATGGTCTCGTCGCGGCGCTTGAAGGTGGCTGCCGGAACCAGGAGCACCAGGACGCCAGTCCATTGCGTCTTGAATTCCTCGTGCGGCAGCTTGCGGATTTCGCCATAGGCTGGGTCCATGACGGTGACCCACCTCGCGTCGATCGCCTGGATGACGACGAAGTGGTGAAGGACCCCCTTGACGACGACGTGCGCGATAGCGGGCTTGGGGATCTTGTACAGGCTGTCGAAGCCACCCTTCACTCCCTTGGCGACAAAGCCCAGCTTCCGGGCCGCTTCCGTGAGGCCCAGTACGGTAGTGCCGGAGCGGTCGGTCGAGGCATACTGGCGGATGCGCGACAATGGCAGCTTGTGACCATAGAAGGCTGCGACAGAAGCAAGACTGGCAGCTCCACAATCGGTGATGTCGTGCTGCTTGAACTTGATAACCTTGCTCGACATGGCGGCTCGCTGGCTGTTTGGATAGGGAAGGATTAGTGGCCCGCCAGGAGGGGATTGAGCCAATCGTCGGCCTCATTGTAGAGGAGTTGCAGAAGAGTGCGTTCTGCCACGAGGAAGCGGGCCCGCACGGTCATGCCCTTCTTCAGATGACCGATGACCCCGTTCTTGAGTGCGAGATGGGTGCGAGAGAGTGCGCAGCGGACCTTGAAGACCGGGCTCATGTCGTGGAGGGTGAAGTCCTGCGCTACGCCGAGCACTGTCGCATCGATGAGACCCCATTGATTGTAGTTGAAGGCATCCACTTGGAGCCGCACCGACTGGCCCTCCCGCACGAAGCCGATGTCTTTGGGGGAGACGTAGATTTCCGCCACCAGTTCGTCGTCCGGCGAAACCCAAGCAACGGTTTGCCCGGCCTGGATGTAGCTGCCGGGGGTCAGGCCGGTGAATTGCTCGAGTGCGCCTGACACGGAGGCCCGAATGTGGGTGAGATCCCGTTCCTTCTCGAGCTGATGCACGGCGGCCGTGAGTTCCTTGAGGCGCAGGGTAAGGTCGAAGAGCTGCTGGTTCCATTCGGCGGATTTGCGCCGGGCAAGGATCTCCCCCTGAACCTCAATGTTCTGGAGGGCGAAAGCCTTCTCGTCAACGGCCTTTGCGGGCGTCGCAGCAGCGGAGAGCAGTCGCTTAGCGCGGTCGAGTTCCGCCGCGGCATTACTGCTGGCATATTGGTTCTCCCGCAGCAGGTTGAGAAAATGCGCCCGCTCCGCCTTGGCGGACTCGGTCAGGAGGAGGATCGGGTCCTTGGCCTTCGTGCCGGAGGAGATCAGGGTTTCGAGGTCACGGGCAAGATCACTCTTAGCGCGAATATCGCCTTTATACGCCCTGAGCTTTTCCTCAACCACCTCATCATCGAGGGCGAGAATCTCCTGCCCCTGGGCAACCAGATGGTTCTCAACGGCAAGGATACGGGAGATGCGTCCGGAGACGGGTGCGACCAGGGGCGTCTTCTCGACGGTGGGGCGAATGATACCGGCACTTTGGACCGAGATCGCTATGGTGATGAGTGGCAGCGATACCAACGTCGCAACCACAGAGAGCAAAATCAGCCGATAGATGATCAAAGATCGTCCTGATCGTCGGGAGAGAATGCTCTCTGCAGTGTAGCTGGCAATTTCAGGAGAAAGGGTATTTAGCTTGCACACTAATGTTCTAACCGTGTCTCTTCCAGTGCCTCGCCGCTACCAGTATAGTCGCAGCCGCAACGCCTATTAACCCCGCCACCGCGAAAGCTATCGCCGCAAAAAAAGCCCACCCGCCCGAAATTGTGGATGCTTCTTCTGGAGCCAATTCAGTCACACCATAGTCTGACAGATCGACCTTCATTGCTGTCTCCTTTCCTAGAGATCAAATAGGATGAACCAGTCTGCCATTAGCGGCTTTTGCCGCCGTACAACCAACATCAAGAGTCGTGCCAACTGCACAGGAAGCGACCCAGAAAACTAATTCTGCATGTTATTCAATGGCTTCACTGAGAGCGCGGCGGCACGCCAGCCAGACGTCACCGTGTCGCGGATTCGACAAACCCGACACTGGTAGGGGCCAGTGCGGTAGGTCGGATACTTAGGGTCGGATACTTAGGGATAGAGTCGAATATAGGTCTCCTGAGGGAGCTCTGCCTGCATGGAGGATATATTTCGGCCAAGCATTCTGCCGAGAGAACCGGCCTGTCAGGAACAGCATCTGGAACGCGCTGAGCAGCTTGCGGCAGTGTGGTCTTGTGTAAGCGCCCGATTGTGATCGCGGAGATTTCGCTTTGATGCGTGCGATGATGTCTGGGTCTGACGAAGTCTTCGAGGAAATCGTTTCCAGTCATTGGTCGAGCGGCGGGCATGGGCGCCGGTGCCGTCGTAAACGCTGATGAGACTGCCGTAGGACAGATTGTCGTGGTTACAGACGATCGCCTCCAGGAGTTCGGGGTCCTCTCCGAGCATTTTCGCGACGTGATTGAATTTATCCAGCGAATCCGCGAGGCATCTGAACTGGCGAGAAGCAAGAAGAAGCCCGATTATCCTGCCGATCAGCGACCAGCTGTCATTATCGGGCAATTGCGCCGGGTCCTGGCACGACCCCGGTGACGCTAAAATCGAGCGCATGGTCCTGATCCCTCCGTTTAGTCGGGAGGTGGAGCGCTACGGGAATCTGAAAAAGTCTCTGGCTACCTATCGGTGGTCGGGTCGGATCTGCTTTCAGATGTCGGGCTCTGAAACGTCATCCCGATCGCTATCTGAAAACCTGGCATGATGTCGCCCGCAAGCAGCTTCTCCTTGCTCAGCAGTCCGGCATCCTCGAGCGCCTCGAAATCCGGCAGGTCGCGCAGCGTGTCGAGGCCGAATTCCAGCAGGAATTGTTTTGTCGTCACGTAGGTGTAGGGCGCGCCCGGCGTCGGGCTGCGCGGCCCGGAAGCGATCAGGCCGGCACCGCGAAGATGACCAATAAATCGCGGCTGATCTCCTTGCCGAAGAACGATGACAACTCGGCGCGGGTGATCGGCTGGAACTAGCCAATGCACATCAGCACCAAAACCTCGGACTGTGTCAGGTCGGCCGTCTTCTCACGTCCGCCGACGGCGGCGCGGATGGCGTCGGCATAGGCCGGCCGGGTCAGGTGCTTCCAGCCGCCGGCGACGGCGAGAGGTCATAGGGCCGGCCGCGCAATTCCTCGCGGATGTCATCGATCAGCAGGTCGATGCTGCAGCTCTTGCCGACAATGCGCGCAAGCACCTCACGGGTGACCGGTTCGCTGGCGGCAAAAATGGTCGCCTCGACGCGGTGCATCCATTCGCGCCAGCGCGCCTCCGGCGGCAGATGATCCAGCTCGCGGTCGAACAGGCAGTCGCCTGATCGATCGTCATCTGGCCGGTCCTTCCGTGGTCTGCGCGTCGTCTCGGTCATGGTCGTCACAGCCCCTAAATACGGAACGTTGATCGGCCGAACGGCTCGCGCACGGCGCCGAGTTCGACCAGGCGATCGAACAGGCGGCGAAGCCCACGGTCGCTCATGCCTGCGATCTTTGCCGAAGCAACGATCGCATCGTCGGACAGGAGCTTTTACGACAGTGTGCGCTGCCTTGGCCCTGAGTTCCGGGGCAACGACAAGCAGCCGGTCTGCCCGGCGCTCGAATTCGGCTGAAAGATCAATGGCACGCAGGGCAGCGCGCGCCTGCGCGGCAAGCAGACCTTTCGCACGCTCGCTATCTGTCTCTACTGTCTCGGTGGCTAGCCAAGCCGGCGCCGTTGCCATCGGTGCGGTCGAAGGGGCACCGGCAAGCGTGGCGTGGTGGCGCGGCGAGGGTTTGGGACGCAGAACCATCGCAAGCACGATGAATCACGGCGGCGCTTTTGGCAACCGAAATGGATAGAAAGCGCTGCGCCTGTCGTGCCAGATAAACGAATGATAATGTTGCATTATCGTTTGTTTTGTCCTTACGTTTGACATGGCCGTTGTCGCCCGCGTTTCAACGGTCGCAGGAGAGTGTCAGCGACCTCTTGGAAGACTGGTGGTCATTAAAGGAGGGTGGACGATCACGGTGCACGGGCATATCTGCCACAGACGCTTTCAACCCTGCGGGCGCAAGTCTATCACCGGCCGGTAGAAGATCACACGCACCGACGGAACAAGCTGGTTGAGGTAATCGAAATCCCGAACATTGCCGGTCAGGACCGTCGCGCCCAGCAGACCGGCCTGGTGAAAGATCAGCGCATCGTTGAGGAAGCGGCGTTCATGTCCCTCCCCTTTCGGCAGACGGCTCAGCCGGAACAGCAGGCCGGCAAGCATGCCGGCGCGTCCCCAGGCGGTGGCGTCGGGTGCATGCAGTCGGTGCACTGGAATGTCTTCAATCGTGCCTGCAACCACTTTCAGGACCGACTTCGTCGTGGGGTGCGCTGGGTCGAGCCGGCCGAACAGGTGGCTGAGCTCGGCAAGGCAGACGGCCGAGTGCTGACAGAGCCGATAGGTCAGAAGGTCATCGACCACTTCGGGCGTGCGGCCCTGCAGGACATCCAGATAGACGCTCGTGTCGAGAAGCAATGCACCGCCGACAGGCGGCTGGTCCGCTGCCCAGGACAGAGCGGAATCCGGCCGCCGTTCCAGCCCCCCGGCACGCCGCTGTGGTTTGAGGGAACGCAGTGCGCTCCCGAGATCAAACGCCAAGATCAAGGTCCGCGGAGATGCTGCCCTTGCGGCGGACGAGCCGGGCGCCAAAATCGTCCTCGAGGGCCAGCCGCGACAAGGCGAGCTCCAGCAGCTCAGTGTCGGAGGTCACATGAGCGCGCTTCTTTGCCGCCTCGATCAGTTCCGATGGCACCCTGCCCGACAGGCGTGTGTTCTTGGCCGCGCCGAGAAGGCCGACCGCCTTCGCCTGCTCAAGCACCAGACGGTTCCGGGTGTGGGCGATCCGCTCCTCGCTTTCGGCTGCCGTTGCGCCACGTACGCTCATCCTGGATTCTCCTGTTGAACGAAACATAAAGGATGTTGAACATAAAGGCAAGGATCGGCACTGCGAAAGAGGACCCTAGGAGGGTCAACACTGGATCGGACATGGTCCGTCGCCCGGTCATGCTATAGTACGACCCAGTGTGTGGTCGTACGCGACCGGCGCAAATCTCGGGAGCTATTGGCCAAGCACCTCGCGGTGGACAATTGGGCGCTTTGGTCGCACGTTGGGGCTCTCAGAATCGCACGACTGTGACATTCAAATGATCGAGAGTTTCGATGGGCAGTCCCCGTAATTTCATGACGCCCATCGACGCGGTCGACACCAGCGACCTGCCTGACATTGTCGACGTCGTCATGGAAATGGGGCACCCGGATGAGGCTCCCTCCCCTCCCACGCAGGTCCTCGACTCGCGACAAGCATCACTGCCTGTGCATCTCGAAAGCTGGCCGACCGCGCGCGCGATTACGTCGAGGCGGCGAGTTCGGCAAACACCCGTCGCGCGGTGCCGGCGCCAGGCGTTTGATCCGCTGCCGCCAGATCCACAAGTCGTCGGCCTCTACATCACGGCCCAAGCCTCAGGATCGGAACGGGACAAAAAGTCTGTGTCGACCATTGAGCGCCGCCTGTCGTCGCTGACCTGGAACTATACGCAACGCGGTCAACCGCTCGACCGGAAGGACCGGCATATCGCCACCGTGCTCGCCGGTATCCGCAATAAACACACCTCCCCTCCCCGTCAAAAGGAAGCCATCCTGCGCGATCTTGTCGCCATGCTGGAAACGCTCGATCGTGGCACGCTGCGCGGTCTGCGCGGCCGCGCCATGTTGCTTTTGGCTTCGCCGGCGGCTTGCGCCGCTCCGAAATCGTGGGCCTCGATGTTGCGCGCGATCAAACCGAGGACGGCTGCGGCTGGATTGAATTTTTCCTGGACAAGGGCGTGCTGGTTACGCTGCGAGGCAAGACCGGCTGGCGCGAGGTCGAGATTGGCCGCGGCTCGTCCGATGCCACCTGCCCGGTCGTCGCCCTGCAGACCTGGCTGAAGCTGGCCCGCATCGCGCACGGCCCCCTCTTCCGCCGCGTCACGGGGCAGGGCAAAGCTGTGGGGGCCGAGCGGCTCAACGATCAGGAGGTGGCGCGGCTGGTCAAACGCGCGGCCTTGGCCGCCGGCGTGCGCGGTGATCTTTCCGAGGGCGAGCGCGGCCAAAAGTTTTCGGGCCACTCGCTGCGTGCCGGCCTCGCGTCCTCTGCCGAGGTTGACGAGCGCTACGTGAAGAAGCAGCTTGGTCACGCCTCGGCAGAGATGACACGCAAATACCAGCGCCGGCGCGATCGCTTCCGCGTCAATCTAACTAAGGCGTCAGGATTGTAGAGCGCGGTACGCCCCCCAGCCGCGGGTGACTCCGGATGCGCCGATCCACCCCGGCGCCACAGATCCAACGCTCAAGTTGATGGGTTTCTAAGGTTTATTGGAGCGGCGCAAGGCCTCCAGCTTGAAGAGCTGTTCCCAGCTGGGAACTCAAAGTACGGGTCGTGCGAGAAGTTTGCTTCTCATGAGTTCTCCAGGATCCTTCGCCGACACTTGGACTAGCCCCCGAGGGAAGTTGCCTGGCGGCTGTAGGAGCCTCTTGCTCGACGCTGGAGGAAAGTGCGCGTGGACAGGACGCCCACGTGCCAACGGTGCTGATTGCGGTCAAATCGCGTGGGACGCCTGGCGATAGATCCTAGCCGCTGAGTTGCCATTCGCGAGGGTCGCTCGGCCCGGAAGGAATGCCTCGTTGCAGGGTAGGGGCCGTGGGGCGTCTAACTTGTCAGCCTGGGGGCGATCACCGAAGTGACATCGGAAGCGGCGCGGCATGGCTGCATCACAAACACAACCCATCGTATCCGACCCAAAGGATGGTGACCCCCTGGACTGCGAGCTCAGTGTCTCCTTCACAACGGGAATTTCGCCGCCGCGCCAATGTGGGGGGGAGGGGTGGATCTCTCCATGCGCCGAAACTTGCCTGCGCTTTTGTAAGGTCGTTGGCCGCCGTACGCGGAAGCCAGAGGGCATCCGGTACACCAACGTCGAGTCTACGAGAACAAAACGGGCAACGGGGCTCGCCCGTGCCCGATGCTGCGTGACCAACTTCATGGCTGTCGTTTTCAATGCCTGATGCGCGACTTTGACGGCACAGGGAAGCCAGCGACAACGAAAAGTTCCCAGCTGGGAACTGCCCTGTGTCCATTTGCTCGAATGCTCCGAATCGGGCATACCTCCAGTAACGGAAAAACCGCGTAATTCGAAAAGTTGGCGTAGTTGGCGTGGCGTTAACAGCTTGTTAACCACAGTCGCTATCAATAGGCGCTGGGTGCAAGAGGAGAATCTGGGTGACGCGGCATCTAAGTAGCCTTCAGTTCATGAATACCTTTTCGACGAAACTCGAGAAGGCACTCAACAATCTTTCACTGGCTCAGTATCCTCCTAATGCGATTCGTACGATGCGCAAATTCACTTCGACGGAAGTGGCAGCATTGCTAGGAGTGACCGAAGCTTACATAAGGCAGGTCTCCTTGAAAGGGCAGGGACCTGAGCCAGAGACAACGACCACCGGAAAGCGCCTATATTCTGTGGAGCAGGTGCTGGACCTTCGGATGCACCTGGCGGAAAAGGCACGGAAGAAATGGATCAATCCTCGTCGTGTTAAAGGCGAGGATTGCCAGATCATCGCGATCACGAACTTCAAAGGTGGATCGTCCAAGACAGCGACCACTATTCACTTGGGTCATTGGTTGGCACTACGTGGATATCGCGTTCTAGCAGTCGACATGGATCCCCAGGCGTCGTTAACAAGTCTGCAAGGAGCGTTACCCGGATTTGACTACCGAGAAGGTGACACCCTTTACTCAGCGATTCGGTTTGATGATCCGGTGCCAACGGAAAAGATTATTCATCAGACGCACATCATCGGATTCGACGTCATCTGCGCCGGTCTTGAGCTGACAGAATTCGAGACGGCCGTCACCCTTGAAATGCGCAAGAGCGGTGGAACCAGTTTTCTGCTTCGAGTGTCACAGGCCCTCGAACAGATCGTCGACAACTACGACATCGTTCTTCTCGACTGTGCGCCGTCACTCAATTTCCTGACACTTTCGTCGCTCACTGCCGCTACCGGAGTCCTAATCCCAGTTCCAGCGCACATGCTCGATGTCGACTCCACAGGGAAGTTTTTGGAGTTGGCCGCATCTTATATGCAAATCCTGGATGAGGCTGGTGCAGGCGCACGTTGGGATTTCGCCAAATTCCTCATCACAAAGTTTGAGGCCAACGACCACCCGCAAGCCAACATGCAGGCCCTAATGCGCCAAGTGTTTGGCGAGGATTTACTTCTGAATTCAGTCTCCAAATCCACTGCGGTTGCGGACGCTCTCACTTGGAAGCAGAGCCTCTATGAAGTGCAACGATCGAGGTTTTCGGCACCTAAAACTTATGATCGTGCAATCGAATCGATCAATGCCGCGAACGCGGAAATAGAAAGCCTCATCACAATGGCATGGAGGCGTGAACAGTGAGCCGTAAAGATTCTAAGGGCATGTTTGCTGCTGTTTTGGGGCAACTCGGGGAGGACAATTCGGAGGAGGGCGTCAGCCGCCGCACGTCATCGCCGCACCTGATGAAGGTGGCGGCTGGTGTTCGCCAAATGCAAGAGCGGAGCGATATCGCCGACAAGTTACTGAAGTCAGGCGAACAGATCATTGAACTCGATCCCGACAAAATACGGCCGTCGTCTATCACCGATAGATATGATGACGCCTACGAGATTTCCGCCATTGCTGAGATCACTGAATCCATGCGGGAGCGCGGTCAGATTGTGCCTGGATTGGTTCGGCCAGTGCAAGGCAAGGATGGCGAGTTTCAAATCGTCTATGGTCGCAGAAGATTAGCGGCAGCTAAGCAACTTGGGATCGGATTCAAAGCGGCCGTCCGCGAGTTAACTGATGAACAAGCAGTCATTTTCCAAGGCGAAGAAAACACCGCTCGAGAGGATCTTTCATACATTGAAAAGTGCGCTTTTGCGCTTGCGCAGCAGGAAGCGGGATATAAACGGGACACCATCTGCGCTTCGCTGTCGACAGGAAAATCGCATGTCTCCGAGATGATCAAAATCGCCTCATCGGTCGACAAGAAGATACTGCAATCGATTGGTAAAGCTCCCGGGATTGGTCGAGGACGATGGCAGGAATTCTCGAACCGCTATTCCATAGACGGCTCACTCGCAAAAGCTTTCGATCTTATCCGCAAAAACAAATTCCGCGAGGCAACGTCCGACGACAGATTCATTATTCTGCTTGAGACGCTTCCATCGGATCATAATGGGATCAAAGAACCTGCGGGTCCGGCCAAGCCATCAAAGCCCAAGATTGCTATTAAATCCTGGGCTGCTCCAGACAAAACAGTCAGCGTCAGCCTCAAAGACAACGGAAAAACCACCATGATTGCCGTGGGAGAGGCTGAAGGATCGCGTTTCGCAGCGTTTATCGCCGGACAACTGGACGACCTGTTTGAGGCCTTTCGGAAGTCCATCACGAAACAAGGAGTCTGAAACCGCAAAAGAAAAAGGCCCCCGAACGGCAAGCCGTGGAAGCCTCTCTCTGAACTAAGCACTCTGAGAATCGCATCTCCACGAATCACTGTCAAGAGTCATTGGCGTCGTTTTGGCGAGCAGGTTTCTTTTGCCTAATCGAGGGTGAAAGAAAATGGAGACGAATATTGCAACGACGCCCTTTGGGCGGCGACCGATGACGCTTGGCATGATTTCAAGCCAAGTCACCGCAAGGGCGGTGCCGAGGGACGCGACCGTCCACAAATGGCATGTCTTCCAAGATATCAAGGACGCCAGGATCGCTCTGGGCGCCACCGATCGCGCTCTGGCTATTCTCGACGCGCTGTTGTCGTTCCATCCGGACACGGCGCTTTATGGCGACAGCGAACTGGTTGTATGGCCATCCAACGAGCAGCTGATCCGCCGCGCCAACGGAATGCCCCCAACGACGTTACGGCGGCACCTGGCCGTTCTGGTCGAGTGCGGCTTGATCATCCGTCGGGACAGCCCAAACGGCAAGCGCTTCGCCCGGAAGGGTCAGGGGGGCGAGATCGAGCAGGCCTATGGCTTTGACATCTCGCCGATCGTGGCGCGCGCTGAGGAGTTCAAGAATCTTGCGGAAGCGGTCAGATCTGAGAAGAAGGCCTTTCGTCTCGTTAAGGAGCGGCTAACCATATGCCGCCGTGACATCGTCAAGATGATCGACGCCGGGATTGAGGAAGGCGTGCCGGCGAACTGGGGCAGGGTCCAGCAGGCCTACCAGGCGATTGTCGGCCAGATACCACGCACCGCAACCAGACACACCCTCGAGGCGATTGCCGAGGAGCTTGAAGGCCTTTGGGCTGAAGTGCGTGAAGCATTGGAATCATTTGTAAAAACACAGAAAGTGGACGCCAATGAGTCCCAAAATGGGCGCCACATACAGAATTCAAAACCAGACTCTAAATCTGAATCTGAAAACGGCTCAGGAAATAAGGATGAAGCGGGCGGCAACGTTGCTGACACCGACAACGTACGGAGCCTACCGAAACGCGAACTGCCGCTAGGGATCGTGCTGGATGCCTGCCCGAACATGCTTTGGCTGGTGAAGGGCGGCGGCGGAATCCGCAACTGGCGTGAATTTCTGGCCGCGGCCGAGGTTGGCCGGCCGACCATGGGCATCAGCCCGAGCGCCTGGGAGGAAGCGCGAACGGCAATGGGTGAGCAGCAGGCGGCGATTACCATTGCCGCGATCTATCAGCGGCAGGACCAGATCAACAGCGCCGGCGGCTATTTGCGCAGCCTGACGGACCGAGCAAAGGCCGGAAAGTTCTCAGTCTGGCCGATGGTAATGGCCTTGTTGCGGGCAAAGCTTGACGCGTCGAAAGCCGCTGGAAACGGAGCCGAAGCTGCTGCCGCCGATTTGGAGATGGCAGGCAAGGTTGTGCGCACCGAATCTAGGCTGGAAATCAGTGATGCGTTGCGCCGCAGCCTCGACAAGCCGAGGCGCGGATCATGATCAGCCGGCGGGTTTCGATCCGCACTAGGACATGGACGGTGGCTGCAGCGCTTGTCGGGACGAGCGTCTTATGAGAGCATCGAAGGCATGAAAAACGAACAGGACCCGGAACCGACGCCCGATGAAACCGCCGGGATGGTCTGGTGGAATTCGCTTACCGAATCCGATCGTGCGGCTTGGCTGGCGCGGGCCGGCAGCGCTGTTCCAGCTGATGCCTGGGCCGTGTACAAGCGGCTCGGGAAAGTTGAGCGTCAGCCACGGACCGTAAACTGAGGACTGTTCTCCAGCGGGATGACGGTCAGCTCGCGGATAGTTCGGCGACGAGTCCAAGCCGGCGGGCTCGATCGAGCAGGTTCTTGACTGAGGAGGCAGACCATTTTGCGCTTCCTCGTGGGGTTCGCTCATGCAGACGCTCGAGCTGGCCAGCGATGTCGCGGAGCGACAGGTCTGGGTTAGACTGCGAAATCCCTGCCACAAGAGTCATCAGGCGATCTTCGGGAGGCAGAGGAGACGCCCGCTTTAGCAGTGTGGATTCGGCCAGGTGCTCGGTGACGAGCCATCTCACTGCCCGCCGCAGTCGTTCAGGCGTCCACTCGAGGCCGCGCTGCTTCAGGACCCGAGCGATATCGTCCCAGTTATGGTCTGGTCGCATCCGGCGGACCGTCGGAAGCCACTGGTTCATCGTTGATTGTAGCCGTCGGCCATAGGCTGCCTTTTGCACTGCTGTCATCTTCGCCAGGGCTTCGGGCCTGCGCTCCCGGATACCAGGATTGCCTGGCAGTCGCCCCTTGGATCGTGCAGCGATGATGCCGGCCTTGGTTCGCTCCGAAATCAGCGCACGCTCGAGTTGGGCAACGGCGCCGAGTACCTGTAGCGAAAACATGCCCTGTGGCGTCGACGTGTCGATTGGATCTCGCAGAGATCGGAAATGCGCGCCCTTCTCAGCCAGATCCTCGATCACCTGAAGAAGATGGCTGACCGAGCGCGCAAGGCGATCTAGACGCACGACGACCAGGACGTCGCCGGCGCCGATGTCGCTCATCAACCGCAGTAGGGCCGGGCGAGCTCTCGACGCACCGGATCCATGTTCCTGAACGACGACGTCGCAACCGGCCGATCGCAGCTCAATCTCCTGCGCTTCCGTCGCTTGTTCGTCCGTCGACACGCGCGCGTAGCCGACTTGCCGACCTCTTGGTCGTCCGGAGCGTCGATCTTGCGCCTCACGGGCCATTCGCGTCGTCATCTCAGCATAGAAAAGGGGCGTTTGTACAAACACCGAAGATATCAGCAAACGATCGTTTGTAAACGTCTCTAGTGGCCCTTTGCGTAGCTCCTACGGCTTCGATGAGGCTGAAAATCAACGTTTTCTAGCCTCCTGACCGCCCCAGGGCGTGATGCTGTACAGTCCCGATATGAGGTCATTATCGATAGTGATTTTTGTCCCGGAAGAAACACGACGTAAGTCCAGTGAGACCCTCACTAGCTTGACCAATGCGAATCAGCCATCATGAAAACAATGGCTTACATGCTCGACAAACTGCCCCTGGAAACCCTGATCGGGCCGGTTGCCCGCGCGACCGAGGTTTTGGTCCGCCTCGACGAGCGGGTCGCCCGTTCGCCGGTCCGCGACGGCTTTGTCGAGCGCCAGCATTTTGCCGACGCGGCTTCCGCGCTCTGGCTCGAGGGCGAGTTGGTCCACGTCGAGGATCTCGTGCTGCACGACGCCCACATGGACATCCGCACCCCGACCCACGAACTCACCCGGGCGCACGCGGTGCTGCGAACCCGTCGGCGGATTTATGCACAGAAGCCGGGCTGGGCGCTCAGCCGCGACGGTTTTCTGGCGCTGACCGGTCGCGGCGGCGCCAAGCCGGCGGCGGGCCAAAAAAGCCGGGACGGGGAGGGGGCTGGAGCCAGCTCCTTTGAAGCCGACGATCGCGATGCTGAGGCCGACCGGCTGGCCGAAGAATTTGCCGAGATCGATGCCGTCCTGGCGCGCTCGTCAAAGCTTCTCAGCGGCGGCGACGTGCCTGGTCGAAAGGAGGAAGCGTCACGACGTGACCGGCCGGAGCCGCAAAACGGCCTGATCTACGATCTCGACTGGAATGAAGAAGAACGGCTGGCCGAATGGCAGGCCGTGCTCGCCGACACGCGGGAGTGGCCGTCGGTGCTGCGCGCCGCAATCCTGCTTGAGGCCTGGTCCGACATCGAGGTGCTGCAGCATGCCGCCTGGCTCGGGCCGCTGCTTGTTGCCGCACTGCTGCGCCACGAGGGTCTTGCCGCCAACCATCTCGCTTGCCTGCATCTCGGCGCGAAAAACATTCCGCGTGAGCGGAGGCGGGCGCGCAATCGCTCCGATCGGCTGCTCGCCTTGCTCGATGGAATCCACGACGCAGCAGTGGCTGGCCTGAAGGAACACGATCGGCTGGTGCTGGCCAAAAGCCAGATGGAGCGGCGGCTCAAACAACGGCGCGCCAGCTCGAAACTGCCCGACCTGGTCGAGCTGGTACTGTCGCGGCCGCTGGTCTCGGCGGGCATGATCCAGGAGCGGCTAAAGGTGACAAAACAGGGGGCGCTCAACCTGATCGGTGAGCTCGGCCTGCGCGAGATGACGGGGAGGGGAAGGTTTCGGGCATGGGGAATTGTTTAGGTCCGCAGCCATTCGCTACGAACGTTACGAAATTATCGAACTTGACCAACTTGCGATCCGTAACCATACTGGTGACAGCACCAGGGGTGTCACCATGGCCGCTCGAAAACGCAGCAATCATAGCGGGACCGGATCCCATTCGGCAGTCGCCGCTCTGAGCTTCACCACAAAGCTGCCGGCACAGGCCGATTTCAAGAAGGTGTTGCTCGAACGCTATCAGGAAGCGATCGCACGCAGCCGCAAGATCGGCAATCCGGTCTCGTTCCGGGTAGAGGTTGATCCAACGGCTGGTGCGCAGACGATCACGCCGGTCGAGGAACAACCGATCGCTTCAGACGATACTTTTCCCGTCGAGGACACGGGCATGCCGGATACCGAACTCGAGGCGGCTCTTGCCGGAGCGCGCGCGCGTGGCCGCAAGCGTGTTGCCGAAATTGTCGCCGGCGAGGAGATGCTGAGCGCTGAAGCCTTCGCCAAGTTGCTTGGCACCTCGCGGGTGACAGTCAACGCCAGGCGGCAAAGCGGACAGGTGCTCGGCATCGATGGAGCCAAGCGCGGCTTCCGCTTTCCTGTCTGGCAACTCGACAAGAACGGTCGTCCCTTCGGCGCATTGCCGGCGCTCCACGAGACGCTCGGCAATAGTGCCTGGGCGGTCTATCGGTTTCTGGTGTCGCGCCATGGTGCCCTCAATGGCCGGACGGGCCTTCGAGCCCTTGAGCAAGGCGATGACGCCTCGGTGCTAGCCGCGGCGGAAGGCATGGCCAGGGGCGACTTCGACTGAATGCCCGGCGTTCCACCTCCACCCTATTTCGCGCGTGCAAACCTCGAAATCGAGACCATATCGCGGGGTCGGACATTCGGTCGGATCTACTGGAGCACCGATCCCGCTCCGTTGGGGTACGCGCGAGACGCTCGGGCTTGAGACGGACTCGAATGGCGAACACCAAAAATGTCAAAGGAGCAGATGACGAAGCTCCAGGACCAATCGGGCGCGGTCGCCCGCGTAGCTTGCGACCATCGCCGGCAAAAATGTTTCTCTTCTGACGCGACTAAAATCCATGGGATATCCCGCGCGCTCGCCGAGCATCGCCATGAATGACAGTTGCGAACGGCCATTGCCTTCTCGGAAGGGATGGATCGCATTTAGTTCGCCCAGGAAATGGGCCGCCTCGGTCACGAAAGCCTCAGCGGTCTCCGCTCCGATCACCGACGGAAGCCCGTTGAAAAGCTGCTTCATCTCGCCGTCGATATACTCTGGAAAGCAGAACGGATTGCCAGCCTTTGCAGTTCGCACCGTGCGGTACTTGCCAGCCCAGCTGTAGACATCCTGGAACAGGTGGTAATGCACACGGCGATAGTGGCTCGGGTCATAGCGCCCGCGCGGTAGCGGCTCGCCAGCCCGCAGCGTCGTCATTTCCAGCTCGAACGCCTCGAGCAATGCGGGATCGCGCAAGCCAAGCTTGTTCTTTAGGGTCGTCGTGCCCTTATAAGCATAGGGATCGTCGAAGGCTTCGTAACCAACCGACATCACCCGCGTGACTTGGCGTCCTGATAAGCGCGGATGATCTCGGCCCGCTGATCGTCAGGCGAAAGCTTGCGCTTCTTCAGATCCGCGAGACGCTTACGGCTGGCCGCGCTCAAGTTGATGCCTTCGACGGCTGTGATCGCCGCGAATGTGCGCTGTCCGAGGATATGGCTGGGCGCGCTAGGCGTCAGACCTTTGGTGGATTTTTTCATGCTTCCCCTGTCATCGAAGGCGACACCGACCAACTAGCGGTCGAGCAGCTTACGCGCCTGTGAAATGCGGTCCTTGAGCCCGGCCTGAAAGCTTGGGTCACGTCTGCGGGTCTCAATATGAGTGGTTATCGCTGCCCGAATAATATCGGACACGGGCCGATTTTCAACGCTGGCGACCATCTCCAGGGCCTGAGCCTGCTCTTCGGAGAGGCGAACAGTCATCGCTTTAGCTTGTTTCATGGCGCTGTTTTGCACCAAAACAAGCCTCTTGTCAATCACCGTGGTATCGTGGTATCACGGTATCAAATCACGGAGGTGACGATGAGCGAAATTCAGAATGACGAGCACGGGCGCCCTGACCGTCCCAAGATGTTCGAGATCAAGATAGATCGCATGAACTACAAGGTCTCCGAGGCGGTTCTGACGGGAGCGCAGTTGCGGCAGTTGCCTGAGCCCAACATTGGGCCGGATCGCGATCTCTTCGAAGTTGTGCCGGGCGGATCCGACGTAAAGATCGAGGCTGACGCGAAGGTCGAGATGCGCAATGGTCTGCGCTTTTTCACGGCGCCGGCGCAGATCAATCCTGGCCGTGGATGAGGGAAGGCGACGATGCTGCCAGCGGTCGACCAGGACTATCTGCAGGCGCGGGCGCCGGGCCATAGCGTTTCGCTCGATGGCGCCATGATCGCTATCATAATCCCATCCTTCCCGCTGCCGTCGGGATTCACGGCCGTCGCAGCCGATCTCCTGCTGCGGCTGTCGCCCGGGTACCCGGATGTTGCGCCGGACATGTGGTGGTTTGAGCCTGCGGTGCACCGCACGGATGGGCAGGTGATCGAGGCGACCCAGTCGCAGGAGGCCTATCTCGGCCGTACGTGGCAGCGTTGGTCGCGCCACTTTCAGGCCGGACAGTGGCGTTCCGGCATCGACTCGCTCGAAAGCTACCTGACGCTCGTTAGGAAGGAACTTGACGCTGCCGGGAGGGCGCGCGCTGCATGATCACCACCTTGGTCCTTCCGGGCTCGCTCGCCGATGAGATCGCGACAGCCTCGCGCAACCCGCTTGAATGCGCTGCTGTCCTTCTTGCGCGGCGTGTCGACACCGGCGCCGAGGTTCGTCTTCTTGGGCGATCGCTGCACTGGGTGCCGCAGGCGGCCTATTGCGAGCAGAGTTCGCACCACATGCTGATCCGCTCCGAAGGCTATGTCGGCGCACTCGGCACTGCCGAAAAAGACGGTGCGGTCCCGATCTGGTTTCACACTCATCCAGGGCACCAGGGCGTCCCGCTGCCGAGCCCCCACGACCGACAGGTCGACCGTGAAATCGGTGATCTATTTCAACTGCGCAGCGGCTCTGGCGTGTACGCGACTCTGATTGCGTCACCGCGCGGCGAGAGCTTTGTCTTCAGCGGCGAGGTCACGCCTGAAGACGGCGAGACGGCGCCGATTGATCGCGTGTGGATGGTCGGCGATCGCTGGCGCCTTCTGCCGAGTTTCGCGAGCCAAGTCGCGACGCCAGACGCGATCTTCGATCGCAATGTGCGCGCTTTTGGCCCCGATATTC
Source organism: Mesorhizobium sp. M1004 (assembly GCF_040318795.1). Lineage (NCBI taxonomy): Bacteria > Pseudomonadati > Pseudomonadota > Alphaproteobacteria > Hyphomicrobiales > Phyllobacteriaceae > Mesorhizobium > Mesorhizobium sp. M1004. Next base: position 113,057 of record NZ_JAMYNB010000012.1, read on the forward strand.
AAGGTGTGCTCGGCGATATGCGGGTTGCCATTGTCGGTGCCGGCGGCACCGGGTCGGCCGTCGCTGAACAGCTTGTTCGGCTTGGCGTGAGACATCTCCTGCTGATCGACAACGATACCTTGTCGGCGAGCAACGTCACGCGCGTGTATGGCTCGACACCGCGCGACGTCGGCCAGCCGAAGGTGGATGTGCTGGCGGCGCATCTGATGCGGATCGCTCCCGAACTTCGCTGTTCAACGATCCAGGGCATGGTGACGGTCAAGCATGTTGCCCAGGCCCTTCGGGCAAGCGATCTCGTCTTCGGCTGTACCGACGACAACGCAGGCCGGCTCGTCTTGTCGCGACTGTCGACCTTCCTGTTGACCCCGGTGATTGACGTCGGCGTTCTGCTCAGCAGCGATCGTACAGGGGTGTTGACCGGTGTTGACGGCCGGATAACGACGCTAACGGCCGGCGCGGCCTGTCTCGTCTGCCGCAGTCGGGTCGATATGGCACGTGCGGCCGCCGAGATGCGTACGCCCGAGGAACGGCAGCGATTGGCAGACGAGGGCTACGCGCCGGCCTTGGGTCAGGTCGAACCAGCGGTCGTTGCCTTCACGACCGCAGTCGCTGCCGCCGCAGTCAACGAACTGCTCGATCGCCTGATCGGCTACGGTCCGCCTGAGCGGCCGACCGAGACGCTGCTGAGGCTTCACGAGCGCGAGATCTCGACCAATGAGTCCCTACCGCGCCAAGGCCACTATTGCCATGTGGCCCAAGGCAAGTGGGGGGCGGGTGATGAGGAGCCGTTCCTCGGCCAGTTGTGGGGCACGGCATGAGGATTTCCTGGTGGCAATGGCTTCCGATCTGGCGCTGGCGCGTGGTCGGCGCGGTCGAGTCGGCCGACGAGGTGCCGGAGCGGTTGCCGCGCAACGGTGTCGCGCTCATTGGCGACATCAATCGAATGAAGTGGATAGTCTTCGATTGCCCTTGTCGGACTGGACATCGGATCATGCTCAACGCCGATCCAAGTCGGCGGCCCCACTGGACGTTGAACCAAGTCGTTCGACTAACCATTTCTCCAAGTGTGGATTTCAAGGGAAGTCAACGACGGTGTCATTACTTCATTCGTAACGGCAGGATTGCCTGGGCCAAGGATAGCGACCGATGACCGATAGCAGAGAGGCAGCCGAAGAGCCGCAACCAATTACGCCGCAGCCGCCGCGCGCGATTGAAAAGACACCCATGTACACGGCGATGAATGCGGCGCGCTATCAACGGCAAACGCTCATCCGCGATATCGAAAGGGATCAGCCCAAATTGATCTGCTACGTGGCCGGGAACAAGGCGGCTGTCGACCGCATCGATACGCTTGGCTTCGTCGACATGCTTCACAACATCAATCCAGGCGACCCCATCGATCTCCTGCTGCATACGCCCGGCGGCGACATTGATGCAGCCGAAAAGCTAATCACGCTGGTCAGGAGCGCGGCCGGCGAGGAAGGGCAACTAAGGGTGATCGTGCCGGATTTTGCCAAGAGCGCCGGAACATTGATGGCGCTCGGCGCCAACACGATCGTCATGAGCGACTCGTCGGAACTCGGACCGATCGATCCTCAGGTCTCATCCAAGGACGGCAACGGCTCCGACGTGGTTTATTCCGTTTTGACCTATCTGAACGCCTATGACACGGCAAAAAAGGCGCTTCGCGAAGCACCTAGCGATCTTACGGATCGGATCACCTTCGAAAAATTCGACCCCACGATCGTGCGCAAGTTCCAGTCGGTCAGGGACCGGGCGCGGTCCTTCGCCGAGAATCTGCTCAAACGGCGGGGCAAGAATTTCTCGAAAATCACGACCGAATTGATGGACGTCGCCAAATATCAGTCGCATGCTCAGATGATCGGCTGGGAAGCCGCTACCGAGATCGGTTTGACGATCGAATACATGCCAGCAACCGATGTGGTCTGGCGCAAATATTGGGCACTTTACTGCCATTTGCGTCTGGCCATCGAGAGCGAGCAACGGATTTTCGAATCGAATTATGTGTCGCTGCTGCTTTAGGGTCGCAAAGCCACTGATGCGCTGGCCAGTGAGCCTGCGGCACCACGGTTGTATGGCTCATCGCTTGCGATGTCAGTCTATCCGCTGTTTCAGGATAACGCTCCCTGCAACCGGAATTCTTGAGGCCTTTAGATTCCAGTGGCGGGGCAATCAAAATGCAGTTTCAAGAACCCACCGGCTAGGGGCGGTTCAAGAATGCTAGACTTATTTGAGCCGCGACTGCCAGACCGGCAGGTTTTTGAATTGAGCCCTTTCTGGATGCACCATCTCCTTGAAAGCATCTCCGTTCTCGAACAATTGCTGATGGAGCCAGGCATGACCGCTTTGCGCCGCTTTCCGGCCGCCTGAATTGTCGCAGGCACTACCTAGAAGCTGCCATTCAAAATGATCTAGTCGACCCACTGCAAAACGGGTCTTAGAGGTGGGTGGTTGGTCATTCTTCAGGGCAGTCCTACGGCAATGTCCGAGCCGATGATCCTCCAACGTGTGGGGGTATCCATCGGCAGGCTCGTATTCCATTACGGTCTCGGCGGTGACGCTGAACTCTTGAATGCGAGCAAGTGGAAGGATGCGGGGGTTCGTCGTCACGATCGGGAACCGGGTGATCACGAATGGTTCGACCCGGTCTAGGCCTAGATGGTCCCTGAGGAGTTGCTCTCGCGAGCGCTCCTTGGCGATTGCCCTTTCGTAGTAGCGCTCCAGCGTCCGGTTAGTCCGTATAAAACGTACGGGGTCGAGATCGATCCACGACGAATCGACCAGGTTATTCTTGCACTGGACGTTGAAAATGACGCCATCGCGGGTTGCGATGACATCGAACTCTTTGCGGTCGATCCGTTTGATCGGCTGCACCGTGAAGCCCTGCTGGGTGAGCTCGTCCTTGATGCGTTGCTCGAAAATAAAGCCTGAGCGAATCTGGAAACGGCGCTTGCCGTACAGGCAGACGTTCTTGAAGTTGTAGAGGAAGCGGCTTAGCAGCGTGACGTTGCCCCGGAGCTCGCTGCCGACGGGAACGAAAGCTGCATAGCTGTTCAGGGCCGAAACGAATGTCGTGCCCGAGGCCGTGAGCGACTGGCGATGCAGGATCGAGACACCGTGCCTGTCGGCAAGCGTGTTGAGCTCGGCGGGCGAAAGTGTCACCCAGAAATCGTCTTCAACCAGGTACGAGAGCTCACGGACCAATGCTGCCAGGCCGGCGAACGCCGTCTTGTCCAGGGCGAACTCTGAGAACGCCGCCTCGGTCAGCGCGATGTTGTTGCGCAACTCCGAGGCGCTGAACACGCGATCCGGCCGCAGGGGCTCAAGCTCGTTGGGTTGGGCGGCGGAAGCGATTTCGATGATAGGCACCCTCTCGGCCTCGAGGAACATGCCGTCCAACGTGTCGTAGCTATGCGACGCGGTGAACCCGTGCGGGTGAAGAGAAACCGCGAAGTCGTCGTGGAGTTCGCTGACTGCCCGCTGCTGCAGCAGGCCTGTCACTGTGGTCCCGCTCACCTCGGCCTGCGGTAACATCCGGGTCAGGGCGTCCAGTACGGTTATGGGGGCCGTCCCCTTGCAGGTTGCCGGCATAAGATAAAGCAGGCTCACCAGATGACGCCGCCGGGATTGCAGGTAGCCGATGGCATTTGCGACTGTCGAAAGGCCGATCGCGGCCGGCAGCATCCCGTGCATCGCAAAACTGCGCTGCATCGCCGATAGCTGCGGAAGCAGCGTGGTCTGGCGCTGGGCGAAGTCGGTGCCATGGAGATAACCGAGATGGTGCAGGACGAATTTCCGCCGGCGGGGCGAGATCGTTCCGGCACTGAGGCTGAGGGTCAGCAGCGCCCGTTTGAGCACGTCGTCGTCCAGCTCGCCCGGCAGGTTGATCAGCTCCTCGACGGCGCGGAGGGTCTTGAGCCACGCGTCGACGGCCGCGATCGGCTCGAACGGCGCCAAAGCCTTGAGGATCCCGCCGGCGTGCTGGTCAAGCTGGCTCTCGATCAGGTCGCGGGCTTTCTGTCCGGTCAGCGTGGTTGGGCTCATCGCGGCGTCATCGGCTATTCCGAGCGGCGCTGCAACAGAGCGATTTCGGACAGCGATATTCCGGGCCGCAGGATCACAGCCCGGCTGCCGTCGACGATGGTCCTTCCCCCGCCCAGGCGACCGGCGGTCCGCGGATATTGCTGCTGGAACAGTGTTGTCGCGGCGCCGGCCTCGCGGATCTCGGCCAGCAGTTCCTTGCTCACCGCCTTGACCAGCCGGGCATAGCGATAGACCGTGCCGTCAAGCGCCAGCGGCTCGAGCAGCGGGACGGTCACCCGCTCGCCGACCCAGCCGTCGTCGTGGTCGAAAAAAGTCTCTAGCCCGTCCTCGTCTTCGGCGAAGGCCGCTTGGGCACGCTGGCGCTGTTGGGGGCCTTCAAGGGCGGGTGCATCGAAAGGGCGGTCGCTCTGGGCGATTGCGACGGCCGTCCGCTCCGCCCCGGCGGCGCCCAGAGCCCGCGCGATGTCGAGCCGAATGGCTGGTTCCACCAGAGCAGCCAGGGGCAGCCGCGGCGCGAGCACCACGGGCGCCTCGCGGTCCGGTGCTGGATCCTGCACCAGCACCCGCGTCGGCTTGACCGCGTTCTCTAGTGTCAGTTGGGTGCCTACCACCAACCTTTGGCCTATGAGTCGCTGCTCGGCGCCGCGAGAGCTGCAGACCAGCGACAGCTTCTGCGCTCGCCCGTCGGCCATAGCCGTGCCGAGTGCAGTGCTCGAATGCTGCGTGCCTTTGCACTCGATCAGGTGAAACTTGCCCGCCGCGTCGACGGCGGCATAGTCCGCCATCTTCATCGTTCCGACCTTCGGTGGCATCCCGTCCTGGCGGGCCACGAGCCCGTGTTGGGTCAGCAGGTGGAGAAACGCCCGGCCGTCAACGCAAGCGACATAGTCGAACGCCTTGTAGAGGACGGCCATGCCCAGACCCACGCCGAGATCGTCGCTGGCGATGGCCTTCTGATGAGGGTCGGTGTCGCGCCACTTGTCGCGGAAACGGAAACCGGGCGTGTCGGCGACGGCATGCAGGTAGCGCAGCAGCGGCCAGAGCCGCGCTACGCCGGACTGAGGCGAGAGCACCGGTGTTGTCAACTCACCCAGGCGCTGCAACATTAGCAACAGGTGGACCGAGAACGGTCCCGCCTGGCGGGCGAGGGCTCGCGGGAATGGGTGGCGGAAGGCGGCGGGCTGGAGGCGCCAGCTGGCGCGATCGACCTCGACCTCGATGGCACGAGACAGCGGACTGGAGCCGGGCAAAAACTGACCTCGACGGGGCGGACGAGGCTCCCGGCCCCTTGTCGCCAACACCAACCCGCCCCCTGCGGATGGCGCCGGTAAACCTCTAAAGCGCCGGTCCGGACCCGCCGGCACGGCCTAATTATGACCGTAACGACGCCCTGGCAATTCGCGGAGACGCCAGTCTTTCGGGGACGGATGCTACAACGGGCAAATACCAGCTTACACCTGTTTCAGTATCGTCACATTGTCAATCCTAGGCAGGCCTTCCTCGAGTTATTGTAAGCAGCTCCGCCCGAATCCCCTTGTTGCCTCAGTGGCTCGACGGATGCGCGCCGCATCTCGGTCGTCAGGCATGCAGTGGTCAGCCTCCAAAAGCGGCCGTTGCGCAGATGCCAAGCACGACCTGAATATTTTCGGCGAATCCTACTCTCCCGACCACTCAATTATTCCACATGCCCGAAGAGTTGAGGGTGTCTGGTGAAGGAAATATGAGCCAACAGAACACTTCAAACATGAACTTGCAGGATCGCCCGCCGTCTGCTTGATGCACCTTCCATAGTCAGGGGTCCGCAAGACATGTCAATATCGGCCGATATCGGGAACTTTAGTCTGGATAGTCGCCAGCTTGCGCGTATCGAATATGTTCACCGCGGCTTCCTCTACCAGCATCTCTACGCCGTTGCCTGTCTCTTTCGGGCCGCACAGGCTGGCGTAACCCATGTTGTGGTCGAAAACGATGAGGACGTCGAACTCGTCTTTTCCGCCAAGCGCATCTATGCGCAGATCAAGACGCGATCTTCAGGCTTGGTGTTGAGTGACATCGACGGGGCCCTTTCGCGGTTCAAAGCTATCCGGATGGAGCATGTCGAAGGCCGCAGAAGCGGCGACGCCGAATTCGCTATCATATCGAACAGCGCGCCAGGGCCGGAGCTGGCAAAAATGATTGAGGGCAATGATTGGCCTTCAGATGTTGCATTCATTTGGCCTGGAAAGTCGGCTGCGCTCGACCAAGCACTCCCAGCGCCCTGGCCCAACCTTTCAGACGCCTTCGTCGCTTGCAGCGATACGGCCAGCACACTGCCGTTTTTGATCCTGGCGCCCGAAACCCTCGTCTGGAAGCTTGCGGGACGGATCATGGCGGCCTCGGCGGGTGTCGCGCCCAATGCCAACCACACTTTCGTCGTGCAAGATTTGCCGAGGCTGTTCGAGCAACTGGTAATACAGCTGCAGGATTTCCCTGCTCCACCGCTCAATTACCGACCGCAGGACAAGGAGCCTGCGCTGATAAGCGCTGAGCGGGTGCGCCTTATCACTGGCTTTTCAGGGGCCGGAAAGACGTCCTGGGTCTCCCAGACAGCGCTGCATACCAGTGACCATCTCGCCTATTATGACGTGGCCGACATCTCCGGTCCGGCTTTGGCGAGCGCAGTGGCGCGCGAGCTTGCGGCACGTCTTTTCGGCAAAAGCAGCGGCAAGCTTGGCGAGATCCTGTTGCCGGGCGCCGGTGGTATAGAAATTCTCTTTGCGCTTGGGCGCCAACTGGCAGAAGAAAATCGTACGGCGACAATTGTACTGGACAATGCCCATCGAGTGCCTGCGGCTGACCTGTCGTCGTTGATCGGGGCATCGAAGCATCTTCATTTTGTCCTACTGGCACAGCCGAACGCTGCGGTAGCCCGCATTGAAGCGACGTTAGACGTGAAGGCCGAGCCGCTATTTGGGTGGACAAACGAAACCGCGGCCGCCGAGGGATCGTCACTGGGCTGCAAAGGCGACTATTCGGCTTACGCTCGGCTTCTGAAGCTCACCGGTGGACTGCCACTTTACACGCAGAATGCGCTGAAGATCGCGGCCGGAAATTACGAGAAAGATGTTGCCCGGCTTTGCGCCGCTGTGGAAGAACGCACGCATATTGTCGAGACCGCCCAGGAACTGATCCTGGCCGAAATCTTCGATACCTATACCGAGCAAGAGCGACAGGCCGTAGCCGCGCTCAGCCTCAGCGACGTTCCCCTAAATCAGATTGAAGCAAGTTCGGTGCTGAAAACCGCTTTCGCGATCGAGAGCCCCGCCGCTGCCGCGGCATTCAGGCGACTTCGTCTGACTGGTGCTATCCAGGTATTTGGCGTCGATCGGTTCAAGGTTCATGACGCTATGAGGCCTTTAGGTCGAGCCCATCTCGACAGCTGCGGCGCTGAAACCGTCAAAAGCGCGCAGAGTGCTTTGCGCGACGTTTTGATGGCGACGTTGCCCATAGACCACGACCGTCAGCGTGTGTTCCTCCTGCTGCGCATGTTTGTAGCCCTCGGCAACATCAAGCCGCTTGTTGAGATGGCTGGTGACGAGCTCTTTCATGAAATGGGCTACATCGACGAGATTTCCCAGTATCTGACCGAGGTCGCTGCCTCTGAAGATATGTCCGCCGAGGACAGGTTCTGGGCCTTGGACGGGTTGGTCTTTGCCGGCTTCAAGCAAGGCGATGACCAGGACATGAGGCGCAAGCTCAAACAGATGGACGAACTGGTTCGGCGAAATCGTCTCGGACTGACGGAGCGCCTTGCGGTCGGCATGAAGCGCATGCTTTTTGCCGCCCGGGCTGGGGATGTCGCGACTGTCAAGGCGACGATGAAGGAATTGTCCGGCCTGCTGCCGAAGACGCCAGAACACCTGCGCGTGGCGCGTTATAATTACGCCCACGCATTGTTCGAATTGGGAATGACGAACGAGTGTGTTGCAACCACACTCGACCTGATTACTGAATACTACGATTTGCTGGGCCTCACGCTTGGCGATGTGATGGGCAAGAATCCGGATAAGATCTTTCCGCTTCTCAAAGGCGATCAATCCCATACCGATGACCTTAAGCATCTGGCCGACTGTCTCGATCTGCAGGGCAAGGCCATCAGGTCAACGGGAACTCATTCCGGCCTTTCGCTGGTTCACGCGCTGAAATTCTACTCAATGGCCAATGCCCTGGATTCGTTCGTCAGGGTCGCGCAAGAGCTCGTCGAGGAGTTTATCTCGCGAAACGACTATATTGGCGCAAGAGATATGATGGAGCGAAACCTGCTACCTTCGATCCTGGAATTGAAGATGGCTGGCCGGGTCATTCCAGTTCGCAGTCAGTATGCCGTGGTTCTTGCCTATTGCGGCGCCTTCGACGACGCAGACGCAGAGATGGCCCGTCTTTTGCCCTATGAAAGCGGGATGGATGGCCGCGGCCAGCAAGTGTTGCGACGCCAGCGCGAGCTCATTGCCGAATTGAAAATAAATCCGCCGCCGCCGCAGTGGCGGATGCCAGCGAAGCTTGACCAGCGATAGTCTGACTTTGTGTGTCGGCCAGCGGCTTCTAATTAAGCGCCACTGCCTTCAAGAGGCTATATAGCGGCGCAGCAAGTAGTCCACCTCGGACCGGCTTTTGCAATGATAGGTATCGCGGATCATCTTTCTCAAGGTCTCGCCAGCTGGCCCGTGGGGTTCTTCCGCCTGGGCAAGATCAACGGCATCAAGGTCGGCTTGAGAAAAGCCTTCCATTGGCATCGGGTGTATCGTCCAGATCTCGGCAAGGCTGGCGGTAGCACCATTGGAGAATTCAATGCGCCTCAGCAATTGAGGCAGGCGCCCTTCCAATCCGTAAATCCGGCCTGCGCCGAGCTTTGTGCTGACACGGACATTCAGGATCGGTTTGCGCTTGAAGAAGGTGACGTCCGTCGGTTGTCCAGACACGGATAATGCTGTGAGTTGGTGAACAAGCATCCCCTCACGGGAACCGAAATGCTGTTCCAGCCGCTTCATCGCTTCTTGCGGGGTTAAGTCGACGCTCACAAACCTCCCTTTCGTGTTACGCCACTGCGGGCCTCGCAGTTAGCGCATTCCCAATCACGCTACCAGCCGAAGCAGGGATCGGTCAGCTAAGTCGAGATGATAGCGAGCCGATAGTCCAGAAAATCCTTGACAATACGGCCCAGCGAACTAAATCTCACGCCAGACACGTGAGGAAGGTGACGACTATGAAAATGGATATGGCAATCATTGGGAGCGGCCCCGTGCTATCTGGCTCCATCAATGGCAAAGCTGCTTTTGCGGCCTTTGTGAAGACCATTGATCGCGAGCCGGCTGCGCCGACGCCGCTATTCCTCGACTTTACAAATATCGATGTGGCTACCGCCAGCTATCTTCGAGAATCGGTGTTCGCTCTGAAAGCGTACATGCGAACCCTTTCATCCAAGTATTATCCCGTTGTTGCGAATATTAATGACGATATTTTGGACGAATTGCTGATTATCGCTAATACTAAAGGTGATGCGATTATGAGCTGCCGCCTGGACCGCGACGAACGCGTCTCGGGAGCGGAGTTGATTGGCAGCCTTGATCCGAAGCAACAGATGACATTCGACTTGGTGAACGAATATAATGGAGTCGATGCCAACCATCTCATGGAAAAATTTGGAGAAGCTGAGCAAACCAAGAGCACGACGGCGTGGAACAATCGGCTTGCCAGTCTTGCGGCTCGCGGCGTGATTCGTGAGTTCGCGCAGGGTCGTTCGAAATACTATCGGCCGTTATTTGAGGAGGTGATTTGATGGGAGTGGAGTTTCTAAACAGAACAAAAAAGACGATACGTAAGCACGTCGATACGAAGCGGGCAGAGCTTGCTACGCCGGGCTTGTTCACGGTCAATCCCGTAAACCAGCCCCGCCGCACGATTGCTTCGATCAGCGCCGGGGTAAATGTTGCCAACGGCGAAGTGCTTATTGTTGAGACAAAGGGCGGACGGGTGAGTTTGCGCCGAGGCAATAGCGTCGTCGGCTCGTTCGATAATCCGGCTGGCGATGTAATTTCTGCAATTGAGAAATCGGGGGGCGCGGCGAACGGTATCGTTGGCCGGGTACATAAGCTCTCGAAGAAAGCAGAAGTATCTCTGTGCTGAACCTCCATCGTCCAGATACGCGAAGCTCTGAAGTGATTGGCCGATCGCTAACGGATGATCCCTACAGAAATACCATGGCCTTGGGTTGCCCTGGATGCCCTCATTTCTCCGAATGCGGGGGCCTTTCGGTCCGTGCTTCGCTTATCGATTGTTTGCAACTCTGCTGCGGGGACTCGGATCACTGCACACGCGTCTGTCGGCATAAGGCGCAGCTCTTTGTGCAGCAGATGCGAGAGGTTGGCGGCTTTGGACTTGAGGACATTCCACGCACAGCCGTTTGTTCTGCTCAATTGAGCGCGGATATCGTGCCGCTCATCTACCATGGAAGCAGTCGAGTGACGGCGCTCGCTGGCAAAGTGTTCGCCTTGCGCTTGCCCGATCTCATCGATTTCAAACATGGGAAGCTTCACTTCGAATCTCGCGAAGCCTTGTGTCGGACATACAACATAGACTCCACCGCTGACCTTGTTCTAACCGGCGTCAATCACGATCATCGGATTGAGCCCTGGTGGACCCTTGGCGAGCAACGCATCGCCATCATAAGGGCGATGAAGGAACTTGGAATCGCGCTTGTAACGACCCCGAACTTCAGTCTTCTGCTCGACAATCCACGAACAGATGATCTTCACGCGATAAAGCGTATCGCCATCACATTCGAAGAATTCCAGCGTGAAGGGATGGCCTGCGCACTCCATCCCAACGGCCGGACCTATCGGGACTTTGAGCGCTGGTCGAAGTTCATTGCCGAGCGTTCCGAGATCGAGACGCTCGCCTACGAATTTATCACCGGCTCAGGTCAGAAGCTTAGAACGCAGTTTCACTTGGATAGGCTCGCTGATCTAGCAAAGGCCTCCGGCCGGGAACTGGACATCGTGGTTCGCGGCGATCCTCAGGTTATTCCGTTCCTGCGGCAATTCTACCGCCGCGTCATCTACATTGAGACCAATGCTTTCATGAAGACCTTGAAGCGCCAGCGCGCCGAACGATTGGACAACAGTGCGCTTCGGTGGCCCTCGGCGCGAACCGTTGTAGGTGAGACTGTCGACAAGCTTCTGAGCCACAATGTTGAAGAGCAGATCGCCTTTTTGCGAGCCACCTACTACGGCTGCGATGCGCCTTTTGCAAAAGCTGCGTGAGGTGGAAAATCGAGACTCTGACCTTCGCTCTTGTAGATGACATTTGCCTCGGAGTGCAGAGCGGCACGATCACGGAGGCTGACCTGCCGACGACCAATGCCGATGGCATGGGGCCGCTTTTGGAGTTGCAGCATACGCAGCCAAACATTTTAAACCGAGAGGGCGGATCCCTTTGGCTAACGGCGGATAACTACCGCGAACTTATGCGCAACATGCGAGAAAAGGATGCTTGGTTCGAGCCAAGATCAGGATACCAGGGATTTATTTCGGTCGACAAACTTTGGCGAGATGAACTCGCATGGACCGACTTCGTGCTACGCGCCAAACGGGCAGCGATATCGGCCGGTTTTTCTGACGACTATGGCGGTAAGCTGACGGCGGCGATTGGCGAGTTTTATGCAAACGTCATCGACCATAGCGGGCTTATCGATTCCGGCTATGTTGTCTATAGCGCCTCTCCCGGCCGCTTCGAATTTGTTGTGGCGGATGCTGGAATAGGGGTACTGAACAGCCTTCGCAGCAACCCGACATATGCCCATCTGGTTGACGCGGGCGCGGCGCTCGAATTGGCCTTGGACGAAGGAGTATCGCGTTACTACACCGAACAGGGGCATGGTTTTGGGTTTCGGCCATTGTTTGTCGGCCTGGCCAACATTAGCCGATACATGCGGTTTCGGTCGGACGATCACAGTCGGTCACTGACAAGGAACGCCGACGGATCGATAGATGCCCAAACCAGCCAAACCGCCACCACGACCGGATTTTTCTGTTGCGTAGTTTGCGACATCGAAATCCAGACACCTGCCAGTCATCCGGACCAGGCGTCGAAAAATGCTGAGAGGAAGTAGCCTATGTCACTCAGCATGAAAGAGGCGACCGCTATCAGCGCAATTGCTGATCTCCTTTATGACTTCTTGCCCGGGAGCGGAAATTCTCGCACGGCCTTTCCACTGGCCGCGAACGAGGCCGGCGTTGGAGACTTCTGGCAGCAAGGGAGCAAGCTACCATCCCTTGTCCAGCTTCTCAGCGCAACGCTGGAACAGCGGCGGAACCGATTTTGCCCTCTCATCAATGCGATCGTACTCCAGTCAATGACATGGCGGAGAGGACGAGGCGAACCGCTAAAGCGAGAAGAGATCGAGCAACTTAATAGTCTGCTGCGCGGTGTTTCGTTCAGCATACCCGAACTCACCGAGGCATCTTTTCTCGACATGTTGCCCCGGCGCGATCCACCACCAGTCGAAAAAACCTCCGGCAAGCCAACAACGACGCTGATAACTTCGCTCTCTCAGCAACTGATCGAGGTTAGCAAACTTGCACCGCAGCCACGTGGCTACGCCTTCGAGAAATTTCTGCATGAGCTGTTTGCTGTCTATGACCTTGCCCCGCGCGGCTCCTTCCGAAATACCGGAGAACAGATCGATGGCAGTTTCGCGCTCGAAGGCGAGACCTATCTGCTCGAAGCCAAATGGCAGAATGAATATTCCGGTGTAGCCGATTTAGATCGGTTTTCCGGCAAGGTAGGTAGGAAGGCAAAATGGGCACGTGGCTTGTTCATCAGCAATACCGGTTTCACTCCCGATGGACTCACAGCTTTCGGCAAAGCGCCGACTTCGATTATCTGCATGGATGGGTTCGATCTTCATGAAACCCTGTCCCGTCAGTTGTCCTTCGCTGACGTTATCTCCAGAAAGGTACGCCGTGCCGTTGAAACTGGCGGCCCATTCGTACGCGTCCGCGACCTGTACTGATTATTGGTCATGCGCAAGGATCTCCCTTCTAACCGTGTTATTCATTCAGCGGCGGGTTGAATGCGGCCATCCAGCTTTGGGTCTGAAGATGATTGGTCTCAGTGTAGATCCTATTGTTCGACGCTTGGGAGGCTCCTCCGACATGGTGGTGAATCTTCGGACAAATCCATCCATAAGCATCTTCCCATGAGTATGTTCGAAGGAGACCGGGGTTAGACCATTGATGGGAACGAATCCACCGATCGGCGGAGGATTGTCGGGCATACCTGACGCAGCCCATTCTGGCTTCCCGCGCTTTCGAGGGCTGTCATAGAGCGATGAGCGAATCTGGTCACGAGCGACGCGTGCCGCATTCACTAGGTCGTCGCGCTTAAACGCAGTTACGTCTGCGATCGCGGCATCGATCAGCTCCGGCGCGAGGTCGTTGAAGACGTCTTTGAGATGTGTGGCTTTGGTAAATGAATGCTCGACGTCGTTGAGGGGCGTAAAAACTTCGGTAACGCGAGTCACGCCGTTGCGCTGACGCTCGACGGCGGCAGTAGAAAGTTCGAATTGCATCTCCGGGATCGGTCCGAAAGTCGCGATCCCGATGGAGGATGATCCGCGCGTCGGGCCGCATATCTGTGATCATGTTCGCAAGAAGCCTCGCTGCTGGAAGGTTTCCGCATCCGTTGTACGAGAGCGCGACGAGGTTTTCCGGCGCACCGTTCGCCTTGGCTAGCACAGTTACCGGTTGCGGCAGTTTGTCCTCGGTGAAGAGGATCACGGGTCGTGCAGGATCGAAGGCATCTGCACCGGCCGACAGGGCGCCGAGCGTCATGAGGATCGGGATTGCTGGACGCTGAGCATCGTCAACCGGAACCTTCGCGCCTTCGCTCATCCACACGACCGCGGCGTCGGGGTCGTACATGAGGCGTTGGATCAGCTGGGGCGAGTGGCTAGCGAACAGGATGCGGGTCTGAGTCTCTGCCGCGACCCCTCTAAGCGCCTCGTAAAGTCGCGACTGACTGTCGGCATGGAGATGCGCATCGGGCTCATCCAGCAGGAGCAGGGGTGGAGCGTAGAAGCAGGCGTATGCAATTATCTGGATAACCTGCAGTATGCCGGTCGATGCCATGTCGATCGTGACCCTCGTGTCCAGGGTTTCGACATCGACGTGTACGTAGCGGTCGTGTTGCTGGTTGTGATCCACGATGACGCGTGTACCCTGGTAGCAACGATCGAGAAGCGTGGAAAATGTCTTCCAGCCGCTGTCCGGCAGCAGGCCAATGTCTCGCCCTTGTCGCCAGGCGGTCCTCGCCATTTCATCCAGATCGCGAGTGAAGAGATGATCGAGCACGGTGCGGAGGTAGAGGTTAGCATCACCATGCATAACGGCGGCGTCCATCGCCCCTTTGGTTCGCCATTCCTCGCGCATCGGGATACCCGAGAGGCCCGGCGTGAGTATTGAGAAGGGGCGGTCTCCATTCGCTAGCACGGCAGCGAGGTCATCGTCCCCTGTCCGAGTGATGGCGATGTTCGCATTTTTTCCCCGACGGACCTCGATCGTCATCTCCTTGTCCGTGTTTGTGTCGAGATCCACACCGCGGTAGCTAATAGAGTAGCCAAGGTTCTGCGTCGCTCGGTCTCCACGTCGAAGGTCCAGCAACTGCTCGGTTGGACGGAAGAGCACCGCATCGTTTGAGACCGTACCCGCGAAATCTGGATTGCCGTTGCCGCGGATGCCGCGAAACGCGGCCTGCAAAATTGAGACGCCAAGCTGCGCCGCCTGCAATGCACTGCTTTTGCCGCTGGTATTCCCGCCGACGAGAGCGGTTACTGGCTTTAGCTCGATTGTGACTGAATCGATCCGCTTGAACTGGCTGACGACGATTTGGTCAAGTCGAATCCGCATGCTTACTGCCCCCAAGCAAATAGACTAGACGTTTTCGCGCGAATAAATGCAACGCTGATTCTAGGGTGCGTGGGCGATCCTAGACCCGCACTGGTCGTGCAAGCGGCAGCTTTTTGCCGGTGCCAGCCTGAACCTGCTAGGCGGCTTTCGGCCCCAATTCGTCATTTCGGAACATGCAAGCCGACTAAGTGGCGATTGGAAATCAATAATCACGCGGCCGCAGTGTTCATGGTTTTTGCCTCGAAAGTCGCATAAAAGGCATTGTGGAGTGCGGGACCTCAAGAGACCAGAGCGGATAGCCTTGTTTCCTGAGACTATGCCAGAATTGTCTACTTCCCGTTGCCGCCGTGGCAAGGTGTCGTTGGAGCGATCAAGCCAGGCGACGGCCGCTGCCTAACGTTCGCCTACCGTGCACCAGAACCTCGAATGGAGCGCCGACAATTTTGAGGGGCTGTACTGGATCGATGTGCAGGAAAGCTGCATTGCGGTCGGTTCGGCCCTGGTCCAGGAGGTCTCCGACGACGACACCTGAAACTACTTTAAGATTGGTCGAAACACCTTGGCCAAGTTGACGAGCTACCTACATCGAGATCGGCTTGATGCACCCCGAGGGCCATGACCGCCCATTCCCGGAACTGGCGAACAAGATCGCCCGGAGGCATCAGTTCGCCAATATGACGGGGCCTCAATTCATCTTACGGCGTGGAACGACCGAGGTCCACGAAATCGATTCCGATCAGCCTTCGGATCACATTCCGTTCTAGAATCAGGCCGGTGGGCGGCCCATCGGCTTTCGGTTGGTAGAGGCCAATCCCCAGACCGATCTTTCCACAGCAGCGCTCGCGCATGATTGAAGCACGGCAACGCGAAAGAACAAGGGCGCAGACAGTCTGGCTTCGGTTGGTACTATCGACGCGGGCGTATCAGGGCGCCTACGTTTCGTCGCTACATTAACGACGATAGTTAGGTCGTCATCTGATCCATCAATGGCTGCATCGAACTGAGAACACCCTCGTATTCGTCCTCGCTGAGGACCGAGAGCTTTCTGGTAAACTCAATCACTGATCCTTCCTTGATATCGTGCCCGTGCAGAGAAACGGTACCTAGTATGGTCTGGGCATCGTCCGGTCGGGATTCGACGATCAGGTCGATCATTGCGGCGACGTTCTTCGGATCCTGATCTTGCTGGTTCGGACTGTCGATCACGATGGGCGCGAACAAGGCCGTCGAATGCTGGTGGATCGTCCTTAGTATCGCGAGGAAATAAGCGAGGATGGCGCGAGGCAGATCGCTCCCCGTCTCGGCCACCCTCGCTGGTATCTTGGTGTAGTCGTCCGCTGTGTAATTCGTGACGTCAAGGCGGTCGAGATAGGGGATTATGTGCCTTGCATAGAAGGCGACGATGTCTTCCCGCCGTTTCTTGTCCTTCAACTCCTTTAGGCGTTCCTCGATCTTGCCGATTTCGCCGAAAAGGGTCGCGATCTTAACGTCCAACTCCTCCAGTTGGCTGTCGAACATGTTGGCGGCGATGCGACGACCACGACTTTCGATGACCTCAAGCAGGCTGACTTCGCCGCGCTTGGTGTCGAGCGTAGTCTGGATCTCCTGCAAAGTCTGATCAGCATCACGTACATCAGCTTCTGCCTTGCCGGCCTGGGCAGCAAGTACACGGATTCTTTGCTGGGCTTCCGTGAGGAATTCGAAGCAGGACTCGCGGTCCTGAACGATGCTGAACCTGTTGGCGAAATCGTTGCGGTGGACGGTGCCGCAGGTCGGGCAGAAAACTTCGACCTCGTCCAGCTCGCCGGCAAACTTGGCGTCTTTCTCGAGTTCGCCGATGGCGGAACGTACGACTGCGGTCTGTTGGTCCAGGATCATGCGTTGGTCGAGAATGTCGGCCAGTTTACCGGCGCGTTCCTGCCGGACCTGCTTGACCTGTTGGAGGCGTTGTAGCAATTGCTCGATGGCCTGCTCATGGCCCTCGGTCGAAAGCTCTAATCCATCGAACGACGCCTGCAGGTCGAAACGGGCGATCGCCTTGCGGACGACACCGCGATCTGCCTCGAACGTCTTCTGCTCGAACTCGAGGCCGCGTCGCTCCGCACTGAGTTCATAATACTCATTAGGCAGGATGCCTGTGTGGTATTCTAAAAGATCCTTTCGGAAATCGACGTACTGAGTGAGATAGGCGAATGAGTCCAGCGGCTTTCGCCACCCGGCATCCTGATCAATGTAGAAGGGCAGGAAGGCGTAGGCTGGAGGCGGGGATTCCGAAGTCTGTTCGCGGTTGGTAAAAACCAGTTTGAAGTCGATTAGCTTGGCGATGAAGGGGGCCAGTTCCTTGGTGACTTGGCTGGTCGACAGAAGCATTTTGCCGCTCGAGTCGAAGACCCCGAAATTTTCCTGATTGCGGAGGATACGATAGCGGATGCCATCGACCGTGAAGATGACGAGCGCCTTTACGTTGGCCCTGGCCCATTGGGGATGGATTTTCGGCGGGGTCGCGCCGAAAGCCCAATACAGGCTCTTGATGACCGACGACTTTCCAACGTCATTCTCCCCCTGAATCACCGTCAGAAACGGGTGAAACTGTACCGTCAGAGCTTTCCGTTCCTTCAGGGACAGCAACTCCAAACTTTCGAAGCGCAGTTTTTTCATCGTTCTTTTTTCGCAGGTTTCTTATCAGAAGTCGGTAGCGTCGGTCGTCGTTGGAGGTCATGGGCTGAACTCGTAAAGTATGGCCGCCTTGACGAAATGATCGCTGGCGTCCGCCTTCCATGCGCGGACGACGGGTTTGGCGAGAGCGAACACCGCGTCAACGAAAGCAACCAGGTCTTCCATCCCTGCGTCGGCGCCGTCGATCGTGTCGTCGATCAGCTTTCGCAGTCGCTCGTTCATGGCAACCGTCGCCGCGTTTGGCCTGGCGCGCATGGCTACCTCGTAAGCGCTCCACTCCCGCTGAATCTTTGTCTTTTCGATGAAGGGAAGGTTGAGCTGGTTGGATACGGATCCCCAATCCGGGCGGCGCTCGTGTTGGTCGCAGATATGAGTGAGCCACTGCGTCACCTCCGCACGCGTCACGAACTTTGAGGCCTTTAGCTCGTCAAAACTTGAGAAGTCGGCGAGTTTTTTCGAACGCCGCCTGCAATAGTCGTTCAACATCAGGGCGAACGGCTTAGGCGGGATGTGCGATCCAACCCCATTCGCGAGGAACGATGCGATCCGACCGAGTATGGCATTTTCGTAGCCGGCCAGATTGAGCTCCGAGAATGCGAAGAAAAACAAGCTCGTATGCTCGGGATCCTTGAAGCCCCCCGCCTCCTCGGAAAGCTTTGCGACAAATTTCTTGAGCTTTTCCTTTTCGGCCAACGAGAAGCCGTTCTCCCCGTGCACCAGGATGACTTCCGGGAGCGGTTGGTTGCTGACGAAAACGAGGCGTTCGACAACGGCGCCGAAGCGGAGGAAATTGTCGTACATCTTGCCGGCAAACGACGCCTGCTTGACCCCCTTGACCATAGTCCTGTTCGCGATGCGTTCGAATGACCAGTTGCCTGTCTGCTTGGTTTTGACCTGATAAAAGATCACCTTCGTCGGGTCGTCGGCGTCGTCAAGCGAGACGACATCGTCGTGGAATTCGAAGCCAACGGCATAGTTCAGCCCAGCATCATGTAGATCGAGAAGCTTCGAGATGCCCCAAGCCGTCTGGTAGTCGAAACGTTCGTAAGCCGTTCGCCCGCCGTCCTCGCGTTCGTCCACGGTCAATAGTTTCTCTTTGACGCCCATGCTGCCTCCCGCGGCCCGCCGTATTCTCCCGGGCCGGCATGTCTAAAAGAGAACCGCGCCCCCTCGTAGGCATAAATCTAACCCAAATTAATGAGCCAAATGAATAGACGACGTCCAGGTTGATAGAAGACTTCATGACTTTCCATCAGCCTGCGGTTCCAAAATGATCGATTATGGGTTGCGGTATAGCTCAAGCAACGAATGCACCGAGCACCCGGAGGCGCCAAAGCGCTTGCTCACGGGAGGAGGACGGCAAGAGCCTTTGGCCAATCGTCGCCTAGAAAAGACCGCCGGAACGAACCCGGCGGGCAAGACAGGAGGAAATTCGTTGTCCGCGTCAGGCGGCCAGCACAGCCTTCGGCTCAACCAGATCGTAGCCGAGCGCTTCGGCGACAGCGCGATTGGTGATCTTGCCCTTGTGGACATTGAGGCCATTGCGCAGGTGATGGTCGTCAACCAGCGCCTTCAGGCCCTTATCTGCAAGCTGCAGGCCATAGTGTAGCGTCGCGTTGTTGAGCGCATGAGCCGAGGTGACCGGCACGGCGCCCGGCATGTTGGCGACGCAATAGTGGATGACGCCGTCGACTTCGTAGGTCGGATCGGCATGGGTCGTGGCGTGCGAGGTCTCAAAACAACCGCCCTGGTCGATGGCGACGTCGACCAGCACCGAGCCCTTCTTCATACCGGACAGCATTTCGCGGGCGACGAGCTTCGGCGCGGCGGCACCGGGGATCAACACGGCGCCGACCACTATGTCGGCCGAGAAGCATTCTTCCTCGAGCGCCTCGACGGTCGAGTAGCGGGTGTGCACACGGCCGGCGAACAGATCGTCGAGCTGACGCAGGCGCGGGATCGAGCGGTCGATAATTGTGACGTCGGCGCCAAGGCCGGCGGCCATACGGGCGGCATGCAGGCCGACGACGCCGCCGCCGAGCACAGTGACCTTGCCGGGCAGCACGCCGGGCACGCCGCCCAGCAGCACGCCACGGCCGCCATTGGCCTTCTGCAGCGCCATGGCGCCGGCCTGGATCGACAGGCGACCCGCGACTTCCGACATCGGCGCCAGAAGCGGCAGGCCGCCACGGTCATCGGTCACTGTTTCGTAGGCGATTGCCGTCACGCCCGAAGCGAGCAGGCCCTTGGTCT
This sequence comes from Mesorhizobium sp. M1004, assembly GCF_040318795.1. Classification (NCBI taxonomy): domain Bacteria; kingdom Pseudomonadati; phylum Pseudomonadota; class Alphaproteobacteria; order Hyphomicrobiales; family Phyllobacteriaceae; genus Mesorhizobium; species Mesorhizobium sp. M1004. Next base: position 132,994 of record NZ_JAMYNB010000012.1, read on the forward strand.
GTTCCGGATCCGGAGCCAGGTGAAGATAGGTGTAGAGGATCTGGCCGTCACGCAGCTGGACCCATTCATTGGGCTGCGGCTCCTTCACTTTGACGATCATGTCCGACTTGGCGAATACGTCGGCGGCGGTCTTGGCGATGGTTGCGCCAGCAGCGCGGTAGGCGTTGTCATCGGCGCCGATCCCGGCACCGGCACCGGCCTCGACCAGCACTTCGTGGCCATGGGCGACATATTCGCGAACCGAGCCGGGCGTTAGGCCGACACGGTATTCGTGGTTCTTGATTTCCTTGGGGCAGCCGATGCGCATTTTTCTTCTCCTGATCCGGCCCTTTTGGGCTGGCTCCCTGTATTGCTGGAGTGAACCACGAATCGGTGCGCAGGTGTTTGCGAATGCGCTTGCGCGAGAGGGCGCGATTCGATAATCGTTGCGCGAAATGGCTAAGTAGTCGCAGGACTCACGAAAAATGCCGCTCGATAGGATCGATATCGCCATTCTCGAGGCTTTTCAGAAGGAGGCGCCGGATCCAGTCTGTCTCGGACGCCGTCCCAATGACGGCTTGGCAAAACGAATGGGCGATCGCGCCGCGCTGCTGTAAAACCACCGCCTGCCGCCAATATCCTGCTGCCAAATGGTCGCGAGCTATGCGCGGGGACACCTGCCGGTCTTCTCCCCGCCGGCAGGGCGCTATCTGCATACCGCTGGATGGACTTGATCGCCGCGCCGTCGCATTAGAGTGACTGAGGCAGCGTCACTCATTCGGCTGCCTTCTGAAGCTTCTCGAAAACAAACAGCTTGCCTTCGCGCACACTGTCTTCAAGCGGCTTCGCATTCGCCAAATGCGCCGCGATCGCGCTGGCCAGCATGCAGCCGGTCCCGCGCATCGATGCGACAAGGCGTGGCGAGTCGAAGCGGATTGTTGCTTGATCGCGGCGCAACAGAATATCGGTTGATCGAGGCCCCGATGCGTGGCCGCCCTTGATCAGCAGGGCCTGCGCTTCGGTGGCCAGCAAGTGCCGGCCTTGCCACACTGCGCCTCCCTCATCCACTGCTAGTTCCGAGCCCACAAGGAGCGCCAGCTCGATGAAATTGGGTGTGACGAGACGGCAAAGCGGCATCAGACTGCGCTTCATGACGGCGATGGCGCTTGCTTCTAGCAGCGCCCGGCCTGACGTCGAGGCCAGCACCGGGTCGAGTACTGCCGGCACCTGCGGATTTTCGCGTAGCACAGCCGCGACGGCAACGACGATCTCGGCCGTTGCGAGCATGCCGATCTTGATGGCCGCCACCTTGTTGGCCTGCAGCGCGGCGCGCATCTGATCGGCCACTAGATCGGGCTGCGAAGGATGGATTGCTTTTACGGCTTCGTGCGTCTGCACCGTCAGCGCAGTGACAGCCAGGCAGGTTCGCATGCCGATGGAAGAGATCGTCTCGATATCGCGTGCTATTCCAGCCCCACCGCTGGAGTCTGATCCGCCGACCACGAGCACATGCGGTTCTCGCCTCAGCGCCATGGCTTTGTCTTTTCGATCCATTCTCGCGTGCGCGCTTCGGGATCGGCATTCAACGTGATGTCGGTGACCACTGCCGCGCTGTCCGCACCAGCCTCGAAAACACCGTCGAGCCGGTCGGGGTTGAGGCCGCCAATGGCGACCAATGGGATCGGCGCCACCCGATGCTTCCACTCGCTGATCCGCTCGAGCCCTTGCGGCGCCCATTTCATCTGCTTCAGGACGGTGGGATAGATGGGGCCGAGCGCGATATAGTCGGGCTCGGCAGCGATAGCCGTTTCCAGTTCGAGATGATCGTGCGTGCTGAGCCCGAGCTTCAATCCGGCGTACTTAATCGCCAGCAGGTCGGCCGCGGCCAAATCCTCTTGGCCGAGATGGACGAAGTCGCAGCCTTCCTCGATTGCCTCGCGCCAATAGTCGTTGACGATCAGTTGGCAACCAAGGACCGCGCAGACGCCGTTCGCGCGGCGGATTTCCATCCGCAGCGTGGTCTCGTCCCTATCCTTGATGCGCAACTGAACCAGCTTGACGCCGAGCGGGACCAGCCGCTCGACCCAGTCAGCGCTGTCGACGATCAGGTAGAAGGGATCGAGCTTCATGAAAAAACTGCCCTGCCGATGGTCGGTGTCGATGGCACGGCGACGTCGCGCGGTTCAAGCATACCCGAGCTGAAAGCTTCACGACCGGCCTCGACCGCCTTGCCGAACGCACGCGCCATGCCGACCGGATCGGCCGCCTTGGCGACCGCGGTGTTCAGGAGTATGGCGTCAAAGCCGAGCTCCATGACGGTTGCCGCGTGCGATGGCCGTCCGAGCCCCGCATCCACGATCAGCGGAACGCCTGGGAAATGTCCGCGCATCGAGCGCAGCGCAGTGATGTTGATCGGTCCGAGAGCGGAACCGATCGGCGCGCACCACGGCATCAAGACCTTGCAGCCCGCCGTAAGCAGCCGCTCGGCAACGACAAGGTCGTCGGTAGTATAGGGGAATACAGCAAAACCGTCCTCGCACAGGATGCGGGCGGCTTCGACCAGACCGAACACATCCGGCTGCAGCGTGTCGTGGTTGCCGATCACTTCGAGCTTGACCCAGTTCGTACCGAAGACTTCGCGCGCCATTTTTGCGGTCGTGACCGCTTCCTTGACGGAGTGGCAGCCAGCAGTGTTGGGCAGGATTCTGACGCCCAGCGAGCGGATCAACGACCAGAATTCTTCGCCAGCCCTGCCGCCTGCCATTTCACGGCGCAACGAGACGGTCACCACCGCCGTGCCCGATGCCCTGACTGCATAGGCAAGGATGGCCGGCGAAGGATATTGAGCCGTGCCAAGAAGCAGGCGGGAGGGAAGCTCGGCTCCATAAAGCTCGATCATGGCCTAGCCGCCCTGCATGGGCGAGAGGATTTCGATCCGGTCGCCGTCGTTCAATTGGAATTCCGCCCGGTTGGCTTTGTGCACGAGGTCGTTGTTGACGGCGGTCGCCAGCCAATCGCCCTCATAGTCAAGCGCGGCAAGCAGCGCCTCCAGCGTTGTGGCGGCAACCTCATGCGCTTCGCCGTTGACCATCAGTTTCATGAGCAAGCTCCTTGGTTCTGTCTTGACTGAAAACCAGGTCGGCAGCCTGGCGCGCCATGGCGGGAGCCAGGAGAAAACCGTGACGATAGAGCCCGTTGATCGCGATGATTTCACCCTTGGTTTCGACGCGCGGCAAATTGTCGGGAAAGGCTGGGCGGACGCCGACACCGGTTTCAACGATCTCAGCCTCGCCAAAGGCCGGGTGGAGGGCATAGGCGGTACCCAGCAGCTCCATCATGGAGCGCGCCGTGACCGGTCCGCCGGACTGGCTTTCAATCATCGTCGCACCAATCATGAAACAGTGGTCGGTGCGCGGCACTGCATAGAGTGGAAAGCGCGGATGCAGCAGCCTGACGGGGCGCGACAGCGAGATATCAGGGATACGCAGGGTGAGCATTTCGCCGCGAACGCCACGCAACCTGCTATCGGCGGCTGCCATTCCCGTGCAATCGATCTGACGATCGAAACCAAAAACATGCTGGGCGTCGGCGCCGAAGTGGAATTCAACACCCATGGCCGCGAGCTTGTCATGAAGTGCTGCCATCGCCTGGCGCGGATCAAGATGGCCCTCAGCGGGGAAGAGCAATCCGCGGCGGTAGCGGCCGGCTAAGTCGGGCTCCAGCAAGGCAATTTCATCTTCCTCGACACGCCGATAGCCCGTCGTGCGGCTGGCGAACCGGTCGAGCTCGCCCGCATCGCGCGGCGCGGCCAAGACCAGCGTTCCCCGTCGTGCTACCAAGCCTGGCGTTGCGGCGTCCCACCAGTCGGCGGCGTCGCGTCCGAGATCCAGCACCGGCTGCTCGGCGCTTTCACGCTCGCACCACGGCGCCAACATGCCACCGGCGAACCACGACGCATTGCCGCCAAGGGCAGGCCTTGTCTCGGCAACGGTAACCACCGCGCCGCGTGCGGCGAACTCGAAGGCGACGGTGAGGCCGGCAACGCCGGCCCCTTTGACCAAGACCTTCATGATGGCTCACGTGGCTGAGGTATGAGCGGCGCGCCGGTCTCGTCCGCCGGCAGGTAGAGATCGCCGCCCTCGCCATATTTCGCCGCCATCGCCGCCATGCCCTCTTTCTGCGCCTCGGCACGGATGTCGTGAGAGATACGCATCGAGCAGAATTTCGGCCCGCACATCGAGCAGAAATGCGCCACCTTGTGCGCTTCCTTGGGCAAAGTCTGGTCGTGGAAGGACCGCGCCGTTTCCGGATCGAGCGACAGGTTGAACTGGTCCTCCCAGCGGAACTCGAAGCGCGCGCGGGAAAGCGCATCATCCCTGACTTTCGCTGCCGGATGGCCCTTCGCCAGGTCGGCGGCGTGGGCTGCGATCTTGTAGGTGATCACGCCGATCTTGACGTCGCTGCGATCGGGAAGGCCGAGATGCTCCTTGGGCGTGACGTAACAGAGCATGGCGGTCCCGAACCAGCCTATCATGGCGGCCCCAATGCCTGAGGTGATGTGGTCGTAGCCCGGCGCGATGTCGGTTGTCAGCGGTCCAAGCGTATAGAAGGGCGCCTCGCCGCAGACGGCGAGCTGCTTGTCCATGTTCGCCTTGATCTTGTGCATCGGCACGTGGCCAGGGCCCTCGATCATCACCTGGCAATCCTTCGCCCAGGCGATCTGCGTCAGCTCGCCGAGCGTCTCCAACTCGGCGAACTGCGCCGCGTCGTTGGCATCGGCGATCGAGCCTGGACGAAGGCCGTCGCCGAGCGAGAAGGAGACGTCGTAGGCTCTGGCGATGTCGCAGATCTCGGCGAAGTGCTCGTAGAGGAAGCTTTCCCGGTGATGGTGCAGGCACCACTTGGCCATGATCGACCCGCCGCGCGAGACGATGCCGGTGACCCGGTCGACGGTCAGCGGGATGTAATGCAGCCGCACGCCGGCGTGGATGGTGAAATAGTCGACGCCCTGCTCGGCCTGTTCGATCAGCGTGTCGCGGTACACCTCCCAGGTCAGATCCTCGGCAATGCCGCCAACCTTCTCGAGCGCCTGGTAGAGTGGCACCGTGCCGATCGGCACCGGTGCGTTGCGCACGATCCAGTCCCGGATGTTGTGAATGTTGCGGCCGGTCGACAGGTCCATCACCGTATCGGCGCCCCAGCGAATCGCCCAGACCATCTTTTCGACCTCTTCGGCCATCGACGATGTGACGGCGGAGTTGCCGATGTTGGCGTTGATCTTGACCAGAAAATTGCGACCGATGATCATCGGCTCGCTCTCGGGATGGTTGATGTTGGCGGGAATGATCGCCCGTCCGCGCGCCACCTCGTCGCGGACGAATTCGGGTGTGACGAAATCGGGCAGCATCGCGCCGAAAGCCTCGCCGTCGAGCTCAAGCTTGCCGTGCAGGATCTCGCGACCAAGGTTCTCGCGGATGGCGACGAACTCCATTTCAGGCGTGATGATGCCGGCGCGCGCATAGGCAAGCTGGGTCACTGCCTTGCCGGCCTTGGCCCTGAGTGGCCGGTTGCGGACGGGAAATTCCGGTGTCAGGCGCTCGCCCGCCGCGAATCCGTTGTCTTCCGGCCGAACATGACGGCCGTCATAGGCTTCGACATCGCCGCGTGCCGTAATCCATTCATGGCGAAGGCGGGCCAGGCCTTTTTCGATGCTGGTTTCGACAGTCGGGTCGGTATAGGGGCCCGACGGATCGTAGACGGTGATGGGCGGCTCGCCGGCCGTCGGGTGGACGGAGATTTCGCGCATCGGCACCTTGATGTGCGGATGGAGGACGCCAGACTTGTGGATTTTCCGTGAGGCAGGCAGCGGCCCTGTCGACACGGCGGGGGTGAGGGCATTCATCTTTAGGCTCCTTTGCTCATGCATTGGAGACCCAGTTCTGTGCCGGAAGGATGAAAAGACGCTTCTGTGGACCTGCCGAAACAGGACCTCGGGCGTGAACTCCCGCAGAGCGCTTGCACCGTCCCTACGCCAGTATGAACTGGATCAGGTTCAACGGGTCACTGCGCCCCCGAAAGCCAGCAGTATCTCAGCCCCTTGCCGGGACTCCCCTGGTGAATGCCTCAGGTTGAACGGGCCGGCGCGGCTTTGTCAAGCGCATTTGGCCCGCCCAATGTCAAATCAAACCAGGACCGCTTCGTCTTCTTGGCAATCTGGCATCTGCCCCTGCTCTGTTCCACATCCTATTTGGGTGCAAGGCCACCACTCAGCGGAACCCTCAAGAAGGAAACCGTCCAGATTTGGCTAGACTGCTCGACGATAAGTCCAGAGCTGTGCCGGCGGTATGTTGCGGACGACGAAGTCATAGTGGGAAACCACGTAACGGTCTGGCATCTTGATCACCGGCGACAGAGGTCCGTATGTGATCTGAATCACGGGCCGGCCGGCAGGAATACGGGCAAGTAGATCCTCAACCAGCGCGACACGCTGTTGCATTGGAAAGCTCAACAGCGGAACTGCACTTATAACACAATCGAACTGTTCACCGTTGCGCTCACCCAGAGCTTCGTCCAGCGCAAATGCGTCGCCCAATCTGAAGTCCACATTCGGGAAGCGTTGCACCAAGCCGTCGTAGAAAATCCTGGAATATTCGACTGAAACCAGCTGGCGCGGCTTGATTCCCCTAGCCAGGATCGCCTTTGTGATGACACCGGTTCCCGCGCCAAGCTCCAGAATCGGTAATCCTGACCGTGGGTTCACCACGCTTGCCATCCGGCGTGCAGCATAAACCGAAGTGGGAATAAGGGCTCCCACGCCCTTCTTGTCCTTTTGCCAGCCTTTGAAGAATTGGACTTCTTCCTCAAACCTTTTGCCGAGCCGCTCCCTCAGTCGCAAGATCATATCTTCTCCCTGCGTCAGCCGCTTACCCAACGTCATGAATTTGGCAAAGCGCGTTTTGGCCAATCTCGCCACCCTTTACAAGCCCGTTAAGACTGCTTGCCTGTCACGACGCGGTCAGCATGAATTGCCCCTCAACGCACTTTCATGTTTGCTGGGCCTATGTTTCGCCCTCGCCTGCTACCCGAAAAAAAGTTCCCGAGCTATGCGTATCTGCCCGGCAAATATCCGCATCCGGTGCGTGATGCCTTGGGCCACAGTTACCGATCAGATCCGGTGACCGTCGCCGTTGGCGAAGCGCTCGGCTCAGATGTGTTTCGATGGGGAATCGACCTTTTCAATCACGGCTACTACTGGGAAGCCCATGAAGCCTGGGAGCCTCTCTGGCAGGCTTCGAAACGAAGTGCTCAGCACCGCCTGTTCTTCAAGGGGCTGATCCTGTTGGCGGCGGCCGGCGTGAAGATCCGTGAGGGAAAGCGGGTCGCTGCGGCGCGCCATGCGACAAGAGCTGCAGGGCTTTTTCGTCAGGTGGGGAGTCCGGGCGGCCTGTTTGAGAAAGCGCTGGGAATGACACCTGCCGCGCTCGCTGAACATGCCCAAGCGATCGTAACTTACCCGGTTGTTCTGCGGGAGCCAAAGCCTGCCCGGCCTGAGCCCGTTTTCGATTTTGTTCTCGCACCAAAATCCAGGAGCGTCTGATCGGCAATTCAGTGGTCCAAGCTAACTTTGTCAGCAGGAAACGGAGCCTTTGAAAACCGCTCACCACCCGCATGCGTCACAAACAATAAGAGCGCAGTAATGTTCTATAGGCAACTCGCGGCCGCTTCGATGTCGATGGTCTTGAAGGTCGGGAGCTGACCGATCGCGCTCGTAGCCAATCGATTGATGGCAGAGATGCCGGCCAGGCTTCAATGACGGGGATGGCGAAAAGCTGAGTGCTCGGGCTTGCGGGCCGAGCTTGTCGGCCGCTCGATGGAAAGTGTCATTTGAGGTGGGGTCTCGCCCGCGTGCAGCTGAAAGACACGCTCGTCCAGTTCCTTGTCTACTTCCGTCAGACGATGATTGAGGCGAAGGTAGTCCGTCCAGGTCGGCGTGCGAAACGTTTCTGTCCAATGCATAGGCTTCTGCAAGTTCCGCTGGAGCGTCCAGTTCCGAGCACCGACGCGGCTGTGTACATGGCGCCGCTGCCGCATGAGGTCGAGGAAGGCCTCCAGATTTCTCTCGGCTATCAGATATTCGATCTTGACCACGATCGGGCCGCTCCTCGGCTTCAAATTGAGAGAGACAGCTGGGGCATCGAATTCCTCCAAGGGATCAGGCTCGGAGTCGCGGCGCTCTCGAAGCGGAAAGAGAACGCCGGCTGCAGCGACGATCAACAGGGCTCCAGCGGAACCCTCTAGCGCCCAGGTCAACGAATGGTTTTCGGCCACCGTGCCCCACACCCAGCTGCCGAGCGCGATGCCGCCGTCTATCAAAGCATAGTAGATCGAGATGGTGCGCCCCACGACCCAGCGCGGGCTCGCTAGCTGCACGCTCACACCAACCCCGGACCAGGCGGTCACCCAGCCCGCGCCGCCCAAGGCGAGTGCAATTGCCGCCACGGCAATCGAAGATGTCAGTGCCAGGGAGAGAGAACACGCCGCACAGGCCACGCAGGAGAGCCTCATCAGCCGCTCCTGCGACAAGCTCCGTCTGAACAGGCTGTTGGAGAGGCCGGCGAAGACGGCTCCGGTCCCGAAGCCGGCCATGAGCGCGCCATAGGCAAGCGGGCCTCCTCCCAGCTGGTCGCGGACAACCACCGGCAGCAGCGCCAGTATGGCGATGCTCGCCAGGCCAAAGAGGGTTCCGCGCGCGATCGCTGCCTTGATCTCCGATGACATCGCCGTGAACCGCAGCCCGTCATAAATTGCCGTCCTCATCGACTCGCGGGGAAGAGGGGAAGAACGAACCTTCCACTTGCAGCGCCAAATAGTAGCCAAGGGTACGAAATAGGTGAGCGTGGTTACGGCGAATGCCGCCATAAGGCCAAATGAGGCAACCACAATGCCGCCGAGCGCCGGACCCACAGTCCGGACGGTGTTGAAGCCAACAGAAAGCAGGGTGACGGCAGCGGGAACATCGCGTCGATCCACGATATCGCCAACCGACGCTTGCCAGGCCGGATCATTGAGAGCACCGCCGCTTGCGATCAAGAAGCTGAAGCCGAGGATCATCCACGGACTGACAAAGCCCAGCGCCACGGACGCGGTCAGCATCGCGGACGCAATCACCATAAGGCACCGACCGGCGAACATGACCCGGCGCCGGCTGAAATTGTCGGCGAGAGCCCCGGCAAAAACGGACAGGACGAAAGCGGGCAGGTTCGACGAAGCCTGCACCAGCGCAACCATCAGATCGGAAGTCGAGATCGTTGCCATCAGCCAGCTGATGGCAACAGTCTGCATCAACCAGCCGAGGCCTTGAAACCTGCGTCGCGAGCCAGATCGAACGAAAGGTGGGCTGCAGAAGTGGCCCAAAGGTCGTTGGTGCAGCCAAATCTTCGTTTGATCCAGCCACCCTACTCATTTTGCGAACCTTTGCTTTCCGTTATTGTCGCTTCCCATGTAATCTAGGCTGAACCGTGGCGGCTAGAAGAATAGATGGAACCCATTTGCCCGACAAATGTGGCCACAGTTCCTCCTGACCAGTGGTTAGGCGGCCGAGACGCAGACGTGGGCCGGCTCACTTGCCTTCGACCACATCTTGGTGAGCCGGGATTCACATGTCATTTGAGGCACCATGCTTGATCGACGCGCTGCCGAGCGATTTTTTCGCGAAAAGCGACCCTTTTCTTTTGTTGAAAACTCACTCATCAGCGGCGTTCGATGCTGAGTGTGGCTTTCGAAAAGTGAGGACGCTTGCAGATCTTTGACAGGATCGATTCCCTGATAGACGCAGACGATTGCCAGGCCGCGATCGAAGAGGCGCGCGCCTTGCTACTTCGATTTGAACAAAGGTCGGATGCGCTCACGCATGCGATCGACGACTTTCTGCTCGACCTGGTAACGCTGGCTTTCATTGTTGAATGTTACGGACGCGGCTTTGAACTTTTGGCGCGAACGCTGGCCCGTAGAAGACTGGCAAAGGTCAGGCTTTTGTCGGAAGGGGTCGATTCCGCCAGATAGAAATGACGCCCAAAGCTTGTTGCTAACCGGCTATCGCGCCGCGTTCCGCCACAGCGACGAAGACAATTGACGACGTTCGACCACCAAAAAATAGGCGGAAAACCGGGGCCCTTTATGAGGCAGACTGGGTGCGGATTGTTCCGCCAATCTGAAAACTGCGGGTCCATTTCGTGGCGTCCGGCCGACCGCTGGCCTTCATCGCGGCAGTCGCCGCCCGCCGCCTCAGATGCCGCCCATGCAGAGGTACTTCATTTCAAGATAGTCTTCGAGGCCGTGGCGGGAACCTTCCCGCCCGATGCCGGACTGTTTTATCCCACCAAAAGGCGCGGCTTCTGAGGACATGCGTCCCGTGTTGATCCCAACCATGCCGTATTCCAGCGCCTCGGCCACACGCCAGACACGCTTCAGGTTCGAAGCATAGAAGTAGGCGGCGAGGCCGTAGATCGTATCGTTGGCCTCACGCACGGCCTGATCGGCATCCTCGAAGCGGATGATCGGCGCCAAGGGTCCAAAGGTCTCTTCTTGCGCCACGATCATTTCCCTTGAGACGTTGCTGAGGATCGTCGGCTGGAAAAAGTTGCCATCGCTGCCGATGCGGCCGCCGCCACATCGGATCGCGCCGCCCTTGGCGAGGACATCTGCAATGTGAAGTTCGATCTTGGCCAGTGCATGCCCGTCGATCAGCGGACCGATGGCGACACCTGGATCGAAGCCGTCGCCGACCTGAAGCTCACGGACACGCTCCACGAATTTGGCGACGAATTCGTCATGGACGCCCGACTGGACGTAAAGCCGGTTGGCGGAAACGCAGGTCTGGCCGGCATTGCGAAACTTGGCCTGGATCGCGCCCTCGACGGCAGCATCGACGTCGGCATCATCAAAGACGATGAAAGGCGCATTGCCACCCAACTCTAGACCGACTTTCTTTATCTGGTCCGAGCACTGGCGCATAAGCAATCGGCCGACCTCGGTCGAACCGGTGAAACTGATCTTGCGGACCTTGGCGTTCGAGCAGAGTTCGCGGCCGACCGTATCGCCTTCGGAGGCGTAGATGAGGTTGACGACGCCTTCGGGAAAGCCGGCAAGATGGGCCAGAGCAAACATCGCACCCGCCACGAGGGGCGTCTGTTCAGCAGGTTTGAGCACGATGGTGCAGCCGGCGGCGAGAGCCGGCGAAATCTTGCGCGCAACCATTGAAGCCGGAAAGTTCCAGGGCGTAATCGTTCCAACGACGCCGATCGGCTGTTTGATAACCAGCATGCGACGGTCTGCGGAGGGCGCCGAGATCGTCTCGCCGTAAATGCGATTGGCCTCTTCGGCGTACCATTGCAGATACGCGGCCGCATGCGCCACCTCAGACTTCGCTTCGGCGAGCGGCTTGCCCATCTCCGCAGTGAGGATCGCTGCAAGATCGTCGGTATTGTCGACAATCAGTTGGTGCCAACGCCAGAGAATGTCGCTGCGTTCGCGAGCTGTCAGTGCCGCCCATTCACACTGCGCGACGTAAGCTTTGTCAATCGCCGCGCGCGTCTCCTCGACACCCATGTCGGGCAGTTCCGCCAGCACTTCGCCGGTCGAAGGGTTTAGTACCTCGAAGGTCCGCTCACTTACTAGCATGCCAAGAGCCGGCACCCGGTCAATGGCTCCGAACAGCTCGCGCGTTTTCAGGTGGCGAAGCATTGGCTCGTACAAGGGCAACGCGAATCCTCCTCGATGCAATTGGCGTGTCACACGACCTTTTTGGATTATCCGCTGGCCAAGGGTTTCGCATAGGGCCTCAGTGAGGGGCCACTAGACCCACTCGAATCCACTCAACCGAAACTGATGTCAGTTGTGCGAAACAGTCCGACCATTTTCTAAACAAGGAGATCGAATCCATGACGTTGCTCGCGCACTGGAGGGCAAATCGTGATCCTGCCGCGCTGTCAGATATTCCAACTGATTTTTGCAGTCCAACCGCCCGTGAACGCGCTGGAGCACTGCGCGTCTTTTTTGCGGAAATAGAAGTGCCGAGGTCAGATTTGAAGCTGCCGCAGCGCTCAGTTCAGCAGGGCTATCCCTGATCTATGGCCTTGCTTTGACGGTGGGAGCGCTCTTTGCGGACCAAGTCGTACGACTCGATATACGCCATCTCCAGAAGGTATCCTAGGAACTGCAGCCTGTGAGACCCCGCGATCTGATTCAGCTCGCTGAGCATTGCGCTGATGAAGGCAAGCGCCTTGGCCCGGTCGGATCTCAATCCCTTGTCGATCATCGTACGTCCCCACTTCCGCAGATTGCTCCTATATGGAGCGCGCTCTATTCAGTTCAGATGCTTCTGGACGCATGCTTCGACCGGCACATCCATGCCGATGTCGAGGATTGGCGCGCTATGCGTAAGCCAGCCAACAGAAATGAGGTCGACCCCCGTTGCCGCGATGGCTGGTGCCGTTGCCGGCGTTATGCGCCCCGAGGCCTCGGTGGTCGCGCGCCCGTCGACCATTGCGACCGCCTGGGTGAGTTGCTTGACGGACATATTGTCCAGCAGGACGGCGTCGACCCCGGCGGTCAGCGCGATCTCGAGCTGGTCGAGCGTGTCGACCTCGACCTCGATCTTGACCATATGCCCGACGGCAGCGCGCGCCCGGTCAATGGCCGTGCGGATGTCGCCGGCAATGGCAATGTGATTGTCCTTGATGAGCACCGCGTCATCGAGCCCGAAGCGGTGGTTGGCGCCGCCGCCGGCGCGCACGGCGTATTTTTCCAGCGCGCGCAGGCCGGGCGTTGTCTTTCGCGTGCAGACGATCCGTGCTTTCTGACCGCGCACCGCCTCGACGATCTCGGCCGTTGCCGTCGCAATGCCGCTGAGATGGCAGAGAAAATTGAGCGCTGTACGCTCGGCCGCAAGCATTCCACGCGCCGGTCCACTCACCCTTGCAATGGTCTCACCCGCCGCGATCCTGCTGCCGTCCAGACGTCCAAAACGAATGTCGATCGAGGGATCAACAAGCATGAACGCGTAGGCTACCAGATCAAGACCGGCAACAACGCCAGACTGCCTGGCTCTGAACGCAAAGGTGGCCTTGCAGTCAAAGGGTATGACCGCATCGCTGGTAAGGTCACCGGCTTTGCCCAGATCCTCAAGTAGAGCGCTACGCACGATCGGCTCGATCACGATCCCGGGAAGGGGTGGAGGTGACGTCATCAGGCACTCCGTTCCGCAGACCGGAGACTAAGTTCGGCCGCAACCGTCATTGCTGAGGCGAGGGTCAAGCGCGAAGACCGGGCCTGCGCGCTGCGTGCGGGGAAGTCCGACCTGTAGTGCGAGCCGCGGCTTTCCTCGCGTCGAAGCGCTGCAATGGCGATCATCAGCGCGATCAAGGCGGGATCGGAAGCGGCAGTGTTGCGAACCGCGATCGGCAGCAGCGTTTCCACGGTGTCGGATAGTGCTTGCCCGTCCCGGATAACACCGAGCCCATTGGAGACCGCGTGGCGAACGGAGGAGGGGTCGGGCCGCGGGGGTGCCGTTGCGACAAGCCTTGGCCACTGCCAGCCCGCAGGAGCGGCAGCTACGCTTTGCGCGACCCACAACGAGGTCGTCACGGCCTCGGTCAGCGAGTTGCTGGCAAGCCGGTTCGCCCCGTGCAGACCGGTGCAGGCAACCTCACCGCAAGCCCACAAGCCCGACACCGTGCTGCGGCCCGCGGCATCCACGGCCACGCCGCCCATGTGATAATGTGCCGCCGGGCGCACCGGGATGGGCTCGACTGCCGGATCGATTCCGGCGTCCCGGCAATGCCGGGTCACAGCTGGGAAGCGCTTGGCGAATCTGGGGCCGAGGGACTGCCGGGCGTCAAGGTAAACACGGTGTCCGGCGCCAAGCTGCTGCCATACGGCCCGTGCGACGACGTCGCGCGATGCCAGCTCGCCGCCAGGCGTATCGCATAGAAAGCGGTGTCCGCACTCGTCGATCAGCACTGCGCCTTCGCCGCGGACCGCTTCGCTCACCAACGGCATGGGCCGATGCGAAACGTCGAGTGCTGTCGGGTGGAACTGGATGAATTCCAGATCGGCGAGTTCTGCACCGGCGCATGCGGCGAGCGCCAGGCCGTGCCCGAATGAGCCGGCCGGATTGGTCGTGTCTCTGAACAGGGCGCCGATACCGCCGCTCGCAAGAACCACGCGGCGCGTCGGAAATATAATCGCCTGTCCACCTTTTGCCGCCACAACGCCGCTGACCGCACCATTTTCCACAATGATCCGGCGGGCTTCCATGCCTTCCAGAATTGTGATCGAAGGCGTTCGCCTCACAGCGATGATGAGCGCGCGTACAAGCTCGCGGCCCGTAGAGTCACCCCCGGCATGGACGATCCGGCGACGGGAATGCGCTGCCTCGAGCCCGAGCCGCAGTGTCCCGTCCCACGAGCAGTCGAAGGCGACGCCCAAGTCCATCAAATTCTCGATGGCTCGGTCCGCCGCATTCAAAACGCGTCTGACCACACTATCGTCGCAGAGGCCATCACCTGCAGCAAGCGTGTCTGCAAGATGGAGGTCTGGACTGTCGTCAGCGCCGAGGCTTGCCGCCAGCCCGCCTTGCGCGAGTGTGCTGGAGGTTTCGGTCCCGAGCCGCGTCGGGGACAGAAGGTAAACGGGATGCGGCGCCAGATGAAGCGCGGTCATCAGCCCGGCAACGCCAGCGCCGATGATCACGGGCGCTCCCCTGATGTCGCCGACCTCTGGCGTCATACGGCAAGCATCCGCTCGACCGCACGCCGAGCACCATCAACCACTCGAGCATCGATGGTCACGATGTGGCGGGTTTCTTGCAGCGCCGTGCGAATGTTGGCGAGCGTGATACGCTTCATATGCGGACAGAGATTGCAGGGGCGCACGAACTCGACGTCGGGGTGCTCGATGGCGACGTTGTCGCTCATTGAGCATTCGGTCATCAACACGACGCGCGCAGGCTTGTGCCGTCCGACGAAATCCGACATCGCCGCCGTCGAGCCGGCGAAATCGGCAACCGCGACAACTTCCGGCGGGCATTCGGGATGGTTAAGCACGGTAACGCCAGGGTAGGCATCCCGCAGCTCGCGAATGTCGGCTGGCGTGAAGCGCTCATGCACTTCGCAATGGCCCGTCCAGGCGATGATCTCGACCGAAGTCTGTGCCGCGATATTTCTGGCCAGGTATTCGTCGGGCAGCATGATCACCCGCTGCACGCCAAGCGACTCCACCACAGCCAAAGCGTTGCCGGAGGTGCAGCAGATGTCCGACTCGGCCTTCACGGCAGCGGACGTGTTGACGTAGGTCACGACCGGCACACCAGGGTAGCGTTGCCGCATCAGCCGCACGTCGTCCGCCGTGATCGAGTCCGCCAGCGAGCAGCCTGCGCCGAGATCTGGAATGAGCACCGTCTTGCCCGGATTGAGGAGCTTCGCCGTCTCAGCCATGAAATGCACGCCGGCGAGCACGATGATGTCGGCATCGACGGTCATTGCCTTGCGGGCCAGCGCCAGGCTGTCGCCGACGATATCGGCCACGCAGTGGAAAATCTCGGGTGTTTGATAGTTGTGGGCCAGGATGACAGCGTTGCGCTCGCGCTTTAGCGCCAGAATGGCCTCGACGTCATCGCTGAAAGCTGTCCATTCCACTGGGGGGATGATGCGCTGGACGCGCTGATACAGGGACGCGGCCGAAGGTATCGTCCCGCTCACCGGCGCCTCCCGTTTATAATCTATTTGACTATAAGGGGTATATATCTAGGTGGACTATAAGCGTGTCAACCCCGGGCCAGAGGCAATTTTGTCCCCGCAACGGCAGTTTCATCCAGCACGACATGGCGGAACTGATAGAGCTTGGCCGGCCGGCCACCCGTATCCAGGGACGTCTCGCCAGTCTCCTCGACCAGTTCTTGCTGCTCGATGAGCCGGCGAAAGTTGGGCTTGTTGATCAGCCGGCCTGCCAGGGCTTCCACGGTCCGTTGCAGCTGCAGCAGCGTAAACACAGGAGGCATCAGCTCGAAGACAACTGGCCGGTATTTGATCTTCGAGCGCAAGCGCGCAAGGCCCGTCGCCAGGATGCGGCGATGGTCGCCAACCATCGTTGTCCCGGCTGTTGAGTCTGATGCGATCGACCGTTCGTCGCGGGTGGCCTCTGCCACCAGACCCGCCTCGTAAAGCAGCTCATAGCGCTGGAGCGCCAACTCTTCATTCCAGGGTCGGTCCTCGAACGCGAAAGCAATGGCAGCCCGCCGCCGTCGTTCACGGACAATCGCAGCCTCCTCAACTGCAGCCGCCCAGGCAAGCAGACGCGGCTTCAGAACATCCGCAATCAGTTTCGGTGTTCCGAGGCGGTGGTCCTCCCACGGAAAATAGTCGTACCAGCTCCGCCAGGCGCAGGTGGATGCGCCGGTGGCATGTTCCTTCCGGGTCAAAGCGAGATAGCTGATGGAAATGACGCGCTGCTGACGCCCGTCGGCGCGGTCGCCATCAGCGAACGTATAGAGCTGCTCAATATAGCCGAGGGGATGACCAGTCTGCTGCTCGACCCACGCCCTTAGGCCTGACTGCAGCGATCGATGCTCCAGCGCGAACGGCCCCGAGGGTAGGCAATCCGCCTCCCCGATGGTGAGGACCGCTGGTTCACCGTCATTGACGGACACGACAACAGCAATCAGCTCCGCTTCGACTTGCTTGGCCTTTGCGGCGGCCCTACCGTTGCGTGTTGCTTTTGGGCGATCGTCCATGGTTGCCTGGGTTGGGCAGAGTTCCGTGAGAAGCTTCTCAATCGATTTAACCAGCGTGTAGCAGCCCCTTTAGCCTGTCAACACCACACTCTCCGTAAAGGCCTAGACCTTCGGTCTACACGAAGAGTGTCGCAAACGCGAAGCCGCACGGCAGTGACGCAAGGGAAGTGGACTGGGCGCGAGATTAAGAGCCCGCTTTCGCACTCGTGCTCATTCGAAGCGGCGTCGCAGCTTGCGCAATAAATAGTCAGCAAATTATTGTGCACTGCAATTTCTTCTTCGCATCTGCACAAATTTGTGGCAGATGGCTCGGGTTGACGTTAGGTGAGGGAAGTCGGTGAGCGCAACGCGAGCAATCAGGGCCTTGACCCCACCGGACATTGCGACACGCAAGGGTGGGACGCCGCTGGTCTGTCTTACTGCCTATACAACGCCCATTGCACAACTGGTCGATGCTCACTGCGATGTCGTGCTTGTCGGTGACAGCGTCGGCATGGTGCTTCACGGCCTGCCTTCGACGCTCGGCGTCACGCTCGAAATGATGATCCTGCACGGCCAGGCTGTGCGGCGGGGCCTCGAACGGGCGCTGATGGTCGTCGACATGCCGTTCGGCTCCTATGAGGAAAGTCCTGAACAGGCTTTTCGCAATGCTGCCCGCCTGATCGCTCAGACAGGCTGCGCGGCGGTCAAGCTCGAAGGCGGCGAAAGCATGGCCGCGACGATACGCTTCCTTGCTGCGCGTGGCGTGCCGGTGATGGCTCATGTCGGGCTGACGCCGCAGGCGGTGAATGCACTCGGCGGCTACCGCGTCCAGGGGCGGGGCGACGATGCCGATCGCATCCAGCGTGATGCGGTCGCGGTGGCCGAAGCAGGCGCCTTCGCGGTCGTGCTGGAGAAGACACCTGAAGCCCTGGCGCGGCGGATCACGCAGGAGATCGCGATCCCGACCATCGGCATTGGCGCCTCGACGGCCTGCGACGGCCAGATCCTCGTCGTTGACGATATGCTGGGCCTGTTCGGCGCCTTTCGTCCAAAATTCGTCAAGCGATACGCCGAACTGGGCGAGGCGGCTTCCGCGGCAATCTCGGCCTACTCGCATGACGTTCGTGAGCGCCGCTTTCCAGCGGCAGAACACGTGTTCGGCGACGAGCCAAAGACCTGAAAAAGAGGAGATCCAACGTGGCCATCCCCATTCTTCGGACAGTTGCTGAACTGCGCAGCATAGTCGCCGTGTGGCGCCGGGATGGTTTGAAGGTGGCGGTCGTACCGACCATGGGCGCTCTCCACGAGGGTCACCTCAGCCTTGTGCGTGCCGCCCTCGCAAAAGCCGATAGGGTGATCGTCACGCTCTTTGTCAACCCCAAGCAGTTCAACAGCCCGGCGGATCTGATCGCCTATCCGCGCACCGAGTATGACGATGCCGTCAAACTGGCGCCGCTCGGCGCCCACATCCTCTACGCCCCGGACGCCGCGGATGTGTATCCGCAAGGCTTTGCCACGACGGTCTCGGTGAGCGCGGTGAGCGAGGGGCTTTGCGGCGCGTTCCGGCCTGGCCATTTCGACGGGGTGGCGACCGTCGTCACCAAGCTTTTTCTCCAGACCGGTGCCGATATCGCCTTCTTTGGCGAAAAGGATTTCCAGCAATTGCATGTGGTGCGGCGGCTTGTTCGCGATCTCGACATCCCGATCGACATCATCGCGAGCCCGACGGTCCGCGAAGACGATGGCCTGGCGATGTCCTCGCGCAACGCGCGGCTGTCCGCCGTTGAACGGCGCGCGGCACCCCGCCTTGCCGAAATCTTGTTCGAAACTGCCCGGCGGCTGAACTGCGAAGATTGCATCGATCGTGTGCTCGATGAGGCACGGCAGGCCATCCTTGCTGCAGGCTTTTCGCAGGTCGAGTATCTTGAGCTGCGGTCAGGCGAGGACCTGGCTGTCATCGCCATCCCCAACCGACCGGCGCGACTGCTCGTCGCCGCCTGGCTTGGCCAGACGCGGCTGATCGACAATGTCGAGGTGTGGTCGCCAGGCTCGGTACGAGGTCTCGTGCAGGCCGCCGCCGCAGCGTGATGTTCTTCGCTCCTCTCCCAGCAAGCAAGGAGCGCCTCCAGGGTTCTCGCCACGCCGGGCGCTGTCGCATCGGGACATGCCATGCAGCCCGCCGGCAAAAATCCACGCAGCCAGTGGGCGCCTGACCTGCTGCCCCCTAGACGCCGATCACGAGTGCGCCGCCGGTAAGCCCGGCGCCGGCCGCGGCGAGCAGAAGCCTTTCCCCAAGCTCAAACGGGACGACCTGATGGGAGAGGGACAGCGACAGCGCAATTGTCGCGGCAGAGGAATTGCCGAACTCTGCAATGCTTCTCACCACCTTCTCAGGGCCAATATCGAGCTTGTCGGCGACCGCATCGAGAATGCGGGCGTTGGCTTGGTGTGGAACAAACCGATCCACGGCCTGAGCTGAAACGTTGGCTACTTCCAGCGCCTCGGCCGAACAGCCGCCATCATTTCGACCGCCTTGGCGAACACGGCGCGCCCGTCGGCGATCGTCATGCGGGTTTCGGCTATGTCGAAGTCTCCGGCAAACGGCCGGCTGCTGCCCCCCGCCGGGATCTGGATCAGGCCATAACCCGATCCGTCGGAATCCAGCGATGCGCCGAGCACACCGTGATTTGGGTCGGACGACGGGACCAGCAAGAGCGCGCCTGCGGCATCGGCGAACAGCACCGCGCTGGCGCGTTCGGCCGGGTTGATGCGGCGGCTCAGAATGTTGGCGGCGATGACCAGCGCCGGCTTGCCGTGGGTGCGCACGAACGCGTCGGCGAAGGTAAGCGCATAAACAAAACCGGCGCAGGCGCCGGCAAGATCGACGGCGCCGGCATGAGCGAGGCCGAGACGGTGCGCGATTAGCGGCGCACTTGGCGGCAGCAGATGATCGGGCGTCGATGTTGCCAATAGCAGAAGGCCGATCGCGGTGCGGTCGATGCCAGCAATGTCCAGCGCCATATCTCCCGCTTTCCCGGCCAGGCTCGACAACGTGTCGGAAGGCTCCGCCCAGCGGCGTGACCGGATGCCAGTCCGCCTCTCGATCCAGCCGGCTTCCAGGCCAAGCGAGGCCTCGATCTCGGCATTCGGCACGGTCCGCGCCGGCGCGTGGTGGCCGAGACCGATGATCTTCGCGCCTCTGATCATCCGGCTTGCCCAACAAGGTCGGCGGCCTCGTCGATCGCATCATGCAGGCGACCAAGCTCGCTGGCGCTTACGCAATAGGGAGGCAGAAGATAAATCACATTGCCGAGCGGGCGTACCAGGAGATCGCGCTCGAGGAAAAAAGCGCGCAGCTTCGGGCCGATTTCAGCCAGGTAGCCGGAGTTGGCGACCGCCAGTTCGAAGGCGGCAATCGTGCCGGTCACCCGGACATCGGCGAAGCGGGCATCTCCGGCAAGGCGGCGAGCCCCTTCGGCTTGCAGTCGCGTCAGTGTTGTGACGCGCTCGATGACCGGCTCATCGCGCCAGATAGCGATGTTGGCAAGTGCGGCCGCGCAGGCGATCGGATTGGCTGTATAGGAGCTCGAATGAAAGAAGGTGCGACTGCGGTCCGGCGAATAATACGCCCGAAATATGGCGTCGGTGGCGAGCGTGGCGGCAAGCGGGATCGCGCCGCCGGTCAGCCCTTTCGACGTGCACAATATGTCGGGCGCAATACCTGCCTGCTCGCACGCAAACACCGTGCCGGTCCGGCCCCAGCCGGTCATCACCTCATCGGCGATGAACAGCGTCCCGGAGGCCTCGGCGATACGTTTCAATTCGGCCAGGATTTTTGGCGAATACATCCGCATGCCGCCTGCGCCCAGGACCAGCGGTTCCACGATCAGCGCCGCCGCCTTGCGATCACGGCTGAACGCCTCGAAGGCGTCGAGCGTTTCCTGCTCGCGACCCGCGGCAGGGAAAGGGATGGTGTCGACGTCGAAGAGCAGGGGTTCGTAGGCGGCGTTGAAGACGCCGCGGGCCCCGACGCTCATCGTGCCGATCGTGTCGCCGTGATAACTCGATTCCATCACAACGATACGCGAGCGCGGCGCGCCGATGTTGCGGAAATAGCCAAGCGCCATTTTGAGCGCCACTTCGACACTGGTCGAGCCGCTGTCGGAATAGAAGACCCAGTCCAGACCCTTCGGCGCCAGGCCGATGAGCGCGCTCGCCAGTTCCTCTGCCGGCGCGTGAGTGAGACCGGCGAATATGATCTGGTCGAGCGTTTCGGCAGTTGAGCGGATTGCCTCGACGATCGCCGGATGGCGATGGCCGTGGGTCACCACCCACCATGAGGATATCGCGTCGAGAATGCGCCTTCCGTCATCCCTCTGCAGGTAGGCGCCTTCCGTCCGAACAACCTTCGGCGGGGCCGGTTCGACGGCGTGCTGGGTAAAGGGATGCCAGACGGCTGAGCGGCTCATGCGCTGGCCTGCTGAAAAGACACCATGTCGAAATGCGCTGCCATGGCCGAAAGAAGGGTGTCGGGCGCCAGCGGATCGAGGAAAGGCAAGCGGCCAAGGACACGCACCTTGCCGATCGCAGCGATCGTGCATTCGGTGTCCGGCATGGGGTCACCAATGAACGCTATGCCCAAAAGCGGAATGTCGCGGTGGCGCAGCGCCTCGATCGACAGAAGCGTGTGGTTGATCGTGCCCAGAGCCGTGCGCGCACAAAGCACGACCGGCGCGCGCCAGCGGGCGAACACATCGATGAACAGGATTTTGCGGTTGAGCGGCACCATGAGACCGCCGGCTGCCTCGACGATCAGCGGGCGCGCCGTTATGGGCAGAACGAGGCGATCCGGATCGATCAAAACGCCATCGAGTTCGGCGGCACGATGCGGCGAGAGCGGTCGGACCAGCCGCCAGGCTTCCGGGACGATCCGCTCTGGGGGAAGCTCCGCGAGTCTTACTACTGTCTGGGTATCGGTTTCGCCATCGAGCCCCGACTGCACCGGTTTCCAGTAGGCGCCATTGAGCAGCCTGGCCAGACCGGCCGCGAGAACCGTCTTGCCGATGCCGGTGTCCGTGCCGGTGATGACGAAGGTTTGGCTCATGCCGCCATTCGCTCCCATTCCTCTGCCAGTGCCTTGACCATCGCAGCGACGTCGGCCTGCTCGACATTGAGCGTCAGTGAAATCCTGAGCCGAGCCGTGCCCTCGGGCACCGTTGGCGGGCGGATGCCGCGCACATCGAAACCGCGCGCCTGCAGCGCGCTTGCGAGCGCCATGGCGCGGGCGTTGTCGCCGACGATGACCGGCAGGATCTGCGAGCCGCTCGGCGCCACCCCGCAGCAGGCTTTGAGTTCCCGGCCGGCGAAGGCGACGAGTGCTGCAAGCCGCTCGCGGCGCTCGGGTTCGTCATGCAGGACGGCGAGCGCCTCGGTAGCGGCCACCGCTATCAGCGGCGAAGGGGCGGTGGCATAGATGAAAGGCCGGGAACGATTGATGAGGTAGTCGCACAAGACGGTGGATCCGGTGACCAGCGCACCGGAGGCGCCAAGCGCCTTGCCGCAAGTGTGCAACACGACGACATTGTCGCGGCCTTCGAGGTCGTGCGCTAGGCCGCGTCCATCGGGTCCATACACGCCGGTGGCATGCGCCTCGTCGATCAGCAGGAAAGCGTCGTGTCGGTCGCCAAGTGCTGCCAGATCGGCCAGGGGCGCGCGGTCGCCATCCATGGAATAGAGGCTCTCGACCACGATCCAGGGGCGACCCGTGCCGCCCGAACGCCGCCAGGTCAAAATGGCGTCTTCGAAGCCGCCGATGTCATTATGTGGGACCTCCGCCACTGCCGCCCGGCCAGCCCGCGCGCCCTCATGGGCGCTGGCATGGATGAGTGCGTCAAGCACGACGAGATCGCCCTTTTGCGGAAGTGTGGTCAGGACGGCGAAATTGGCGACATAGCCCCCGCTGAAGAAAAGCGCACGTTCGGCGCCGAAGAAACGTGCCGCTTCGGCTTCGAGGGTCTCGTGCTCCGGCGTATTGCCGCGCAACAGGCGAGACCCCGTGGCGCCGACCGGCGTGCCGGCTGCGAGTGCTGCTGCGACGGCTTTGGCCAGGCGCGGCGAGGCTGCGAGTCCCAGATAGTCATTGGAGGCGAAATCGAGACCGGCACGCGGCGACAACGTGCGCAAACGGTTCTTGCGCGCGAGCCCGCTCAGCGTCGTCTCATAGCGGTCGAGCAAGCCCCCTGCGCTCACAAGCCGGAAAGCTCCATTGGTTCAATACCGAGCTTGCGAAAGAGCGCAGTGTCCTTATCCTCACTCGGGTTGTCCGCCGTCAGCAGCGTATCGCCGACAAAGACGGAATTGGCGCCGGCAAAGAAGCACAGTGCCTGCATTTCCTCGCTCATTGCCGTGCGGCCGGCCGACAGGCGAACATGGGATTGCGGCATCAGGATACGGGCAAGCGCAATGGTGCGCACGAATTCGATCGGCTCTATTGGCCGCTCATGACCAAGCGGTGTGCCTTCAATCGGGATCAGCATGTTGATCGGGACGCTGTCGGGCGGCTCGGGGAGATTGGCGAGCGTCACCAGCATGTCCACGCGGTCGACCGGTTCCTCGCCCATGCCGACAATGCCGCCGCAGCAGACTTTGATGCCGCTATCGCGAACATTGTCCAATGTTTCGAGCCGGTCGGCGAACGAGCGCGTCGTGATGACTTCGCCGTAATAGCGCTCGGACGTATCGATGTTGTGATTGTAGTAGTCGAGCCCCGCTGTCTTGAGCTGCTGCGCCTGCTCAACATCGAGCATCCCTAATGTCATGCAGGTTTCCATGCCAAGCGCCTTGACGCCTTCGACCATGGCGACCACGACCTCCATATCGCGCGCCTTGGGGCTGCGCCACGCCGCGCCCATGCAATAGCGCGTCGCACCCGCATCGCGCGCCTTGCGGGCTTCCTCGATGACGCGTTCGACCGCCATCAGCTTGGAGGCCTTCAGTCCGGAATTGTGGTGCGCGGACTGGCTGCAATAACCACAATCCTCGGGGCAGCCGCCGGTCTTGATGCTCAGCAGCCGGCTGAGCTGAACGCGGTTGGGATCAAAGTTCGCACGATGGACGCAATGTGCGCGAAACAGCAGTTCGTTGAAGGGAGACTCGTAGAGGGCCCGGGCTTCGGCTTGGCTCCACAGGCGGCGGCTTCTGGCAGCTCCCCTATCTGCGGTCGAACCTTCCGTGGGCGAAACAAGCGTCATGATTTCCCCTATCCGTGAGCAGGCCCGCGCTGTTTACAGCAGGCGGCGGGTTTTTCCAGCCGAAATCTGAAATTCACTGCGGGTCAAAATGTCATTTCGCTCGCAGCCGGCACATGGGCCCAAGAACGGAAGTGGCAAAGTGTCGGCAGGACGCGGGCGCATTTGCTCGACCTGGCCTTGAGGGACCGCGCGGGTTCGGCTTCTCGCCGGTGTGTCCAGAACAATCCTAATCAAGCTGGTAACATGTCATTCAGCCGGATTGTCTATAGCAACAATATGACGCCGCGCAGCAAACGTATTCTGGGCAAATCTACAGTCGTGACGATAATAGCAGTCGTCGCGACTTTCGGGCTGTCGTTCACGGCAAGACTTGGCCTGCAGATGCCGATCGACTGGCTGAGTTGGGTGGAATGCACCTTCATCCCGATTCTCATCGGACTGCCCGTTAGCGCCTTTATCTTCACCCAGGGGGAAACGATTCAGGAAACATGTGACAAGTTGGAGAAATCATACACAGCCCTGAGAGAGGCGCACGACAGGCTCACCTTCGTAACCAGCCAACGACCCGATGACAGGCCTTCTCAGTCGCGGTGAATTTATCGCAAGAATGGACAGAAAGCGTGACGAAGGTGAATGCGACACACTGCTCCTGATCGATCCGGATCACTTCTCCTTGATCAACGACCAACACGGCCATTCCAAAGGTGACGAGGCTTTGGTTCGAATTGCAAAGGCGCTAGTTTATCTGACACGCCCGGGAGACTCGATCGGTCGTCTTGGCGGAGAAGAGTTTGGTGTGTTGTTACGCAGCGCGCGTAAAGAACAGGCAGCTACCATCGCGGAAAACATACGCCGTCTTGTCGAGGCGGGTCCGATGGCGAAAGGCCAACAGGACGGCGTGAAAGTGACTGTCAGCATCGGCGGCGCGGAAATCTCTCCCGATGCAGATGCTCAAGACGTCCTTCGCACCGCCGGACGATGCCTTTTTGAAGCGAAACAGCGTGGACGAAATCGTGTTTCGTTCGACTATGAATCGGCCAAATTGCGGGCGGTGACGCCATAACCCAGTTTGGGCCCAGCCTGACGCGGGCAGAGTGTTGCCTGATGGGGCCTGCTTTCGGCCTCCCCATCTGCACGACCAGCCCCAGCCACATCACAAGCCGCACAGCCTTGCGGGCCGTTTTTCCTGTAGACAGCATTGTTGGAGCCGGCTCCCAAGTGACACAAAAAAGCCCGCTCCATTGTCTGGAGCAGGCCTTTATGTGCGGTACTCAGAACCTTGCCGCTGCGCGAAAGATAGAAGCGAATGGTAAACACCGACTGAAGGTCGATGCCGTTTTGATGGCCTTTGAGCTTCCGGCCCTGCCAGCCGACAAATGCTGGCGAGTTGACAGCCTGCTCAATGCAGGCCGAACTCGCGCAATCCCTCCCCTCGCGATAGCGCATAAACCGGCTTTCGCTGCGCTCGCGCGGCCGCGGCAAGTCAACGGTGATGAAGCCGCGCCGCGCCGCCCTTATCGCAGCACCCTGTCGGCGAGATAGATCGCCTAACTCGAGTTCATGGGGAACGATGACCACGGATCGGCAGCCACTCGCTGCTTTCAATCCAGCTCCGCCACGCGGGATGTTCGGTTACCCGGCAAACGGCTGCCCAGCAATTGCGCAGGTCGCGATGTTGTCTTTAACTGGCCGGTCGTGACGCCATCCGAGAATGCCGGGTCTTGCAATTTTTTCTTTGCCGTCTAATTCCAATGCCTTGATCTGAACCGGCCTGGCACAACTGCCAGGCCACACAGCAATTGTTACGAAGGAATACGTACATATGGCGACCGGCACCGTGAAGTGGTTCAACAGCACCAAGGGATTTGGATTCATCCAGCCCGACAATGGTGGTCAGGATGTTTTCGTCCACATTTCCGCTGTCGAACGAGCGGGCCTCTCGACCCTCGCTGATGGGCAGAAGATCAACTACGAGATTGAACAGGACCGGCGGACTGGCAAGTCCTCCGCGGGCAATCTCAGCAAAGCTGGTTGATTTTTCTGCTGCGTCCCGGCAAGAGTCGGAAGGACGCGGCTAGGTCCCGGATGTTTTGGCGACCGCTCGACAAGAGCGAGCAAGAACGTGGGTAAACTGCAAGGCCTGGGCAGCAGATTGCTGCAAGGGCGTTGCGAAATCCTATGAAATTGAGTCGTTCGAAGGGAAGGCGGGGCTGGTCCCGCCTTTTGATATTCCACGCAGATTAGGCCAGTGGGTGCTGCCCATCAGAACAAAGCCCAAAGATTGACGTCAGGCTGCGGCCTTCTTGCCGGTCTTCTTAGGCGCCGGCGCTTCCGCCTCTTTCGGTTTGCGGCCGAGACCCATCGTCTTGGCCAACGCCGAGCGCGACGCAGCATAATTCGGCGCGACCATGGGGTAATCCGCCGGCAGACCCCATTTGGCGCGATAGTCATCCGGCGTCAGCCCGTAGCGGGTCGAAAGATGGCGCTTCAGCGACTTGAATTTCTTCCCGTCGTCAAGGCAGATGAGGTAGTCCGGCGTCACCGACTTCCTGATCGGCACAGCAGGCTTGAGAACCTCAGGGATTTCTGCGGGAACGTTGCCGATCGTGCCTTTCAGTGCTGCGTGCACTTGGCCGATCAGCGCAGGAAGATCGCTCACCGGGACCGGATTGTTGGAGACATAGGCTGAGACCACATCAGCGGTGAGCTCGATGAGGGCGTCGATTGTGTTGTCGGCATCTTCTGCCATGAAAACTCTCCGGGGTAGCTTGAAAGATAGTCGGCGAAGTGTTGCTTCATAGTGGTGTTGTCGGTGGAAGCAATAATTCCCCGATAGACTTTGCGTGCTGCGGTAAACAGCTACATCCTGACTTTGCGCGCGTATTGATCCGGTGGTCAGACCCGGTCCTGATCGAGCGGCCGCTGCTCTCCACTCGATGAGGAGGGGATAATCGTAAACAATTTCCACGCCCCCGCCGGGTACCACAGCACAAATTTGGTTTCGAGGCGGTCCCCCTTAAGCAGGGCGCGGCGTGCAGTGTCTAGTACTGCGCTGGTGGGGTCGCCCGACGACGTCGGTCGCGTATTGTGGAAGATTGTCGGTTCTTCGATTGCTTACCGGAAAGGCGGGTCTGCAACGTCGTAGATATCCGATTTGGCCAGTTCATGCACGCGAGATCCTCGATCTCATCGAGAAGCCGACTCTCCTCCTGACGGTTGTCGAGTCAAGCAGATGAAAGGCGGGTGTTCCCCCCGGCGGCAGGACTCGTTGCTTGCTGCCAGCTGCACAAATCCCGGTCACCACTGCGATGGCTGAAGCTCTGCTCCCCCAGTCACTTTGGAAGCCATCGAGGGCTACGATCAATTTGGACCTCAGTCGCTGCGTAGAATTTCGCTTCTAACGCCGCTGCAACGAAAGCCCGTCTCGCTGCCGGTGTCTGGGCTTCTCCACGCAAAACCTGAAGACATGCATCCATAGCCAGTTTTCGCTTCTTCGTCTGATGAGGGAAACTCCGCAGCAGGATCGAGGCTGCGTCGTTCACATCGAATATGACGCGCTCACGGTCATGCCGGCCAACTTGCACCACCACGGGCCGGGCGAACCTGCTCGACATGCAATTACACTCTCAGTTCCGACCATGACACGATTTTCGCGTATCATGACGTTGGGACAATTTATATATTTCTGGCTAGGGCCAGAGCAGAACTGGCAGTTGTCCAATCAAGCAGGCCGCTATGTTCCGGCCTTGTTGCGCAAGAAAGCACAGCGGAATTCTGTCGCGTCCGGAACGTGAAGCGGCGGGTGCCAGCCTTGACGCGGCCGCTGCCGCAATGGCGACGCTGCTAGTGGTGCGCGGGTGCCGAGAGAGGAAGAGGGCGGGCGGGTTGCGGTGGCGGATAAAGGTCCGGGAGAGAGTCTCCCGGCGCCCGCCAAGGAGCAACACCAATGACCCAGATGGAAATTCTTGCGCCCAAGCGCAACCAGCGTGCCGGTTACAAGGTCGACCCCAGCCGCGGCCAGCGAATTGGCCGCGTGTCGTCAGAATGGTTCAACCGGCCGGCGGACGAGCGATACCTGTCGCTCAACGACCTTGGAAATGCGGTGAAGAGCCGGTCGGAGCGCAGCAAGACCCGCATCGTCGAAAGTGAGCTGATCCGCGTCGAGGCCAGCCGCGACGATCCGGAGCGCCTGAGGCTAATGCTGCCCGATGCGCCTGCCCCTGTTGCCCCCACGCATTGGAGTTTTGGCCAACTCGCCTCTTTGGTCGGCGCACCGGCCACCTATCTGCGGCAGCTTCCAGCCCCGCTCGCCGCGATTAATCTCCAGCACGGTCTCCTCAACCACCGCGCCGGGCAGGTGAAGACGCTGGAAATCGAGAACGGACGCCTCGAGCTGCGAGCCGTAACCGGTCCGGACTATGGCAGAATATTTGACTCAGAACTGGTCGACGCCGTGCAGAAGATAGCCGGCAACGGTACCGGTGACACGCGCTGGAAGGTGCCGGGAGTCCTCGATTGGTCAACGGGAATCTACAACCCGAACGTCGACATCTCCCGCGACACCACGACGCTCTACGCGTCAGATCGCGATGTCTTTGTCTTCCTCGTCGACGACCTGAACCCGATCGAGGCCGGGCGGCTGCCGAATGGGGAACCGGATCTTTATTTCCGCGGCTTCTACTGCTGGAATTCCGAGGTCGGAGCCCGCACCCTCGGGATTGCCAGCTTCTATCTACGCGCGGTATGCCAGAATCGAAATCTGTGGGGCGTGGAAGATTTCGAGGAAATCACCATCCGGCATTCCAAATATGCCGCCTCGCGTTTCGCCCTTGAGGCCGAGCCCGCCCTGATCCAGTTTGCCGATTCCTCGCCCATGCCATTCGTCAACGGCATCAAGACGGCGCGGCAACGGATCGTTGCCAGAGACGACGACGACCGCCAGGGCTTCCTGCGCAAGCGGGGCTTCTCCAAGTCCGAGACCACGAAGATCATCGATACTGTGCTCATGGAGGAAGGCAGACCGCCGGAATCGATCTTTGATTTCGTGCAGGGCATCACGCGGGTCGCGCGCGACAAGCCGCATCAGGATGTGCGCCTGGACATGGAGGGCAAAGCCAAGAAGCTTCTCGATTTCGCCGCCTGATCTCGCGGAGGCCGGTAGCGAAAACTCTCGTCGCCGGCCTCGCCTGCGGGCCGTCTCCATCAATCCCAGCGCGGTCCTTCGAAGCAAGAGGACGGCGCTTTTTTCGTGGGAGGACGCGGTGACGCCAACATGCTGAAGGCGCCTCGGGCGCGGCTCGGCCGCCTAGATCCGCGAGCCGAAACCAGCAGCGCTTCATGTCGAGCCTGCAAGTCGGGAGGCGGCGCTGGCGTGAGGCCTGGAGGCAGAGGGGGGAGGGGAGGGTTGCTGACGGGCTTG
This sequence comes from Mesorhizobium sp. M1004, assembly GCF_040318795.1. Taxonomy (NCBI): domain Bacteria; kingdom Pseudomonadati; phylum Pseudomonadota; class Alphaproteobacteria; order Hyphomicrobiales; family Phyllobacteriaceae; genus Mesorhizobium; species Mesorhizobium sp. M1004. The sequence goes on from NZ_JAMYNB010000012.1 coordinate 162,413, forward strand.
GAGGTTCGGGGAGAGGCCCCGGGCCGCCCGTCATGGAGAACCTGACCATGGCAAAGAACGCCATTCAGAAGATCGCGATGAACGCCGCGGAGAATATTCCCTATGACAAGCTAATGCTGTCGCAGAAGAATGTTCGGCGCATGAAGGACGGCGTGTCGATCGAGCAGCTGGCCGAAGACATCGGGCGGCGAAAGCTGATCCAGAGCCTGAACGTCCGTCCCGTGCTCGACGGCGAGGGCGAGGAGACCGGCATGTTCGAGGTGCCCGCCGGCGGGCGGCGTTATCTGGCGCTCGGCATCCTCATCAAGCAAAAGCGCCTGGCTAAGAACGAGCCAATCCCCTGCATTGTCAACCGCGGGCAGGAGACCTCGGCCGAGGAGGATTCGCTTGCCGAAAACCTGCGGCGCGCCGACCTGCACCCGCTCGACCAGTTCCGGGCCTTCAAGACGCTCAGCGATCAGGGTCTTGATCCCGACGAGATTGGTGCTCGCTTCTTCGTATCGCCGGCGACGGTGAAGCAGCGCCTGCGGCTGGCATCGGTGTCACCGCAGCTTCTCGATCTCTACGAGAATGACGAGATCCGGCTTGAGCAAATCATGGCCTTCTCGATCTCGGACGATCACGGGCGCCAGGAGCAGGTCTGGGAGCGAATCTCCAGCTCCCACACGCAGGAACCCTATTACATCAGGCGTCTGCTGACGGAGACCACTGTTCGCGCCGACGATCGCCGGGCCGTCTATGTCGGTGCCGAAGCCTATGAGGCTGCCGGCGGGGTCATCCTTCGCGACCTGTTCGAGCAGGATTCCGGCGGTTGGTTCCAAGATGCGGCGCTCCTCGAGCAGCTTGTCTTCGACAGGCTGAAGGTGGATGCCGAGGCGATTCGCGCCGAAGGCTGGAAATGGGTCGAGGCTGCAATCAGCTTTCCCTACGGCCACACCTCCGGCATGCGGCGCATCTACGCCGAGGCGCAGGAACTCAGCGCTGAGGAGATCGAACGCTACGACGCGCTGAAGGCCGAGTATGACAAGCTGGATGCGGACTATGCCCAGGCCGGGGATGCCGACGAGGCAATCGAGGCGAAGCTCGACCAATTGGGCGCCCAACTCGATGCGATCGATGATCGTCCTCAAAGCTACGACTCCGCCCAGAAGGCGAATGCCGGCGTGTTCGTTACGCTTGCCGCGAACGGCAAGCTCCAGGTCGACGCCGGTTTCGTGCGGTCCGAGGACGAGCCGCGGACCGAAACCGGCGATGTCGATGAGGGCGAGGAAGGGGGCTCCGACGGCGAAACCCGATCCAATGGCGACGACGATGGCGATGGTGTTGTCGTCAACGGCAAACCGGTGCACGACGGTTCGGGCGACGACGACGGCGAGGACGATGGCATCAAGCCACTGCCCGATCGGCTCGTCTTCGACCTGACCGCGCAGCGGACGCTGGCGCTACGCAACGCGCTCGCTGGTGACGTCGACATCGCCTTCGTCGCCGCACTCCATGCCTTCGTCCTGCAGGTCTTCTATCGCTTCGCGCCGAACACGTGCCTGGAGATCAGCCTGAAGAGCGGCAGCTTCAGCCAGGTCGACGGTCTTGCCGAGACATCTTGGGCCAAGGAGATCGCCGAGCGGCACGAAGCTTGGGACCGCGATTTACCCGATGACGCGGAAGGCCTGTGGGACTTCCTTCTCGGCCTCGATGAAGCAAGCCGCAAGGCGCTGTTCGCGCACTGCGTCTCGCTGACCCTCAATGCGGTGGTCGAACCCTGGAACAGGCGAGCGAAGGCGCTCGAGCATGCAGACGTGCTTGGCCGCTCGCTGCAGTTCGACATGGTCGACGCCGGCTGGACGCCTACCGTCGAGTTCCTCGGGCGGCTCACCAAGGCGCGGATCCTGCAGGCTGTCCGTGAAGCTCGTGGCGCAGACTCCGCGCAGCTGATCGACCACATGAAGAAGGACATCATGGCCCGTGAAGCCGCCCGTCTTCTCGAAGGATCAAGCTGGCTGCCGGAGCCGCTGCGCGTTGATGTCGATGAAGTGTCTGACGATGCAGGCGACGCGGCCGCCAGCGAGATGTCGGAGGACGCGGCTATCGACGGCGATGCCGCGGAGCTGCCGGCCTTCCTCACCGACGATGCGGATCCGTCCTCCGATGAGCCGGTGACCATCGACGGCGACGGAACGGATCACCTCCAGGCCGCCGAATAACCGGCATCACGCTCGCACCGGGCCCGGCACTCCCGCCGGGCCCAATCCAGTTCCAACTCACTCTCAAGCCCGGGATCGCCATCGCGACCCTGGGCGTTTGTTTCTTGAAGATCCACATGTTCGACTGGAGCAGAAGCCAGTTGGGACTCTCCTCAGGCCACGGCGTCCTGATCAGGACCTGCAAGAGGCGTAAGCACTATACCGGCGGGCCAACCATTTCGTCGCACCTAGCGAGGACGACATCATCAAATGGACGCCAGAAGGCAAGGGCTGATTTGGCTAACCCGCCTCAGAGAAGTTGCTGTGTCGCGATTCTAAAGAGGTAGTGATATTGCCACATTCTTGGTCCGGACATAGCTGTCGATGGCTTCCTGCCCTTTTTCCCTCCCGTGTCCCGACATTTTATTTCCTCCAAAAGGGGTCTCAATACCGCCAGCGAACCACTCGTTGACGAAGACCTGCCCCGCATTCAGGCGAGGCGGCGCCTTGAGAGCGATATCGAGGCGCTGTGTGAAGACGCCCGCCACTAGGCCGAACCGGGTGGCATTAGCGATCTCAAAAGCCTCATCGTCGTTGTGGAACTTGATAATGGACAGAACCGGACCGAAAACCTCCGCTTGAGCGATTTCCATATTCGGATCGACATTTGCAAAAACGGTCGGCTGCATGAACCAACCGCTCTTGTCGTGCAGGCGCTTCCCTCCCGTAACCAGCCTTGCCCCAGCGCTTTTGGCACGGTCGCACATGCCCTCAATCTTCCCGAGCTGAAGTTCAGACACCACCGGGCCCATATCTGCTCCCACCAAACCGTCTCCGACCTCCAAGGCTTCGGCCATTGCCGACACCCTCTCGACCACCATGTCATAGATAGAGTCGTGGACGACCAGACGGGACAAAGCTGAACAGACTTGGCCCGCGTTGTAAAAAGTGCCCGACTTCACGCTCTCGACCACTTGGTCGAGATTGGCGTCTGCGAAAACGATGCCCGCCGATTTGCCTCCGAGCTCCATGACGCACGGCACCGATCGCTCAGAAGCCGCCTTCATGATCGACACGCCCGTCTGTACGGAGCCCGTGAATACGATCTGATCAATATCCGGATGGCTGACCAGCGCCGCACCTGTTGTCTTCCCGTAGCCGCATAGGAGGTTCACGGCACCTTCGGGCACCCCTGCCTGTTCGATGGCCTCAAAGAGGATGATCATAGCCAACGGGGTCAGCTCGGGCGACTTTACGATGACGACGTTCCCGGCAGCCAACGCTGGTGCCAGCGAGCGGGCGCAGATGGAAGGCGCAAAGTTCCACGGAACAATGTGGACTGAGATCCCGTGGGGCTCCCGGATGGTATAATCCAGGTACGCACCTCCCAACGGAATTGCACTGCCTTCGATCTTGTCGGCCATCCCCGCGTAGTATTCGAAATATCTCGCGGCCTCTTCAAACTCGGCTCTTGCAGCATTGAGCGGCTTTCCGCTCTCCAGGCAACCTATGTAGGCGCCGTCTTCAATCCGCGTCCGAATCTCGGATGCAATCCTCATCATCATCTCCGCACGGATCGATGGACGGCACCTCGTCAGCGCTCCGCTTGCCACGCAGGCTCTGGCCGCGACGACTGCTCGCGAAACGTCGTCTTCGCTCGCGACCGCGATCGAAGCGATAACCTGACCAGTTGCCGGGTTCTCCACGGCAATGAAATCGGCCGAATGCAACCACTCGCCGTTGACAAAGTTCATCCAGCTTTTGTCGCGTACTTCGAGGAGATTCATCGTGCCGCCTTCATCGCCAGCCTCATCAAGAGGTCAGGGAATGGGTTGGTGGGTTGAAACCGCTTTAGGATCGCCTTCGCGCACAGCTTCGGGCGGCACGTCGCGCATTAGACGGAGGGACCATGCGATGATAAACGATACCTGTCTAACAGTTATTTGGTATGGGGCGATGCCTTGATAAGATCACCGCGGATCAATCTGCAGCAGCTCCGCGCATTGCTGGCGGTACACGACGAAGGAGGGTTCCGGCGCGCTGCCGAACGCTTGAACACGTCGCAGTCGGCCATCAGCCGTACAATCCAAACACTCGAGGCCGAGTTGGGCGTTCCGGTCTTCGAGCGCAGCGTGCGAGGTGTGAAACCAAGTTCAGTGGGAAACAACCTCCTTCGATACGCCCGGACGATCGTCGACGGCCTGGACGAAATCTCGATCAAGGCGCTATCTGCGATTCGTGGCGAAGTCGGGCAGTTGAAGATCGGCTACAACGAAATCTCGATCCGAACGTTTTTGCCGAAGGTGCTGGCCAAGTTCCACAGGCAGTATCCGAATGTTGATCTGCGCCTGATCAGCCAGGGGACATCGGAAATGATCCCCGAGAACACCGCCGGGACGATCAGCCGCGGCGAGGTCGACATCGGGTTCGTGGTCGGACCTGTTATAGACGATGAGCTGGACGCCATACACCTATTCGAAGACCACATAGCTCTTGTGGTCGCTAAGACCCATAGACTGGCGCGACGGGAGTCGATCTCGGCCTCTGAACTGAAAAACGAACACATTTTGCTGTGGTCGACAGAGCCTTGGCAGATTTACACCCGTCGCGTTAACAACATCTGCCGCCAGGCTGGTTTTCTGCCACGCCCCTCCATCGTCATGCAGGACAACGAGAGTGCGTTTGCATTGGTGGAAGAAAACATCGGTGTTGTTCTTATCGCGCGGACGGTGGCTGCCACTTATGCGGATCGCGTCGCGATCGTCCCTCTTGAAGGGAACCCCGAACCCTTACCGATCTTCGCAGCCTGGCGGAAAGACAATACGGCCCCTGTTCTTCGAAATTTGATTGAGGTCGTCGCCGGCACCGACCCTCGAAATTGATCTTAACGTCGCTTGCCCCGAAGCTTTTCACAAGCAGCGATCGAACTCGGAGTCACCCAATCTGCTGTAAGCAAGCAGGTGTCCATTCTCGAACAGCATGTCGGCCTTAGACTTTTCAATCGATTTCACAGGCGGATCGAGCTGATGGCTGAAGGCCTTCTGGTGGCTCGCGCCACGGCTGAAAGCTTTTCGACGCTGAGCTCGGGATTGGCGTAGCTCACGCCCTGAAACGATTTCCTTGGTCGCCGATGCAGACTTCGTCCAGTGCTGGCTCTTCCCACGCTTACCACGGTTCGAGCGCCAATATCCGGACATCCGTATCTCTATCCACGTTGAGATCGCCTTGTTGAGAGCGTCCGATGATTCCGACTGCGCAATAGTCTGGGGACAAGGAACATGGGCGAATCAACGCTTCGAACCTCTGTTCGCCAATTCTGTATTCCTGTCGCCACTTCGAGTTTTTTTGAGAATCTGGGTCGGAGACCTCGCCTCAGCGACCTGCGCGATCGACTGCTCATCCACGACCGGAGCGCGAAATGGTGGGCGACGATCTTGGCGAGCTAAGGGATCACCGAAATCGATCCCAACCTTGGACGCACCTACAATCAGACCTCGGTATGTCTCGTGGCAGCGGCTAGAGGTGATGGCGTCACCGTTGGCGATGACGTGACAGCACAACATTATCTGGACACGGGTCGATTGATACCGCTTTTCGGCCTCCGGATCCCCTCACCAGAGGCTTACTATCTCGTTCGGCCGCTGAAAGCCCCCGACAGTGATGCTTTTCGACTGTTTCGCGACTGGCTCATCGAGGAGGCTCGTGAGCATCCGAGGTGGTTCTCGAGGTTCAGGGAAGCTTGACGCGGCAGATGCCTGCTAAATCCATAGCCGATCGCATTTTCTCATCACCCTATACCAATTCGCTGTTGGACATGCATCATCTGTTCGCGAATTCTGGGGACACCTCAATATTTCAAAGGCATGATCGCGATGGACGTCACCCAATTCAACGTCGACGAACTGTTCGAGCACAGCATTGTCTGGGATGCCCATTGTGGAATGGACCCCCAGGTTCCGATCGACGTCAATTCGCTGGAGCGCATCCGGAAGGCTGGATTCACATTCGTCAGCACCAACGTCGGATACGACGTTTTGCCTTGGCAAGATACATTCCCGGTCATCGCCGGATATCGCAAGTTCCTGAGCCAGAACGCGGACAAGTACATTCTCGTTTCGAGCGTAGCAGATGTGCTTGCAGCCAAGCGGGAAGGCAAGCTCGCGGTATCAATGGATATCGAGGGTGTCTCGGCACTCGACGGCAAGATCGAACTCGTTGAGACCTACCATCGTCTGGGCGTGCGTCAGATCTCCTTCGTCTACAATAAAGACAATGCCGGAGGTAGCGGTTGCCACGGCTCCGATACGGGGATTACCCAGTTCGGGCGAGAGGTTGTCAGGGAGATGAACCGCGTCGGCATGCTCGTGGACGGGACTCACTGCAGCCCGAGGATGTCGATTGACATGGCGGAGACCTCGTCAAAACCAATTGTCATCAGCCATTCGAACAGCCGCATCTTGCACGACCACCCACGCAACATCTGGAACGAGCAGGCTATCGCCTGTGCGCACACGGGAGGTGTGATTGGCGTCACCGGGATTCGCCTTTTTATGGCGAAGCCAGGTGACGCGACACCCAATCTCGATCTCCTAGTCCGCAACATTGATCATTACTGCGAATTGGTCGGCCCGCACCACGTGGGCATTGGCACCGACTTCGCCGAGATCACGAACGCGCTTGCGACTCGGTTCGAGAACGCCACAGATTATTGGCCACTTGAACACTACCAGGGCGCCGCCAGTCTGGAATTCGTCGACATCGAGGTGTTCCCCCAGCTGACCACCGCGCTCTCGGCAAGGGGCTACAGCAACAAGGATATTAGCGGAATTCTCGGCGGTAACTTCATGCGCGTCGCAGCCGCGAACTGGGAATAGGCAAAGAACCGACAGCCCAAAGCGCCCCGATTTGGGCGGTCTGGCGACGTCCGCACGTGACCCTACTGAGGACCACGCTTTCATGGCGAATACCGCCACTCCCAAGACTTACGACGTCGGCATAATCGGGGCGGGAATTGCTGGGTGTTCAACCGCATTTTATCTGGCCCGCCGAGGCATGCGCGTAGCGGTTTTCGATCGCGGTCCGGTCGCGGGCGAGCAGTCAAGTCGCGCGTGGGGTTTTATTAGAAAGCAAGGTCGTCACCCTGCTGAAATTCCTTTGGCGGCCGAGGCTTCTGTCCTTTGGGATGAGATCACTGAGGAGTTCGGGTTCGAGTCCACCCAGCGCGTGAAGTCAGGGATTCTGATGCCTGCAGAAACGGCCGACGACGAAGAGGTCGTGGAAACGAGTTACGGCGATGCGCAGACGCATGGCCTGACTTCGGAAATACTGGATGCAGGAGCGCTTAAGAGAAAGCTTCCCGAACTTGCTGGAAACTGGCGATGCGCACTTTTCACGCGAGATGACGGACACGGCGATCCCAAGTTGTCGACGCTCACACTAGCCCGCGCGGCGAAGGCGGCTGGCGCCGAGTTCTTCAGCAACGAGGTCGTCATTGGCTTCACGAGATCCAGCGATCGTGTAAGTGGCATCCGCACGCTGCGGAACAACACTTATCAATGTGCGAACGTTGTCGTTGCCAGCGGCATCGGCTCGAGGAGACTCCTCGCGAAACTCGGCTACAACCTTCCGGTACAGAACATCAGGTCATCGGTCGGCCTTACGACGGCGACCACCCCATTCACTCAAATTGCCATGTGGGCGCCGACAACGGCGTACCGACCTAGGCCAGATGGGTCCTTCATTATCGGAAACGGTTATCGGAACGCCGGAACAGACTACGATCTGACCCTCCAGGCATTCACAAACCTTCGGTATTTCCTGCCCGCCTTGAAGCAGAACCAAGGCTTGCTACGGATGGGACTCGGGCGCGACACAATCAGAAGTTTGCGTGATCTGCTGCCGGGAAAAGGCAAGCACAGCCCGCTGTCGGAGCCTGCCACGAACATCGCAAAGGTGAAACAGAACCTAGCCGAGTTTTGTGCTCTTTTTCCCCACATCAACGACCTGCGTTTGGCGGACAGCTGGGCTGGGCGGATCGACACCACACCAGACCTTATTCCCGTCATCGACCGTCTTGCCGGCTATGACAACGTATACGCGTTATGTGGGTTTAGCGGTCACGGCTTCGCCTTGGGTCCCGTCGTGGGTAAGCAAATGAGCAATTGGATTATCGATGGGGCCCCGGCTCTCGATTTGAGCAAGTTCAAGTCGTCCAGGTTCAGTGACGGCGACTACGAGATCATCAAGGCTGCTTAGCTGAAGAAATCTCGTCCCTACTGGAAGCCGCGAAGATGACCCGGCTGGTGTTGCTCGCTGACGATCCAACAGCGGATGTGTTCAGGACGAGCGCAGGGTCCTTGCGTCGAGCCTGAGCCGTTCAGACGTCTCAACAGGCTCGGATGCTCGGTCTCAATTCCCGGCGCTTTCCATTCGCCGCCCCTTGATCGCCTTTTCCAGCCAGCCGATTTCCATTTCGGGGACGGATGACAGCAGCAGATCGGTATAAGCGTCGAAGGGCGGTGTCAGCACCTTGGTCGTCGAACCATAGCGAACGACTTCGCCGCGATACATCACCGCGATGGAATCGGCGATCGACTTCACTGTCGCGAGGTCGTGGGTGATGAACAGGTAGGCGACGTTCTCCTCCTTCTGCAACTCGAGCAGAAACTTGAGGATGCCGTGCGCGACCAGCGGATCGAGCGCCGATGTCACCTCGTCGCAGATGATCAGCTTCGGCTTGGCGGCGAGCGAGCGCGCGATGCAGACGCGCTGCTTCTGGCCACCGGAAAGCTCGGCCGGGTAGCGGTCGGAGAAGCCCTTGCCCATCTCGATCTTGTCGAGCAGTTCGGCCACGCGCCTGTCGCGCTCGCGGCCGCGGATGCCGAAATAGAATTCGAGCGGCCGGCCGATGATGGTGCCGACGGTCTGGCGCGGATTCATCGCCACGTCGGCCATCTGGTAGATCATCTGCAACTGCCGCAGATCCTCCTTCGGACGATCGGCAAGCCGGTTGGCCAGCGGTCGGCCGTCGAAGGTGACGGTGCCCTCTTCCGGTGGCAGCAGGCCGGTGATGGCGCGCGCCAGCGTCGATTTCCCTGAGCCGGATTCTCCGACGACGGCCAGCGTCTGGCCGGGATAGATATCGACCGAGACGTTCTTCAGCACATTGATGTTGCTGCGCCCATAGGCAGCGGTGACGTTTTTCACCGACAGGAACGGCGCGGTGCCAGGCTTCTGTTCGGCATGTTCGATCTCGTGCACGGAGACCAGCGCGTTGGTGTATTCCTGGCGCGGCTCCTTGATGATCTGCCTGGTGCCGCCCAATTCGACCAGCCGGCCATGGCGCAAAACCATGATCTCGTCGGAGACCTGGGCGACGACCGCAAGATCATGCGTGATGTAGAGCGCCGCCACATGCGTGTCGCGGATGGCGTCCTTGATCGCCGCGAGCACGTCGATCTGCGTCGTCACGTCGAGCGCCGTGGTCGGCTCGTCGAAGACGATCAGGTCAGGTTCCGAACACAGCGCCATCGCCGTCATCACGCGCTGCAACTGGCCGCCTGAGACCTGGTGCGGGAAGCGTTCGCCGATGGTTTCTGGGTTTGGCAGGCTGAGCTTCTTGAACAGCGCGATGGCGCGCTTCTCGGCCTCGGCCCGCGTCGCGGTGCCGTGCAGGAGCGCCGCCTCCACGACCTGGTCCATCAGCTTGTGCGCCGGGTTGAACGCCGCGGCCGCCGATTGCGCGACGTAGCAGACCTCACGGCCGCGCAGCTTGCGAAAGCCGTCCTTGCCGCCCTTCAGGATATCGCGTCCGTTGAGGATGACCTCGCCGCCGGTGATCCGCACTCCGCCGCGCCCATATCCCATCGACGACAGTCCGATGGTGGACTTGCCGGCGCCCGACTCGCCGATCAGCCCCAGCACCTTGCCCTTTTCGAGCGTCAGGGAGACGTCATGGACGAGCACGATGTTCTTCGGCGGCTCGCCTGGCGGAAATACCGTCGCCTCGATGCGCAGATTGCGGATGTCGAGGAGCACGCCTGATTTCGGTTGTCCTGTTTTCGGTTGCCCGGGCTTCGCTTTGGCGTCGGCCATCATCCGCGTCCTCCCTTGAGGCTGGTCGTACGGTTCAGCACCCAGTCGGCGACGAGGTTGACCGAAATCGCCAGCATGGCGATTGCCGCCGCCGGGATCAGCGCCGCGCCTATGCCGAACACGATGCCATCCTTGTTCTCCTTGACCATGCCGCCCCAGTCCGCATCCGGCGGCTGCACGCCCAGTCCGAGGAAGGACAGCGTCGACAGGAACAGGACGGCGTAGATGAAGCGCAGGCCGAGTTCGGAAACCAGCGGCGACAGCGCGTTGGGCAGGATCTCGCGGAAGATGATCCAGCCGCTGCCCTCGCCGCGCAGCTTCGCCGCCTCGACATAGTCCATCACGTTAATGTCGACCGCGACCGCCCGGGACAGGCGGTAGACGCGGGTCGAATCGAGAATGCCCATCACCAGGATCAACGTCACCAGATTGGTCGGCAGCACCGACAGCACCACCAGGCCCATGATCAATGTCGGGATCGACATCAGCAGGTCGACGAGCCGCGACAGCAGCGTGTCGAACCAGCCACCGAACACGGCCGCCGAAAAGCCGAGGATGGCGCCGAGCGAGAATGACAGCGCAGTGGCCAGCACCGCGATGAACAGGGTGATCCGGGCACCGTAGATCATGCGCGAAAGCAGGTCGCGGCCCAGATTGTCCGTGCCTAGCCAATGAGCCGCCGACATCGGTTCCCAGACATCGCCGATGATCTCGCCATTGCCGTGCGGCGCGATCCACGGCGCGAAGACCGCCGCCAGCACGAACATGGCCGTCAGCACGATCCCGATCAGTGCCGGGATGGGAATGCGTTTGATATCGAGCATGCCCGCCCCTTATTTCGGATGTCTGAGACGCGGATTGGCGACGATCGCCGCAATGTCCGCAATGATGTTCAGGCTGATGTAGACGGCGGCGAACATCAGGCCGACCGCCTGCACCACGGGCACGTCGCGCTTGGTTACGTGGTCGACGAGATATTGCCCCATGCCCGGATAGACGAAGATCACCTCGACCACGACGACGCCGACAATCAGGTAGGCGAGGTTCAGCATGACGACGTTGATGATCGGCGCGATGGCGTTGGGAAAGGCATGCTTGCGAATGACATTGAAGGCCGACAGGCCTTTCAGCTCCGCCGTCTCGACATAGGCCGACTGCATGACATTGAGGATCGCCGCGCGCGTCATGCGCATCATGTGGGCGAGCACCACCAGCGTCAGCGCTGTCGCCGGCAGGGCGATCGCCTGCATGCGCTCGCCGAACGGCATGCCTTCATAGACGGTCGAAATGCCCGGAAAAATCTGCCATTTCACAGCGAAGAAATAGACCAGCACATAGCCGATGAAGAATTCGGGAAACGATGTCGAGGCGAGCGCCAGCCCGGAGATCAGCTTGTCGACCCAGCCATTGCGGTAGCGCACCGCGATGAGGCCAAGGATGATCGCCAGCGGCACGGCAACGACCGCCGCCTAGAAGGCGAGGAACAGCGTGTTCCACAGCCGTCCCTTGATCGACGTCGCAATATCCTGGCCGCTCGACATGGCCGTGCCGAGATCGCCGGTCACCACACCGCCGAGCCAGTGGAAATACCTGATATAGGCCGGATCGTTGAGACCAAGCTGCTCGCGCAGGTTGGCGAGCGACTCCGGTGTCGCGGATTGTCCCAGAATGGCTTGCGCGACGTCGCCGGGCAGAATCTGTGTACCGGCGAAGATCAGGACCGAAATGGCCAACAGAAGGAGGATGCCCAGCGCAATGCGCTGGGCGATCAACACCACTATTGAAGAAGACATAAGTACTCGGCGTGCTTCAGGTCTTGAGCCAGCACTTTGAAAGCGCGTAGCCGCCCATCATCTCTTGGTTACCGTCCTCGTACCACCCGCCGACCTGAGGCCCGGTTGCGTCGATGAAGTCGTTGAACATTGGAACGATGGCCCCGCCTTCGTCCCTGACAATTTGTCCCATATCCGCATACAGCTTCTTGCGCTTGTCGACATTGAGCTCGGCGCGTGCCTCGAGAAGCATCTTGTCGAACTTTTCATTGAAGAAGCGGGTGTCGTTCCACTGGGCCTTGGAATAGTACGCAGTGGAATACATCTGGTCCTGTGTTGGACGGCCACCCCAGTACGATGCAGAGAAGGGCTGCTTGTTCCAGACTTCAGACCAGTACCCGTCGCCGGGCTCGCGCTTGATCTCGATCTTGATGCCGGCCTTGGCCGCGCTCTGCTGGTAGAGCTGGGCCGCGTCGACGGCGCCCGGGAAGGCGACGTCCGAGGTTCGCAGCAACACCGAGCCGTCATGGCCCGACTTCTTGTAGTGGAACTTGGCCTTATCAGGGTCGAAGGTGCGTTGTTCCATCTCCGTAAAGAGTGGATAGGACTTGTTGATCGGCGTGTCGTTGCCCACCGAGCCATAGCCTTTCAAGATTTTCTGTACGAGCTCTTCCCGGTCGACTGCGAATTTCAGAGCGAGCCGCAAGTCGTTGTTGTCGAAGGGGGTTGTGTTGCAATGGGCAAGGAATAAATAATGGCCATGGCCACTCACGTTGCGGATCGTAATCCCTGGGAGACGCTTGATAAGGTCGACCACCTTAGGCTCGACACGGTTGATCATGTGAACCTGGCCTCCCTGCAGGGCCGACATGCGGGCGGTGGCATCGTTGATGATGATGATCTCGATTTGGTTTGCGAAGCCGCGATCATCGCGCCAATAATTGGCAAATTTTTCGCCGCCGAGACGGACACCGCTTTGATTGACAGTGACCTTGTAAGGACCGGTGCCGATACCTTCGGTCGGATTGTCCTTGCCCCCGTTGGGCTGAATCATAAGATGGTAGTCATCCATCAGGAAAGGAAGGTCGGCATTAGCTTCCTTGAGCGTGAAGACCACGTTCTGGCCATCGGCGGCAATCTTCTCGATAGCCTGCATAATACCAAGTGCGCCAGATTTGGAATTGGCATCGGAATGGCGCTCCATGGTGGCGACAACGTCTGCCGGTGTCATTTCCTTACCGTTGTGAAACTGCACGCCCTTACGGATTTTGAAGGTCCAGATCTTCGCGTCCTTTGACGCACCCCATTCTTCGGCGAGCGCAGGTTGAAGTTCGCGCTTGGCATCGATCTGCACGAGTTGTTCGCCCCACTGACGGCCAAAGAAATAGGATACCTGGCTCTCAAAAATTGCGGGATCAAGGCTATCGGTGGCTGCGCCACCCTGCATGCCTGCCTTTAGCACCCCTCCTTTGACTGGACTCTCAGCGTGCGCAGATGTCCCCAGAAAGGATTGTGCGACAGCGGCGCTGACGCCGAGGGTCGCCGCTCGGATTAGGAACTCACGACGTGACATCCCGCCGTTCGCGAAAAATCCGTCAAAAAATCCCATTTTATCGGTCATTTCAGTTCCCCTTGCGCGCATGCCTTCGTGGCTATTTGACCCATTCTGGACAACCTAATGATGCCTGTCCAACAACGAATTGGTATAGAGTGATGAAAATGCGATATCGCTTGAGGGTGCTTAACCAAGTGCACTGCTCGGCTTAAGCTGCCTCGATTTCTCTGCTGACGGTGATTAGGCGGTCTGGCCGATCGACAATTCTCCGCAGAGTTCGGCTCCTGCAATCACGGCTAAAGGCTGGATGTCGTGTTAGCTTTCAGCGATCTCATCGTGGCATCACCTCATACCAATTGATTGTTGGACAAGCATCAACTTACGGCTCATGCATCGTTGGCCCATCACGCTGCTCACCACCAGTTGGGCTGCGCGCTGATGAAGCGGCATGTCGAACGGACGTGCCATCGCTCGGTCATCGTGGGGGCCTAGATGACGCGCCGAGCAACGTTGGCGGGAACCTTCACGGCAGTATGAGGTACTTCCATTTCGATGGGGCTGAAAATGATCCGCAAACTGGCAAACTTAATTGAAATCCGCCTTTCCGAGAGGCTGTGCGAGGACCTAGTCGTATTCGTGCTTACTTTGCCATTACTCGGTTTGATTACTGCGTCTCTGGCGCACGGCCCAGAAAGCTTCGATGAGTCCACCGCGCATTTCGCCGTGTATCCCACTAGTTCGATGGTGATGCCAGCGCGCTAACGCCTGACATCCGTTTCCAGCCTTTTGAGAACGTAGAAAATGCGTGATTTTTTTCTAACGCATGAGGATCGCGCATTTCGTGAGGAAGTTCGCGCGTTCATGTCCCGCGAGCTTGCTCCGAAAATGGATTTGATTGAGCGCGATCAGGACTTTAACACGCAGCTAACAGTTGCGCGCGCCCTGGGACAGGCCGGTTACTTGAAGCTTATGTTTCCCGATCTCTACCGCGGAGCATTGCCTAAACCGGGGCTCATCCATGCAGTAATCGTTTCCGAGGAAGCGGCCTTCCTGAACTACGCGTTCGAGACCACGATTGCCACCGCGTTGTCCTGTGCATATCCCATCCACCGATTTGCACGAGCGGCGTTGCGCGAGCGCTATTTGTTGCCAATTCTCGAAGGTCGATCTTTGGGATCGATTTGCATGACCGAGCCCAATGTTGGCTCGGACAGTGCTAGCATGAAGACGAGGATTCGCTTCGATGAAGTGTCTGGCGAATGGGTAATCTCGGGCCTTAAGCGATACATTTCCAACGCTTCAAAGGCGGACGTCTATATCGTCTGGGGTGTTACCGACCCCGAGGTACCGCCTCAAAAAGGCTTAACGGCTATTCTGATCCCAGCCGACGCTGACGGTATGAGTTTTCCAAGACTGTACGACTTCATGGGACGGCGAGGCTCGATCGTCGGCGAAGTAGCCATGGATGAGGTCCGCGTGCCGGAGGAGAACTTGCTGGGCGAGTTGAATGGCGGCTTCAAAATCATGCTTAGTGCCTTCAATTTCGAACGGGTAATCCTGGGCGGCTCCGGTCTAGGTGTGGCGCGCTCCGCCTTCGAAATCGCGTCGCAGCACGCGCAGGAACGAGTCAGTTTCGGCCAAAAACTTGGTCAGAAGCAACTCATCTGGGACATGATCGCTCAGATGAGCTGCAAGATCGATGCGAGCGAACTTTTAACGCACCGAGCTGCCAAAATGTACGATTCGGGGATCGGTGGCAAAGATCTCATGCGTGAGGCCAGTCAAGCCAAACTGGTTGCCAGTGAGACAGCTGTGTTCTGCGCGGATCGCACGGTTCAAATTCTCGGTGGCGATGGCGTCACCCGCCAATACGGCAGAGCCGAACAGTTATACCGTGATGCTCGAACGCTGCCTATTGTCGGTGGCACATCTGAGATGTGCAAGTATCTCATCGCGGCGCGAGAGATGCCGTCCATCCGGCTCAATCTCTAGTCCAGGCCGAGCGCTATGCACATTGCCCGCATCCTTGAAGCGTCTGCCGACCGGTACCCCGATCATGAAGCATTGGTCTACGAGGATCGTCGCTGGACCTATCGAGAGTGGCTCGATCGCGTTCGGCGCTTCGCGCAGGCGCTATCAGACCTTGGCGTTCGGCCAGGTGATCGGGTCGCATTCTACGTGTCCACCTCGGAAAATTCGGTAACCACCTTCTTCGCATGTCAGTTTCTAGGCGCAGTGGCAGTGCCCATGAACTTCCGCCTGTCTTCTGGGGAGGCGGCCTATATTCTAAAGGACTCTGGCGCGCGTGTTTTGGTCTACGGAAGAGCACTGAGTGAAAACGCGCTTAGAATCGCAGATCAGGTCCATTCCGTTCACGATTTCATCAGTTGCGCATATGATCAGAAGAACATCCCGCAGGGACATCTTCATTTTGACGGATTGATCGAGCAGTCGCCAGATCGGGGTGAGCCCCGCCCAGTTCCGACTCGAGATGCGATTTCATCACTCGTATACACATCAGGTACCACAGGACGACCGAAAGGTGTGATCCATACGCATGCAAATGACATCGCAATAGCGATGAACTGCGTCATGGAATACTCACTTCGACGCGACGACCGCGCACTGCACATAGCGCCGCTCTATCATGTCGGTGGAATGCAAGCCTACTTCATCCCGCATCTTTTGGTAGGCGGTACTAATGTGGTGATCGGCCGCTACGAATCGGAACGCACTCTCCAGACCATCGCTGCGGAGCGCATTACAACTCTTTTTGCGGTGCCGACTCAAATCCAGGAGATGCTATTTCATCCGGATTTCGCGAAATTCGACGTGTCCTCATTGCGGCTTGTCACGACCGGCGGGGCAGCGATTTCTTCAAGTACCATGGAGCGCGTCATGGCGGAATTCTGCACTGGCATATTCAATGGTTACGGAATGACAGAAGCTTCGCTGACGCTGATGCTGCATCCGGAAGATGCGTTGCGCAAGCTTGGCTCCTGCGGGAAATCAACGTTGATTTCGGAATGCCGCATCATCACGGATGATCCGAGCCGCGAAGTGCCGCCAGATGAGCAGGTACGACAAGGGTCGATCGGTCAGCTAATAGTGCGCGGGCCTCAGGCGATGACCGGCTACTGGAATAAGCCCTTCGAGACGCAAAAGAAACTCAAGGCAGGTTGGATCTATACCGGGGACCTGTTCAGCCAAGATGAGGACGGATTCTATTATTTCCACGGACGTGCGGACGACCTAATCATATCTGGCGGCGAGAACATCTATCCGCGTGAGGTCGAGGAGATCCTCTATCGTTGTCCTGGAGTTCAGGAGGCCGCGGTCGTGGGCTTAACCGATGCGAAATGGGGTCAAATCGTCGCCGCCTTTGTAATACGTTCCGATCCAGATCTCGATGCGGCCACACTTGATGCGCACGCCCGCGGTAGTCGGGATCTTGCATCGTACAAGCGCCCCAAGCGCTACGAGTTCCTAGATGCACTGCCGACTAACCCTAGCGGCAAGGTGCTGAAGCGCGAACTGATCGCGCGCTACGATTTGGATCCGCCCAAACAACTCGGCTGAGGCTAACCACGATGGCAACAGCCATACACGATTTTCTACATGACAGCAGCGTGGAATCGATCGCCGAAGCCACCAGACTAGCTCTGCATAGTCTGCGTCGTAACCCGCGAGAATGTTTCCTCCCTACGGGATGTGATGCGAACGGAGACCGCCGAAGTCTTTCAGCCCTCGAGCACGGCCTTTCAAACAGAAGTTGGTGGCTTCGCGCCGAACAAATCTAGGAGCAGCGAGAACGTCTATGAACATCGGCGCCACCGGGCAAACTCAATGCATTGAGTTTTTGCTTATGGATTTATTCTCCATGATGTCGGTGACTTGTGCGGTAGAGCCGCTGAGGGCGGCCAATCGCCTTCTTGGATACGAGGCATATACCTGGCGATTTTCTTCGGAAGAAGGGCAAGTTGCCCACGCCTCCAACGGGTTTTCCGTCGTTGCGCACGAGCGCTTTGGCGTTTCCCACGCGCCTAGTTACCTTTTTGTCTGCGCGGGGATGACGTTGTTGGCGAAAGACCAAACACGTTTAAATGTCATATTGAACAGGCGTGCCCGCGAAGGATGCCAAATGGGCGCGCTGTCGATGGGGTCCGTTTTTCTGGCTCGCGCCGGGCTGTTGACCAATGCGCGATGCACCTTGCATTGGGAGGGGCAGCCGGCTTTCCGAGAAGAGTTTCCCTTTATCAAGTTGAGCAATGAGATATATGTCATCGACAGTAACAGATACACGTGCGCAGGCGGGACGGCTTCGCTGGATATGCTACTTCACATGATCGCGGAGCAACATGGCGCCGTGCTAGCCCGATCGATTGCCAACCAGTTCCAAGTTGAACGCATTAGGAGAGGCGCGGTCGAACAGCGACCAGGCAGCTCGGTCGGTCTCGACACGCTACCACCGCAGTTGGCGCAGGCCTTCGGTACGATGATGCGAAACCTGGAGAAGCCGATCAGCATAGACGCGATCGCGCGTGCTTGCGGGATGAGTGTTAGAAACCTAGAGCGCCTATTTCAACGGTATGCAGAATCCTCTCCTGCACGCTATTATAAAATCCTTCGACTCGAGCACGCCCGGTATTTGCTACTCCACACCAATCTTCCCCATGTCGATATCGGGGTGGCGACTGGATTCTGCTCGAATTCATATCTCTCGGCGTCCTATAGAAGGCATTTCGGGCACACGCCATCTCAGGAGCGCCTGAGAAATCGTTGACACTCGGCCAGCTCCTGGCGAAGTTCCGCCGGATTGCCTTGTGCCCGGCTCGGGTGGCGCGGTCCCAGCCCTATGCTTGTCTGATAACGGAGGTCAGGCGTTTCAGCACAGGACAAAAGCATATGGGGAAGGACTTTCGTTTCTTGATCTCATCCGGCGTTGCCGCACGCCGCTCGAAAGTCACCTTATCGACGGTTTGATCGACGGCCGCATCAGCCGCCGCGAATTCGTCCGCCACGGCAGCCTTCTTTGCCTGTCACTGCCGCTGCTCGGCCGTCGGCATGGCAGCGGGCGAACGCGTAGGTGCGAATTCAATTCCTTCCGAAACATCTTCCCGCGTCTGAAGCAGCCCCTGTTGGTACCATGACAGCAGATCGGCGATCGCACTTTCGAACTCTCGTTGGCGGTCGTCGAGCAAGAACCCTTCTATCCGCGCGCGGGTGATCAGTGTCATTCTGAGATGCCTCACTCCAATATCGTGCTGGTAAAATCGATCGGCCAGCGCAATAGTGCCGACGACCACCACCCAGCCAAAGGTATTGAGGTTCAGGATGGCTGCGTTGTGAATCGGCCCGGCGGTGTTTCGATATAAACATCAACGCCTTTCGGGCACGCGCTGGCGATTTCTCTCTCAATCGGCCGAACTTCGATGATTGACGCCGATCCGGTATCCAAGCTCCTTGCACCATTCAAGCTTTTGGTCCGAACCCGCAACAGCGACTGCGTCGATCTGCTAACGCTGACCCCGGCCGGCGGTCGCCCCAGTTCTCAGACGCGCTGTGCGGCATCGCCCAGCGATCGAAACTCACGGGTCAGTGCCTGCCACGCGGGAGGTATCCGGCATTGCGTAAAGCGCCGATGAACAGGCTGGCCGGGCCGGCGATACTCGTCCTGGCCTGCGTTGCGAGCGGCAGCGTGTTCCAGTCCTCCAACGGAGTGATAAAGCTGGAGAAGGTGCCATTGACCATGCAATGGCTGGTCAACAAGCCTTGCTTATCCAGCACCAGAACGCCAGTCTGGTTGCTTGGATACCGGATGGCGGCGACGCGCTGAAGTTCCATGTCGCCATCGATGCGCAAATTGAAAAGCAGGTCCCCGAGGCTTCTGTGGGCGATTTCTGCGACTTTTTCCGCGAAAGGAACGGAAAGCGCACGAACGCTGTCGACCGCCATCCCGAAAACAAGCGCGTCCAGCTCATCCGCCGCCATGAGAAGATTAGTTCCCAAGAAAATGGGGATTGCAATCGCTCCAGCCGGATTGTGCACAGTCATCGCACTTGGCCGGCTAGAGCGGAATGAATTTAGGTTGGCGCATACCCTGCCTCGGTGAAGTAATTTCTGCATTCGGTTGACGTGACGGTGCGGAGGATTTGGCCGATGGCGTCACAGACGGTTTCGACTGTTCGCTTGGCAGCCTTGCGCAGCCAGTGCTTGAGCTTGGCGAAGAGCTTCTCGATGGGGTTGAGGTCGGGCGAGTATTTCGGCAGCAAGAACAGCCTGGCGCCGGCTGACCGAATGGCGCGGCGCACGGCCTTGCCCTTGTGCGAGCCGAGATTGTCCATGACGACGATGTCGCCGGGCTTGAGAGTGGGGACGAGAACCTCATCGACATAGAGCTGGAAACGCTCGCCGTTGATCGGTCCGTCGATGAGCCATGGTGCATCGACGCGGTCATGGCGCAACGCCGCCAGGAAGGTCATGGTCTTCCAATGGCCGTGTGGCACCTTGGCTTTGATCCTCTCGCCGCGCGGCGCCCATCCCCTGAGCGGGGCCATGTTGGTTTTGGTCCAGGTCTCGTCGATGAACACCAGGCGGGAAGGATCGATACGGTCCTGATACTTTGCCCACTGTGCCCGCCGGCGCGCCACGTCCGGGCGATCCTGCTCAGCCGCGATCAGCGTCTTTTTTTGTGACTGAGCTTCTCGGCGTGGACGAACTCCCACACCGAGCGGTAATCGACCTTCAAGCAGCGCTCAGCCAACTCGATCACAAGACCGCGCAGCGTAAAATCCGCAGCCCGGCAGCGCACCAGCAGCCACTCCCGATGCTCACCGGCAATCCTCTTCGGCCTGTGCCCACCCATCTTGCCGGGCGCAAGACTGTTCGTTTCGCGCAACCGGCTCACCCATCTGATGACGGTACTGATGCCAACCCCGTAATGTACTGCCGCCTGCCGCCGCGACAGGCCATCCCGCTCAACCGACGCTACAACCCGTGTGCGAAGATCCATCGAATAAGGCTTGCCCATCCATGCTGACCTCCTTGCCCAGCAAGAAGGTTGAATCAGATTTGCCCGCCTAAGGGAATCCCACGCCGATTCAGCCTCAAGTCATTCCGCTCTAGACGCCTGAGCCATGGCGTGTATGAGACAGCTCTCTCTCCGTAGGCATGTTTGCCCCCGTTGATTGAGCCGGTTGCCCTAGGCCCATGACACACGGATTGCTCGTTGCGGGGCTTCTCCGATAAAGCACGACGAAAGTGATACGTCGGGTACTCGCTAACACGAACAAACGACTTGGCTTGCAAGTCATGCTCACATCAGGAACAGACTATGAAGCGCCAGATCCGGCCATTCATCGTGGAGCTGAAACAGAGGCGCGGCAAGCAGAAGCCAAGCCATTCGATCTGGGGCGATCTCGACCTGTCCGAGATTGCCACGGAGACGACGCAGCCGGGCTATGCTGCTCCGCTCCCAAATTCCCAGGTCATTGACTTCAGTATAAGACCCCTTGATGCTGAAGAAGGAGAAAAACCACAAGCGGAGTATATGATGGCCGATTTTCAGGACGCCCAGACTGTTCAGACGACAGTGGCGCCAGCCAAAGTGGAAGTGCCTGAATCCAAGAAGAAAGTTCCCCGAGCAAAGAAAGCGAAAGCAGAGCTCGTAAAGCCAGTCCGCAAGAACGGAGCGAAACCCGCGCCCCAGCCCGCGGAAGCTCCCGTGGCAGCGAAGACCGTCCGCAAGACATATTCCGAGAAGGAACGCTCCCAGAAACTTGCGCAGATCGAGAAATCGATCGCTGGCGGCGCGACGAGCAAGATTGCGGTCGGGCAGGCCGGCATCTCCGAGCAGACCTACTATTATTGGAAGAGGGCTGTCGCACCTTCCTCCGACAGCGGCGATCTCCGCGATCTTGTCGCACTCGAAGAAGAAAACAAACGCCTCAAGAACCTGCTTGCCGACCGTCTGCGCAAGGAAAATGCCGAGCTCAAGAAGAAGCTGGGCCTGGCCTAAGGCATACTGAAGCATCGACGGAAATTCCGCCGATGCTCAAGGCGGTAGCGGCGGCATATCGCCTTCGCCGACCCGCCACACCCAGGAGCCGATCTCCGGTCGTGCGGCGATCATTTCGTCGAGCGACGCTTCGTAGTTCTGGTCTGCTCCGGCCGGAACGACAAAGAGCGCGATGGGTTCTTGCCTGTTCTGGAGCAATGCGTTGGCGATCGGCTGGTCGGGTTGCAGGTCAAAGCGCAATCCCTTCACGCTCTTCTCGCGAAGGCGGGCGAGCCCATCGACGAGCCTTTTCTCCGAGACCGTCTCATAAGGAATCCAGTTCTCGGACACCACCATCAACGCGATCTCCTCGACAATGGCGAGGCCGGCCGGGTTCAATCCGAAGGTCGCGATCGTCATGAGATGCGAGCTGGAATCCGCTGCCCACAGCGACAATTCTTTCTCAAAACGTGCCTGCAAGCGGCGATGCAATGCATCGTCGATCATGAAGGGGAAGCCGGGCAGGTGCCTGATGACGAGTTTCTGACCGGAGCGGGCGGGCACGATCTCTTTCACCTCGCCGACCAGGACGAGCAACTTTCGGGGGCCGGATTTCGGCGGGAGCGCCGTGCCGAGAACCGCGTTGCGACGATTTTCGATCGCTTGCCTGTTCTCGGCGCGAAACGGCTCGGGCACGAACATGATATCCGCGAGCGGTCCGCCTCTCACGGTCATTTGCCCGGCGGCCTCGAGCAGATGCCAGCGGACATTCCACCAATGTCGCTTGCCGGCCCACCTCGATGTCCAGACCGTCAATTCGGCCTCGTGCCAGAGATAATGAAGCAGGCCTCGCAGCGACATCCTCCTGGGATCGGCGGTTACGCTGGCGGAACTTTGCCCCGCAGGCACCGATGCCGCGCGGCTCCCCGTCTTCGACAGGCTGAAGTCCAATTTGAGGGCCGCCAAGCCATTTTGCGGATCGAGCTGTATCGCGCTGCCCATCAAGGCGCCCAGGCCGGACAGTTCGTAAGGCGCCTCATACGATTCACAGGATGGATCATGCCCGCCGCCGCTCAGCGGCATGCGCTTGATCAGGTGAAGGTCGCCGATGCGGGCGATGTACATCGGACAGCCTGGTTCGCGGCACAGGCATAGCGGACGCTCGGTGCGGGCATAAGCGCTCGCCAGCGCCGCCTGCAGGTCAGGCGCTGCCTCCTCGTAGACCGCACTGCCAATTCTGAACCGTCGCATCACCTCCACAGCTCCAGGTCGCCGCCGCATCCCTGTGCGCGCATTCAAGTCATGGGTTTGCACAGAGCGCAACCCCTTTGGTGCATCGGCGCCAGAGGCAGAGGGGAGCCGGGAGGAGTGCGGCCCGGCTGGCGCGGAGAGAGTGCCGGCGCGGGCGCCACTTCCCTCTCGCGAAGGACATCTCCATGAACATTGTTTCGACCACCTCGACCGTCGCCCGGACGGCCGCTCCCCTCGCCGTGCCGGCACAAGACGCCATCAACAACGCCCAGGCAATCTATCAAGCGGCAACGCTGCTTCTGCCTCTCCTCGAGCAGGGCAAGCCTGTCACCACCGCCGCACTGCGCACCGCCATGACGACAGGTTTTGGCGGCAGCGATGCGCAAGGGTTCTGGGTCTGGAAGGACGCCTATGAGGCGCTCGAAGTCGCCCAGGTGCTGTTTCTGCGTCGGTTCGGCCCGGCGATCCTGTCCCGGTCGACTACGCCGCAGGCAACGCTGGCGATGATGAAGCGCATCGCCGAACTTCTTCCCACCCATACGCGACGGTCCGACGAGAGCCAGGCCATGCAGCAGCTCTCCACGCCCTTGCCGCTGGCCTTCGTCACGGCGCACGCCGCGGCGATTGCATCTTGTGACCTCGTTCTCGAACCCTCGGCCGGCACCGGCCTGCTCGCCGTCCATGCCGAGATGGCGCGCGCCTCGATCGCCCTCAACGAGCTTGCCGCGACGCGGGCCGATCTCCTCGGCCTGATGTTTCCACGGTTTTCCGTGTCGCGGTACGACGCTGCCCATATCGACGATCATCTCGACGCGGCCATGGAGCCGTCCGTCGTCCTGATGAATCCACCCTTCAGCGTCGGCGCCTATGTCGACGGCCATGTCACTGATGCGGCATGGCGGCACCTCTCTTCCGCATTCGCACGCCTGCGTCCGGGCGGGCGCCTGGTCGCCATCACCGGCACCGGCCTGTCTTCCGAAAACCCTAAATGGCGGCCCGCCTTCGAACGCCTGCAGCAGCAGGGCACCATTGTCTTCACCGCGGCGATCGACGGCCGTGTCTACGCCCGCCATGGCACCACCACTGAGACCCGCTTGACCATCATCGACAAAGTTCCTGCTACCGACCCAACCAGCTTCTCCGGCTCGCCGGGCAAGGCCATGGATGTCGAGACGTTGCTCTCCTGGATCTCCGCCCTGCCGCCCCGAGCACCGGGCGGCTTTCCGGACTCGATCGGTGCATTATCCAGCGGCATCCTGCGCAATGCCGCCATGCACTGCGCCCGATCGGGGGCGAGAGCCGCACCCCTCGGTGTCTCAACGGCTGCTCCGAAGGCTATCCAATCGGTCCGTCCGATTGTGCAGGCGAAGCCCGCTCGCCGGGTCATGGCAAGCAGCGCGCCTGCCGTCCCGCTCGCCTATGAGCTGCGCGACTGGATCCCGGAGGAGGGCGGCCGCCTCACCGACACGATCTACGAACCGTACGCGCTCCAGTCGATCGACATTCCCCGCGCCAAGCCGCATCCGACGCCGCTCGTGCAGTCGGCCGCAATGGCCGCCGTCGCGCCACCAAAACCTTCCTATCGGCCGCTTTTACCTGATGCGATCATCGACGAAGGCCTGCTGTCGGACGCCCAGCTAGAAAGCGTCGTCTATGCGGGCGAGGCCCATTGCGGCCATCTCACCGGCGCCTGGACGGTTGACGAGACCTGCGATGTCGTCTCGGCCGCGCCAGAAGGTGCCGAGAACGCTGTCCGTTTCCGCCGTGGATGGTTTTTGGGCGACGGGACCGGCTGCGGCAAGGGACGGCAAGTCGCCGGCATCATCCTCGACAACTGGCTGCAAGGCCGCCGCCGTGCGATCTGGATTTCCAAGTCGGACAAGCTACTGGAAGATGCCCAGCGCGATTGGGCAGCCCTTGGCCAGGAAAAACTTCTCGTCCAGCCGCTCTCACGTTATCGGCAGGGCACACCGATCCGCCTTGCCGAGGGCATCCTGTTCACGACCTACGCAACGCTGCGCTCACAGGAACGGGAGGGCAAGAAATCCCGGATCGCCCAGATCCTCGACTGGGTCGGACAAGACGCGAGGGGGGACCAAGGCCCGACGGGGACCAAAAAATCTTTCGATGGCGTCATCGTCTTCGACGAGGCTCACGCCATGGCCAATGCCGCTGGCGGCAAAAGCGAGCGTGGCGACGTCGCGCCCTCGCAACAAGGCAAGGCGGGACTGCGGCTGCAGCACGCCCTTCCCGACGCACGCGTCGTCTACGTCTCCGCGACGGGTGCGACCGCCGTCGAGAACCTCGCCTATGCGCAACGTCTCGGCATCTGGGGCAGCGAGGATTTTCCATTCGCCAACCGAGCCGAATTCGTCGCCGCGATCGAGGATGGCGGTGTCGCGGCGATGGAAGTGCTCGCCCGCGATCTCAAGTCGCTCGGCCTCTATACAGCGCGTTCGCTTTCCTATGACGGTGTCGAATACGACCTTCTTGAGCACGCGCTGACCGACGAACAGATTCGAATTTACAACGCCTATGCGGACGCCTTCCAGGTCATCCACAACAACCTGACCGCCGCACTCGATGCGGCCAACATTACCAGTGAGTCCGGCACGCTGAACCGCAGCGCAAAATCGGCGGCGCGCTCAGCCTTCGAGAGCACCAAGCAACGCTTCTTCAGCCATCTCATCACCTCGATGATGACGCCGACGCTCATCGGCGCGATCGAGCAGGACCTCGCCGACGGCCATGCGGCAGTCGTGCAGATCGTCTCGACCGGCGAAGCGCTGATGGAACGGCGGCTTGCCGAGATTCCAACAGAGGAATGGTCGGATCTGCATGTCGACGTGACGCCGCGCGAGTACGTCGGCGGGTATTTGATGCACTCCTTCCCCACCCAGCTGTTTGAAGAACATTCGGACGCTGAAGGCAATGTCTATTCGCGGCCCGTTCACGACGAAGATGGCAACCCGGTCCAGTGCCGCGAGGCGGTTCGCCGGCGCGACGAGATGATCGAAAAACTTGCATCGCTGCCGCCGGTCGGCAGCGCGCTCGACCAGATCATCCATCATTTCGGCATAGACACCGTCGCCGAGGTGACCGGCCGCTCGCGGCGCATCGTGAAGAAAACCGGCCGCGACGGCATCGGCCGGCTGGCCGTCGAAAACCGGCCGGCCTCGGCCAACCTCGCCGAAACCCAGAGTTTTATGGATGACGATAAGCGCGCACTGATCTTTTCCGACGCCGGCGGCACCGGCCGCTCCTATCACGCCGATCTCGGCGTCAAGAACCAGAGGCTGCGCAAACACTATCTGCTCGAGGCCGGCTGGCGCGCCGACAACGCCATCCAGGGTCTCGGACGGACCCACCGCACAAATCAGAAGCAACCGCCGTTGTTCCGGCCGATGGCCGCCAACGTGAAAGCCGGCAAGCGCTTCCTGTCGACCATCGCACGACGGCTCGACACGCTGGGCGCGATCACGCGTGGCCAGCGGCAGACCGGCGGGGCAGGGCTCTTCCGGGCCGAAGACAATCTGGAAAGCCCCTATGCACGGGCCGCACTTCGCCAATTCTATATGCTGCTGCACCAAGGCAAGATCGAGGGCTGCTCGCTCGCGACCTTCGAGACCGTGACCGGGCTGTCTTTGACGACCGACGAGGGCGGGTTGCGCGACGAGCTGCCGCCGATCACGACCTGGCTCAATCGCCTGCTGGCGCTGCGCATCGAGACCCAGAACCTGCTGTTCGAAGTGTTCGAGCAACTGATGACGGCGAAGGTCGAGGGCGCGATCGCCGCCGGCAATTACGACAAGGGCCTCGAGACGATCACGGCGGAGAGCATCGTCGTCACCGACAGGCGCACAGTCTACACGCATCCGGTCTCGGGCGCGCAGTCGCATGTGCTGACCGTCGCGCGCAAGGACCGGATTCTGCCGCTCAGTCTCGTCGACGCGCTGGCCATCGTCCGGGCCGAGCCGCAATCGGTTCTGTTGGTGAACACGCGGTCGAACCGCGCGGCGATCCGGCTGCCGACGGCGAGCCTGATGCTCGACGACGGAACCGTCGAACACCGAGTGCGCCTGCTGCGGCCAACGGACGAGCTGCGCTTCGGTCTCGACGCGCTTGCCGAAACCCACTGGCAGCCCGCCGACCGAAAATTGTTCTGCGAGCTGTGGCAGGCAGAAGTCGCCGCCGTCCCGGAGTTCACCACGAGCACCTTTCACATCGTGACGGGTCTGCTGCTGCCGATCTGGCGTCGGCTGCCGGACCATGATTGTCAGGTCTACCGGATCCAGACCGATGCCGGCGAACGCATCATCGGCCGCCACATCGCGCCGACGCTGGTCGCGACCATGTTGCGCAATCTTGGCGTCGACGATGTTCCGACCCTGGCTCCGGACGAGGCATGGACCGGCTTGATCCAGGGGCGGATCGGGTTGCAGCTTGCCGACGGCCTGATCCTGCGCCGCAGCCGCGTCATGAACGACCACCGTGTCGAATTGATCGGCTTCACCGACGCGATGGTCCCCCGGCTGAAGGCGCTGGGGCTGATCTCCGAGATCATCTCCTGGAAGCTCCGACTGTTCATCCCGACGACCGCGCAAGGGTCCGCCATTCTCGCCACGCTTATCGACAGCCATACGCTGGTTGGCGTCACCGACCGTACAGCAGCGGTTTGAGGGGGAGGCGGTCATGTCCGGCTCGGCATCCGAGCTGGCCCCGCCCCCCCCCGCCCCAAAAGCGACGCGCGGCGGCCCGAAAAAGAAAACAAACCACAACCAACCCCACAAAAAGAATTTTGGGGAGAAGAAACAACACACAGGCCCGGCGACACGAAGGTGCGCG
>NZ_JAMYNB010000013.1:0-179589 GCF_040318795.1 Mesorhizobium sp. M1004
ACGCCGGAATTTTTGGCGATCGCGGCCCGCGTGCGCGATGGCTTGAGGGCAGGGCACAGCTATGATGATTGAGGGGGCGAACGACCGGCTGGCTCCTCTCCCCAACGGGGAGAGGGTGGCCGGAGCGAAGCGGAGGTCGGGTGAGGGGGCGGCGCCGACGGATCCGACCAAGAGAAATGTCGGGGCAACCGCTCGCGCCCGAAAGCTGCGGTTTGACGAGACCGAAGCTGAATACCGGCTTTGGGGGGAATTGAGAGGACGTCATCTCAACGGCTACAAATTTGTGCGGCAAGTGCCGCTCGGACCTTTCATCGCGGACTTCGTCTGCCGCGAGCAGGGGCTGATTGTCGAACTTGATGGCAGCCAACACGCGGATTCACTGACCGATCCCGCCAGGACAGCCTGGCTGAACGGACAAGGTTATTCGGTTCTGCGCTTCTGGAATCACGAAGTTTTGGCTGAGCGCCGAGCGGTCCTGGATACGATCTTGGCTTGTCTCGGCGGAAAGATTTCTACCCCCTCACCCGACCTCCGCTTCGCTCCGGCCACCCTCTCCCCGTTGGGGAGAGGAGGGCGCCCCGCTGGCGAGGCGCGATAGATGGACACCTTCCGCGAAAAATTCATCCCCGTGACCTCCATCCTCCTGGGCGTGGTGGTGCTCTGGTATGTCTTCGCCGTCATCCTAAACGCGCCCTTCCAGCGCGACCTCGACCGGCGCGCCGGGGAAACCCACGACACCGTCGAATTCATAGGCAAGACGCTGTCGCAGCCCAAGCCGACGCTGCCGGCGCCGCATCAGGTGGCGGTGAACTTCTTCGAGAACACCTTCCTGCGGCCCATCACATCGAGCCGAAGCCTCGTCTACAATGCTTGGGTGACCCTGTCGTCGACGTTGCTCGGCTTTGCCTTCGGCACGGCGCTCGGCATCGTCATCGCGGTTGGCATCGTGCATGTGGCGACGCTCGACCGCAGCCTGATGCCGTGGATCATCGCCTCCCAGACGATTCCCATTCTGGCGGTGGCGCCGATGATCATCGTCGTGCTGGGGGCGATCGGCATCAGCGGTCTGATCCCAAAGGCGATGATCTCGACCTACCTGTCGTTCTTCCCGGTGACGGTGGGCATGGTGAAGGGCCTGCGCTCGCCCGAACTCATGCATCTCGACCTGATGCACACCTACAATGCCAGTGTCTCGCAGACCTTCTGGAAGCTGCGGGTGCCGGCCTCGGTGCCGTTCCTGTTCACCTCGATGAAGGTGGCGGTGGCGGCGAGCCTGGTCGGCGCCATTGTCGGCGAACTGCCGACCGGTGCTGTCGCCGGCATCGGCGCCAAGCTTTTGGCAGGCGCCTATTACAGCCAGTCCATCGACATCTGGTCCGCCCTTGTGGCGGGCTCGGTGGTGGCGGCCCTTCTGGTCATGGTGGTCGGCATAGCCGGGCGCCTCGTTGACCGCGCCATGGGCGGGAGGCCGGCATGAACTGGCTGAAGCCCTCCTGGCAAGCCGTGCTGGCCGTTGCGCTGTGCCTCGTCGCCGTCGCGCTCGGTGCGATGTCGAAGCCGGAAGCGGCCGCCCTTGCAGACCCGACGGCAAGCTTCGACTACCCCTATTTCGGGATAAAGACCCTGATGATCGGCCTGGCCGTGCTGGCAGGGCTGATCTCGATGATCAGAATTTCGCCGCTGGCCGAGGCTGCGGTGCTGTTCATCGGCGCTCATCTCGTCGCCTGGATGCTGATCTCGGGCATTACAGGTTTCGAAGGCACGGCATTGGCGCCGTATTTCCTGCTGCTCGCCGCTGCCTGGCTGCTGGCATGGCGCTGTGTGGCGGTGCTGTCGGGGCTTCGCCCGATGGCAAAAGGGGCGCGGATGGCGCTGCGCCTCATCATCCCGGCGATCTTCGGCGCCTGGATCCTGATCATATGGGAAGCGATGACGCGTGGCGCCGGCATTCCCTTCATCCTTTTGCCGCCGCCGAGCGCCATCGGTGTGCGCATCGCCAGTTCCCTGCCGGTGCTCGGCGCCGATATCAGGCAGACCATCTTCAAGGCGGTGATCTTCGGTTATGTCATCGGCAGCGGCGCCGGCTTCCTGGTGGCGATTGCGGCCGACCGCGTGCCGTTCCTGCGCCGCGGTCTGCTGCCGATCGGCAATATGGTCTCGGCGCTGCCGATCATCGGTGTGGCGCCAATCATGGTGATGTGGTTCGGCTTCGACTGGCCGTCCAAGGCCGCGGTCGTCATCATCATGACCTTCTTCCCAATGCTGGTGAACACGGTTGCCGGTCTTGCCGCCTCCGGCCATATGGAGCGCGACCTGATGCGCACCTATGCGTCGGGCTACTGGCCAACACTCTTGAAGCTCCGGCTGCCGGCGGCAGCGCCCTTCATCTTCAACGCGCTGAAGATCAACTCGACGCTGGCGCTGATCGGCGCCATCGTCGCCGAGTTCTTCGGCACGCCTGTGGTCGGCATGGGCTTTCGCATCTCGACCGAGGTCGGGCGGATGAACATCGATATGGTCTGGGCCGAAATCGCAGTTGCAGCACTGGCGGGTTCGGTCTTTTATGGCGTGGTCGCTCTCGTCGAGAGAGCCGTCACGTTTTGGCATCCCTCTGTCCGTGGTGGATAGGGCGGTGGGTTCGGGTGTTAACTTCAGAGGGTAAAAACATGAAAAGACTGATCATTCCGATGCTGGCCGGCGCGATGTCGCTGGCCGCGTTCCAGGCAATGGCCGCCGACAAGGTGGCCTTGCAGCTGAAATGGGTCACGCAGGCGCAGTTTGCCGGCTACTATGTCGCCAAGGCCAAGGGTTTTTATGAAGCAGAAGGCCTCGACGTCGACATCAAGCCGGGCGGTCCCGATATCGCACCCGAGCAGGTGATCGCCGGCGGTGGCGCCGACGTCATCGTCGACTGGATGGGCGGGGCGCTCGCCGCGCGCGAAAAGGGCGTGCCGCTGGTCAACATCGCCCAGCCGTTCAAGAAGGCCGGTATGGAGCTGGTCTGCCCGAAGGATGGCCCGATCAAGACCGAAGCCGATTTCAAGGGTCACACGCTCGGCGTCTGGTTCTTCGGCAACGAATATCCTTTCTACGCCTGGATGAACAAGCTCGGCCTGAAGACCGAAGGCGGCCCGGATGGCGTCACGGTTTTGAAGCAGAGCTTCGACGTGCAGCCGCTGATCCAGAAGCAGGCGGATTGCATTTCGGTCATGACCTACAACGAGTACTGGCAGCTGATCGATGCCGGCTACAAGCCGGACCAGCTGACCGTGTTCAACTACTCGGCGATGGGCAACGACCTGCTTGAGGACGGGCTCTATGCCTCGGAAGACAAGCTCAAGGATCCGGCTTTCGAAGACAAGATGGTGCGTTTCGTGCGCGCCTCGATGAAGGGCTGGAAATATGCCATCGACAACAATGACGAGGCCGCGGGCATTGTCATGGACGGCGGTGGCCAGGACGAAAACCACCAGAAGCGGATGATGAGCGAAGTCGCCAAGCTGATCGACAATGCCGACGGCAAGCTCGACCCGGCGACCTACGAGCGCACCGCCAAGGCGCTGCTCGACCAGAAGATCATCACCAAGGCGCCGACCGGCGCCTACACCACGGCCATCACCGACAAGGCGATCAAATAAGCCTGGCCAGGCAATTTCGACCTCGAGAGCGGCGCCTTTGACCAAATGTCAGAGGCGCCGTTCCTTTATGGTGTTCATGACGAAGCTGGTCTCGATCGAAGCGACGCATTTCAGCCGCGCGATCTTTTCCTTGATGAAGCGCTCGTACTGTTCGAGGCTGCCGGTCACCACCTTCAGCACATAGTCGCGCGACCCGGTGACGAGGTGGCATTCCAGCACCTCCTCCCAACCGCGGATCGCGTCCTCGAACATGACGATCTCGTCCTCGTTCTGGCGGCTGAGCCGGACGGTGGCGATGGCGACCATGTTCCACCCGAAGGCGGCCGGGTCGACCAGCGTGGTATAGCCCCTGATGATGCCGGCCTCCTCCAGCCGGCGTACCCTCCTCAAACATGGCGACGGCGACAGGCCGATGCGCTCCGCCAGCTCATTGTTGGTGATGCGGGCGTCGGCCTGCAGCTCGCGCAGGATCTTGCGGTCGAAATCGTCGGCTATCTTCTGCTGCACTTTTGCTCTCGCTCGGCAATTTGTTGCCGGGATGCAGCCATGCGAGGCCGAAAATAGCAAGGACTGGTGGACCGGGATCGCATAAATTGCTGGACGAGACTCCTCTAGAACGCAGGAAAAGCCATGACCGCGCCGCGCCCGTCGAAAACCCACATCGGCAACCACAAGCTCCACCCCGAGACGTTGATGCTGAGCTATGGCTTCGATCCGCAACTGTCGGAAGGCGCCGTCAAGCCGCCGGTGTTCCTGACCTCGACCTTCGTGTTCAAATCGGCGGAGGAGGGGCGCGACTTCTTCGACTACACATCCGGCCGCAAGGAGCCGCCGAGCGGCACGGCGTCCGGCCTGGTCTATTCGCGCTTCAATCACCCCAACTCGGAGATCGTCGAGGACCGGCTGGCGGTCTATGAGGGAACGGACGCCTGCATCCTGTTCTCGTCGGGCATGTCGGCGATCGCCACCACACTGCTCGCCTATGCCCGGCCGGGCGATGTCATCCTGCATTCGCAGCCGCTTTACGGCGGCACCGAGACGCTCTTGACGCGCACGCTGTCCGGCTTCGGCATCGGCGCTGTCGGCTTCGCCGACGGCGTCGACTACAAGGCGGTGCGGGCCGCTGCTGATGCAGCGGTGGCGAAGGGGCGTGTCTCGGTCATTCTCATCGAAACGCCGTCGAATCCGACCAACAGCCTGGTCGAGATCGCACTGATCCGGAAGATTGCCGACGAGATCGGTGCAAGCCAAGGATCAACGCCGATCATCGTCTGCGACAACACGCTGCTCGGCCCGGTGTTCCAGCGACCGATCGAACATGGCGCCGATGTCTCCGTCTATTCGCTGACCAAATATGTCGGCGGCCATTCCGACCTGATCGCCGGGGCGGCGATGGGCAGCAAGGCGGTGACCAGGCCGATCAAGGCGCTGCGCGGCGCCATCGGCACGCAACTCGACCCGCATTCCTGCTGGATGCTCGGCCGCTCGCTGGAGACGCTGTCCATCCGCATGGAGCGCGCCAACGACAATGCGCGGCTCGTGGCCGAATTCCTGCGCGATCACGCCAAGGTCGAGAAGGTGCATTACCTGCCGTTCCTGGCCGAGGATACGGCAGCGGGACGGGCCTACAAGGCGCAATGCAGCGGCGCCGGGTCGACATTTTCTTTCGATATCAAAGGCGGAGAGAAGGCGGCCTTCGCATTTCTCAACGGGCTGCAAATATTCAAACTGGCGGTGAGCCTCGGCGGCACGGAGTCACTCGCCAGCCACCCGGCGGCGATGACGCACTCCGGCATTCCCTTCGACGTGCGCCAGCGCATCGGCGTGCTGGAGACCACGGTCAGGCTGTCGATCGGCGTCGAGCATCCGGACGATCTTATCGCCGACCTGACGCAGGCGCTGGCAGCGGTCTGACTGCTGACGAAGGTCGGCGGGACAGCACCCCCCTCTGTCCTGCCGGACAGAGGGGGGTGTGACGGAACTCGGCCTATACCCTTTGTCGGCACTCAGCTCTTGTCGCGGATCTGCGTCATCGTCCGCGTCGGCGTGATCGCCTCGGGATCGAGCCTGATTTCGACGATCGCCGGCTTGCCGCTGGCGCGGGCACGCTCGAAGGCAGGGGCAAAATCTGCCGTGTTCTCGACCGTCTCGCCGTGGCCGCCATAGGCGCGGGCAAGAGCGGCAAAGTCAGGGTTCTTCAGATCGGTGGCGACGACACGGCCGGGATAGTCGCGCTCCTGGTGCATGCGGATGGTGCCGTAGATGCCGTTGTTCACGACGATAACGATGATCGGCAGGTCGTATTGCACGGCGGTAGCGAATTCCTGTCCGTTCATCAGGAAGCAGCCGTCGCCGGCAAAGGCGATCACGGTGCGGTCGGGATGGAGCGCCTTGGCGGCGACCGCAGCCGGGGTGCCGTAACCCATCGAACCGGAGGTCGGCGCGCCTTGGGTGGCGAAGCGGCGGAAGCGGTGGAAGCGGTGCACCCAGGTGGCGTAATTGCCGGCGCCGTTGGTGAAAATGGCGTCATCGGGCAAAATCTTTTCCAGATAGTTCATGATCGGCCCCATCTGGACCGTGCCGGGGCCGGTCTCAGGAGGCGTCGACCAGTCGAGGTAGGCAGCGTGTGCTTTCGCTGTCTCATCCGCCCAGGCTGGCGTGGAGGTTGGCTTGCGCTTGGCGAAGGCTTCGACGAAGGCTGACGGCGCAGCGTTGATCGCCAGGGTCGGCCGGTAGACACGGCCGAGTTCGCCGGCGTCGGCATGGACATGGACCAGCGTCTGGTCGGGGTAAGGGCTCTTCAGCAGCGTATAGTCGGAGGACGGCATCTCGCCCATGCGGCCGCCGATCAGCAGCACCAGGTCGGCCTGCTTGATGGCGGTGGCCAGCTTCGGGTTGATGCCGATGCCGACATCGCCAGCATAGTTCGGGTGCAGATGGTCGAACAGCATCTGGCGGCGGAAGGAGCAGCCGACCGGCAGCGACCAGGCCTCGGCAATGGTGCGCATACGTGCCACCGCTTCCTCGTCCCAGCGTGTGCCGCCGAGGATGACGAAGGGACGCTTGGCCTTGGCCAGAAGCTTTTCCAAAGCATCGAGTTCGGCTTCGCCGGGCCGGGTTTCGACCGGCGTGTGCGGCAAGGCCGCGGGCGCGTCGACAAGACTGGTCAGCATGTCCTCCGGCAGCGAGACGACGACGGGGCCGGGGCGGCCCGATGTCGCGACAGCAAAGGCGCGGGTGACGAGTTCGGGGATGCGCGCGGCATCGTCGATCTCCACCACCCATTTGGCGATGTCGCCGAAGAAGCGCTTGTAGTCGACCTCCTGGAAAGCCTCCCGCTCCTTGGCGTGGCTGGCGACCTGGCCGATGAACAGGATGACGGGTATCGAATCCTGCATGGCAATGTGAATGCCGGCCGACGCATTGGTGGCGCCGGGGCCGCGGGTAACGAAGCAGATGCCGGGCTTGCCGGTCAGCCGCCCCTGGCAGTCGGCCATCATGGCGGCGCCGCCTTCCTGGCGGCAGACAATGGTGCGGATGGGCGAGTCATGCAGCGCGTCCAGCACAGCGAGATAGGATTCGCCAGGCACGCAGAAGATGCGGTCGGTGCCGTTCGCCTCGAGTGCGTCGACAATCAGTTGTCCACCGGTCTTCATCGTCCAGACTTCTCCAGTTCGGCAAGAATTTCTTCGGTATGTTCGCCAAGGCGAGGCGAGGGACGCTCATAGACGAGCGGCGTGCCCGACATCACCATCGGCGCGCGCACCGAGGGCAGACGATTGCCATGGCCATCGTCGAGGTCGAGGCGCATGCCGCGTGCGATCGTCTGCGGGTCGGCAAACATCTGGCCGATGTCGTTGATCGGGCTCGCCGGCACGCTTGACGCTTCGAGCCTGGCCAGCAACGGGTCGCGATCCCAATTCTTCAGCGTCTCGATCAAGTGCTCGCGCAACTTCACCCGGTTGGCGACGCGGGCCGGATTGGTGGCGAAATCGGGATTCGCTGAGAGATGGTCGAGACCGACGGCGGCGCAGAATTTGGCGAACTGGCCGTCATTGCCGACCGCCAGGATGATGTGGCCGTCCCTGACCGGGACAACCTCATAGGGCGCAATGTTCATATGCGCATTGCCCATCTGCACCGGCGCCTTGCCGGAGACGAGATAGTTGAGGTTCTGGTTGCCGAGTGCGGAAATCTGCGTGTCGAACAGCGCCATGTCGATATGCTGGCCTTCGCCGGTCTCTTCGGCATGGCGAAGCGCTGCCTGGATGGCGATCACAGAGTAAAGGCCGGTGAAGATGTCGGAAATAGCGACGCCGGCCTTTTGCGGCTCGCGCCCGACCTCGCCGGTGATCGACATCATGCCGGCCATGGCCTGGATGATGAAATCATAGCCGGCGCGTGGGGCGTAAGGCCCGTCCTGGCCGAAGCCGGTGATCGAGCAGTAGACGAGCTTTGGATTGATCGCCTTCAGGCTCTCGTAATCGAGCCCGTATTTCTTCAGGCCGCCGAGCTTGAAATTCTCGATCAGAATGTCGGCCGTGGCAACCAGCCGGCGCACCGTCTCGGCCCCTTCCGATGTCGAGAAATCGACGGCGATGGAACGCTTGCCGCGATTGCAGGAATGGTAATAGGCGGCCGACAGGTTCTCGCCATCATGGCTCATGACGAAGGGCGGACCCCATTTGCGGGTATCGTCGCCGCCTTCGGGGCTCTCGACCTTGATGACATCGGCGCCGAGATCGGCCAGCAATTGTCCTGCCCAGGGGCCGGCCAGGATGCGGGCGAGTTCGACGACGCGGACGCCTTTCAGCGGAGGTTCAGCCATAAATCACCAAAAACGGGTCGGAACCGCAGCCTCTATCAACCCGGGATGCCGCTGTCACGGGCCTTGCGGTAGGCCAGCGATGTCACTCTTTGAGCACGCTATCGGCCCAGGCAGCGAAATCGTCCATAACGGTGTCGCGGTTCACCTCGTTCAGGCTTTCGTGGCGGGTGTCGGCGTAAACCTTTGAAACCAGATTCGAAAAGCCCATCGCGCGCATCCGCTTGGTGAGATGATCGATGCCTTTGCCATAGTCGGAGGCCGGATCCTTCTCGCCGCCGACGATGCTGACGGGCAGGTCGCGCCTGATGCCGGCAAAGCCCGCATCCTTGCCGCCTTTCTGCGCCATCTCCACGACATCGCGCCACATCGAGATCGAGGCATCCCAGCCGCACAGCGGGTCGGCAATGTACTTGGCCACTTCAGCCTCGTCGCGCGACAGCCAGTCGAACGGCGTCTTGTGGTTGGGCACCGCCTTGCCCCAGGCCTGGAAGGTCAGTTTGGGCAAGACGCGTGAGGGAACATCGGAGCCGAGCCTGAAGCGCTCATAAGCGAGGATGGCGAGTGCAAGCTGACCAAGCAGGCCTTGTGAGAAATTGCCGTTCCAGATCGCCGCGGCGTGGACGCGCGGCGAGTGCGCCAGCAGGTAGTTGAGCGCCACCGACGCACCCATCGAATGGCCGAACAGGATGACCGGCAGGCCGGGCTGCTCCTTCGCAATCAAATCGTGGACTGCGTCGACATCGGAGATCACCTTGGCCGGGCCGCTTGTGCCGGCGAATCTGCCGAGCGGGGCATCGGGCGCCTTGGTCGCGCCATGGCCGCGATGGTCGTGGACGTAGACATGAAAGCCGCGGGTGCTGAGGTAATCGGCGAAGCGGGCATAGCGCGCGGCGTGTTCGGCCAGGCCGTGATTGACCTGGACTACCGCGCGTGGAGAGCCCCCCGCGTGCTTCACATAGAAATTGAGCGTGGCCCCGGTCGGTGAGGCCAGCGTCGTCTGCTTGTCAAATGCCATGTCTCGCTCCCTTGGCGACTGTTGGGCGACGGCGTGACCGACGTCAAGGGGAGGTC
This sequence comes from Mesorhizobium sp. M1004, assembly GCF_040318795.1. Classification (NCBI taxonomy): domain Bacteria; kingdom Pseudomonadati; phylum Pseudomonadota; class Alphaproteobacteria; order Hyphomicrobiales; family Phyllobacteriaceae; genus Mesorhizobium; species Mesorhizobium sp. M1004. The sequence continues at coordinate 9,538 of NZ_JAMYNB010000013.1, forward strand.
GAAATCAGCCGGCGTCACTATTGACAGTGTGCTGTCAATTTGGCTATATGACAGCATGCTGTCAAATTACATCGGGAACATGAGCATGAAAACCGTTTCGACCGTTTCGCGCCGCGCGTTTCTGCTGGCGAGCCTTTCATCCGCAATGCTCCTGCCCGGCATTGCTTCCAGCCAGACCAGGGAGACGACCATGAAGACCTCAACCATTGCCGGCCCGCAGGGCCAGCTTGCCGGCTACGACATCAAATCCGGCGGCGGCCTGCCGATCCTGTTCGCGCATGGCGATTGCAGCCGCGCCACACAGTGGAACCGGGTGATGCAGCTCACCGCAGGTGGCCGTGAGGCGGTCGCCTTCGATTTTCGCGGCCATGGCGCATCGGCGCCTGCAGCTGATGCCGACTACGGCTATGAAGGCCGTGCCGACGATATTGGTGCGGTGGCCGATGCGTTCGGCCTGAAGCGGTTTGTCCTCGTTGCGCATAGCGGCGGCAGTGGGGCCGCGCTCGCCTATGCCGCCGGCCATGCCGACCGTGTTGCCGGCATCCTGCTGGTCGATCCGGCGACCGATCCGCGCGCCCTGCCCAAAGAGATTCGCGACGGGTTCGTGCGCGATCTGGGGGGGCCAAACGGCGGCGGTGTCCTGAGCGCTTATTACACCTCGATCGCCGGCTCCAATGAAGATGTCCGCAAACAGGTCCTCGCCGATGCGGCGGTGGTCGATCTGGCGGCTCGGGCAGGCGTCGGCAAGGCGCTGGCGGAATGGAATCCCGAACCGACGCTCGATGCCTATCACGGGCCGATCTTCGTGCTGGCCACGGAGGCCAATGACAATGCGGCGGCCCTGTTTCGGCTGCGCAGCGGAATTGGCCACAGAACCGTCGCCGGTTCCGGCCACTGGGTGATGCTTGACAAGCCGGAGGCGGTGGCTGAAGCCGTCAACACTTTCGTTTCCACCATCGAGGCCGGCCAGAAATGACAAGCAGGACCGAAGCCGGAGATGTGCTCACCGAACTGGTGCTTGCCGTGTTCCGGCTGAATGGCGCGTTTCTCGACGCGGCCGACCGGCTGGCCGAGCCTGCCGGGTTGACGGCGGCGCGCTGGCAGGTTCTGGGCGCGGTGCTGAAGGAGCCGAAATCGGTGGCCGACATTGCCCGCGACATGGGGCTTGCCCGCCAGAGCGTGCAGCGCCTTGCCGACATTCTGGCCGCCGAAGGGCTTGCCGCCTATGCGGACAACCCGGCGCACCGCCGCGCGAAGCTCCTGGCGATGACCGATGCCGGCCGGGCCGCGATCCGGGATATCGGCACGCGCCAGCATGTCTGGGCCAACCGCATCAGCGAGGGCATCGAGGCTCGCGCGCTCGAGACAGCGCTTGATCTGCTGCGTATGTTGACGAAGCGGGTCGAGGAGGGCGGGGTCTGATCGACCGAGCGATTGTTTTTTGCGGCGGACGAAAGAAATCGTAATTCTGACATGTCACACGTTTCTAGCTTGCGCTATGAAACGCTAGGAGTGCTGGAATGCGGATGTCGGCGATATGGGGTGCGGTGTTGGTGGCGCTGGCCGGTGTCGGCCTAGCGCGTGCCGATGTGAAGATGAGCGGCTCCTTCGTGGCCGATGCCGCCTGTCCAGCAACGCAGGCGATCAAGAGCGGCAAGAACCCCGGCAATATCGCGACAACGGCTGGACAGAGCTACGATCTCCTGGCCGGCAACAAGGATGCGCCGACGCATTACCTCATCCGCGTGCCGGGCGCCGATCCTGAGCGCCGTTGGGTCAAGATCAGCTGCGGCCATGTCTCAGGCGGCAGCGCGTCGACTGAGCCGGCCGCGCCCGCCGATCAGGGCAAGCCTGCGGCGCCGGCTTCAGGAAAACCCGAATATGTTTTCGCGCTGAGCTGGCAGCCGGCCTTCTGCGAAACCAAGTCGAGCAAGCCCGAATGCCAGGCGCAGACGGCGGGCGGCTTCGACGCGTCGCATTTCACGTTGCATGGGCTCTGGCCGCAGCCGAACGGCAATTTCTATTGCCAGGTGCCGGCGAGCGACAAGGCCAATGACAATCCGGCCCATTGGGCAGACCTGCCGCCGGTCAACCTCGATGCCAATACGCGCGCCGAACTCGACCAGGTGATGCCTGGCACCGCCTCCAAGCTCGAACGGCATGAATGGATCAAGCACGGCACCTGCTACGGCAAGAGCCAGCAGGAGTATTTTGCCGAGGCGCTGAACCTGATGCGGGCGGTGAATGCCTCGCCTGTGCGCGAGCTCTTCACCAGGAACGTCGGCAAGCAACTGACTTCGGACCAGATCCGCAGCACCTTCGACAGCGCCTTCGGCGCCGGGGCGGGCGCGCGGGTGCGTGTCTCCTGCCTGGTCGATCCGTCGAGCGGCAGGCGGCTGATCGGCGAGCTGACGCTGGGCCTGACCGGCCCGATCGGCCCCGACAGTTCGCTGGGCACTCTCATGCTCGCCTCGGCGCCGACGACCAAGGCGGGCTGTCCGAAGGGTTCGGTCGATGCGGCCGGGTTCCAGTAGGATATCCGTCTGTCGCTTAGCAGTGACGCGGTGATACGGTCTGGATGTGTTTCATTCGGCGGGGGTGGCGATGAGTGGCATGACATCAGGCGGGCTGGCGCGGCTGGCTTTCTGGGCCAGGGGAATGACAGCCATAAAAGACGGCCGCATGGAATGGCCGGGCTTTTCCTATACCGATGCCGAGTGGGCGCGCATGCGCGTGCTTGCCGCGCCGATCGGGGCAGGCCGCTACCAGCTGTTCACTTGGGTCAATGCCGCGATCTTCATCGCCATTGCCGCGCTCGGCATCGTCTGTGTCTTCCTGCCGCTGGCGACACTTTTGTTTCCGGTGCCGGCCGAGACCAGCGCGCTCAAATTCTCGGCTCTGCTGGCGGCGTGTGCCTTCCTCATAATCGGGCTCGGCTTGCCGATCTCCATGCGCCTGTCGAGCGCGTTGGCCATCTCCCGGGAGATGCGCGCCGGTCTTGTCGGCGAAGCCGGTGACGAAGCGCTGGCGGCAAAAGTGTCTTGGCAGATCAACCGCATCATGCTGGTCATGTGCGGCCTGCTGGTGCCCGGCATTCTGTTGTTCATCGCTTATGACATCGACGCCAGTCCGATCATCACCACGCTGAAATGGCTGGCCATCGCGCTGATAGCCGTTTCAGTTGCGGTCGGCGCGTTGCAGCAGCGCAAGCGGAGCTGACAGCCTTATCCGCTGACGCCACGTGTGGACAATGGCCAGGCACTGAGGTCTTCGGCATCGTCATGCGCTTCGCCGACGACGCGGTCACGCCCGGTGGATTTGGCCCTGTAGAGACGCTCGTCGGCAAGGGCGAAGAGATCGGCAAGCGAGGCTACGGTCTCGTCGACAGTAGCGATGCCGGCGCTGACGCTGATGTCGAACCGGTTTACGCACGCCTTGACGGCCTGGCGGAGGTTTTCTCCGAGCAACCTGGCGACCGCATGCGGCTGCGAGCAAAGGATGGCGAACTCCTCGCCGCCGATCCTGAAAACCTGATCGTGCGCGCCGGCCGCCTGGGTCAGTACCTGGGCGATCGATCTCAGCACCCTGTCGCCCTCGGCATGGCCGAAGCGATCGTTGATCGACTTGAAATGGTCGACGTCGACGATCAGCAGGCTGAGCGGCTGGGCCGTGCGCAGGCTGACAGCAACCAGACGTTCGCCGTCGCTGTCAAAGCGTCCCCTGTGCAAGAGGCCGGTGAGGCCGTCGCGGCCGACATGTTCGACCAGGGCTTCGTAGCGCTCGCGATAGGTCAACGTGTCGAAGACGTCGGACAGCCCGCGGGGTGCCACGACCTGACGCGTTTCGAACCATCTGAGGTAGGCGACAAGCATGGCGCTGTAGGCAAAAGCGGCACCCATCTTGGCCAACCAGCCGCCGAAGAAGACCGCAATCGGTGCGCCTGCGACGAAATGCAGGGCGGTGAAAAATCCGGCCTGGTCGAAGGTGAGCACGCAGGCGACGCAAATCAGGATGCGGGAGAACGGCGCCTTGCGCAGATAACGCCCGAGCTTTTCGTAAAGCAGGATGATCAGGATGGCGTCGATGAAGAGCAGCGTCGTGCCCCACACCATCAGCCAGCCCAACTGGTCGATGAAACCGATATCGGGAAGCTTGCCGTCGGAAAGGGCTGAAATATCGTGCAGGCGCAGGATCAGGACCAGCCCGATCATCAAGGCGTTGCCGAGCAAAAGGCCATAGATCGGCTGGCGCACCGTGGCCGCATCTTCCTTCATGTAGAGCAGAAGCAGCATCACCAGCTTGCCGGAAAACAGCACCGCCGAGCCTGGCGAGACCATGCCGAAGGGCAGGGCGACGTAGAAGACACTGGCGAGATAGGTTTCGAGGAAATGCATGGCGCCGAGCGCGCAGACGAAGACGCCGAGGCCGATGCGATCCCTGAAGCGGAACAGCGTGACCATGACGCTGAAGTAGACGACCGCTTCGGCAAGGAGCAGGAAACTGTTCAGCACTACCTTCGGTCCGATCTTTACTTTCGATCGCGACAGGCCAGCGATCGATCCTGTTTTGACGCTGAAGGGTTAACCGGGGATTTCAACGCTCCCTACAACCGGCGGAAAACTTAACGTGCGGTGTACACCCGGCTTGAAATGCAAAAGCGATTGCCGTTCGGCCCGGCATCGCCTACATAGCGGCCAACCTCCATTCAATCCGACATTTCGGTCAATCATCAAGGAAAGCGCGCGTGGCACGCCAGTTCATCTATCACATGGCCGGCCTCAACAAGGCCTATGGCACCAAGAAGGTGCTTGAGAATGTCCATCTCTCCTTCTATCCCGACGCCAAGATCGGCATCCTCGGCCCCAACGGCTCGGGCAAGTCGACGATCCTCAAGATCATGGCCGGGCTCGACAAGGAGTGGAACGGCGAAGCCTGGCTCGCCGAAGGCGCCACCGTAGGCTATCTCGCGCAGGAGCCGGCGCTCGATGCCAACAAGACGGTGTTCGAGAACATCATGGAAGGCGTCGCCGCCAAGACCGCCATCATCGAGCGCTACAACGAATTGATGATGAACTACTCCGACGAGACGGCTGACGAGTCCGCCAAGCTCCAGGACGAGATGGACCGGTTGAACCTGTGGGATCTCGAACAGCAGGTCGAGATGGCGATGGAAGCGCTGGGCTGCCCGCCCAAGGATTCCGAGGTCACCAAGCTTTCGGGCGGTGAGCGCCGCCGCGTCGCGCTCTGCCAGCTGCTGCTGCGTCAGCCCGACCTCTTGCTGCTCGATGAACCGACCAACCATCTCGACGCCGAGACCACGGCGTGGCTGGAAAAACACCTGCGCGCCTATCCCGGCGCGGTGATGATCATCACCCACGATCGCTATTTCCTCGACAATGTCACCGGATGGATTCTCGAGCTCGATCGCGGCCGCGGCATCCCCTATGAGGGCAACTACACCAAATACCTCGAAGCCAAAGCCAAGCGCCTCAAGCAGGAAGGCCGCGAGGACGACGCCCGCCAGCGTGCCATCGGTCGCGAACGCGAGTGGATCCAGTCCAGCCCGAAAGCTCGCCAGACCAAGTCCAAGGCGCGTATCCAGGCGTTCCAGGACCTGCTGGATGCAGCCGACAAGCGGCGTCCGAGCGATACGCAGATCGTCATTCCGCATGGCGAACGGCTCGGCAATGTGGTGATCGAGGCGGAAGGCCTGTCGAAGGGCTTTGGCGACACGCTGTTGATCGAAGGCCTGGAATTCAAGCTGCCGCCAGGCGGCATCGTCGGCGTCATCGGCCCGAACGGCGCCGGCAAGACGACGCTGTTCCGCATGATCACCGGCCAGGAAACGCCGGATGCCGGCTCTGTCCGCATCGGCGAAACGGTGAAGCTCGGCTATGTCGATCAGAGCCGCGATGCGCTCGATCCGTCAAAGACCGTCTGGGAAGAAATCTCGGGCGGCGCCGAAGTGGTCAAGCTCGGCAAGTTCGAGGCCAACACCCGCGCCTATTGCGCATCGTTCAACTTCCGTGGCGGCGACCAGCAGCAGAAGGTCGGCAACCTCTCCGGCGGCCAGCGCAACCGCGTGCATCTGGCAAAAATGCTGAAGACCGGCGGCAATGTGCTGCTGCTCGACGAACCGACCAACGATCTCGACACCGAAACGCTGGCGGCGCTCGAAGACGCGCTGGAAAACTTTGGCGGCTGCGCCGTCATCATCTCGCACGATCGTATGTTCCTCGACCGGCTGGCCACCCACATCCTGGCCTTTGAAGGTGACAGTCATGTCGAATGGTTCGAGGGCAATTTCGAGGACTACGAGCAGGACAAGATCCGTCGTCTCGGCCCCGAAGCCGTCAACCCGCACAGGATGACCTACAAGAGGCTGACGCGGTAAGGGAGCAACCGGGGCGGCGAATTTCTCAACTGATACGAGGAAAGCTTGAATGACCGACTGGTCAGCCGCCCAATATCTGAAATTCGAGGATGAGCGCACACGGCCGGCGCGCGATCTTGTTGCGCAGGTGCCGGTGGATTTCCCGCGCCGGGTGGTCGACATCGGCTGCGGCCCGGGTAATTCGACCGAGCTGCTGGTCGAGCGCTGGCCGGATGCTGATATCAGCGGCTTCGACACCTCTCCCGACATGATCGAGAAGGCGAAGGCGCGCCTGCCCAGCGTCAATTTCGACCTCGCCGATGCCTCGACATGGCGACCGGCCGAGCCGGTCAACGTCATCTTCGCCAACGCGGTATTCCAGTGGCTGCCCACCCACCCGGTAGTGTTTCAGCGGCTGATGGGCTTTCTCGCCCCCGGTGGCGCGCTCGCCGTCCAGATGCCCGACAATCTGCTTGAGCCGTCGCATCAGGTGATGCGCGAGACGGCCGCCGAAATGCCGTTCGCCGCCAAGATGGCAGGTGCTGCGCGCGGACCGCTGCCGGCGGTGTCGTTCTATTATGATCTCTTGTCGCCGCTCTCCGACCGGGTGGATATCTGGCATACGGCCTACAATCATCCGCTGACCGACGCCGAGGCGATCGTCGAATGGGTGAAGTCGACGGGGCTGAAGCCTTTCCTCGATCCGCTGGACGCCGACGAGCGCAAGATCTTCCTCGACAGCTACACGGCCAAAATTGCCAAGGCCTATCCGAAGACCGCAAACGGCAAGGTGCTGCTGCGCTTCCCGCGCATTTTCATCGTCGCCAAGCGGGCCGGCTAGCACTCCCGATGACATCCGGCCACAGCCTATGGTTTAAGCCGGCGTAAACCGGTGGGGTGAGAAAAGTGTTGTGTCGCGCCCCCTGGTCGTTCACATGAGAACGACAACGCCTGCGCATGGACGGACTGGATATGCATCGCGTCATCATCAGCGGCATCGGCGTTGAAATCCCTGAAGCCAAGATCACCAATGAAGAACTGGTCGCCAGTTTCAACGCTTGGGTCGACACGGAGAATGCGCGCCGGCAAGGCCCGGATGAGACGCTGCTGCAAAAATCCGACAGCGCCTTCATCGTCCATGCCTCAGGCGTCCAGACCCGGCATGTCATCGAGCGCGAAGGCATTCTCGATCCGACCCGCATGGCGCCGCGCATTCCGGCGCGGCCCGATGATGCGCTGTCGCTGCAGGCCGAGTTTGGAGTGGCCGCGGCCCGGAAGGCGCTCGACCATGCCGGCCTGAAGCCGTCCGACATCGACCTGGTGATCTGCTCGGCCTCGCACCAGCAACGGCCCTATCCGGCGATCGCCATCGAAATGCAGGAGGCGCTGGGCACCAAGGGCGCCGGCTTCGACATGGGGCTTGGTTGTTCATCGGCCGCGGCCGCCTTGCACATTGCGGCCAATCTGGTCCGGGCGGGCGCGCACAAGCGCGTGCTGGTGGTCACGCCGGAGATCATCACCGGCCATCTCAATTTCCGCGACCGGCAGACGCATTTCATCTTCGGCGATGCATCGGTGGCGATGGTGGTCGAGGGGCTGGGCGAGGGCGAGAGGCGGCCGGGGCGTTTCGAGGTGCTGGACACGCGCACCTGGACGCAGATGTCGAACAATATCCGCACCAATCTGGGCTATCACACCCGCACCGCCCAGGACGATCCTTACATGATCAACCTCGAAGGCAATCTGATCAAACAGGTCGGCAACAAGGTGTTCAAGGAAGTCACCGTCGCCGGCCACAAATTCATTGTCGAATTCCTCGCCGAGCACGGGCTGACGCCGCAAGCCATCAGGCGATTCTGGCTGCATCAGGCCAATGCGCGAATGAACGCCATGATCCTGAAACTGGCCTTCGGCCACGAGGTCGACCATGACCGCGCGCCGATGGTGCTGGAGCGGCTCGGCAACACCGCCGGCGCTGGCGCCATCATCGCGCTGTCGGAAAACCACGCCGACATGAAGCCCGGCGATTTCGGCGTGCTGTGCGCCTTCGGCGCCGGCTATTCGATCGGTGGCGCGCTTTTGCGGATGCTGTAATCAGGCCGGCATGAACGGCACCAGCATCGGTACGCTGCGGGCATAGTCATCATAGGCGTTGCCGAGTTCTCCGCGCAGAAAGCGTTCCTCCAGCCTTGCCTTCATGACGATGCCGATGGTGAGAAGAATCGCGCCGGCGATTCCCCAGACCGTGCCTTTGGCCGCCATTGTGGCAAGCATCGCCAGAAGCAGTCCGGTATAGATCGGGTGGCGGACCATTCTGTAGGGACCGGTGTCGACGACACGGTGCTCGGCCTTGGCCGTCACCGAAGCCGACCAGAGACGGCCGAGATGCAACCGCGCCCACCAGGCGAACAACAGGCCAACGGCAACAAGCCCTGCGCAGATCCACGCTTCGGCAAGGGTCGGAAACCAGAATCGCAGCCGGCCGGCATAGCCATGCGCGGGAATGAACAGCAGCACCGCGCCGATCAACCACAAAGCGCGATAGCGAAGCTCCTCCTGGATGCCGGCACGCTTTTTCGCCGGGTCGGCCCAGAAGGCGGCTAGAAACCAGGACACGACCCAGATCAGCCAAAGCAGCGCGATTGCAGTCCCGGGACGCATGGAAACCTCCGCAGACTTGTCTCACCATGAGGCCGGTGCAGCACGGCGGCAATGCGGCGCAGTACGATAGGATATGCGATCCGCGGTAAGAAGATCGTGATCGGCTGCCATCAGCCCGCTTGATCGGATCATCATTGCTTTGGACTGGACCGGGCTCATGGCTATCGCTAATGCCGCCTTGCACAAGGAGTAAGCCATGCTGGATCTTTTCCCTGAGGCTCCGATCGAGATCATTTCAGCGCGAAAACTCGTAGCCAGGGTGACGGCGCTCTACGCCGCACCGTCGAATCACTTCCAGACGCGCCCGGTGGAAGCATTGCAGCTCGGTTTCGAAGGCATCGACGGCGACTTCCACGCCGGCGCCACCCGTCGTTCGGGCGGTCGCGAACCCTGGTATCCGCGCGGCACCGAAATCCGCAACGAGCGGCAGATATCAATCGTAGCAGGGGATGAACTCGCCGTCGTTGCCGAGCGGATGGGGCTGGCCGAGATCAAGCCGGAATGGATCGGCGCCAATCTGCTGATCGAAGGCGTGCCGCATCTCTCGATGCTGCCGTCAGGCACGCTGCTGTTCTTCAGAGGTGGCGTGACGATCAAGGTCGATGCGCAGAACGGACCTTGCCGCCTTGCCGGACGTTCGATTGCCGAAAACGCCGGGATGGCCGATCGGGAGGCCGGCGCGCTGGCCTTCCCGAAGGCGGCGAAACGGCTGCGCGGCCTCGTTGCCTGGGTCGAGAAACCGGGTCGTATGACAACAGGGGAAGAGATCTCGGTGCGAGTGCCCGAGCAGTGGATTTATCGATCCTAGCACCGGGCTAGGGCAAGGGCTGCGCCGCCGGGGCGACGCAGCCGGATTTCAAGACGCGCTCAGGCCGCCTTGCGGTTCTTCTTGGCGCCCTGCGCCTCGACGGAAACGTGGTCCCACTTTTCCCACAGCGCGATGCGGTTGGCGTATTCCTGCTTGATCATCGGCAGGCCGCCATCGCCGAAGAAGACGCGCAGCGGCGGCTCGGCCGCGTCGACGATTTCAAGCATCGCCGGTCCGGTGGCCTCGGGGTCGCCGGCGACCGAGTTGGCGCGGCGTTCCGCCATCTTGGCGCGGGCCGGCGCGTAAGCCTCGATCGCTTTGGAGACCTTGGCCGAGGCGCCGGACCAATCGGTGGAGAAGCCGCCCGGTTCGACAAGCGTCACATGGATGCCGAATTCGGCGACCTCGATGCTGAGCGACTGGCTGAAGGCTTCGAGCGCCCATTTCGAGGCATGGTAAAGGCCGAGCGACGCAAAGGCGTTGACGCCGCCGATCGACGAGATCTGGATGATGTGGCCGGAGCCCTGCGCCCGCATGATCGGCAAAGCCGCCTGGGTGACCCAGAGCGCGCCGAACACATTGGTTTCGATCTGGTCGCGGGCTTCCTGTTCGCTGACTTCCTCGATGGCGCCGAAATGGCCATAGCCGGCATTGTTGATGACGACGTCGAGCCGGCCAAAGCGCTTGTGCGCCTCGGCGATGGCCGCATCGACAGCCTTCTTGTCGGTGACGTCGAGCTTGATCGCGGCGACATTATCGCCGTATTTCGCGACGAGATCGGCGAGCGTGCCGGCATCGCGCGCGGTTGCGGCGACACGGTCGCCGCGAGCGAGTGCGGCCTCGGCCCAGACTCGGCCAAAGCCTTTCGACGATCCGGTGATGAACCAAACCTTGCTTGTCATGACGTGGAATCCTTGCCCATGCGGGCCGTGAACTGGGAAGCGGAGGCTTCTCCGCTTCCGCGATATACGGTGCGTCGAGCGATTTTCCAGAGGCGAGGGGGAATCTTTTTGGTCACGTCATCGTGTGGAGCAGGACCTTCGCCGGTCAGGGATAGCGCACCGGGCTCGACCAGGCCGGGTCGTCATGCTTTTGCCAGTAGAGCGCCATCAAGCGCTTTGTGATCCCGCCTATCTTGCCGTCGGCGACAGCAGCGCCGTCGATCACTGTCACCGGCATGATGCCGCCGGCGGTGGAAGTGATGAAGACTTCGTCGGCAGCCTTCAGCGCGGCAACGCTGACGTCGACGGCCGTGGTGGGAAGCGCTGCCTCGGCGCAGAGGTCGAAGACGGTGCGCCTGGTGATGCCGGGCAGCACGCCGGCGGCTGGCGTCGACAGCCTGCCGTCCTTGACGCAGAACACGTTGAAGCCGGGGCCTTCGGCGACATTGCCGTTGAAGTCGAGAATCAATGCGGTTTCGGCCCCACGGTCATAAGCGTCGTAGAGGCCGCGCACGAGGTCGAGCCAGTGGTAGTTCTTGATCGCCGGATCGATCGAGACCGGCGGAATGCGCACCTTGTCGCTAATGGCGACATGCAGGCCGCGCCGCAACTGCTCGGCATTGGCGACCGAGCCGAAGGGAACTGCGAAGGCCATGAAGCGGTTGACCGCCTGGCGCGGATCGCGGCTGAAGGTCGGCGAGGCGCCGCGTGTGCACAGCATTTCGACATAGGCGGCGCGATGGCCCGACAGCGCCACGCAATTGTGCAGAATCTCGGCCACACCATCGCGGTCGGACGGGATCGTCATGCGCAGTTTTTGCAAGCCGGCGAAGAAGCGGTCGAGATGCAGGTCGAGTCGGAAGAAGCTCCCGTCCCAGACATGCACGGTGTCGTAGGTGGCGTCGGAATGCAGAAAGCCCCAATCCAGCACCGAGATCTTGGCTTGCGACATCGGCAGATACTGACCATCGAGAAAGGCGATGCCGTCGGGATAGGAATGCGGATCGATATGGCGATCCGACAAAGCCGGCAATGGCACAATGCTACCGGCTGCTGCGCTTCGGTTCATGGCGATTGGTCCCTTCGGCTTGATGCGGCAGATTCAAGCTAGTGGTCCCCTGCAGGCGGCATAGGGCCACCCAACCATCGCTGTTTGTCCTAGGTAGCACATTCGATATGCCCTATGGTCCGGCTTGAAAATATCCGGCCGGGAGGGGCAAAATGGGCAGATCTTTTCGGACCATCAGCTTTGCAATTTTCCTCGTCTTCGTCACTGGCCATGCCTTCGCGCAATGCGCTCGCGAGGGCGAGGCGCTGTGCCAGAACGGCCAGACCTATCGTTGCGAGAAGACGGGCAGCGAGCTGACGCCGATCTTTCAGAACGTGCCTTGCGTGGTCAACGCGGCGGGGCTCAACGGCGTCTGGACCGGCAGCGGTCATCAAAGTCCGGCCGGTGCTGCCGGCGCCGATTGGGCGATCGCAATGACAATCGGCGATGGCGCCGCGTCGATCGACTATCCGTCGCTCGGCTGCGGCGGATCGTTGACCCAGATTTCTCGCGACGACAGTTCGGCGGAATACCGGGAAAACATCAGCTACGGCCAGGACAAGTGCATCGACGGTGGCGGCATCACCGTCCGATTTTTCAAAGGGAACCTGTCCTGGACCTGGGTTGGCCAGGCCGACGGCCAGCCCTACAATGCGGTTGCCGTATTGAAGCGACGGTAGCTGAAGTTATTCCTCTTCGTCCTCTGCATCGAGCAGGCGCGTGGCGCGCCAACGGGTCAGCACCATGTTTGTTTGCTCGATGACGAAGAACCGCGCCGAGTCGCGGTCATAGCCCTCGGCCAGCAGCTTTTCATAGTCGGTATGGCCGTGCCTGATATGGGCGATCGTCGCCAGCCAGACCGCGATGCCCGGCGGCAGCGTCTTCATGTGCACGGCGCCGGCCTCGGTGCGGATTTTCTCCATATCGGCATAGGGCGCCAGGGGCAGCAGTGCGGTCAGCGCCTTGGCGATGGCGCGGCGGCGGCCGGTGGGCGCGCTCATTTTTCGTCACGCCCGGCAATGGTCGCCTCGGGAAAGGCGTCGGTCGAGGCGAAATAGGGCTTGATGTCGATCACCGGGGTGCCGTCGAGCACATCGATGGCGTCGATGGCGATGCGGCCGTGGTCGATGTCGACGGCGATCAGGCCGGCGATATGCAGCCCGACTGGGTTCGGCCGGGCAGGGGAGCGCAGCGAGAAAACGCCTTTCGGCTCAGCCGCATGGCGGGGTCTCTGGACAATCAGTGCCCGCGGCGCGTGATGCAGCCAGGACAGGATGACGATGTGGCTGGCCCGCTCCAGCGCAAGCAGGCCGTCGCGATAGGGTGGGTCGATGAGAACGGTGGCCGCCTGTCCTGTCTCGCGCGCCGCGCGCATGTTCTTCGGGCAGGTTTGCCTGGATGTCCACGGCGAGGCGATGCGGCCGATGAACACGATATGGCCATCCGCCGGCATGTCAGCCGGGTCGGTCTGCAGGAGCTTTTCGCCGTCGCGCGTCTCGAACATGGCTTTCGCCCTAGCACAAGTTTCCAGCCGATCGTCAGGGAAAAGCGGTTCTCTCAGGCGGGGACCATGTGTGCGGCATTTTCTTGTCAGGAAGCGACATAGGCCTTGCCATGTCGTCAAAGCTGACATAAACATATGTTTATATCTTTTTCAACGAGAACGCGCCGATGCATGTTTCGCTCGATACGATGGTGGATACGTTGAAGGCTGCGGCCGAATCGAGCCGGCTGCGCATCCTGGCGCTGCTGTCGCGCGGCGATCTCACCGTGTCCGACCTCACCGAGATCCTCAGCCAGTCGCAACCGCGGGTGTCGCGGCATTTGAAGCTGCTGCTGGAGGCCGGGTTGATCGGCCGCTACCAGGAGGGCTCCTGGGCCTTCTTCCGGCTGTCGGATACGGATTCCGCGCGCGACTTCGTCATGGGGCTGGTCTCTGGCATTCGCGGCGCCGATCCACAGGTCGAGCGCGATCTCGAGCGGTTGGCATCGGTCAAGCGCAAGCGCCAGGACCGTGCCGCCGAGTATTTCTCCGAGAACGCCGCCAGCTGGGATCACATCCGCTCGCTGCATGTGCCGGACCGCGCGGTGGAAGCCGCACTCCTCAAGCTGGTCGGCAAGCGGCCATTCCAGTCGATGCTAGACCTCGGCACCGGTACCGGGCGGCTGCTGGAGATATTTTCGCCGCTCTACCGGCGCGGTGTCGGCATCGACATGTCGCGCGAAATGCTGACGGTGGCGCGGGCCAATCTCGACAAGGCAGGCATCGCCAATGCCCAGGTCCGCCAAGGCGACATTTTCGCGCCGCCGGTCGAGCGCGACGCCTTCGACCTCGTCACCATCCATCAGGTGCTGCACTATCTGGACGATCCCGCCCGCGCCATCCGCGAGGCGGCAAGGCTGCTGCGCCCGTCGGGCCGGCTGGTGATCGTCGATTTCGCGCCGCATGCACTGGAATTCCTGCGCGACCAGCATGCGCATGTCAGGCTGGGCTTTTCCGACCGCCAGATCTCCGAATGGTTTGCCGATGCCGGGCTCGATCTCGAGGATGCCCAGGAATTCGAGCCGCGCGGCGGCAACGAAGCCAGGCTCACCGTCAAGCTGTGGCTCGGCCGCGACCGCCGCATGCTGATGGCCGAGCCTTCAAATGACACCCAACCCACCAAAGCGTACCCTATGGGGGAAATCGCCTGATGAACCAGTTCCGCTTTTCCCGCCGTCCCGACATCGGCGACAAGGTGCGCGTTTCCTTCGAGTTCTTCCCGCCGAAGACCGACGAGATGGAAGCCAGGCTCTGGGACACCGTCACCAGGCTGGAGCCGCTGAAGCCGAGATTCGTCTCGGTGACCTATGGCGCCGGCGGCTCGACGCGTGAACGCACGGCGCGCACGATCAAGCGCATCCTGAACGAGACGGCGCTGACGCCGGCGGCTCACATGACCTGCGTCGACGCCGCCCGCCATGAGGTCGATGCCGTGGTCCGCGAATTCGCCAATATGGGCGTGAAGCGCTTCGTTGCGTTGCGCGGCGATCCGGCGGCGGGTGTCGGTACGGCCTACCGGCCGCATCCCGATGGCTATGCCAATGGCGCCGAACTTGTCGGAGCGCTGAAGGACGCCGGCGATTTCGACATCTCGGTCTCGGCCTATCCCGAAAAGCATCCGGAAAGCCCCGACTTCGCCACCGACTTCGACATGCTGAAGCGCAAGGCCGACAATGGCGCGACGCGGGCGATCACCCAGTTCTTCTTCGACAACGATCTCTACGAGCGTTATGTCGAGAAGGCGCGCCGTGCCGGCATCTACATCCCGATCGTGCCTGGCATCCTGCCGGTGCACAATTTCACCCAGGTCGCCAATTTCTCGGCACGCTGCGGCGCGCTGGTGCCGGCATGGCTGGCCGAGCGTTTCGAAGGGCTGCACAACGATCCGCAGACGCATGCGCTCGTGGCGTCTGCCGTGGCGGCCGAGCAGGTGCTCGATCTCGTCGAGCGCGGCGTCAGCGACTTCCATTTCTACACCATGAACCGGGCCGACCTGGTGTTTGCCATCTGCCATATGATCGGCATCCGCTCCCACGAAACAGAGGCAGCTGGATCCGCCGCCGCCTGAGCTTCATCGTGGTATGAAATCTGAAATGCAAAAGGCCGGGCGAAACACCCGGCCTTTCGAATTTGTGGGCTATTGCTGCTGTTTTCTTCCGCTCCGGCGGTTACGGAAGAACACCTATGATAAGGGCGCCAATGAAGGCAAATGCAGCACAGATCATCAATGCGTTGATTGGCCTCGTAAGTCCCATGTCATAGTCTCCTTCTTCAAGAGCTATGGATGGGAGTCTAGGGGCATTTGTGCCACAGGCAAGCGGAAAATATGCTGCAATGCGACGCGATTGTGGAATTTGCGACCTGCCACCTGTCGTTAAGCGTTGAAACTCTTCGGCAAAAGCCGCTGGCAGCCTGTGAATAAATTGTGACGCGCCCGTGGCGAAAGCGAGGCATGGCAGCGCTACCAGAGCTAAAGCGCGTCGTTGTCCCAAAACCGCTGCGCACTTTTGGTCGACAGCATTAGCGCCGACCAAACAACCGCCCGTCGATCGTCACCAGGCCAAGCGCGATCAGTGCCATGCCGCAGAACTCGAACAGAGCGAGCCGCTCGCCGAGGAACAGGAGGCCGAGCAGGATGGCGCTGGCCGGGACGATGAGCGTGACCAGCGAGGCGTTGGTGGCGCCGGCCGAGGCGACGAGGTTGAAATAGAGGATGTAGGCGAAGGCGGTGGAGAGCAGCGCCAGCGCCAGCACCGCCGTCCAGACCGGCGGCGAGGCCGAGAACAGGCCGGCCGGGCCATAGGTGAGCAGCACCACCGGGATCATGATGATGGTCGACGCCGTCAATTGTCCGGTGGCGATGACCGGCGAGGGCACGCCCTTGAAGCGGCGGGCAATCATCAGCGCGACGGCGTAAGACAGCGAGGCGCCGATCAGCGCGAATTTCGCCCAGACCGGGCCGCCGAGCCCGGCCAGCAGGCCGGGGCCGATCATGACAGCGGTGCCGGCGATGCCGAGCCCGATGCCGGCAAGCTTGTTCCAGGAGAGCTTTTCGTCCGCTGTCAGCGCGTTGGCGAGGATCAGCGTCCAGAACGGCGTCGTCGCATTGAGCACCGATGCGACGCCGGCGCCAAGCGCGGTCTGGCCGGCAAAGATCAGCGAGAACGGGACGACATTGTTGGCGAGCGCCAAAAGGAAAAACAGGCCGGCATGCGGGAAGGCGAGGCGGAAGGACGGACCGCGAATGCCGAGATAGAGCTGCAGTGCAATGGCCGCAATGGCAACGCGAAACAGCACCAGCACCAGCGGGTGCATTTCGGCAACGGCGATGCGGGCAAAGAAGAACGAGCCGCCCCAGATGGCGCCGAGCAGCAGAAGCTGTCCCCAGTCGCTTGCCGTCATCGGTCCGCGCTGCACGGCTGTCGTGGCTATTGCCATCGTGAACGTCCTTCCCCGCGGCATCAATGCCAGCCACTCAGGCAGAAGGCATATCGGGTCCGGCGACAAGAGCCACCCGAAACCTGATTGCTGGCAACAGTGCTGCCAGCAGGATGCGCCGCTGGGTCAGTGCCCGCCAGACACAGAATTGTTTTCTTTGGCCGCTAGCTTGGATTAATTGTGCGCAGCCGAGAAGTCAGGGGATTCGTCCATGCAGCGATTCGAGAATGCCCGCGAGGCGGCGCTGGCGCTTCGGCCGGACGATCCGGTCTACTGCTTTCGCCCGCAGGTGCTGAAGGCGGATGCCAAACAGTTCATGGGCATGTTTCCCGGCAAGACAGCCTACGCAGTCAAGACCAATGGCGAGCAGATCGTGCTGAAGGCGCTGGTCGAAGCCGGCGTCACCGCCTTCGATGTGGCCTCGCCCGGCGAGTTCGCCGCAGTGCGCGCCGTCTCACCCGACGCCGAGATGCTCTACATGCATCCGGTCAAGGCGCAGTCGGACATCAAGCTTGCGCTGGAAAAATACGCCATCCGCGTCATTTCGCTCGACCATGAGGACGAGATCACCAAGCTGACGCGGGTGGTGCGGGCGCTTGACATCGATCCGGGCTCCATCAGCGTGTTCGTGCGAATCCAGACCAAGGGTTCGGCGGCCTATGAACTGTCGAAGAAATTCGGCGCCGGGCCGGCCTATGCGGTGGAACTCGCCGAGCGGCTCAACCGCACCGGCTACAAGGTCGGCCTATGCTTCCATGTCGGCAGCCAGATCGAGGATCCCGACACCTATGAACGGGCGCTGGCCTCCGCCGATTGGGTGCGCAACCGGCTGACCTTCGACATTGCGGGGCTCGATGTCGGCGGCGGCTTTCCCGCCGAGTACGGCCATGACCCCAATCGCAAGCAGATCGAGATGCCGTCGCTCGGCCAGATCATGTCGCGGCTGTCGGGCGACCTCAGGGAATACCAGTTCGACCAGATCCCGTTGGTGGCCGAGCCCGGCCGGGTGATCGTGGCGCGCTGCCTGTCGCTGATCGTGCGCGTGCTGCTGCGCAAGGGCAAGCGGCTCTACATCAATGACGGCATCTGGGCTTCGCTGTCGGATTCATGGACCGGCAAGATCACCCTGCCGGCGCGCTTCATCCCCGATCCGGCCATCCGCTCGCGCAATGGCGAGGAAAAGAACATCGTGCCGTTCAAGGTCTGCGGCGCGACTTGCGATTCCGTCGACATTCTATCCCGGCCGTTCTGGCTGCCGGAAACCGTCGACACCGGCGACTGGATCGAGATCGGCCATATCGGCGCCTATTCGCTGTCGCTAAGAACCCGCTTCAACGGCTTTTATCCCGATACCTTCGTCGAGGTGACGACACCCTTCGATGAAGGCGATGCGCCGCAGGGATTCGCGAGTTTGGAGACGATGGCGGATTAGGCGACGCCTCCACCGGCCTGGATATTCTCGCCGGTCAGCCAGCGGGCCTCGTCGCTGGCCAGGAAGACCGCGACATCGGCAACGTCGCGGGGCGCGCCGATCCTGCCAAATGGAGACATGCCGGCCGCCACGGCGCGATCGCGCTCGGGAAGCAGGTCCGTGTCGGTGAAGCCAGGCGACAGCGCATTCACGGTGATGCCGCGCGGTCCGAGTTCACGCGAGAGCACACGGACGAATTGTTCGACGGCGCCCTTGCTGCCGAGATAGAGCGCCGTTTGCGTGAAGAACATCTTGGTGCCGCCGGTGGAGACCGCGATGATGCGGCCACCGTTTCGCACACGGCGCGCTGCTTCCTGAAGCACGAAGAAGGTGCCCTTGGCATTGGTGCCGAAGACATGGTCGAAATCGGCTTCGGTTGCCTCCGTCAGAGGCTTGATGACGGCGACGCCGACATTGGCAACCACGATGTCGATCGCGCCGAACTCACTCTCAGCCTCGTCAAACAGGCGATGAATATCCGAGACGCTTGATATGTCGGCCTGGACGGCGATCGCCTTTCCTCTCCTGCCGGCGATGGCGGCCACGACCTCGTCAGCGGCTTCGTGGTTGCCGACATAGTTGACGACGACGGCAGCGCCCTTGGAGGCGAGTCCTTCGGCGATGGCTCGCCCAATGCCGCGCGAACTGCCGGTGACGAGTGCGGTTTTGCCTTGCAAGGACTTGGGCATGATACGTTTCCTTCAATCATTCAGGCCCGTGCCGGTTTCATCTGACGGGTCCGCTAGTCGAGAAATAGGGCCATGCAACTGATCAGATAATGGCCTATTATCTGACTAGCTTGTTAATCTAGGGATACACAATGCGCGGTTCTGAATTCGCCGAGCTCAAGGCATTCGCCGCAATCGTGGAAGAGCGTAGTTTCGTCCGCGCCGCCGCCCGGCTGCGTGTTTCCCCGCCGGCGCTCAGCCAGTCGATTCGGCAACTGGAGGCTCGCATCGGCATCAGGTTGCTGAATCGCACGACGCGTAGTGTTTCACCCACTGGTGCCGGCGAGACGCTGTTTGCGCGCCTTGCCGTTGCGTTCGAAGAGCTGGAGGGCGCCGTAGCGGACATTCAAGCCGCGCGTGATCGGCCGGCGGGTTCGCTACGAATAAACGTGCCGCGTGTTGCCGCGGTGCGGTTCATCGGCCCGATCCTTGGCGACTTCCAACGCGCCTATCCTGATATCGCGCTGACCGTCATCGTCGACGATACGCTGACCGACATTGTTCGAGGACGGTTCGATGCCGGAATCAGGCTTGGCGAGCGGCTGGAGAAGGACATGGTGGCAGTGAAACTGAGCGGGGATTTGCAGATGGCGGCGGTGGCCGCTCCCGTCTATCTCGAAAATCGGGCCATACCGCGCCATCCGCAGGAGTTGCATCAGCACCAATGCATAACATTCCAGTGGCCTGGTGGCGGCAACCTCTATCGATGGGAGTTCGCGCGCGGCAAACGGTCTCTGGAAATCGCCGTCGAGGGCAGCCTGACTGTTAACGACACCGAGCTGATGCTGAACGCGGCGCTGGGTGGAGCAGGCGTTGCCTACATGATCGACTATCAGGTCCAGTCCTGGATCAATGCGGGCAGGCTGATGAGATTTCTAGAGCCCTGGTCGCCCAGCTTTCCAGGCTTCTTCCTGTATCACCCGAGTTCGAGGCACGTCCCCCCGGCTTTGCGGGCATTTATCGACTTCGTCCGGGCAAGGAGTAGGGAATAAGGAACCCAGCTTGGGCAGATTCTACTCACAGTTTCCCCAAAAGCTCCGGCGTCGGCCAGCCGTCGACCGGCATGCCGAGCCGCATCTGTTCCTTGCGGATGGCTTCGCGGGTGTTGGTGCCCAGAATGCCGTCGACGGTGCCGACGTCATAGCCCCTGGCTTCGAGCTTGGTCTGCAATTCCTTCATCTGGTCGCCATTGAGCCCGGTTTCGGGATTGCGCGGGTCGAACTGCTTTGCCCCGGCCAGCCGGCTGGCGAAGTTGGCGGCGGTCAGCGCGTAGGTGAAGGACTGGTTCCATTCGAGATAGACGTCGAAATTGTCGTAGGCGAGGAAGGCCGGACCTTTGCGGCCCATCGGCAGCGCCAGGCCGGCCTTCAGGCCATTGTCGATCAGCGGCGTGCCATCGGGATTGGTGACGCCCCACGCGGCCCATTGAGACAGCGGCAGCTTGTTGGTGCGGCCGGTCTGCTCCCAGGGCATGTCCTCGGGCACGCGCACTTCCTCGATCCACGGCTGGTCGCGTTTCCAGCCGCGCGACAGCACCTTGTTGGCCGTGGTCATGATCACGTCGGGTACGCTGCGCCTGAGGTCGACGATGCCGTCGCCGTCGCCGTCGACGCCGCGCGCGAGATAGTCGGAAGGCAGGATCTGCGTCTGGCCGATCTCGCCGGCCCAGGCGCCGGTGACGTCGGCCGGAACGACGCCGCGATCGATCAGCGTCAACAGCGGCAGCAGTTGCGGCCGAAACAGCTGCGGGCGGCGGCAGTCATGCGACAGCGTCACCAAGGCGCTCAGCGTGTGGAAATCGCCCTGTACGGCGCCGAAATCGGTCTCCAGCCCCCAGAAGGCGGTGATGATCGGCGCCTGGACACCGAACTGCTGGTCGGCGCCCGCAAAGATTTCGGCGTATTTCTTCAGATTGGCCGCGCCCTGCTTCAGCCGGTAGGCCGAGATCATGCGGTTGGAGAACTGAATGAAGGTCTGGGCGAAGACGCCCTGGGCGCGGTCACGCGCGAGCACCTTGTCGTCGATGGTGGCGGCCTCCAGCGCGTTAAGGCCGACAGCGCCGACACCGGCTGCCTTGGCTTCCGCCGCCACGCCTTGCTTCCAGGTTTCGAAGTCGCCGCCGCATTCCTGCGCCGCCGCCGGCATCGCCGTAGCGCCGAGCAGCAGGGCCGCGAGCAGCCCGGAGCGCAGGCGGCTCTTCGACTGTTTCCGGCGTAAATATCCCAGTGGCTGCAGGTAGGTGCGCATGGGACGTCGAAAAGCAGGCGGTAGAGCCGGTGTCAACGGGTGTTCTGCCGCAGCCACTTTTTCCAGGCTGCCTCAGTGCCGTTGAAGACGTTGATATCGGACTTGCCGTTCATGCCGGGCACGATACCGGTTCCGGTGTATTGCCAGAAGGTGAAAGGGTGGCTGCCGTACCTCTGGCGGGGGTGGCCGGCCACCGAGCGCAGCCAGTAGGGATAGCCGCGGAAGGTCGCAAGGTCGTTATCGTCGAAGAAGTCGACCGAGGTGTAGATGATCGGCTTCTTGCCATAGTGCCGCTCGATCATCTCGAGAAAGGTGGTCATTTCGGCCCGCACCGTCGCTGAATCCGGGCGCAGCCGGCAGGTCGGCGATTGCGGGTTCCACTCCATGTCGAGCACCGGCGGCATGGCCGAGCGGTCGACGGGCACGTTCTGGATGAACCAGCGCGCCTGGGTGGCGGCAGGCGTGCAGAAATAGAAGAAATGGTAGGCCGCGCGCGGAATGCCATTGGCCTTGGTGCGCGACCAATGCTCGTTGAAATACTCGTCGAAACGGTCGCCGCCCTCGGTCGCCTTGATGAAGGCGAAGGAGATGCCGCTGGCCTTGGCCGTCGGCCAGTCGACCGAGGTCTGGTATTTGGAGACGTCGGTGCCGTGAACGGCATAGTTCCAAGGCGCGCCGCTATCCCATTCATGCGGCTTGGAGTCTTCGAAACGCGGTGCGCGCACGGCAACCGTCGGGCTGCTGGATGGCGACATCGAGGGCACGAGATCGCCGGCGGTCGAGCAGGCGGCCAGCAGCGTCAACGTGATGAGGGCCGCGAAACGGCGCATCGCATTTCCCGAGCCGGAATCAGCCGGTCGCTGTTGGGTTGTCGTTGCAGGTGCCCCTCAGGCGATCGCCCCACAGCATCGCCTGATACGCTATTTTCGTGCATGTCGTTGTTCCAAAACCGCTGCGCACTTTTGGGCGACATGCACCAGTGATCGCCGATCATGGTTGATAACAGGTTGACGGCGCTCGACAAGAACACCGATTTTGCGGAAGCAATGGCGGCAAATCGATGACATAAATCGGGCCGCAAGCCACGGGCAGCGGAAAAGCAGGGACGGAAAGATGCGGATCGCCGTGAAGATCATCAAATGGCTGCTCGGCCTGGTCGTGTTGGCCATAGCCGCCCTGTTTACCTGGCTCTACGTCGCGCCGCCCGAACTGATCCGCGTCGGTTCCGGCTATTCCGCCAAGATTGTCTGCTCGAATGTTTTTATCGCCGGCCGTGATCCCAATGAGGTGCTTGCCATCGACGTGCAGGCGCCCGGCCATCCGCTTCTCAGGCTGATGAAGGTGTCGGTCGACAAGAACAGGGGGACCGTCTCGGCCGGGCTGCTTGGCTTCCTCGGCAAGAGCGTTGCTGTTGCGCGCGCCGGCCTGGGTTGCGCCTCGGTTCCTGATGGCGACGTCGGCAAGGCACGGCGCACGTCAATCCCTGCCGAGGCGTCGGCGGCCACCAAGGGCGATCTGTGGCCCGAGGGAGATCGAGTCGATGCCTCGCAAAATCCCGAAATCAACAAGATCCTCGACGGTGCGGCGATGACCGGCATCGGCATGCGCGCCGTGGTGGTGGTCAAAAATGGCCGCATTGTTGCGGAGCGTTATGGCGACGGCTTTTCGGCGAAAACGCCGCTGCTGGGCTGGTCGATGACCAAGACAGTCAACGCCGCGCTCGTCGGCACGCTGGTCAAGGACGGCAAGATGGCGGTGACCAATCAGGGCCTGTTCGGCTCATGGAAGGCGGACGGCCGCGCCGCCATCAGCCTTGCCGATATGATGGCGATGTCGAGCGGACTCGAGTTCAACGAGGATTATGGCGACGTTGCCGATGTGACGCGCATGCTCTACCTCGAACCGGATATGGCGGGCTTCGCCGAGGCCAAGCCGCTGACCGGCGACGTCGGCAAGGTCTTTTCCTATTCGAGCGGCACGGCGGTGATGCTGTCGCGGCTGTGGCAGGATGCTATCGGCGACAAGGACAAGGCGCTGATGTGGCCAAGGGCAGCGCTGTTCGGGCCGCTCGGCATGCAAAGCGCGGTGCTCGAAACCGACGAGGAGGGTACCTTTGTCGGCTCATCCTACCTCTATGCCACGGGGCATGACTGGGCGCGGTTCGGCCAATTCCTGCTGCAGGGCGGCGTCTGGAACGGCAACCAGATCCTGCCGGCCGGTTTCGTCGACTGGATGTGCGAACCGGCACCGGCCTCGAAAGTCTACGGCAAGGGGCAACTTTGGATCGAAGCCCCGGGGGACGAAGGAAATCCCGGCGCCGGCGTCGCCGCCGGCCTGCCCAACGATACCTACTGGATGGAGGGCCATGACGGCCAGACGGTCGCCATCATCCGGTCGGAGCGACTGGTGGTGGTGCGGCTGGGGTTGACGCCGGCCAAGCTCGGCTACCGGCCGCAGGTGATGGTCGGCGCGCTGATGAAGGCACTGCGCTAGCTCCCTTTACCCTCCCCTTGATGGGGAGGGTCGGCGCGTAGCGCCGGGGCAGGGTGCCTGGCACTTCACCCCCACCCGCGCCTTCGGCGCGACCTCCCCCATCGAGGGGAGGTAAGAGTGCGCGATCTTGACGACCGCCAGCCAGGCATAGCCGCGATAAAGCGTACGGAAACGGAAGCTTGCGCCGGTTCGCCGAGACTCCGATTCCAAGACTTCGCGCAATGATTCACGCGGCGTGACATGGAATTTCTTGAGCCAGCCGCGCAGCAATGTCCGGAACCAGTTGGGCAAGCCTTCCTGCTGGCCGAAATCGACGACATGCAGCGAGCCGCCGGGCGCGAGTGCCGCAAGGGCTGCCGAAACCGTCTTTTCCCAACCGGGGATCATCGACAGCGAATAGGACACGAAGATGCGGTCGAAGCGCTCGACGCCGAACAGCGTCTTGGCGTCGAAATCGGTGGCGTCGCCGCGCGCCAGCACGGCGCGGCCGGACAGGCCGTCGCGGCCGATCGCCTTGCTCGCCGTCTCCAGCATCTCGGCCGAGATGTCGAGGCCGTAGAGGCGGGCGTCGGGATAGCGGCGGGCTACAAGCGCGATGTTGCGGCCGGTGCCGCAGCCAAGTTCGAGCACTCTGCCATTCGCCGGCACATCCAGCCCGACTATCATCTGGTCGCGGCCAAGCAGATAGTATTTGCGGGTCAGGTCGTAGATGTGGCGCTGCCAGCGGTAGACGCCGTCCATCAGTTCGGCATGATCGGCCGGCAGCCCGCTCGCGCTCATGCCGCGCGCTTCACATAGAGGTGGAAGCCGCCATAAATCGCAGAGCGGTCGCGGGCCGAACAGTCGCGCGAGGCCTCGTCCTCGTAGGTCCACTGGTCGAGCAGCGAGATCGAGACGCGGCCCGGCAGCAGGCTGGGCTCGGCGGCGGTACGGAAGATGACTCGGGCGCCGACCGAGGCGGTGCGGGTGATCTCCGACCAAAGGGCATTGAGCTGGTCGTCCGTCATCCAGTCCTGCGCGTCGAGCAGGACGAAACGGTCGACGGTGCCTGCGTCCTTGCCGGCCAGAAATTCGATCAGATTGGCGTGGTGGATGCCGACGCGATCGACATTGTTGCGGATCGCCTTGTAGTTGGCCTCTTCTAGATAGGCGGGCAGGGCGGCCTCACCCGGATTGGGATAGCGACGGGCGAAGGCTTGCCAAGCGAAGTAGTTGTTCTTCAGCGGAAAATCGCAAGCGAGCTTTTCCAGCCGGGCCTTCAGCACGCTGGCCATCGAACCATCGCCCGAGGTGATCAGCGAATCGTACTGCGCCGGCGGAATGCCGAGGCCGAACAGCGAAGCCTTGCGCGAGGTAGCCCAGCGCAACAGCTTCTTGTCGAAGACCGGCGCCAGCTCTTCGTTGAAGAAGCGGCGCTGGTCGGCGAGGCTCTTCGACGCCATGATACCGGCGGGATCGACGCCGAAGAATTTGGCGATGCGGTGGCCCATGGCGATGAACAGGCCGAGCAGGCCGGTCTGGTAGAAATTGCGGTCGAAGACGGTGATGCGCCGGCGGCCGCGCCAGCTGCGACGCTCCCAATAGTGGCGGCTGACCGGGTCGAGATGCGGCGCGATGAAGCGGTCATAGGCTTGCGAATTGTGGTTGGTGTCGGCGGCGCCGAAGAAACGGAACAGATCGCCCTGCGAGGGCAGATGCCGCACCGCCTCCAGCTTCATCCGGTTCAAGGCGATGTGGGCGGCGTTGAGGTCGACCGCATCGACGCGTTCAGGCGAGCGGGTGAGGTAGGCGAGGATGTTGCAGCCGCCCGACGCTATGGTGACGAGGCGGTGGCCCTGGCCAAGCTGCATGGCCTCCATGTCGACTTCAGGGTCTTCCCAGATCTGCGGATAGACAAGGCCGGAAAACAGCAGCGCAAACAGTCGTTCGGAAAGGCCGGCCTGCGAAAGCGGGCGGTTCTGGTAGACGGCTTTTCCAACTTCCTTGCCGCGGCGAAAAACGAGATCCGAGGAGACGTCCGTCATGGCAAAGTGATTCCCCATTTGCTTTGCCGCAAGCGGGTAACTCAGGGGCATGACAGGCGGGTGACAGCCTGTTGACGCGAGTTCAGGCCTTGCCAAACCCGCCCGGCGTCGGCGTCGTCAGGATGACGGCGTCGCCGGCGTCGAGCACGGTCTGGTCGCAGGCCTTCAGCGTCTCGACGCTGCCGTCCTGGCGGCGGACCTTGGTCGAGCCGACCTCGCCGTCACCGCCGCCATCAAGGCCTTGCGGCGGGCGGTTGCGGTGCGAGGACAGGATGGCGCATTCCATCTTTTCGAGGAAACGGATCGTCCGCCTGGTGCCGTCACCGGCATCCCATTTGCCTTTGCCGCCGGAGCCTTCGCGAATGTGAAAATCCTCGAGCAGCACGGGAAAGCGCAATTCCAGCACCTCCGGGTCGGTCAGGCGCGAATTGGTCATGTGGGTGTGGACGCCGGATGTGCCGGCAAAGCCGCGGCCGGAGTTCATCTGTCCGGCCGGCGAACCGGAGCAGATCGTCTCGTAATACTGGTACTGCTTGTTGCCGAAGGTCAGGTTGTTCATCGTGCCTTGCGCATTGGCCATGGCGCCCATGGCTCCGAACAGCGCGTTGGTGACATGCTGCGAGGTCTCGACATTGCCGGCGACGACTGCTGCGGGGTAGGCCGGCTTCAGCATCGAGCCGTCGGGGATGATGATGTTGATGGGCCTGAGGCACCCGGCATTCATCGGGATCATGTCCTCGACCATGACGCGGAAGGCATAGAGCACGGCGGCGCGGGCGACGGGCTCGGGCGCGTTGAAATTGTTCTTCATGACAGGCGAGGTGCCGGTGAAGTCGACGGTCGCTTCGCTCTTTTGCCGGTCGACCGTGATCTTCACCTTGATCACCTGGCCGGTGTCGGTCGGGTATTCATACTGCGAGCTGTCAGGCAGCCTTTCCAGCACGCGGCGCACGCTTTCGGCGGCATTGTCCTGGACATGGCCCATATAGGCCTCGACGACATCGAGGCCGAAATGGGAGACCATTTTGCGCAGTTCCGCCACGCCCTTTTCATTGGCGGCGATCTGCGCCTTTAGGTCGGCGATGTTCTGGTGCGGGTTGCGGGCGGGGTAGGGGTGGTCGGTGAGCAGCGTTTGCAGCTCCGCCTCGCGGAATTTTCCGCGATCGACGACGCGGAAATTGTCGAACAGCACGCCTTCCTCGTCGACCGTGGTGGCAAGTGGTGTCATCGAGCCAGGTGCCGTGCCGCCAATGTCGGCATGATGGCCGCGTGAGGCCGCCCAGAACAGGATTTCCTCCCCCCTTGAAGGGGAGGTGGCGGCGGAGCCGCCGGAGGGGGTCGCTGCGGCAGTGCTCGACGCCCTTGCGGTGCCTTCTGAGAGGACCCCACCCGGCCGCTGCGCGGCCACCCTCCCCTCGAGGGGGAGGGAAAAGACCGGCGTCACCACGGTGATGTCGGGCAGATGCGTGCCGCCATTGTAAGGTGCGTTCAGCGCAAAGACGTCGCCGGGGTGGATGTCGCCGGAGTTCAGCCGGATGATGGTTTCGACCGAGCGGTCCATTGAGCCGAGATGCACCGGCATGTGCGGCGCGTTGGCGACCAGCGCGCCGTGGCGGTCGAAGACGGCGCAGGAGAAATCCAGCCTTTCCTTGATGTTGACGGAATAGGCGGTGTTCTGCAGCGTAACGCCCATCTGTTCGGCGATCGACATGAAGAGGTTGTTGAAGACCTCCAGCATCACCGGATCGGCTTCGGTACCGAGGGCAGCCGTGCGAACTTTCCGTTCGGTGCGGCGGATGACGACGTGATTGAGGTTGGTGATTTCGGCCCGCCAGCCCGGCTCGACGACGATGGTCTGGTTCGGCTCGATGATCAAAGCGGGGCCTGCGATCAGGTTGGATGGGCGCAGATTTTCGCGACGATGGATGCCGGCCTCATGCCAGCGGCCCTCGGTGTAGATGCGCCGCGTTCCGGACGCACCCGCTTCAACCCTTGCCGGTCCGGCGGGCGCAACGGCTTCGGCCGTGGTCTCGACGATCTCGGCGCCTTCCACGCCAACGGTCTCGACGATCATCGGCTTGTCATCATAGACGAACCCGAACTGCGCCTTGTGGGCGATTTCGAAATCGCGCCTGGCCTGGAAGATCGAGTCGCCTTCGAAATTCACCGGCAGCGTGGTGTCGGTGCCGTCATAGCGGATGTGCAGCACCGGCTTTGCCGCAATCTTGTCCTCGGCGATGCCTTGCGCTACCAATTCGGCCATGACGGCTTTTTTCAACGTGCCGATGAGGCTGCCCATCTGGGTCCTGGATTCTTCGGCAAGCGGCTTCAGGAGCGCCTGCTGGCGCGACGCGAAAACCGACGACAGGCCGATACCATAGGCTGAGAGCAGACCGGAGAAGGGGTGGATCAGTACCGCCTCCATGCCGAGCGCGTCGGCAACCAGGCAGGCATGCTGGCCGCCGGCGCCGCCAAAACAGTTCAAGAGATATTCAGTGACGTCATAGCCGCGCTGCACGGAGATCTTCTTGATGGCATTGGCCATGTTTTCCACCGCGATGGTGACGAAGCCTTCGGCGACGGCTTCCGGCGTGCGGCCATCGCCGATTTCGACGGCCAGCGCAGCGAATTTTTTGCGCACGGCGGCCACATCGAGCGGCTGGTCCTGGCCTGGGCCGAAAATTGCCGGGAAGAAATCGGGCTGCAGCTTGCCCAGCATGACATTGGCGTCGGTGACGGCCAGCGGGCCGCCGCGCCGGTAGGCGGCGGGGCCAGGATTGGCGCCGGCGGAATCCGGGCCGGCGCGGAAACGGCCGGCTTCGTAGTGCAGGATCGAGCCGCCGCCGGCAGCGACGGTATGGATGCGCATCATCGGCGCACGGATGCGCACGCCGGCGACCTCGGTGTCGAAGGCGCGCTCATACTCGCCGTCATAATGGGCGACGTCGGTCGAGGTGCCGCCCATGTCGAAACCGATGACTTTCTCGAATCCGGCGAGTTTCGCCGTCTCGACCATGCCGACGACACCGCCGGCCGGGCCGGACAGCAGCGCGTCCTTGCCCTGAAACATGTCGGCGGCGGTAAGCCCGCCCGACGACATCATGAACATCAGGCGAGGGTTCTCCCTCCCCCTCGAGGGGAGGGTGGCGGCGAAGCCGCCGGGTGGGGTCGCCGCGGCAGTGCTCGACGCTTTGGTGGTGCCTCCTGAGAGAACCCCCTCCGTCGGCTTTGCCGACTGCCCTTCGCTATGGCTCCGGGCGTTCGTCGCTGAAAAAGCCAAATCGTTGGCTTTTTCTCGGCCTTTGGCCGACCGCTCCTCACCCCCCACAAGTGGGGAGATTGGCGTCGCGCCCAGTTCTCCCGCCACCCTTTGCACATAGCGCGACAGGATCGGCGACAGATAGGCATCGACCACGGTGGTGTCGCCGCGGCCGACCAGTTTGATCAGCGGCGAGACTTCATGGCTGACCGAGACTTGGCTGAACCCGATCTTGCGGCAGACTTTCGCCACCGCCTTCTCGTGGTCGGGATATTTCCAGGCATGCATGAAGACGATGGCCACCGCATCGATGCCGTCGGCCTTCGCCTGTTCGATGGCGGGCCGGCAGGCGGCGATGTCGAGCAAGCGCTCGACCTCGCCATTGGCGCGCACACGCTCGTCGATCTCGATGACTCGCTCGTAGAGCTGTTCGGGAAGGATGATCTCCTTGGCGAAGATGTCCGGCCGCGCCTGATAGGCGATCTTCAGCGCGTCGCGAAAGCCCTTGGTGATGAGCAAAAGCACACGGTCGCCCTTGCGCTCCAGCAGCGCATTCGTGGCAACGGTGGTACCCATCTTGACGTCACCGACCAGGCCCGGAGGAATAGCGGTGCCGGATTTCAGCCCCAGAAGCTCGCGGATGCCGGCTATGGCCGCGTCGGGATAGGCTTCGGGATTTTCCGACAGGAATTTCCTGGGATGCAAACCGCCTTGCGGATCACGTCCGATCACGTCGGTAAAGGTGCCGCCGCGGTCGATCCAAAAATCCCATTTCTTGTCCACGCAGAACTCCGGCATTGCATTTGGGTCCAGACTGTTAGTTCGGCATCGCCCGGCCCGCAATCGGTAGTGCGCGGATGTTACATCAGGAAACGCAACGTTACGAAACTCATGGCCGTTTGATGCATTTTGCCTTCGACCGTTCACCGCAACGTGAGCGTGTGTTGAAGGAGAGATGTCATGAAAAAGCTCATTCTTGCTTCCGTTTCCGCCCTGGCCCTGTTCGGCGTTGCCGCCTGCAGCGACAGCGGTACGGATAACACCACCACCCAGAGCACCAATCCGCCAGCCGCCGAGCCCATGAAGCCGGCGACGCCGGATGCACCGAAGCCTGCAGAACCGGCTCCGGCAACACCTGCTCCTGCCCCCGCGCAGTAGCAGCAGTCTCGGTCACTTTGACGTGACGAGAGAGGAGGCCGGCTTCGCGCCGGCCTTCCTGCGTTTAGGTCGATTCGGGGCTCAAGGGCCTTGAACCGGCTCTTTCCTACGGTTTGGGATCTGGCGCGTCGGTTGCTTGCGTAAATTCGGTCCACTCTGCGGCGCTGTCTTGGCTTGATAGCAATGGCCGGCGGCCCTAATAAGCGCTCATGTCGATTTGGGATCGCCTCGGCGACTTCATCACCCGCGTTTCATCTTCAGCCACGTCCGGCGTAGCCGATGTGGTTGAGGCCGTGCGCACGGTTTTCTCCGGTGACGCTGATCTGCGCCGGCGTGTTGCCTTCTCTGTGGCGATGATTGCGCTGTCAGCCAAGATGGCCAAGGCCGATGGCATCGTCACCCAGGACGAGGTTCGCGCGTTCCAGGAAATATTCGAGGTGCCGCGAGAACAGACCCGCAATGTGGCGCGGCTTTACGATCTGGCCAAGCGCGACGTCGCCGGGTTCGAGACCTATGCCGAGAGTATGGCGCAGATGTGCGGCTCGGGCCATTCGAACTGCGTCATGCTGGAAGACATACTCGACGGTCTGTTCCATATCGCCAAGGCGGATGGGCTGGTGCATGAGCGCGAAGGGATTTTCCTGCACCGTATTGCCGAGATTTTCCGCATCGACGAGGTGCACTACGAGGCCATCATGGCCAGGCACGTCATTCTCGGGGCCGGCGATCCCTATATCGTGCTCGGCATTGAGCGCGGCAAGCCGTTCGAGGAGGTCAGGAAGCGATACCGCAAGCTGGTCTCCGACAATCATCCGGACCGGCTGATCGCGCGCGGCCTGCCGCAGGAATTCATCAAGATTGCAACGACCAGGGTCGCGGCGATCAACGCGGCCTATGAAATGATCGAGCGGGGCCTCAGGCACGCATGACCGGCTTCTCGCCCGACGAGCCAAGCGCGGAGGTCAGGGTATCGCCGAATTTCGGCCCGCGGCGCGAAACGCTCAGGCCCGACATGATCGTGCTGCACTATACCGGCATGGCGACTGGTGCTGCGGCGGAAGCCTGGTTGTGCAACCCCGCAAGCGAAGTCTCGTCGCACTACCTCGTCCATGAGGATGGCCGCATCATCCAGATGGTGCGCGAAAGCGACCGCGCCTGGCACGCCGGTGCAAGTTCCTGGTTCGGTCGTCGCGACATCAACTCCTGTTCGGTCGGCATCGAAATCGTCAATCCCGGCCATTTGCTCGGCTATTCGGCCTTTCCCAAGCGGCAGGTGGAAGCGGTGATCGGGCTTTGCCTTGGTATCATCGAACGCCATTCCATTACGGCGCAAAGGGTGCTTGCCCATTCCGACATCGCGCCGGGGCGCAAGATCGACCCGGGCGAGAAATTCCCCTGGAAGGCGCTGTTTGCGGCCGGGGTCGGCCATCTCGTGCCTGCGGCGCCGGTCCGGCGCGGCGCGGTGCTGAAAGCCGGCGATGCCGGCGCCGAGGTCGAGGCACTGCAGTCGATGCTGGCGCTCTATGGCTATGGCGTCGAGATATCAGGTGTCTTCGACCGCCAGACCGAAATCGTCGTCGAAGCTTTTCAGCGGCATTTCCGACCACGCCTGGTGGATGGCGTCGCCGACGGCTCTACGTCTAGCACGCTGCAAAGCCTGCTGACTTCCCTTAGGTCAGTTGCGTCTAAATAATCTTTTCCTAATATTCAAGTTACAGCCTGTCACTGAAAGTGAATTGCCTCGCCTTGTTCGACACAAATTCCGCCCTCAAAGGCAGTTCGTGCAAGTTATCGGACCTCCAGCCCCCCGGATGCTCCGATATTGATTAGGCCTTGCTGCGTGAAGATCTTCGCGCGGCCAAACAGAACAGGACCACATGCAGAAATTGACCGTTGTAACGGCAGCTATTGCTGCCGGCGTAATGACTTTTGCCTTCAGCACGGCCGATGCCGCACCACTGAGCCAGAGGGCAGACCAGGGCTTCATCGCCGCACCCGCCAAGGCCACCATGACGAAGGCAAACCCGAAAGCAAAAAGGGCAACCACCGCGAAAGTGCGCAAAGCAGCCGTGGTGAAGGCCAGAAAAGCCACGGCCAAGAGGCATGTTAAGCGCAACAGGAAGAGCGTCGACCTGACGACGACCGCATCGATCCGCCCAAGCACCGCTGCGGAGTCGACTGCGGCAGGCGCGCTTGGCGGCCAGTATTCGGCAATCATTGCCCGCTATGCTGCGGCCGAAGGCGTGCCGGTGTCGCTGGCCCAGGCGGTCATCAAGATCGAGAGCAACTACCGGCCGAACATCGTCGGCAGCGCGGGTGAAATCGGCCTGATGCAGATCAAGCCGGCAACGGCGCGGATGATGGGGTATAGCGGCTCCGCCAAGGGTCTGTTCGATCCCGACACCAACATCAAATACGGCATGAAGTACCTTGCCATGGCGCGCAATCTCGGCGGCGGCACCACCTGCGGCACGATCCTGAAATACAATGCCGGCCATGCCGCGACGCGGATGAACCCGGTGTCGGCGGCGTATTGCGGCAAGGTCAAGGTGCAGTTGGCGGCATTGGGATCGCCGGCATAAAGTCTGCTTTTTCATTTGCGTTTTGGAACGTGAACCCCTTTATACGCTGTGCCAGCTGGCCGGGCGGCCGCACCCGCAAAGCCGAAAGGCTGCGGGTGAGGAAAGTCCGGGCTCCATGGAGACACGGTGCCGGTTAATGGCCGGCGGGGGCGACCCCAGGGAAAGTGCCACAGAAAGCAAACCGCCACGATTTATCGGGGCAAGGGTGAAAGGGTGGGGTAAGAGCCCACCGCGCGACTGGCAACAGGAGCGGCACGGTAAACCCCACCGGGAGCAAGACCGAATAGGGACGGTGCGAGGGGAAACCTTCGAGGGCTGTTTCCGGCTCACCGTCCGGGTAGGTTGCGTGAGGCGGATGGCAACATGCGCCCAAGATGAATGGCCGCCACGTTCTCGCCCCGAAAGGGGCGAGGGCCATACAAAACCCGGCTTACAGGCCAGCTGGCAATTTCTCCCCCATATCGCGATTAATCCTTTGGATCAGCAGTCTGCGCCTTCGGGCGCAGCTGGCGATTCAGGTGCTTGAGCGATTGAATCAAGTACGCATGCTGGGGTCGAGACAAACGCATCCTTGAAGCTGGTACGATTTAATCGTACCATGATTGTCATGGTTTGATCAGGAGCGCATCATGGGTCACGTCGACAAACGCAGCATCACGCTTTCGCCGGAACTGGCGGCGGCGGTCGACGATGTCGTGGCCGCCGGCGAATATGCCTCGGCCAGCGAAGTCATCCGTGATGCGCTGCGGCAATGGAAAGACCGCCGCGATCTTCTCGGCTACACGGTCGAGGAATTGCGCAAGCTGGTTCAGGAGGGGATCGACAGCGGACCGGCGGTGGACGGCCAGCCCTTCATGGACCGGCTGCGAGCCAAATATCACAGGATGTCGGAAGCTGCAGGCTCGGAAGAGTGAAATATCGGCTGCTTCCTCAGGCGATATCAGATGTCGAAGGCATCGGTGACTACATTGCGGAACATAGCCCAAAGGGAGCCATGCGCCTTGTGGACGCTTTGGAGAGGCGCTGGACACTGCTCACCTTGCACCCGTTCTCAGGTGCGCCGCGCGATGATATCGCGCCCGGCATTCGTCATCTGATCGTCGGCGAATATGTCACTCTGTATCGCATGGGCGAAGACGCGATCGAGATCGTCCGCGTTTTGCACGGCAGGCGCGATATTGGCGCCGATGACTTGGTGACCTAACCGCCAGCTCAGATGCCGATCTTGTCCAGCGATGCCTCGATCGCCTGCCAGAGTTCTTCCACCGGCTCGCAGCCCACCGACAGGCGCACGAAGCCGGGCGGAACCGAATCTCCTCGCTTGGCCCGCCGCTCGGCGGAGGTGTGGACACCCCCGAACGACGTTGCCGCCTGCATCAGCGTGCAGTTGTTGATGAAATCCTCGGCCTTTTCCTGGGAGAGGAGTTCGAAGGACATGAGGAAGCCGAAGCGCTCCATCTGCGCCCGGGCGAGGTTGTGCGACGGGTCGCCCTCCAGCCCGGGGTAGCGCAAGCCGCTAACGGCGCGATGGTTTTTCAGGCGCTTCGCGATCACCTCGGCAGAAGAACACATGCGGTCGAAGCGTACCTCCAGCGTCTCCAGGCCGCGATGCACCAGCCAAGCCTCGAACGGGCCGGGAATGCCGCCCGCGGTCTCGCGCCAGCCGGTGACGTCCGCGATGATGTCTGGATTGCGGCTGGCGACATGGCCGAACAGCACGTCGGAATGCCCGTTGGCCGCCTTGGTGTCGGCAGCAACGACGATGTCGGCGCCGAGATCGAGCGGGCGCTGGCCGAACGGCGTCATCGTGGTGTTGTCGACGACGACGATCGCGCCCGCTTGGTGCGCGGCCTCGGTGACGGCTGTGATGTCGCAAATGTCCAATCGCGGATTTGACGGGGTTTCAACGTAGACAAGGCGGTAGCCGCCGAAGCCGCCGTCGAGGAATGTAGCTGTCGGCCGCAGATCATAGGCGACGCCGAAGGGCTTGAGGAAACGTTCGGCCAGCGCGCGTGTGGCATGGTAGCCGTCCGAAGGCAAAAGCACGCGGTCGCCGGATTTCAACAGGCCGAAAAACACCGCCGAGATTGCCGCCATTCCTGAGGGGAAGCCGACGCATGGCGCGTCTTCGAGATGCGCCAGCATGTGCTCGACCGCATCCCAGGTGGCGTTGCTGTAACGGCCGTACTGACTGTAGCCGGCGCCGTCGCCCGGGTTGTGGAAAATAGCGGCCATGGTCAGCGGCAATGGGATGGGGTCGCCTTTGACAAGTCCGTCGCGACGCAGATGGGCAAGGGAGGCCGCGCGGGACCTGGCTGTTTCGGACATGGATTTCTGACCTTGTTGCTCAGCGAAAAGACTGACGACGCTATTCGCGGCAGTGATGCGCGGCAAGCCGCTTCCGCTTGGGCCAGCCCGCTCTAAACGGTTCGTTAGGCTTAATGGGAGATAAAGACGGGAGTGTTGTCAGAGCTGCTCTCACCGGTTGTGGCGCGCGCGTTTGTGAAGCCTGTTCCCGTTGACGCCCATAGTGCCCCATGATATCCCATTTCGATACCAAAGCCTTCGTTCCGCGTCAGGGTAAAGCGTACGCCAATCGGGCAGCCGCGGCGGCTGTGCGTTTGCGGCGTTTTGCCGCTGGGAGCGAAGCGGATTTTCGGCAGGGGACGCGCTTCGGCGCGGACGAAAACATGGAGAGGGGTGCGGCGGCGGAAGCGGCTGCAGCGTGTCATGGACCGGTTTCTGTCAAGCGCGGTGAACAGGATCGATGCGAAGGGGCGGGTCTCCGTTCCGGCGCATTTCCGCGCGGTCGTGCAGAAGCGCGGCTATTCGGAACTCTATGCGCTGCGCGGCCTGGACGTGCCTGCGATGGATGTCGGCGGGCTCGATCTGCTCGACCGCTACGAGCAGCGCATCGCGCTGGAAGACCCTTTTTTGCAGACGGCGGACGATATGTCGTTCTTCTGCCATGGCGACGGGACGTTCCTGAAGCTCGATCAGGATGGCCGCATCACGATGAGCGATTTCATCCGCGAGCATACGGGCATCACGAGCGAAGTGGCCTTTGTCGGCCGTGGCAATTTCTTTCAAGTTTGGGAGCCTGGACGGCTGGCCGCCTATGGGGCGCAGGCGCGCGCTCGGCTTTTGCAGCTTCGGCAGGGGACGAAGGCTCACGAGGCCAAGGCTGGGGAGCGGCCGGAATGATGGCGGATCACGGCGATGATCTCAGCGCCGTTGGCGGACCGGTCCGCCACATTCCGGTCCTCCTCGCCGAAGTGCTGGAGGCGCTCTCACCCAAAGCCGGCGATGTGATCGTCGACGGCACGTTTGGCGCCGGCGGCTACACCAAGGCGATCCTGGCGAGCGGCGCCTCGGTGGTGGCGATCGATCGCGATCCCGATGCGATTGCCGCCGGGCGCGGCCTGGAACAGCAATCCGGCGGCAGGCTAAGGCTGGTGCAGGCGCCATTTTCGACGCTGGACGAGCAGGTCGAAAGCGCCGACGGCGTTGTCCTCGACATCGGCATTTCCTCCATGCAGGTCGACCAGCCCGAGCGCGGCTTTTCGTTCCGCACCGACGGGCCGCTCGACATGCGCATGGCGCAGGCGGGCTTGAGTGCTGCCGACGTCGTCAATTCGTTCAAGATAGGCGACCTTGCCCGCATCTTCGGCTTCCTCGGCGAAGAGCGGAATGCCGGCCGCATTGCCCGCATGATCGAGTCACGCCGCGAAAAACGTCCGTTCGAGCGCACGCTCGATCTCGCCGACGCGATCGAAACGCATATCGGCCGCGCGCCGAAGGACAAGATTCATCCGGCCACCCGCGTCTTCCAGGCGCTGCGCATTTTCGTCAATGACGAGCTGGGCGAATTGGCCAAAGCCCTAATGGCGTCCGAGCGGGTATTGAAGCCCGGCGGGCGGCTTGCGGTGGTGACGTTCCATTCGCTGGAAGACCGCATCGTCAAGCGCTTCATCGCCGACCGCGCCGACGTCGCCACCGGCTCACGTCATTTGCCCGAGGCGCACGCGCGCACTGCGACCTTCCGCAAGGCTGGTGGCGGCGTGACGGCAGGCGATGCCGAGGTCGCTGCCAATCCGCGGGCGCGCTCGGCCAGGCTGCGTACCGCCATCCGCACCGAGGCGCCGGCGCGCGCCGGTGATCTCACCATTTTCGGCCTTCCAAAGCTTCCCGGCATCCAGGCGCCGCGAGAGAGGTGAATACGTGTTTCGAACCAGCGACATAGTCCTGATCGCCGTCATGGTCTCGGCCGCGGCCCTGACCTACAAGGCCAAGCGCGAGGCCGAGGAACAGCTGGCTTCGGTGCAGAAGATCGAGGCGCAGATCCGCTATGAGGAGGACACGATCGACCTGCTCAAGGCCGACTGGAGCCTGCTGACCCAGCCGTCGCGCCTGCAGAAGCTGGCTGAAATCTACAAATCGCAGCTCGCACTCGAGCCGGTCAATGCGCGGCAGATCGTCGGGCTCGACGACCTGCCGGCAAAACCGCTCAACATCGAGGACCTGTCGTCGCAACGGCTTGGCGGCATGGCCGACAATTCCGGCAAAGGACCAGCCGACAAGGATCCCGTGGTCACCGGAGCCATCGTCCAATGATCGCTGGATTTCCAATGCGCGCCAAACTTCCGTCGGTCGGCAAATTGCTGAAGCGCCGCGCACGGACCGGCGAGGACGGCTCCATCGTGGTCGAAGGCGCGCGCAAGGCGACCGGCGGCAAGGCCAAGACCCGCATCGTGATGACGATGGCGGTGTTCTTCGGCATCTATTCGACCATCGCCGGGCGGCTGGTCTATCTCGGTTTCCAGTCCCCCGACATGTCGAATGGGCCGCAAAGCCGGGTGACGGCGTCGCGTCCCGACATCGTCGACCGCAACGGCGAGGTGCTGGCGACCGACATCAAGACGGCATCGCTGTTTGCCGAGCCGCGCCGCATCGTCGATGCCGACGAGGCGATCGAAAAGCTGTCGACCATTCTGCCCGACATCGACCCCGAGCAGACCTATCACAAGCTGAAGAGCGGCGCCGGCTTCGTCTGGCTGCAGCGGCAGCTGACACCCAAGCAGCAGGCCGACATCATGCAGCTCGGCATTCCCGGCATCGGCTTTCGCACCGAAAAGCGCCGCTTCTATCCTGCCGGCGTGACCTCGTCCTACATTGTCGGCCTCACCAACATCGACAATCAGGGCATCTCCGGCATGGAGAAGTACATTGACGAGCAGGGCCTGAGCGACCTGCAGGCCTCAGGCTTGGCGATCGCCAAGGATCTGAAGCCGGTTCAGCTGTCGATCGACCTGCGCGTCCAGCATGTGGTGCGCGACGAGATTGCCGCCGGCCTCGAGCGCTATCGGGCCATGGGCGCCGGCGCCGTCGTGCTCAACATCAAGACCGGCGAAGTGGTGGCGATGGCCTCGGTGCCGGATTTCGATCCGAACAATCCCTTCAATGCGCAGGACAAGGATCGGCTGAACCGCATGTCGGCCGGCCTCTACGAGATGGGCTCGACCTTCAAGAGCTTCACCTCGGCCATGGCGCTCGATTCCGGCAAGGCGAACATGAACAGCCGTTTCGACGCCTCGCACCCAATCCGGGTCGGCCATCAGGCCATCCACGATTTCCACGGCAAGAACCGCGTGCTGTCATTGCCGGAGGTGTTCCTTTACTCCTCCAATATCGGATCGGCCCGTGAGGCCGAAATGGTCGGCATCGAGGGGCACCGCGAATTCCTGCATCGCCTTGGCCTTCTGGACAGGATGCAGACCGAACTGCCTGAAGTCGCCCGCCCGACCGAACCGAAGGTCTGGAAGCAGGTCAACTCCTTCACCATCGCCTTCGGCCATGGCGTGTCGA
Organism: Mesorhizobium sp. M1004; assembly: GCF_040318795.1. Lineage (NCBI taxonomy): Bacteria > Pseudomonadati > Pseudomonadota > Alphaproteobacteria > Hyphomicrobiales > Phyllobacteriaceae > Mesorhizobium > Mesorhizobium sp. M1004. Next base: position 48,177 of record NZ_JAMYNB010000013.1, read on the forward strand.
CGACGCCGCTGCAGGCGGCCGTCGGCTGCGCGGCGCTGATGCAGGGCTATTTGATCCCGCCGACTTTCCTGGTCCGCAGCGAGCAGGATGCCATGGCGGTGGCCAAGAGAGTGGTCAGCGAAAAGACTGTGGAGGGCATGCGCTACCTCTACACGCTCAATGCCGAGAAAGGCTCGGCCAGAAACGCCAGGGCCCCCGGCTACCGCGTTGGCGGCAAGACCGGAACCGCCGAGAAGGTGATCAATGGCCGCTACTCGAAGGAACTGAATTTCAACACCTTCGTCGCCGCCTTCCCGATGGACGATCCGCAGTATCTGGTGTTTACGATCGCTGACGCTCCGCACCCGGAAAAGCCCGGAATGACTGACGTCGCCGCCAACAATGCGGGTGTCATGGCCGGAAACATCATCAGGCGGGCAGCCGCCATGCTTGGCGTGAAGCCAGATTTCAGCCATGAAAATGGCGCAACGCTGGTTTCCTATCAGTGATTCTTAGGGCGCGCCGGCAACTGCGCGCCATTTTGTTGAGATAAACGGGGTTCGATGCACCTGAGAGATTTAGCCGGTATCCTGCCTGTCGAGGGAACATCTTCCCGCGATGTGGAGGTAACCGGGATTTCGTCGGATTCCCGCACGGTCAAGACCGGCGTGGTCTTTTTCGCGCTCGCCGGCAGCAAGGCGGATGGTTCGGCCTATGCCGCCGATGCGGCAAAGCGCGGCGCAGCGGCGGTTGTCGTTGGCAACGCCAGCGCCGTTTCCGGCCTGTCCGTCCCGGTGCTCAGCGTCGACGACCCACGCCTGGCGCTGGCGCTGAGCGCGGCACGTTTCTTCGGCAGCCAGCCGGAGACCATGGTCGCGGTTACCGGCACCGCAGGCAAGACCTCGGTCGCCGCCTTCACCAGGCAGATCTGGGAGCAGGCCGGCTTTGCCGCCGCGTCCATTGGCACCACCGGCGTGGTGGCGCCGGGCCGCAACGACTACGGTTCGTTGACCACACCCGATCCAGTGGCTTTGCACCAGTTGCTCAAGGAATTGGCGGAGGCCGGCGTCACCCACGCCTCGATGGAGGCTTCCAGCCATGGTCTCGACCAGCGCCGCCTTGATGGCGTCAAGCTCGCCGCGGGCGGTTTCACCAATCTCGGCCGCGACCATATGGACTATCATCCGACGGTCGAGGACTACCATCGCGCCAAATTGCGCCTGTTCGACACGCTGCTGCCGAAAGGCGTGCCAGCGGTCATCTTTGCCGACGATCCGTGGTCGGCGCCGACCATCCAGGCTGCGCAGGCCGCCGGGCTCAAGGTGCTGACGGTCGGCCGCCATGGCGATTTCCTGCGCCTGAAGCGGGTCGAGCACGAGCGCCACCGCCAGCGCGCCGAGGTCGAAGCCGACGGCGTGCTCTACGAGATCGACCTGCCGCTCGCAGGTGACTTCCAGATCGCCAATGCCCTGGTTTCGGCCGGGCTGGCCATTTCCACTGGAACGCCGGTCGCCAAAGCTTTGATGGCATTAGAGAAACTTCAGGGGGCACCGGGACGGCTCGACCTTGTCGGCGCCACCGCCAATGGCGCGCCCGTCTATGTCGACTATGCCCACAAGCCGGATGCGCTGGAAAATGTACTGGCCGCCGTGCGCCCATTCACCACCGGCCGCGTCATCGTCGTGTTCGGCTGCGGCGGCGACCGCGACCGGGGCAAGCGGCCGATCATGGGCGAGATCGCCACGCGGCTCGCCGATGTCGTCATCGTCACCGACGACAATCCGCGCTCGGAAGTGCCGGAAACGATCCGTGCCGCGATCCTGGCGGCCGCGCCCGGCGCCATTGAAATCGGCGACCGCCGCAAGGCGATCCACGAAGCGGTCGCCATGCTGAAAGCGGGCGATACGCTGATCGTTGCCGGCAAGGGCCATGAAGAGGGCCAGACCATCGGCGCCGAGACTTTTCCGTTCTCCGACCAGGAAGAAGTCCGGTCGGCGCTGCGGGAGCGGGCCGCATGAGCGTGCTCTGGACTTCCGAGGCGCTGGTCGACGCCATGGGCGGTCGGCCGCTCGGGCCGATGCCGGAGGGAATTTCGGGGATCTCGATCGACAGCCGCAGCCTGCAGCCGGGCGACGCCTTCTTCGCCATCAAGGGCGAGGCGATGGACGGCCATGACTTCGCGACCGCGGCGATCAAGGCCGGCGCCGGCGTGCTGGTCGTTGCCGAAGGCAAGTTGCCGTCGCTCGGGCGGCTGACGGCGCCGATGATCGTCGTGCAGGATGTGCTGGCAGCACTGGAGAAACTCGGTGTTGCCGCCCGCGCCCGTTCCAACGCAAAAATCATCGCGGTGACCGGATCGGCCGGCAAGACCACCACCAAGGAGGCGCTGCGTCATGTGCTGTCGGCCGTCGGCACTGTGCATGCCTCGGCGCAGTCCTTCAACAATCATTGGGGCGTTCCGCTGACGCTGGCGCGCATGCCGGATGATTGCGACTATGCGGTGTTCGAGATCGGCATGAACCATCCCGGCGAGATCCGGCCGCTGGTCAAGATGGTCCGGCCACATGTGGCCATCGTCACGATGATCGCCGCGGCGCATCTCGGCTTCTTTAGAAATCTCGACGAGATCGCCAAGGCCAAGGCCGAGATTTTTGAAGGCATCGAGCCCGGCGGTGCGGCCTTGCTCAACCGCGACGATGCGCGATGGAAGCTGCTCGACAAGATGGCGCGAGCCGCCGGCGTCGAACATGTCTTTGGCTTCGGCGAGAATGCACGGTCGACCTACAAGCTGACCAAATGCGAGCTGCATGCCGATCATTCCGACATCACCGCCAGGATCGGCGGGCAGGATGTGACGGCGCGCATCGGCGCGCCCGGCCGCCACATGGTACAGAACGTCCTGGCGGTGCTCGGCGCCGCGCATTTGGTTGAAGCCGACATCGGCAAGGTGGCCTTGGCACTGGCCGATCTGTCGGCCGAGCGTGGCCGTGGGAAGCGCCATATGCTTCGCCACCCCAAGGGACCGATCACACTGATCGACGAGAGCTACAACGCCAATCCGGCCTCGATGGCTGCTGCCATGGCGCTGCTCAACGCGACGCCTGTCACGGGCGAGGGCCGGCGCATCGCCGTCCTCGGCGACATGCTCGAGCTCGGCGACCATTCGGCCAAGCTCCATGCAGCCCTTGCCGAGTTGATCGTCGGCACCGGCACAAACACGGTCTTTCTCGGCGGTCCGGAAATGCGGGCGCTGGCAGACATCCTGCCCGACGAGATCAAAACGGAATACCGCGCCGGCGCCGAGGAATTGAAGCCGCTGCTGTTGTCGACGCTGAAGGCCGGCGACGTGGTGATGATCAAATCGTCGAAAGGCATCGGCTTTTCAAAGCTGGTCGAGGCCTTGCTCGGCAAATATCCGGCGGAAGCCGCAGGCACGAAACAGAACTAGTCCGGGGAACGGAATCGTATGTTTACATTGCTCGTCGATTTTGCGGACAAGGTCTCGGTCTTCAATGTCTTCCGCTACATAACTTTCCGCACCGGCGGTGCGCTGATCACCTCGGCGCTGATCGTCTTCATCTTCGGGCCGACCATCATCAATTCGCTTAGGCTGCGGCAAGGCAAGGGCCAGCCGATCCGCGCCGATGGCCCGCAGACGCATTTCAAGAAGGCCGGCACGCCGACCATGGGCGGGCTGATGATCCTGTGCGGCATCGTCGGCTCGTCGCTTCTATGGGCGAACCTCTCCTCGATCTATGTCTGGGTGGTGCTCTTGGTGACGCTGGGCTTCGGTTCGATCGGCTTTTACGACGACTATCTCAAGGTAACCAAGCAGTCGCATCTCGGCTTTTCCGGCAAGGCGCGGCTGGCGTTGGAATTCGTCATCGCCGGCATCGCCGCCTGGGCGATCATGCATAATGGCCAGGCGCCGTTCTCATCGTCGCTGACTTTCCCCTTCGCAAAGGAATTCATCATCAATCTCGGCTGGTTCTTCGTGCCGTTCTCCTGCTTCGTCATTGTCGGCGCCGGCAATGCGGTGAATTTGACCGATGGCCTCGACGGGCTGGCGATCGTGCCGATCATGATCGCGGCGGCATCCTTTGGCGTCATCGCCTACCTCTCCGGCAACGCGGTGTTCGCCGAATACCTGCAGATCCATTTCGTGCCCGGCACCGGCGAACTGGCCGTCGTGCTCGGCGCCGTCATCGGCGCCGGCCTCGGCTTCCTCTGGTTCAACGCGCCGCCGGCGGCGATCTTCATGGGCGACACCGGTTCGCTGGCCATGGGCGGCCTGATCGGTACGGTCGCCGTCGCCACCAAACACGAGATCGTGCTGGTCATCGTCGGTGGATTGTTTGTCGTGGAAATCCTGTCGGTCATCATCCAGGTCGGCTACTTCAAGATGACCGGCAAGCGCGTGTTCCTGATGGCGCCGATCCATCATCATTTCGAAAAGCTCGGCTGGACCGAAAGCCAGGTGGTGATCCGCTTCTGGATCATCGCCGTCATCCTGGCGCTGGTCGGCCTGTCGACCCTCAAGCTGAGATAGGAACCCGCTTGATTCCCGCCGCATCCTTTTCGGGCAAACGCGTTTCGCTCTTCGGGCTCGGTGGCTCGGGGATCGCCACGGCGCGCGCGCTGATCGAGGGCGGCGCCGACTTGCTGGCGTGGGACGACAATCCCGATAGCGTCGCCAAGGCCGCTGACCAAGGCATTGCGACCGCCGATCTGCGCGGCGCCGACTGGTCGAAATTCTCGGCCTTCGTGCTCTCGCCCGGCGTGCCGCTGACGCATCCCAAGCCGCACTGGACGGTGGAGCTGGCGCGTGGCTCCGGCGTCGAAGTGATCGGCGATATCGAATTGTTCTGCCGCGAGCGGATTGCGCGCGCGCCTGATGCGCCGTTCATCGCTATCACCGGCACCAACGGCAAGTCGACGACCACGGCGCTGACCGCGCATATCCTCAAATCGGCAGGGCGCGACACGCAGATGGGCGGCAATATCGGCCGGGCCATCATGACGCTCGATCCACCGCAGGCTGACCGGGACTATGTCGTCGAGTGTTCGTCCTACCAGATCGATCTCGCGCCCTCGATCAACCCGACGGCCGGCATCCTGCTCAACCTGACGCCCGACCATCTCGACCGCCACGGCACCATGCAGCATTACGCTTCGATCAAGGAGCGGCTGGTTGCCGGCAGCGAGACGGCGATCGTCGGCGTTGACGATTCCTGGTGCGCGCAGATCGCTGACCGGCTGGAGAGGGCGGGCCGGGAGGTGATCCGCATCTCCAAGCGGCTGCCGCTGACCGACGGTTATTTCGCAGACGGTTCCGATCTGATGGAAGCCGTCCATGGCCGCTACAGCCGCGTCGCCTTCCTCGAAGGCATCGGTTCGTTGCGCGGCCAGCACAATGCGCAGAACGCGCTTGCCGCTGTTGCCGCCTGCCTCAGGGTCGGCTTGAGCCTGGGCGAGATCCAGGCGGGACTGGAGAGCTTTCCAGGCCTCGCGCATCGCATGGAGCAGGTCGGACGCAAGGACCACGTGCTGTTTGTCAACGATTCCAAGGCGACCAATGCCGATGCGGCGGCACCCGCGCTGTCGAGTTTTTCGCGCATTTACTGGATCGCCGGCGGACTGCCCAAGGAAGGCGGCATCGAGCCGCTGCGCGGTTTTTTCCCACGCATCGCCAAGGCCTATCTGATCGGCGAGGCGGCGCCCGCGTTCTCGGCGACGCTCGGCGAAGCCGTGCCCTATGAAATCTCGGGCACCCTGGCCGCCGCGGTCGACCATGCCGCGAAAGACGCGGCCAAGGATGACAGCGGCGAGGCGGTGGTGCTGCTGTCGCCGGCCTGCGCCAGTTTCGACCAGTTCAAGAATTTCGAAGTTCGCGGCGAAGCCTTCAGGCAAGCTGCGAATGCTATCGAGGGTGTCAAACCCATCGGAGGGGCACGATAATGCAAAGCCGTCTCGACAAAAGCCCGGTTGCAACCTGGTGGTGGACGATCGATCGCTGGTTCCTGGCGGCGTTCCTGTCGCTGATGGGGCTTGGCATTGTCTTGTCCTTTGCGGCAAGCCCGGCGGTGGCCGAACGCATCGGCCTCGACAGTTTCCACTTTGCCACCAGGCAGATCATCTTCACCGTGCCGGCGCTCGGCGTAATGCTGGCGGTCTCCTTCCTGGAATCGCGGCAGATCCGGCGCATGGCGCTGATCATCCTGGGCATCATGCTGGTGCTGATGGTGGCCGTGCTCTATATCGGCGTCGAAGTGAAAGGCGCACGGCGCTGGGTGTCGTTTGTCGGCATGTCGATCCAGCCGTCGGAATTCCTGAAACCTGCTTTCGTCATCGTCTGCGCCTGGCTGTTCGCAGAACACAAGCGCCAGCCCGACATTCCGGGCAATTTGTTTGCCATGCTGCTGCTAATCCTGGTCATCTCGCTTCTGGTGGCGCAGCCCGATCTCGGCCAAACCATGCTGGTGACCGGCACCTGGGGCGTCATGTTCTTCATGGCCGGCCTGCCCTGGCTATGGATCATCGCGCTTGGCGCCACCGGCGCCGGCGGCCTGTTTGCCGCCTACACGGTGTTCCCGCACGTCGCCGCCCGCATCGACAAATTCCTGACCGGCGAAGGCGACACATTCCAGGTCGACATGGGCCGCGAGGCGCTGATCAACGGCCACTGGTTCGGCGTCGGCCCGGGCGAGGGCACGGTCAAGCGCGTCATCCCCGACGCGCATGCCGATTTCGTGTTTTCGGTCGCCGGCGAAGAGTTCGGGCTGATCATGTGCTTCTTCATCATGTCGATCTTCGCCTTCATCGTGCTGCGCGGCTTGAGCACGGCATTGAAGGAACATGATGATTTCACCCGCTACGCCGTCGGCGGTCTCGTCACCGTGTTCGGCCTGCAGTCGGTCATCAACATGTGCGTCAACCTGCAACTGATGCCGGCCAAGGGCATGACGCTGCCTTTCATCTCCTATGGCGGCTCCTCGCAGATCGCCATTGCCATCTCGATGGGCATGGTGCTGGCGCTGACGCGCAAGCGACCGGAAAAGCGCAAGCAGATGGGCTTTGCCCTGTCGCAGCGCGCCCTGCCGGCGGAGTGATATGGCGCGGGGTGTCATCCTTCTCGCGGCTGGCGGAACCGGCGGACATCTGTTTCCGGCCGAGGCGCTGGCGCATGAACTGATCGAGCGCGGCTGGGGCGTGCATCTGGCGACGGACGACCGCGCCGAGCGCTTTGCCGGCCATTTCCCGGCCGCCGCCATCCATCCGATCCAGTCGGCGACGATGGGCTCGAAAAACCCCGCCGCTCTGCTCGGAGCGTTCTGGAAGATCTGGCGCGGCGTGCGCCAGGCCTCCGCCGTCATCGCCAGGATCAAGCCTGATGCGGTCGTCGGCTTTGGCGGTTATCCGACCTTGCCACCGCTCTATGCCGCGACGCGGCGCAAGCTGCCGACGCTGATCCATGAGCAGAACGCGGTCATGGGCCGCGCCAACCGGGCGCTGTCCGGGCGTGTCGATGCGATTGCCGGGGGCTTCCTGCCGCAAGATGAAAGTGCCACAGGCGCCAAGACTGTGACGACCGGCAATCCGGTCAGGCCGCCAATCCTGGAGGCGGCAAAGACGCCCTATAAGGAATCCCAAGGGGCGGATCCGTTCAGGCTCCTGGTGTTCGGCGGCAGCCAGGGCGCGCAGTTCTTTTCCGATGCCATGCCGGCGGCGATCGCACTTCTGCCGGAGGCGCAGCGCAAGCGGCTGGTGATCACCCAGCAGGCCCGCGCCGACGACGTGGCGCGGGTGAAGGCTGGCTATGCGGCACTCGGCGTCCATGTCGAGGTCTCGCCCTTCTTCACCGATATGGCACAGCGCATGGGCGCGGCGCATCTGGTGATCTCGCGCTCCGGCGCCTCGACGGTTTCGGAGATCGCCGTCATCGGCCGGCCGGCGCTGCTGGTGCCTTATCCCTATGCGCTGGATCACGATCAGGCGGCGAACGCAGCCGCCCTTGCCGCGGCGGGCGGCGGCGAGGTGCATCCGCAATCGTCACTGTCGCCGGAGCGCATCGCGGCTCTCATTGGCGGGCTGATGGACACTCCCGAGCGGCTGACGGCCATGGCTGCCGGAGCGAAGTCGGCTGGCCGGCCGAACGCGGCACGGTTGCTCGCTGATCTCACAGAGGCTATTGCGTCCAGAAAAACCGTTTCGGATTTCAGGAAAGGGACGCATTGATGAAGATGCCGCAGACCATCGGCCTTGTGCATTTCATCGGCATTGGCGGCATCGGCATGAGCGGCATCGCCGAGGTTCTGCACAATCTCGGCTACAAGGTGCAGGGTTCGGACCAGGCCGACAGCGCCAATGTCCAGCGGCTGCGCGACAAGGGCATCGAATGCTTTGTCGGCCACAAGGCCGAGAATATCGGCGCCGCCGAAGTGGTGGTCGTCTCCACCGCGATCAAGAAGTCCAATCCCGAGCTGAAGGCCGCGCGGGAGAAGTTGCTCCCGATTGTCCGCCGCGCCGAAATGCTGGCCGAACTGATGCGCTTCCGCCAGGCGGTTGCGATCGGTGGCACGCATGGCAAGACAACAACCACGTCGATGGTGGCGACGCTGCTCGATGCCGGCGGGCTCGACCCGACGGTGATCAATGGCGGCATCATCAATGCCTATGGCACCAATGCCCGTATGGGCGATGGCGAGTGGATGGTGGTCGAAGCCGACGAAAGCGACGGCACCTTCCTCAAATTGCCGGCCGAAATCACCGTCGTCACCAACATCGATCCCGAGCATCTCGACCATTATGGCAGTTTCGACAAGGTGCGCGAGGCGTTTCGCCAGTTCGTCGAGAACGTGCCGTTCTACGGCTTTGGCGTGATGTGCACCGACCATCCGGAAGTACAGGCGCTGGTCAGCCGCATAGAGGACCGCCGCGTCATCACCTATGGCGAGAACGCGCAGGCCGATGTGCGTTTCACCAACCACCGCATGGCCGGTGCCGTCTCGGCATTCGACGTGGTGATCCGCGACCGCAAGACCGGCGGCCAGACGACGATATCTGATCTGCGGCTGCCGATGCCCGGCCGCCACAACGTCTCCAACGCCACCGCCGCAATCGCGGTCGCGCATGAACTCGGCCTGTCGGCCGAAGCGATCAAGAAAGGGCTGTCGTCCTTTGCCGGCGTCAAGCGGCGCTTCACCCACACCGGCTCGTGGAACGGCGTCGACATCTTCGACGATTACGGCCACCACCCGGTCGAGATCACGGCGGTGCTGAAAGCGGCGCGCAGCGCCACCAAGGGCCGCGTCATCGCCATTGCGCAGCCGCACCGCTTCACCCGGCTGCATGATCTGTTCGACGAATTTTCGGTCTGTTTCAACGATGCCGACACCGTGATGGTGGCGCCGGTCTATGCGGCGGGCGAGGAGCCGATCGACGGCGTGACCTCGGAGGCGCTGGTGTCGCGCATCCGCTCCGGGGGCCATCGCGATGCGCGCTACGTCGAAACCCCTGCCGCGATTTCGCCCGTCATCCGCGCGTTGGCGAAACCGGGCGACTTCGTCATCTTCCTGGGCGCCGGGAACATCACCCAATGGGCCTATGCGCTGCCTGGGGAACTCGGCGGTACCGTCTCATGATGCGCGGCCAGGACCTGCTCGACAAACTTGGCGACCGGCTTGCCGGCCTGCGCGGCCGCATCACGCCCAATGCCGAGATGGACAAGGTCACATGGTTCCGCGCCGGCGGTCTGGCGGACGCCCTGTTCCAGCCGGCCGACGAGGAGGATCTGGCTGCCTTCCTGCGCGCCGTGCCGGAGGACATCCCGCTCACCATCGTCGGTGTCGGCTCCAACCTCCTGGTGCGCGACGGCGGCATTCCGGGTTTCGTCATCCGGCTTTCGGCCAAGGGTTTTGGCGAGGCCGAGGTGGTTTCGCCGACCGTCATCAAGGCCGGTGCTGCGACGCCCGACAAGCGCGTCGCGGCCGTCGCTTATGAGGCCGGCATTGGCGGCTTTCATTTCTATCACGGCATTCCCGGCGCCATCGGCGGGGCGCTGAGGATGAATGCCGGCGCCAATGGCGTCGAGACGCGGGAACGTGTCGTCGAGGTGCGGGCGCTCGACCGCAAGGGCAATCTCCACACCCTCAGCAATGACGACATGGGCTATGCCTATCGTCACTCGGCCGCACCTGCCGGGCTGATCTTCACCTCCGCCGTTTTCGAAGGTGTTCTGGAAGACCCGGAGGCGATCAAGGCGGCCATGGACGCCGTCCAGACGCATCGCGAGACGGTGCAGCCGATCCGCGAGAAGACCGGCGGCTCAACCTTCAAGAATCCGGAAGGCACCTCGGCCTGGAAGGAAATCGACAAGGCGGGCTGCCGCGGTTTGTTGATCGGCGGCGCGCAGATGTCGCCGATGCACTGCAACTTCATGATCAACACCGGAACAGCGACCGGTTACGATCTCGAATATCTCGGCGAGACGGTGCGCGCTCGCGTGCTTGAAAAATCGGGCATCCGCCTGCAGTGGGAAATCAAGCGCCTCGGCAATTTCCGCCCCGGCCATGCCGTGCAGGAATTCCTCGGACAGCTTCTTTAGCGCAAGCTGAAGTTCATGTGATGCTTGAACTTCAAAGGTCTGAAACAACAGCGCCACCGTTGCTCCAAAGACTCACAACACGCTTTTTCCGGCCGTTTTCGCGGAAAGTGAATCTGTCGGAATCATAAGCACTTGCCAGCGAATCAACTCTCTGATTCTCTGCCTTAAAGCGTTTCCTGATTTGAGTCGTTCGACGCGTCGACCGCGTTTTCCGTCTGGGGGGCAACCTGCCGGGAGACTCGGACTCAATCTGGTCGCTGAATGCGTGGTTGCGGGCCCGCCGTGAGAGGGATGACGGGATATGAAGAACAAGCATGTGGCTGTCCTCCTGGGCGGATTCTCGTCCGAGCGGCCCGTGTCTCTGTCTTCGGGAAAGGCGTGTGCGGATGCGCTTGAGAATGAAGGCTACCAGGTTACCCGCGTCGATGTTGCGCGCGATGTCGGCGCCGTGCTCACCGAACTCAAGCCCGATGTCGTCTTCAACGCACTGCACGGCCCGTTCGGTGAAGACGGCACCATCCAGGGCATCCTCGAATATCTGGCCATTCCCTACACCCATTCGGGCGTGCTCGCCTCGGCGCTCGCCATGAACAAGGAGCAAGCCAAGAAGGTCGCCAAGGCTGCCGGCATCGCGGTGGCGGAATCGAAGGTTGCCAGCCGCTTTGCCATCCAGAACAAGCATCCGATGAAGCCGCCCTACGTGGTCAAGCCGGTCAATGAAGGCTCAAGCTTCGGCGTCGTCATCGTGCATGAAGGGCAGTCGCATCCGCCGCAGGTCATCGGCTCGTCCGAATGGAAATATGGCGAGACCGTCATGGTCGAGCGCTACATCCATGGGCGCGAGCTGACCTGCGCCGTCATGGGCGACGTGGCGCTCGGCGTCTGCGAGATCATTCCGACCGGCCATTCCTTCTACGACTATGATTCAAAATACGTCGCCGGCGGATCAAAACACGAAATCCCTGCTAAAATTTCATCAAATATTTACCAAAAAATACAGACACTGGCGCTCAAGGCACATCTGGCTATCGGCTGCCGGGGCGTTTCCCGATCGGACTTCCGCTATGACGACCGTCACTCCGAAAACGGCGAGATTGTCTGGCTCGAGATCAACACTCAGCCGGGCATGACGCCGACGTCTTTGGTGCCTGAAATCGCCGCCCAGGCCGGGCACTCGTTTGGCGAATTGTTGAGTTGGATGGTGGAGGACGCTTCGTGTCTGCGTTGAAATGGGGACAGGACAAGGGCAGGGGCGGCGCCGGGCCGGCGCTGTTCGGCATGCCGTTGTCGTTCGACCATTTCGTGCTGCCGCGCGTGCTGCGCCGGCCGGTGCGCGTGCTGGCGCGCCTGGGCGGCGGCGACTTCGTCGCGCCGCGCTTTTCCGCGGCCATCCTGTCGGCTTCGCTCATTGCATCAAGCAGCCTCTATGGCGCCATTCTCGGCGGTCATGCCGACGACATCGTCCAGAGCATCACCGCCCGGACCGGCTTTGCCGTCGACCAGATCAAGGTGGTCGGCAACCGCCAGACTTCGGAGATCGACATACTGGACCGGCTCGAGCTCGACGGCTGGACGTCACTGATCGGCTTCGATGCCGAGGCCGCGCGTGAACGTATTGATACCTTGCCCTGGGTCGAAGTGGCGGCGGTGCGCAAGGTCTATCCACATACGCTGGAAGTGCGTGTCGAGGAGCGCGAGCCCTTCGCGCTCTGGCAGCAGGGCGCGGAGCTTTCGGTCATCGAACGCTCCGGCGCGGTGATCGCGCCGTTCTCCGGCGGCAAGCAGGCGCTGCTGCCGCTGATCATCGGCACCGGCGCACCGGCCAAGGCGCCCGACTTCGTGGCCAAGATCAAGAAATTTCCCGAGCTCGCGGCTCGGGTCAAAGGCTATATCCGCATCGGCGAACGGCGTTGGGACCTGAAGCTGGAAAACGGCATCACGATCAAGCTGCCCGAGGATGGCGAGGATCAGGCGATTGCCGACCTGGTTCGGATGGACCACGACAACGGGCTTCTGACGCGGGACATCGCCGCCGTCGACATGCGCATCTCCGATCGCCTGGTGGTGCAGCTGACGCCGGAAGCGGCGACGCAGCGCCAGGCCGCGCTCAATGAAAAGCCGCAAAGTCTGAAGCGCAAGTCGGGGACGAAGATATGAGCTGGCTTGGCGGCAACAGCGATGCCTCTTCGCGGCGTTCCGGCACGCTCACCGTGCTGGATGTCGGCTCGAGCAAGGTTTGCTGCGTGGTGGCGAAACTGAAGCCGCGCGAGGACGGCAAGCTGTTGCGCGGCCGCTCGCACCGCATCCAGGTAATCGGCATCGGCCACCAGAAATCGCAAGGCGTGAAGTCGGGCGTGGTCGTCGATCTCGACCGTGCGGAGCACGCCATTCGCCTGTCCGTCGACGCCGCCGAACGCATGGCGGGACTGACGGTGGATTCGCTGATCGTCAACATGACGGCGGGCCGGCTGAAGAGCGAAACCTATTCGGCCACGATCAATCTCGGTGGCCATCAGGCCGACGAAGCCGACATCAAGCGCGTGCTTGCCGCCGGCGCCAAGCAGGCGCTCAAGGCCGAACGCGACGTGATCCATTCGCTGCCCGTCGGCTTTTCGCTGGACTCCGAGCGCGGCGTGCGCGATCCGCGCGGCATGGTCGGCGACCAGCTCGGCGTCGACATGCATGTGCTGACGGGCGATGCCGCACCGCTGCGCAATCTGGAGCTCTGCATCAACCGCTCGCATCTGTCGGTCGAGCGCATGGTGGCGACGCCCTATGCCAGCGGGCTTGCGGCCCTGGTCGACGACGAACTGGAAATGGGTGCGGCCTGCATCGACATGGGCGGCGGCACGACGACCATCTCGGTGTTTTCGGAAGGCAAATTCGTCCACGCCGATGCCATTGCCATCGGCGGCAATCATGTGACGCTCGATATGGCCAAGGGCCTGTCGACCTCGCTCGACGCCGCGGAGCGGCTGAAGGTGATGCATGGTTCGGCGCTGCCTGGCAGTGCCGACGATCGCGACCTGGTCTCGATCCAGCCGATCGGCGAAGACGGCGAGATGCCGCTGCAGATCCCGCGCTCGGTGATGACGCGCGTCATCCGCGCCCGCATCGACGAGACGCTGGAACTGTTGCGCGACCGGCTGAACAAGTCGGGCTACGGCAATGCCGTGGGAAAACGCGTCGTGCTGACCGGCGGCGCCAGCCAGCTTGCGGGTCTCCCCGAGGCGGCGCGCCGCATTCTGGGACGCAATGTGCGCATCGGACGCCCGCTCGGCGTGGCGGGCCTGCCGGAAGCTGCCAAGGGGCCGGCTTTCTCGACGGCGGTCGGGCTGCTGATCTATCCGCAGATGGCGAGCTTCGAGAGCCATCCGGCGAAAGGAATTTCCGGTCTCAGGATGACCGGGACGGGCGGAAAACTGCATCGCATGAGTCAGTGGTTGAGAGACAGTTTCTAATTGACGGGGACAGCCCCATAGGCGGCCGCGGCGGCGAAGCGGCGGGAAAGGCAAAGGACGGAGACAATGACGATCAATCTGCAAAAGCCGGACATCACCGAGCTCAAGCCGCGGATCACCGTATTCGGTGTCGGCGGCGGCGGCGGCAATGCCGTCAACAACATGATCACCGCGGGCTTGCGCGGTGTCGAGTTCGTCGTGGCCAACACCGATGCACAGGCGCTGACCATGTCGAAGGCCGAGCGGCTGATCCAGCTCGGCGCGCATGTCACCGAGGGGCTCGGCGCCGGCTCGCAGCCTGAAGTGGGCCGTGCGGCGGCGGAAGAGTGCATCGATGAGATCATCGATCATCTCTCCAACACCCATATGTGCTTCGTCACCGCCGGTATGGGGGGCGGCACCGGAACCGGTGCGGCTCCCGTGGTTGCCCGCGCGGCGCGCGAACGGGGTATCCTCACCGTCGGCGTCGTCACCAAGCCGTTCCATTTCGAAGGCCAGCGCCGCATGAAGACGGCGGATCTCGGCATCGAGGAGCTGCAGAAATGTGTCGATACCCTGATCGTCATCCCCAACCAGAACCTGTTCCGGCTGGCCAATGACAAGACCACCTTTGCCGACGCCTTCGCCATGGCCGACCAGGTGCTCTACTCCGGTGTTGCCTGCATCACCGACCTGATGGTCAAGGAAGGTCTGATCAATCTCGACTTCGCCGACGTGCGTTCGGTGATGCGCGAAATGGGCAAGGCGATGATGGGCACCGGCGAAGCTTCGGGCGAGGGCCGCGCGATGGCCGCCGCCGAGGCGGCGATCGCCAATCCGTTGCTCGACGAGACCTCGATGAGGGGCGCCAAGGGCCTGCTGATCTCGATCACCGGCGGCCGCGACCTAACCCTGTTCGAAGTCGACGAGGCCGCGACCCGCATCCGCGAGGAAGTCGATCAGGACGCCAACATCATCCTCGGCGCCACCTTCGACGAGGAACTCGAAGGCGTCATCCGCGTCTCGGTGGTCGCCACCGGCATCGACAAATCGGCAGCTGAAATTGCCGCGGCGCCGATATCGATCCGGGCCGTGCCGCCGCAGCAGAAGCCGGTCAGCCGCCCTGCGGCTCCGGGGGCGGAAGGCCGTCCGGCACCGGTCCAGCAGCAGACCTATGAGCAGCGCGCGGCCGATCCGGTGGCCGAGGCGATCCAGCTTGCCGAGGCCAATGCGGCGGCAATGGCTCGTCCGGCGCCGATGGCCCAGGCGGAAGATTTCCGCCCGCAGAGCAAGATCTTCCAGGCCCCGCCTGCCCAGCCGCAGCCTGTCGTGCAGCAGGTGATGCAACCGGCGCCGATGCGGGAAATGCCGCAGCCGGTGGCTGCCGCACCGCAGCGCATGCCGCGGGTGGAGGATTTTCCGCCGGTGGTGCGGGCCGAGGTGGAAGCCAAGGGCCGTCCGGCCGACCATGAAAACAGCGGGCCGATGGGGCTGCTCAAGCGGCTGACCAACGGACTGACGCGCCGCGAAGAAGAGCCGGCCCGGTTGCAGCCGGCACAGCCGCGCGAACCGAAGCTGCGCCAGGCGGCGCCGGAA
This sequence comes from Mesorhizobium sp. M1004, assembly GCF_040318795.1. NCBI lineage: Bacteria > Pseudomonadati > Pseudomonadota > Alphaproteobacteria > Hyphomicrobiales > Phyllobacteriaceae > Mesorhizobium > Mesorhizobium sp. M1004. The sequence goes on from NZ_JAMYNB010000013.1 coordinate 63,795, forward strand.
ATGCGCCGCCTTGCCAGCCAGGATCCGCAGCTTTACGCGCCGCGCCGCGGCCAGCTCGACGATCAGGGCCGGTTGACGCCGCAGACCAGGTCGACCCAGGAAGACGACCAGCTGGAGATACCGGCTTTCCTGCGCCGCCAGGCCAACTGAGCCGTTAACGGTATGTAACACTTGTTAACAGGCAGACGAGAGATTGTCTGCCTGTTAACGTTCAAAGTGGTTTAATAACAAGGCGTTACGGTGTGACGCTCAAGGTCTGTCGCGGTTACACAGAGTAAGAAACCGTGATTTGGAGTCTCCCTGACGGACCATTATCTTTGCCGCAGCACTTTCGGTGTGCTGGGATTCGGGGAAGTGGCCCTGCCTGCCGATAAAAAAGAGCCGCGCCTTTTGGGTTAAAGCGGACTTAGGCGTTTGGGCTATGGGGTTTGTCTTGCAAGACTATCAGACGACACTGAAATCGCGTGCAACGCTGACCGGTACCGGCGTTCACAGCGGCAAACCGGTCACCGTCAATTTCCTTCCAGCGGACGCCGACACCGGCGTGCTCTTCCACCTTTCGAACGGAAGCGAGAGCCGCGAGTTCCGCGCGCTGGTTGCCGAAGTCGGCGCGACCGATCTCTGCACCATGCTCGGCGATCCGGCAGGCGAGCATATCGCCACCGTCGAACATCTGATGGCGACGCTTTTCGGGCTCGGCATCGACAACATCGTCATCGAGATCGACGGTCATGAGGTTCCGATCCTCGATGGCAGTGCGGTGGTGTTCGTGGAAGCAATCGACCAGGCCGGCATCGAGACGCTGGCGGTCAAGCGCCGCTACATCAGGGTGGTCAAGCCCGTCCGCATCGAGAATGGCGCGTCCTGGGCCGAGTTCAGGCCCTATAGCGGCACGCGCTTCGAGGTCGAGATCGATTTCGAAAGCCCGGCGATCGGCCGCCAGCTATTCGCCTCCGACATCAACCCCGACATCTTTCGGCAGGATATCGCGCGCGCCCGCACCTTCGGCTTCATGAAGGATGTCGAGCGGCTGTGGGCGGCGGGGTATGCGCTCGGCTCCTCGCTGGAGAACTCGCTGGTGATCGGCGACGACAACCGGGTGATCAACATGGGCGGCCTGCGCTATCCCAATGAGTTCGCTCGCCACAAGACGATGGACGCCATGGGCGACCTGGCGCTGGCCGGCGCCCGTTTCATCGGTTGCTTCCGCTCCTATCGCGGCGGTCACCGGATGAATGCGGCTGCTTTGCGGCGGCTTCTGTCCGACCGTTCGGCCTTTGAGGTCGTCGAGACCACGCGGCGCGAGCGCGGCCGCACCGCCGAGATGAGCGCCGTCACCGGGCCTGTCTTTGCGCCCTGGGTGATCTGATTCTTAACGATTTTCTGGCTTTCTAAACGCGGGCCGGTGTTGCACGGATGCATCACTGGCCGGTGAAAGTGCATAGCATTCGGGGCAACACCAAGCCGCCACAAAAATGTGCGATTGGCTAGACATAGCGTTGCTGGGCAAGGCAGTTATGGTTTATGGCTGCTGCCGTCTGTTAGGCGCATGTCGCTCAAAAGTGGGGATCAGTTTTGAGGGAACGCCATGCGAAAGGCATTGAACTAACGCCGAAAGGGCGCAATCCAATCATGTTCTTCAAGCGAGTTGGTCAATCGAAAGCGCCGTATCGGGCTGTTTTCCTGGCGCTTTCGGTGGTTGTGCCAACGCTCTTCCTCTCGGCCTGCATGTCGTCCGAGAAAGACGTCGACCTGTCGACCTATGTCGACCAGACCGAACCGGCCGACGTCCTTTACAATCAAGGCCTTGCCAATCTCAATGCCGGCCGCCTGGATGAGGCGAGCAAGAAGTTCGACGCCGTCGACCGCCAGCACCCCTATTCGGAATTCGCCCGCAAATCGATGGTGATGGGCGCCTTCGCCGACTATCGCGCTGGCCGTTATGACGAAGCAATCGGCTCGGCCAAGCGCTATCTGACGCTTTATCCGTCGACCGACGACGCGGCTTACGCCCAGTATATTATCGGGCTGAGCTACTACAAGCAGATCAAGGACGTCACCCAGGATCAGAAGGAAGCACGCCAGACCGTGCAGACGATGCAGGATCTGGTGACGCGCTGGCCGACGTCGGAATATGTCGACGACGCCAAGGAAAAGATCCGTTTCGCCAACGACCAGCTGGCCGGCAAAGAGATGCAGATCGGCCGCTATTATCTCGAGCGGCGCGAATACATTGCTGCCGTCAAGCGCTTCCGCAACGTGGTCGAGAACTATTCCAACACCCGCCATGTCGAAGAGGCGCTGGCGCGTCTGGCCGAAAGCTACTACGCGATGGGCTTGACCTCGGAAGCGCAAACCGCCGCTGCGGTGCTCGGCACCAACTATCCCGACAGCCAATGGTACAAGGATACCTACAAGCTGTTGCAGAGCAACGGGCTTGAGCCGCGCGAGAATGCCGGATCGTGGATATCCAAGGCCGGCAAGCTGATCACCGGCGCCTGACGCCCGAGCATCGACTGAGGCGGAACGCGCTTTTCGGATTGATCCGACGCTCAAACAAAAAGATAGTGCGGCGCTGCGACTCCATCGGTCGCATGCCGCTTCACAACGGTTCAGTGGTTTGAATGAGGCGCTGAACCGTCCTAACTTTTTGTTGTACGCAATTCCGGACGGAAAACCGCTACGCACTTTTCCTGGAATTGCTTGAGGTCCGGGTTCTGATGCTTTCCAGACTGTCGATCCGCGATATCGTCCTGATCGAGAAGCTGGATATCGACTTCCAGCCCGGCCTTTCCGTGCTGACCGGTGAAACCGGCGCCGGCAAATCCATCCTTCTCGACGCGCTGTCGCTGGCGCTTGGTGCGCGCGGCGACGCCTCGCTGGTGCGCCACGGCGCGGCCCAAGGCCAGGTCATTGCCGTCTTCGATGTGCCGCGCAACCACCCGGTGCGCGCGCTGCTGGCCGAAAACGCCATCGAGGATGACGGCGACATCATCCTGCGCCGGCTGCAGACCGCGGATGGCCGCACCCGCGTCTTCGTCAACGACCAGCCGTCCAGCGTCACGCTGATGCGCGACATCGGCCATGCGTTGGTCGAGATCCACGGCCAGCATGACGAGCGGGCTCTGGTCGACCCCGGCGCGCATCGCGAATTGCTGGACAGTTTTGGCGGCCATCTGGGCGCTGCCCGCGCGACCGGCGAGGCGTGGCGCTACTGGCGTGGCGCCGAGCAGGAGTTCGTCAGGCACCGCGCCAAGGTCGAGGCGGCGGCGCGCGAGGCCGATTATCTCAGGGCCTCGGTGGCGGAACTAGCAAAGCTCGATCCGCAGCCCGGCGAAGAGACGCAGCTGGCGGAATTGCGTGCAACGATGATGCGGGCGGAAAAGATCGCCTCGGAAATACACGATGCACAGGATGTGCTGTCAGGCCCGTCCTCGCCGCTGCCGCAACTGGCCAGCCTGCTGAGGCGCCTGCAGCGCAAGGCCAGCGAAGCGCCGGGACTGCTCGAGGATGTGGTGAAGTCGCTGGACGAGGCGATGCTGTCACTGGATGCAGCGCAATCGGGCGTCGAGGCGGCACTGCGCGCCACCGAATACGACCCGCAGAGGCTGGAGAAGGCGGAGGAGCGGCTGTTTTCGCTGCGTGCGGCCTCACGTAAGCACAGTGTGGCCGTTGACGATCTGGCGCAACTGCGCGACACCATGTGCGCCGATCTCGCCGATCTTGATGCCGGCGAGGGGCGCCTGCATGTCCTGGAAAAGCAGGCCTCAGCGGCGCGCGAAGCCTACGATATTTCCGCAGCCCAGCTCTCCGCCCTTCGCCATGCGGCCGCGGTCGGCCTGACCAAGGCTGTGATGGCCGAATTGCCGGCGCTGAAGCTGGAACGGGCTGAGTTCATCGTCGAACTGGCCAGCGATGGCGAGAACCGCATGGAAGAAGGCATCGACCAGGTCGAGTTCTGGGTGCGCACCAATCCCGGCACCAGGCCTGGGCCGATGATGAAGGTCGCCTCCGGCGGCGAGCTGTCGCGCTTCCTGCTGGCGCTCAAGGTGGCGCTGGCCGACCGTGGCTCGGCGCCGACATTGGTCTTCGACGAGATCGACACCGGCGTCGGCGGCGCCGTGGCCGATGCGATCGGCCAAAGGCTGGCCAGGCTGTCGAAGCGCGTGCAGGTGCTGTCGGTCACGCATGCTCCGCAAGTGGCGGCACGTGCTGCGACGCATTTCCTGATCTCCAAATCCGGCGGCTCGGACAAGGTCGCCACCGGCATCGCCGAAATGGACCGGGCGGCGCGCCAGGAAGAGATCGCGCGCATGTTGGCCGGCGCTACCATCACCGACGAGGCGCGCGCAGCCGCGGAACGGCTGCTGCGCGAGAATATTGCTGCAGCGTAGTCGTCGCAAGGCTTTCGGACTGAGTCAGGATATGGCTCCATCCCGCTGTTCAGGAATGCTTTTTCCGAAATCCTGATTTATGGTGCCTCGCCACTGTCCAGGGACCGCTGCATGTCTGAAAAACCAGTCGAATCGTTGAGCGAAAGCGAAGCCGCGGATGAGCTCCAGCGGCTGGCCGAGGAGATCGCCGGTCATGACCGGCGCTATCATGCCGAGGACGCGCCGACGATTACGGACGCAGAATATGACGCGCTGCGGCGGCGCAATCTTGCCATCGAGGAGCGCTTTCCCGGTCTGGTGCGCGAGGATTCTCCCTCGCTGCGGGTCGGCGCCGCGCCGGCGGAAGGCTTTGCCAAGGTGCGCCATGCGGTGCCGATGCTCAGCCTCGCCAAGGCCTACACAGACGAGGACGTCACCGATTTCATCGAGCGTGGCCGGCGCTTCTTCGACCGCGACAAGGACCTCGACATCGCGTTTACGGCCGAGCCGAAGATCGACGGCCTGTCGGCGTCGCTGCGCTATGAACGCGGTGTGTTCGTGCAGGGTGCTACGCGCGGCGACGGCACTGTAGGCGAGGACATCACCGCCAATCTCAGGACCATCGCCGACATCCCCGCCAAGCTGAAAGGATCGGGCTGGCCCGAGACCATCGAGATCCGCGGCGAGGTCTACATGACCTATGCGGAATTCGAGGCACTGAGGGCCCGCTCGGCGGCGGTGGGCGGCCAGGACTATGTCAATCCGCGCAATACGGCAGCGGGCTCCTTGCGACAGAAGGATGCGTCCGTCACCGCCAGCCGCAATCTTAAATTTTTTGCCTATGCCTGGGGCTATACGACAGCGGATCCGGCGCCGACCCAATATGATTCGGTGCAGAAATTCGCCGAATGGGGGTTCAAGGTCAGCCCATTGATGGTGCGGGCGAAGTCTGTCGAGGAGCTGATCGCGCACTACCACAAGATCGAGGAGCTGCGTTCGTCGCTCGGCTACGACATCGACGGTGTCGTCTACAAGGTCGACCAGCTGGAATTGCAGCGTCGCTGGGGCTTTGTCACCGGCGAGCCGCGCTGGGCGGTTGCGCATAAATTCCCGGCCGAACAGGCGATGACGACGGTGCAGAAGATCGACATCCAGGTCGGCCGTACCGGTACGCTGGCGCCGGTGGCGCGGCTAGCGCCGGTCACGGTCGGCGGCGTGGTGGTCGAAAACGTCACGCTGCACAATGAGGACTACATCAAGGGTTTTGACAGCAACGGCTTGCCGATTCGCGACGGCATCGATGTCCGCATCGGTGACACGGTTGTCATACAACGGGCGGGCGATGTCATTCCGCAGATCGTCAGCGTCGTCGTCGACAAGCGGCCGGCTGATGCGGTGCCTTACGAATTCCCGCACATTTGTCCGGTCTGCGGCTCGCCGGCGACGCGCGAAATCAACGAGAAGACCGGCAAGGAGGATTCGCGCCGGCGCTGCACCGGCGAGCTGATCTGCGCCGCGCAGGCCGTGGAGCGGCTGCGTCATTTCGTGTCGCGCGGCGCGCTCGACATCGAGGGGCTGGGCGCCGAGAATATCGACCTGTTCTTCAATTCGGGACTGGTCAAGACCGCCGCCGATATCTTCACCCTCAGGGATCGCCGCCCGGCCGTCACCAGGGCGCTGGCCGAGCGGCGCGAGGAGCAGGCCAGGCAGCGCGAGGCGGCATCGGGCAAGGCGCGCAAGAATGTGCGCGGTGTCGAGGACCGCAATTATGAAGGCCTCGACAAGCTGTTCGCGGCCATCGATTCGCGCCGCGAGCCGGAGCTCGACCGCTTCATCTTCGCACTCGGCATCCGCCATATCGGCGAAACGACGGCGGCCGTGCTTGCCCGGACGTTTTCGACCATCGAGGAGCTGATCCGCGTCGGCAAGGAAACGGCGGCGGCTGAGGATCCGCACAGCGTCTTCCCCTCCATCAACGGCATTGGCGACACGGTGATCGATGCGTTGCGCGATTTCTTCGGCAATGAACGCAATGACGACGTGCTCGACAGACTGCTCGAACAGGTCAAGCCGAAGCCGTATGTCGTCACCGTGTCGGCCGACAGCGAGGTTGCCGGCAAGACCATCGTCTTCACCGGCACGCTGGAAAAGATGACACGCTCCGAAGCCAAGGCGATGGCCGAACGGCTCGGCGCCAAGGTGGCGGGTTCGGTGTCGGCGAAGACCGATCTGCTGGTGGCCGGGCCGGGCGCAGGCTCCAAACTGAAGCAGGCCAGCGAACTCGGCGTCGAAGTCATCGACGAGGACACCTGGCTGCAACGGGTCGGCAAGGCGTGATGGCCGGTTCGTTCAAAGGTTTCGGGCAAAAAGCCATCCCGTTCCTCAAGGCGCTCGACTTCCACCAGAGCCGCGAATGGTTCCAGGAAAACCGCGCGCTTTACGACAGCGAGTTGCATGAGCCGTTCTGCGATCTGGTCGAGACGCTGACCGAGCGCTTCGCGGCGGCGGGTCTGGGCTTGCGCGGGGACCGCAAGAAGTCGCTGTTTCGCATCAACCGCGACGTGCGCTTCGCCAAGGACAAGCGGCCCTACAACCAGCATTTGTCGGCCATGCTGTCGCCGGACGGCACCAAGATGGAGCAGGGCGTGTTCTTCGTCTATGTCGGGATCGACCGCTGCTTTGCCGATGTCGCCTGGTGGAATCCGGAGCCGTCCCTGCTGCTGGCGATGCGCAAGGCGATCATCGCCCGGCCGGCCGAGTTCCGAAAACTGCTTTCAACCCTTAGGAAAAACGGCTTCGAACTCGAAACCGAGGGCCGCATGAAGCGCACGCCGCGCGGCTTCGAGCAGGTCAACGAACCCGATCTTGTCGACGCCATCCGCAACCGGCACTTCTATGTCCAGCACATGATCGATCCGGCCGGCATCCACGCGCCAGCGCTGGTCGACGAGCTTGTCGATTTCACATTGCGCGCCAAGCCGTTGCTCGACTGGGGCAGGGCGATCCAGGGCACGGCACCGCGGAGCTAAATCAGCCCGGCGCACTGCACGGCTACATCCGCATCAAAAGACCGCCGTCGACTGCCAGTTCGATGCCGGTGATGTAGCTTGCCGCATCGGAAAGCAGGAATAGCGCGGCATTGGCCATGTCCTGCGGCGTGCCGATGCGGCCGAGCGGCGCATAATTGGCAACGGCCGCGCGTTTCTCTTCGGTGTCCCAGCGCGCCTGCAGCGGCGTCAACGCCATTCCCGGGCAGATCGAATTGGAGCGGATGCCATCGCCCGCCAACTGCATGGCGAGCGACTTCGACAGCGCACAGACGCCGGCCTTCGATGCCTGGTAGGCATCCTGCGGGGTCGGATCGCCGCGATACCACTGGATGGTGGAGAAGTGCACCATGGCGCCGCCGCGTCCGCCGGCCCGCATATGCGGAACCACCGCCCGCGCGGTGTGGACGAAGGATTTCAGATTGATGTTGAAGACCTGATCCCAGACATCGAGGTCCATCTCGAGGGCCGATTTGTCGCGACCGAACCAGAGCACGCCTGCGACATTGGCGAGATAATCGATGCCGCCGCGCTCGCGGCCCGCGGCATTGATGGTCTGCTCGACGAAGGCGGCGTCGGTGAGGTCGCCCTGGGCAAAGGTGAGCCGGTCGTCATAGGCGGCAAGCGACGCCGGACGCGGCTTGACGTCGATGGCGGTGACCGAGGCGCCGGCATCGAGCAGCGCCAGCGAGATCGCCTCGCCCATACCGCCACCGGCGCCGGTGACGACCGCGTGCCTGCCGGTGAAGTCATAAGCGATCATCCGAACCCCCTCATTTGTTTTTACAACATCAGTTTCGCTGATTTGTTGGCTCAAGCGAATTCGTCTGACTTTTCAAACGCCGGCTCCTACATAGCAGCGCGAGATGGGAATGTGACATGTCGGCAGAGACCTTAAGCGAAAATTCCGTGGCCAGCGACTTCTGGGACGGCGTGCGGCTGTCGATGCCGGTGGTTGTCGCCGCGGCGCCATTTGGGCTGCTGTTCGGCGCCATCGCCGTCGACAACGGCTTTTCCGTTCTCGAAGCTTTCTTGATGAGCGCGCTGATCTTCGGCGGCGCCAGCCAGATGGTCGGCATCGAATTGTTCGGCCAGCATGTCGCGCCATGGCTGATCGTGCTGTCGATCTTCGCCGTAAACTTCCGTCACGTGCTTTACTCCGCCAGCATCGGCCGGCGAATCGCGCACTGGCCGGTTATCAGCCAAGCGCTGGGCTATTTCGTGCTCACCGATCCGCAATTCGCGGTGGCCGAGCGTAAGGCCGAAGCCGGCGAGACCGTTGGCTTTGCCTGGTACATGGGGCTTGGCCTGCCGGTCTATGTGTTCTGGGGGATCGAGAGCGCGCTGGGCGCGGTGTTCGGCAAGCTGATCCCGGACACGCATGCGCTCGGCATCGACTTCCTGCTGCCGATCTATTTCCTCGGGCTGGTCATGGGCTTTCGCAACCGGCCACTGTGGCTGCCGGTGGTGATCGCCAGCGCCGCGGCGTCGATCATTGCCTACAAAACTGTGGGATCGCCATGGCACGTCTCCATCGGCGCCGTTGCAGGCGTGCTTCTGGCCGTCATCCTGCCGCCGCACCATAGCGGTGTGGAGGCAAAACGATGAGCGCGACCTTGTGGATCATCATTGCCGGCGCGATCGCCACCTATCTCACCCGCGTCGGCGGCCATCTGGTGATCTCGCGCTTCGACCACATCCATCCACGCGTCGAGGCGGGTTTGAATGCCGTGCCGGCCGCAGTGTTGACGACGCTGGTGGCGCCCGCCGCACTTAGCGCCGGACCGGCGGAATGGGCGGCGCTGGTCGTCGCCGCTGTGGTCTCGCTGCGCGGCGGCCTGATGGCGATGTTTCTGGCCGGGGCGGTGGTGCTGGTCCTCGCGCGGCAGTTTGTGGCATAGGGCGCCTGCCGGCAGATCAGTTTCGAACGGTCGGCGCCGCCCCTCATTGCCCTGCCGGGCGTTCGTCACTCGAAAAGCCAAGCAATTGGCTTTTCGTCCGCTTCGCGGACCGCTCCTCACCTCCCCGTATAGTGACGGGGAGAAAGAAGCTCATTTCAGATCTTGGCGTCGTGCGGCAGCGGCGCTGTTACCTTCTCCAGCCAGGCCAGCGTCTCGCCGTCGAGCATCGGGCCGATCTCGGCCAGCACCCAGGCATGGTAAGTATCCAGCCAGTGCAACTCCTCGCGCGTCAGCAGGTCGGTGCGGATCAGCCTGATATCGATCGGCGCCAGTGTCAGCGTCTCGAAACCGTGCATGGCGATGTCGCCGCCTTCAACTTGTTCGGCCGGCGTCACCAGGATCAGGTTCTCGATGCGGATGCCGTAGGAGCCTTCCTTGTAATAGCCGGGCTCGTTGGAGAGCATCATGCCGGCCAGCAGCTTTTCGGTGCCGGTGCGGGCGATGCGCTGCGGCCCTTCATGCACGGCCAGATACGAGCCGACGCCGTGGCCGGTGCCGTGGGCAAAGTCGCAGCCATGCTTCCACAGCGCCATGCGCGCCACCGCGTCGATTTCCGAGCCGCGCGTGCCGGCGGGAAAGCGCAGCGTGGAAATGCCGATCATACCTTTCAGCACCAGTGTGAAGCGCTCGCGCATCTCCTCGGTCGGCTGGCCGATCGGCACCGTGCGGGTGATGTCGGTGGTGCCGTCCTGATACTGGGCGCCGGAATCGAGCAGGAACAGCTCGCCCTTTGTCAGCTTGCGATTGGTGGCGCGCGACACGCGGTAGTGCATGATGGCGCCGTTCGGCCCGGCGCCGGAAATGGTGTCGAAGGAGACGTCGCGCAGCGGCATCTGCGTTTCCTCGCCGGTCTGCCGGCGCGTTTCCTCCAACTTGGTGACAACGGTTATTTCGTCGAGCGTGCCCGGCTTTTGCCGTTCCAGCCAGCACAGCAGTTTCGCCACGGCCGCCCCGTCTCGGCGGTGCGCGGCGCGGCTGCCGGCGATTTCCGCCTGGTTCTTGGTGGCGCGCGGAATGCGGGCGGGATCGGCCGCTGAAACAAATGCGCCGCCATTGTCCTCGACCAGCATTCTCAGCTTCTCCGCCGCCAGCACCGGGTCGAGCGCGATCTTGGCGCCGCCCTTGGCAAGGGTAACGACCGCCGCCTCGAATTCGCCGGGCTCGTGCAGATCGGCGAGTTGGGTGAGATAGGCGGCGACCGTGCGCGAAAACTTGCGCTGGTCCATGAACAGCTGGTGCTTGCCGTCGGCGGCAGGGATCGCGAAGCCGAGCGCCAGCGGCGTGTGCGGCACGTCACCGCCACGGATGTTGAAGGCCCAGGCGATCGAGGAGGGGTCGGTGAGCACGGCGTGCGTCGCGCCCTCCTTGCCGATTGCCGCCACCAGCCGCGCCAGCTTGTCCTTGGCGAGTTCCCCGGCAAAGCCGATCGGGTGGATTTCGACCGGCGCCACGGGCGGCGCCGGCTGATCCTTCCAGATGATGTCGATCGGGTTCCTGTCGAGCGGCACCAGCGTCGCGCCGGATTGCTCGGCCGAGGTTTTCAGCGCCTTGACCTCAGCGATCGTGTGCAGCCACGGGTCGAAGCCAAGCCTGGCGCCCTTGCCGAGATTGTCCTTGATCCAGGAGGCCGGCGGGTTGTCGACGAGACTCTCGATCGCAAAAATGTCGAGATCGACCTCGTGGCGCACTTGCAAGGTATAGCGGCCATCGACGAACATGAAGGCGCGGTCACGCTGCACAAGTGCTACGCCCGCCGAGCCGCTGAAGCCGGTCAACCATTTCAGCCGCGCCGAGCGATCGGCGACATACTCGCCCTGGTGCTCGTCGGCGCGCGGCACCAGGAAACCGTCGAGGCCATTATCCGCCAGCCATCGCCGCAGCAACGTCACGCGCGGCTTGCCGACGCTGGGGTCGCCTGCGGAATCGAAGGTCTGGAACATGGTATGCCTCCTGTATCGGGCGCGACCGTAGCGCATGACCCGGAAAACCGGAATCGATTTTCGCCAATCGCAACAGGCTCGGATTGGTCCAAAGCGCGTTGCGTCTCAGTGCTTCAGGTGGATCGTCACCCAGCCTTCGCGATGCAAGGTCCTGACATGCCGGAAATTCTGGCCGACATAGGCCGAGATCACCGCATTGCATTGGCGCTCGAGGATGCCGGACAACACGATCGAGCCGCCGAGGCTGATGTGCCTGGCCATCTCAGGCGCCATCCGCATCAGCGGCCGCGCCAATATGTTGGCGACGATGAGGTCGAAAGGCGCGCGCTTGCCGAAGATCGGGTGGTGGAAGCCGGGCGCCGTCACCGTTTCAACCAGCGCCTTGACGTGGTTGAGGCGGGCATTGGCGGCGGCGACCCTGACGGCGATCGGATCGATGTCGGTCGCCAGCACCGGAATATGCGCCAGTTTGGCGACGGCGATTGCCAGCACCGCGCTGCCGGTGCCGAGGTCGAGGGCATTCCTGGGACGTTCGCGGCGCACGACCCGTTCCAGCATTTCGAGGCAGCCGGCCGTGGTGCCGTGATGGCCGGTGCCGAAGGCAAGGCCGGCCTCGATCTCGATGGCGAGTTCGCCGCTGTGGCGCTTCCGGCGGTCATGCGCGCCATGGACGAAGAAACGTCCGGCGCGCACCGGCTTCAGTCCCTCCAGCGAGCGCGCCACCCAGTCGATGTCGGGCAAAACCTCGCGCTCGATCGGCTTCGACAGGGACAGTCCCACAAGGCTGTCTTTTAGCCGCGCCTCAACCGCGTCGACATTGCCGTCGGTGTAGAGCGAAACCTCATAGATGTCGCGGTCTTCATCGACTTCGAGCACGGCGATCGGCAGGCCTTCATCCTCGAAAGCCGGCTCGAGCGCGGCAAAGATGCGGTCGGCCTCGATCTTCCCAGCGATGAAGTGGAGCCTGGTCTGACCCATCAGTTGGTCTCTTGCTTGAGCATGATCTCTGGACAACACTTTTCTGTCCGAGAAAACCGGATTCCACATTTAGGGATCATGCCTAGCCTGCTGCCAGCCGCTTCAGCTTGGCAATCGCGGTATCGGCGCTTTCGCCATAGGCGATGGTGCCCGAAAACTCGCCCTTGGCATTGAGCAGCAGCGCCGAGGCGGTGTGGTCCATCGTATAATCGCCGTCGCCGGTGTCGACCTTCTTCCAGTAGATGTTGAAGGACTTCGCCATGGCGTGCACCTTGTCGGGATCGCCCGATATGCCGACGATGCGGTCGGAGAAATTGCTGACGTAAGTGTTCATCACAGGCGGCGTGTCGCGCTCTGGATCGACGGTAACGAAGTAGGCGTTGAGGTTCTTGCCGTCGTCGCCCAGCGTCTTCAGCCAGCCGGCCATTTCGAACAAAGTGGTCGGGCAGACTTCCGGGCAATGGGTGAAGCCGAAGAAGACGATGCTGGGTTTTCCCCGGAAGGCGGCTTCGGTGATTGGCGCGCCTTTCTGGTCGACCAGCGTGAATGGCGCGCCATACGGTTCGCCACCATAGTGGCCGCGATAGAAGTCAAAGGTGAGCCAGCCGATGCCCGCCGCCATCAGAACGAGAATGCCGACCAGAATTGAACGCATCATCAGGAATTGTCCGTAGCAGAAATCATCGAGCGCCGGATCGGCGCCTCTCTGCCGGCAGTCTTAGCCGGTCGCAGGGGGCAAGGCAAAGATGCCGCGTTGCCGCAACCGGGCTGGGCGCTACCTTGCAAACAGCTGGCCCTTATCCCACCTGAGACCGGCAAACTGAACCTGAGGAGGCTCCCTTGCAAAGACGGACTGGGCAGAGACGGATTGGGCAGAAACTGATCGGCGGCGCGCTGGCCGCATGCATTGCCCTTGGCGCCGGTGCCGCAGCGGCAGAGGAAGTCGGCAAGGTCGGCGTCGATTGGGTCGGCAACGACATCATCGTCGAGGCGATCAAGGATCCCAAGATCGACGGCGTGACCTGCCATGTCTCCTATTTCGACCGCAGCGTCATCGACCGGCTGCACAAGGGCAACTGGTTCGAGGATCCGTCTGATTCCTCGATCTCCTGCCGCCAGACCGGGCCGATCACCATCGGCGACATCGACATGAGCGAGGGCGGCGAAGAGGTGTTCAAGCAAGGCATCAGCCTGATCTGGAAGAAGCAGGTGGTGAACCGCATCTACGACAAGAAGAACGAGACGCTGATCTATCTCTCGCATTCGCGCCAAGTGCAGGACGGCTCGGCGAAAATGTCGGTGACGACCGTGCCGCTGTTCGGCCAGAACGTGGTGTGGACCGGCGGCAAGCCGAAATAACGATCCTCCGGGCGCAACGCGACAATTGCTTCCGCAATTGCGCGGGGGTAAATCCGCCAGATGGACCGTACCGAAAACCTCGTCCTGAAAGATCCCGAGCCGCGCATCCATTCGACCGCGGAGCTGAAAGCGTGCAAGCTTGGCCGCTATGCCTCGATCGGCGAACGGGTGGTGCTGCGCGAGGTCAATGTCGGCGATTTCTCCTATTTCGAGCGCCACGCCGAGGCGATCTACACGACGATCGGAAAATTCTGCTCGATCGCCGCCAACAGCCGCATCAATGCCTTGGAGCATCCGATCGAGCGGATCACGCAGCACAAGCTCAGCTACCGGCCGAACGAGTATTTCCGCTGGCTGGGCGTCGACGCGGCGTTCCGCGCGCGGCGGCAGGCCAAGGCGGTCGGCATCGGCAATGATGTCTGGATCGGCCATGGCGCCGTCATCATGCCCGAGATCAGCATCGGCAATGGCGCCATCATCGGCGCCAATTCGGTGGTGACGCGGGATGTGCCGGCCTACACAATCGTCGCCGGCGTACCGGCGAAGCCGTTGCGCATGCGCTTTCCCTCCGAGATCGCGGCGCGGATCGAAAGCCTTGCCTGGTGGGACTGGCCGCCGGAGAAACTCGCCAAAGCGGTTCCCGACATGCAGGCCTTGCCGATTGAGGATTTCCTCGATCGTTGGGAGCAAGAGCATTCCTGAGAGCTCGCCGCGCGTGCGCGGTTTCATCGACTGGCTGGCCGAAATCCTGGCGCCAAAATTCTGAACGGCACGTGTCGGGAAGAGTTCCGCCGGTCTGCGGCAACGCAACGGACCCCTTCCGCCATGCGGGGGTGGCGCAGCGGAAGGGGCTTGGAGACAAATCCGCCGTGAAGCGGAACGCACAGGTTTTGGCCTGCATGGTGACTAATGGCAACAAACCGATAAGGCGGCTTTTCACGGCGCTGCGCCTTTGGCCTGCATACAATTGCACCAGCGATGCCCTCTGCGACAGGGAACCGGAAGCGGCTGCCGGTTGTTTATTGTTGGAGCGATGAATGCGGCCTTGGTCAGCTCGTCGCGCTTTGAACGGTTGAGGATGTGAATGATCGAAAAGCTGTTTACCAGAATCGCCAACACCGTTTCGCACTTGGCGGGCCTGCCGCCGACTTTCATCGCCTGTTGCGCCATCGTTATCGTCTGGGCGGTAAGCGGGCCATTCTTCGGCTTCTCCGATACGTGGCAGCTCGTCATCAACACGGGAACGACGATCATCACCTTTTTGATGGTGTTCCTGATTCAGAACACCCAGAACCGCGACGGCGCCGCGGTTCAGGCCAAGCTCGACGAACTGATCCGCGTCAGCGAGGGCCACAATCATTTCATCGGCATCGAGCACCTGACCGAATCCGAGGTCGAGGAGATCAGAGACAAATGCGAGCGGGCGGCAAAACGCCATGACCACGAGCTCGCCGAACTGGCGGGCAAGAAGGCCGTCGCGCAAAAGCGCACCGCGAAAAAACGCGCGCCCGCCTGAGTCTCGGCTTTGGCTGAGTTCGACGATCAGTTTCCCATAAAGGCCGCGAAAGCGTCCTTATGGTCGGGGTGCCAGCGCGAGAGAGCAGGCCGGTTCTCGATGATGTCGCCGATCGCCCAGGCCATGCGCTTTTCATCGGTCGGCCGCATCACCTCATTGTCGGGGCACAGGATGTAGAAGTCCCCGCGCGCCAGCGAAGCCAGCATGAAGTCGACCACCTGCTCGCCGGTCCAGGCGCCAGCGGGTTTTTCGACCGCTCCTTCGGTGAGGCCGGTGAAGGTGAAGCCGGGAATGAGAAGATGCGCCGCGACCTTCGCGCCCGGCTCGTTGCGCAATGCGTGCGCCAGGCCTTCGGTGAACGTCTTCAATGCCGATTTGGATACGTTGTAGGCGAGATTGCCGGGTGGCGTGGTGATGCCTTGCTTGGAGCCGGTGTTGATGATCAGGCCCGGCTCTCCGGAGGCCAGCATGGCCGGCGCAAAGGCCTCGACGCCATGTACGACGCCCCAGAAATTGATGTCGATCAGCCGCTTCCAGGCGTCGCCGTTCTCCCACGGTTTTCCCGGATTGTTGCCGACGCCGGCATTGTTCATCAGCAGCGATACGGCGCCGAAAGCGGCATGCGTCTTTTCCGCCAGCCGGCCGAGTTCGTCGGCCTTCGAGACGTCTGTGGCGACGGCAAGCACGGCATTCTCGCCGGCGATCGCGGCGACTGCCTGGCGGGCCGCATCGAGGCGCGCGCCGCCAATGTCGGCCAGCACCAGTCTCATGCCCATAGCCGCCAGCCTTTTGGCAGCGGCAAGCCCGATGCCGCTGGCGCCCCCGGTGATGACGGCGACGTTGCCTCGGCTGAGGGCGGGCAAAGCGGATTGGATTTCGGCGTCGGAGGTCATGATCTTTTTCCTAGGGTTCGGGTGGCGCCGAACTTAGCGCGGGACGCGCATCGTGCAAGGCCGTCCCGCGTGTTCGGGTTGACCGCATCAACGGCGGCCGTGCATGCTGCGGCTGAACAGGAGACTGCCGATTGACCGACTGGGTTGCGATCCTGAAGGAGCAGACCGCCACCGGCGACCAGATGGGCCGCGAGGTGCCACAGATGCTTGCCAATCCGGACATAAGCGAAGCGCAGGTGAAGACCTTGTTTTCGGCACTCGAAAAACAGGCCGAGTTCGTCGAGAAATTGCGCATGGCGCTGGAAAAATTCGGCCATGATTTTTCGATCATCAAGGCGGCCGAGCGGCTGGAGGAGCGCTATGCCGACCTTGCGGCGTCGGTTGCCGAAAAGCTGAAGGCGATGCGCAAGTAGACGCGTCCTACGCTACTTTTCCAGCACCCGCGAAAAACGCGTGTCCGGCACGAACCAGACGGCGGCCACCAGCACGAAGATCGCAACGCCGATCCATTGGTTGACGAAGGCAAGCGGGACGGCGGCGGCGTAGAGGGCCACCGAGATCTTGCCCTTGCGGTCATTGCCCAGCGCCTTGGCGAAGGCGGTGTCGTTGCCGTGCAAATGGTGCAGCTTGGTGGCGAGAAAGGTGTAGGCGACCGCGCACAGCACCAGGTCGATGCCATAGACGGCGACGGGGACCGGCGCGAAATGGTTCTCGCCCATGAAGGCCGTCGTTGCCGGCATCAGCGACAGCCAGAACAGAAGGTTGAGGTTGGCCCACAGCACGCGGCCGTCGACCCTTTGGACGGTGTGGAACATGTTGTGCAGATTGTTCCAGTAGATACCGACATTGATGAACGACAAGACATAGCTGAAAAAGATCGGCCACAGAGGCAGAAGCGCTGAAAAATCCTCCCCATGCGGCACTTTCAGCTCCAGCACCATGATGGTGATGATAATGGCGACGACGCCATCGGTGAATGCCTCGACTCTGCCTTTTCCCATGGATTCTCCCTCTCGATGGAAAGACGTTAAGCGAGGATTTCGGGCAAGACCATCCTGACAAGGTTGTCAGGATGAAGTTCGGCGCGTGGAACGGCCATCCTTACATGGACGTTGGGGCGCAATTGGGCGTTGGGCGATTGGCCGGAGGTTGCCATGACCAGCTATGCCGAGACCATAACGCGCGACAATGGACTCGATGGCCGGCCCGCGATGGCCGCGGTTGCCGCCATGATCGCCGCTCTGTTCGCCGGCAGCACGGTGCTGACGCCGCTTTAAGTCATCTACAAGCAGGCCTTCGGTTTCTCGCAGATCACGCTGACGCTGGTCTACGCCGTCTATGTCGTCGGCAATCTCGGCGCATTGCTGATGTTCGGGCGCTTGTCCGACGGCATTGGCCGCCGTCCTGCGGCGCTGGCGTCGATGGCCATAGCGGTGGTCAGCGCGGTGGTGTTCCTGCTGGCCGAGAATGTCGCATGGCTCGATGTCGCCCGCATATTGAGCGGCCTTGGCATCGGCATCGGCGCGGGAACCGGCACGGCCTGGCTTGCCGAGTTGATCGAGGGTAAGGACAAATCGCGCGCGGCAATCATCGCCACCAGCACCAACTTCGTTGGCCTTGGCCTCGGCGCGCTGGCATCGGGCCTGCTCGCCGAATATGCGCCCTGGCCGTTGAGACTAACGTTTGCGGTCTATCTTGCCTTGCTCGTGGTGGTGACGCTGTTGATCTGGCGCACCAGGGAAACCGTTTCGCGGCCGGGAAGGCTGGCCGATGTTTCGCTGCGGCCGCGGCTGTCGGTGCCCGCTGATATCCGCGGCGCTTTCGTGGCGCCGGCCGTCACCGGCTTCGGCGCCATGGCGCTGGTCGGCTTCTATGCAGCCCTGGCGCCGAGCATCCTGGCGCAGCAGCTGCATGTGGCCAACCATGCCGAGGCTGGCGGGCTGTTCTTTGAACTGTCGATCGTTGCGGCCGCGACCATTCTGGCCACGACCCGACTGTCCAGTCGCGCCGGCATGCTGGCCGCGCTGGCGCTGATGATCCCGGCCGTAGGGCTGATGGTTGCTGCTCAGTTTTTCGCGTCGATGTCCCTGATGGTTGCCGCCACCGCTGTGTGCGGCGTGGCGGCGGCGCTCGGCTATCGCGGCGGCCTGCAGGTGGTGAACCAGATCGCACCTGCCGAGCGTCGCGCCGAATTGGTGTCGGCGTTCTTCATCTGCTGCTTCTGCGGCAATGCGCTGCCGGTGATCGGCATTGGGCTGCTGTCGAGTTGGGCCACTCCGACGACGGCAAGCCTGGCCTTCGCCGGCATGATCACGCTGTTCTCTGTCGTAGCGCTGGGGTTCGGCGTCAAATACGCGCGCTGAGCCTCACCCGTTTGGCGTCCCGGGCGCCATGTTTGCCCGTCCGCGCGGGATGCCGAGGCCGGTGTCGGGCGGCTCGCCGGCGGCCGGCCGGTCCTCGATCATGTGCATGGTGCGCCAGCGGCCGAAGCGATAATAGGCGGCGGCCAGCACCAGCGAGGTGATCGATCCCGCCGGAAAACTCCACCACAGCGCTTCCTCGCCGATGTAGCTCCTGAAGAAGTAGGCAAAGCCGGTACGCACGACCATCACGGAAATCACCAGAATGATCAGCGGCGGCATCACGGCACCGGTGGCGCGCACGGTCGCGAACAGCACGATGGTGACGCCGAACAGGATGAACGACCAGGACGCCACCTTGTTGATGTGGGCTGCAATGTCGATTGCGGTGCTGTCCCCGCTAAGGAACAGGCCGAGTACCGGCCTGTCGAAGAAGAACAGCAGCGCCACCAGGGCGCCGGTGAGCACCAGGTTGAAGCCGACGCCGGACGCCGCGATGCGACCGATGCGGTCCCACCGCCCTGCGCCGACATTCTGGGCCGCCATCGACGAGACTGCGGCGCCGATCGCCAGTGCAGGCATCTGGATATAGGTCCACAGCTGCGCCGCGATGCCATAGGCGGCGGCGACCTGCGAGCCGTAGGAGTTGACGATGCCCATCACGGTCAGCGCCGCCGCCGAAATGACGATCATCTGCAGGCCCATCGGCACGCCCTTGAAAACGACGATCCTGAGCAGCGCCGGATCCGGCCGCAGCAGAGCGAGGTTCGCGCCGGCGAGCCGCAACGGATGCTTTCTGGCATAAAGCACGACGAGGATGGCGATCACGCTCACCGTCTGGCCGATCAGCGTCGAGGTGGCGGAGCCGGCGATGCCGAGCTCGGGGAAGGGGCCGATGCCGCGAATGAGCAGCGGATTGAGGATGATGTCGAGCACGACGGCGAGCGCCATGAAGAAAAATGGCGTGCGCGAATCACCCGCACCGCGCAGCACCGTCATGACGAAGGACAGAAGATTCATCATCGGCACGGCGACGAAGATGATGCGCAGATAGGAGCGCGCCAGCGGCAGCGCATCGGGCGGGGTGCCCAGTGTGTTGAGGATGGCTTCGACCCAGATCCAGCCGCAGACGGCGAAGATAGCCGAGACGAGGAAGAAGAAGCTGGCGCTGGTGCCGACGATGCGCCGCGCCTCGGGCAGGTCGCGGGCGCCGACCGATTGCGCCACCAGGATGGTGGCGGCCATGCCGATGCCGAACACGGTGCCAAGAATCAGGAACAGCACCAGATTGGCGTTTGAGGTCGCCGTCAGCGCCGATTCACCGAGGAAGCGGCCGACCCAGACGGCGTTGATCGAACCGTTGAGCGACTGCAGCACATTGGAACCGAGCACCGGAAGCGCGAACAACAGCAGCGTGCGAGGGATTGGGCCGCTGGTGAGATCGCCGGTGCGCCGGCGCGGGGGTATTTTTTCGTCCATGGGCTGTTCGGCGAAGGTTCATCTCAAAGTCCGCCCGGCAATGATCGCCGATTTAACGGACAAGGTCGATGCGGCATCGGAACATCACGCTTAACGCGGCTGAGGCGATCAGGTTCTCAAAGCTTGCGTAATGGGCTATGGGTCATCGCCGCGAGGGGCCGCAAACCGGGGGGATCATGTCCGACAATCCATTATTTTCTGAGCGCCTGAATAGGCGCGCGTTTCTGGGAGCATCCACTTTGGGTGCCGCTGCCATGGCACTTTCGGCCTGCACAACCACTGATGTGGCAGTACCGCCGACGCCGGCGCCGGCACCCGCACCCGAGCCCGCTTTCGGCGATGCCGCCACCATGTATTCGGCGCGCGTCGATGAGGGCTTTTCATTGCCGGCAATCCCCGTCGCCAAGCTCGATCCGAAATTCGTGCGCCAGATCGTGGACGATCCGACCGGCGAAAAACCCGGCACGATCGTCGTCGATACATCCGAGCATTTTCTCTATCTGGTGCGCGACGGCGGCAAGGCAATGCGCTATGGCGTCAGCCTCGGCAAGGCCGGGTTTGGCTGGACCGGCAGCGCCGTGATCCAGGCGCGCAAGAAATGGCCGGTGTGGACGCCGCCGCCGGAAATGATCCAGCGCCGGCCGGAACTGGCGAAATACAAGGACGGCATGCCGCCCGGACCGCAGAGTCCGCTCGGCGCGCGCGCGCTCTATCTGTTCCGCGACGGCAAGGACACGATGTACCGGCTGCACGGCACGCCGGAATGGGATTCCATCGGCAAGAATGCGTCGTCGGGCTGCGTGCGCTTCATGAACCAGGACATCATCGACCTCTACAGCCGGGTCAACGGCGTAGCCCAGGTCTATGTGCGCCCGAACCTTTCGGCCGCGGGCAAGATCATGGCCGTGTCGAGCCGGACCGCCGAGGCGATCGATGCCGGCGTGCCAAGGGATGCGGAGATTTTGAAATAGGTGCCTTCACGGCATCGCTGATCACCGACAAACGGTTAGAGGCGGACGCGCCGGGCGCGTCCGCCTCTCCGTATACGGCTACTTCTTGGCGAGGCCCGGAAGCGTGACCTGATAGACCAGGAACATGGTATCGACATCGGCGCCGTCTTCGGCCTTGTAGGGCGCGCCGACTTGAAAACCGTCCTGGGTGAGAAAGTCGTTATCGTTGCCGACGAACAGGAAATAGTCGTCGGGCAGCGCCGGATCGAGCACGCTGACCACCGACATCGCTTCCCACTTCTCCGAGAGGTTGTTCTTGTCGTTCGGCTTGCCGTCATGCAGGCCGAAGCGGCCGAGTTCCTTGTTGTCGTTGATGTCTATGAACGGCGTCAGCTTGGCCGGCGTCACCGAGGGGTCGAGCACCCCCTTGGGCGCCACCGGCTTGTCGGCCGCATCGAAGGCGCCGCCGGCAATGTCGGTGGCGGCCGAGACGTCAACGACGAAGATCTGGCGCACAAGCGACGTGTCGCCCTTCACCCCCTGGCCGTTGCCGCTGTCGCGCGCCAGCATCAGGAAGGTCTTGTCGGACAGCGCCACGATCTCGCTCTGCGCGGCGACCTTGGTCTTGTCCTTGGCGTCCTTGAACACCGGCAGCGGCACGGCATATTCATGCACCAGCTTGAGATGGGCCGGGTCGGAGGCGTCGTAGACCAGCGCGCGGGTGTTTTGGCGCGTCGCGGGTGAATCGCCGCCATCCTGGCGGGGCGCCGACTGCAGCACAGTGATCAGCGACTTGCCGTCCGGCGTCAGCGCCATGCCTTCGAGGCCTTGATTGTTCTGGCGGCCGGTTTCGGGATCCTTCGGATCGGGTTCGGCTGCACCGGGGCCCGGATTGTCGGAGGCGAAGTTCGGCGCGCCCTTGCGCATCGGCACCAAAGCGGCGGGCGGCTGCGTTGCCGACAACAGATGGCCGTGGGCCGAGAAGCGGTAGATGTTGGGGCCGTATTCGTCAGAGATGAACATGGTGCCGTCGGGCAGCCGCGCGATCGCCTCATTGTCGAGCGCCAGCTTGCCATTGGCCTCGGGCAGGATCGGCAGGTCGCCATTGGCCGCGCGCACGCCGTTGAGCGGATCGAGGCCGGTGGCGTCAGCGCCGTTGTCGTCGGTGAGGACCAGGGAATCGGCAAGCGTCGCCTTGACGCCTGTCTGTTCCTGGCCGGAGGTGGGCGTGGCGCCTAGTGCTACCGGCGTGAACTCGATGCGAATAGTGTTGAGGCGCGGCCGGTAATCGGTGGTGCCGACGACATTGTAGCCACGGTCCGGCAGCAACCAGAGCGAGCCCTTGTAGCCGTCCGCGCCACGGGTCCAGCTTGCGGCGTCGATGGACATGCCGGAGCCGGAGCCGAAGGTCTCGCCGAACTTGTCCTTCTGATCGGCCGGGATGCGGCCGACGCCGACCAGGCCCTTGTTGACGAAGCCACCAACGGTGGCTGTGCTGTCGGCAAGGGCAGGGGTCAGGGCGGTAAACAGCGCCAGCGCGGCGCCGAGCGACACGGTTCGGTGCGAGATTTTCATGGAGATCCTCTTTGTGACAAGCCTTGAGCGGCGCAAAGGGGCCACCGCATCGCATCGACGATGTCGCCCTCTCGCAAAGCGGTCTAGGACGCGAACATGATACTTGCGTGACAGAGCGGGCCTCTTCCTTCTCCCTTGTGGGAGAAGGAAGAGACGCACTATCAATCGCTGTCGCGGGCGATCAGCTCCAGCGGCCAGACTTCGCGGATGATGCGCGGACCTTCCGGGCCGGCAAAGGCGGGAAGCGAGGCCAGCAGCATTTCGGCCAGCCGCCGGCCCATCGGCTCCAGCGACGGACGGAAGGCGGTCAGTGCAGGTGAAAAATAGCGGCAGAGCGGCGTGTCGACGATGACGATCACCGCGATGTCGTGGCCGGGCCTGATGCCCATTTCGGCCAGTGCCTTGCAGCCGCCGAGCGCCATTGCGTCATTGTTGAAGATGATGGCTGTGGGCCGGTCCTTGGAGAGCATCACGCGCGGCGTCACCTGGTAGCCTCCGGCCTCGTTGATGAAGCCGTCGGCGATCAGGCCGGGGTCGACTTCGATGCCATGCCGCCCCAGCGCCTTGCGGTAGCCGTCGAGGAACAGGTAGCCGAAGTTGAGATCCAGCGAAGGGCGGATGGCGGCAATGCGGCGGTGGCCGCGCGCGACCAGCCGGTCGACGGCTTCATCACCCGCCCTCTCGAAATCGATATCGAGCGAAGGATAGGTGTCGTCGCCGGATTGACTTCGGCCAAGCGTGGCGAAGGGAAAGCCAGCCTTGCTGAGATAGTCGATCCGATCGTCTTCCCGCCGTGTATTGGCCAACACGACCGCGTCGGCCCGGCGCGTCTCAACCACGCGCCGCAGCCTCTCCTGCTGATATTGACCGGGCTCACCCATGACGACCATCAGATCCAGGTCATCCTCGGCAAGCCGGCCCTGCAGACCGATCAGGAACGGGATGAAGAACGGTTCGCCATATTGCTGGTCGCCCGGATGCGGCTGCAGCATGAAGGCGATCGAATGGGTGGTGCCTTGCCGCAGGCTGCGGCCGGACTGGTTGGGCGAATAGTTCAATTGCTTGGCGGCGGCGAGCACGCGCTGGCGGGTGTCGGCATTGACGTCGGCGCGGCCGTTCAGCGCCCGCGACACGGTGCCGATCGAAATGTTCAGGTGACGCGCAAGGTCATGGATGCTGGACGCCAAGGACAGTTCTCCCCCTGTCTTGGCTAGCACCGGCTGCCGCCCAGGCCAAGGCTTCGGGATGATTTTCGCTGGCAGCCGATTGACATTCTACGCCATCGGGTGTGTTCTCGTAAACGTTTACGGAGAAACGTTTACGGTGATGCCGGAAATGCCGTGACATTCGGTCCGGAGGGGCCGGACGGGAGGAATGCCGGATGATGAATGCCGTCCTCGTCGGCTGTGGAGCGATGAGCAAGGCCTGGCTCGATGCCGCGAGGCAGATCGACGGGCTGGCCATTGTCGGCCTGGTCGATCTCGACGCCGAACGGGCGCGGGCGAGGGCACGCGAATACGGGCTCGACGGCGCGGTCATCGGCACCAGCCTCGATCAGGTTCTCGACCAGACCAAACCGCTAGCGGTGTTCGATGTCGTGGTTCCCGCCGCCCGCCGCGACGTCGCCTTTTCCGCCTTTGCCCACAATTGCCATCTGCTCACCGAAAAGCCGCTCGCCGATACTCCGGAAAATGCCCGCGCCATTGTGGACGCGGCGCGCCAGGCAGGGCGCGTTCATGCCGTGGTGCAGAACCGCCGCTACGTCGCCAATGTCCGGCGCATAAGGCGCTTTCTCGACTCCGGCGCCATCGGCAAGCCAACCAGCATCCATGCCGATTTCTTCGTCGCGCCGCATTTCGGCGGCTTTCGCGAGGAGATGGCGCATGTGCTCTTGCTCGACATGGCGATCCACACATTCGACGCCGCCCGCTACATGGTCGCAGGCGATCCCGCCGGTGTTTTTTGCCAGGAATGGGAGCCGGCCAATTCCTGGTACCGGCAGGGTTCCTCGGCCAGCGCTATCTTCGATCTCGGTGGCGGCAAGCGGTTCACCTATGCAGGCTCTTGGTGCGCGGCGGGCTTCCGCACCAGTTGGGAGAGCACATGGCGCATCGTCGCCGAGCACGGCAGCCTGGTCTGGGACGGCGAGGACGGGCTGAAGGCCGAAGTTGTGTTGTCGGTCCGCGACGGCCTGTTCGACCTGACCCAACCCATCACAGTGCCGCCGCTCGATCCCGCCGACCGCATCGGCGGTCATCTCGGCATCATCAAGGATTTCATCCACGCCATCGAGACCGGCAGCGAGCCGGAAACGCGTGGCAGCGACAACATCAAAAGCCTGGCCATGGTTTTTGGCGCCATCGAAAGCGCCGAGACCGGACGGCGCGTCGCAATCACACAGGAAGCATCATGATGCCAAACCCGCTTCTCGACATCCGGATCGGCACCATGGTGCGGGCCAATCTCGAAGACCCGGCCGCCTACATCAAAGAGATTCTGCCGCTCGGCTTCGAGAGCATCCAGCCCTTCTTCTGGCAGACGCTGGGCGGCAAGGATTTGCCGCGGCTCGCCGGCGAGATCCGCGAGGCGATCGGCGATGCCGATGTCGTCGTGTCGTCGATCGGTGTGTTCGGCAATCCGCTGGAGGATGGCGAGGTCGATCGCGGCGTGCTCGCGGCCTGGGAAACGGTGATCGACAATGCGCATCTGTTCGGCGCCTCGACGGTCAGCGGCTTCACCGGCCGCCTGCGCGGCAAGAAGCTGACCGACAGCCTGCCGCGCTTCCGTGAGGTCTGGGGGCCGCTGGCCAAACGCGCCGCCGACAAGGGCGTGCGCATTGCCTTCGAAAATTGCGCCATGGACGGCAACTGGGCCGCCGGCGACTGGAACATCGCCCACAATCCGGACGCCTGGGAGCTGATGTTCAACGAATTGCCCGACGACAATCTCGGCCTCGAATGGGAGCCCTGCCACCAGCTTGTCTACCTCATCGACCCGATGCCGCAGATCCGCAAATGGGCGCCGCGCATTTTCCATGTCCACGGCAAGGACGCGACGGTGCGCTGGGATGTGATCCGCGAGCACGGCGTGTTCGGCAAGCTGCCCTTCGTGCAGATGCGCACGCCCGGGTTTGGCGACAGCGACTGGACGCGGGTGATCAGCGAATTGCGGCTGGCCGGTTACAAGGGCGCCATCGACATCGAGGGCTGGCACGACCCGGTCTATCGCGGCGACCTCGAAATCACAGGCCAGGTGCGCGGGCTGGAATACCTCAAGCAATGCCGGGGAGGAGCGACCTACCTGCCGAACCCGGCGTGACCGAGGGCCGGTGGGAGGAGCCGGCCTGACAGATTCCCAAGCACTGCCGACAAGCACTGCCGACAGGCGAACGACGAAACCCCTCGGCTCACCGAGGACAAAAGGGAGGAACGTGCATGAGCATCGCAATGAGAACGACACTTCTGCGCTCGACCGTCGTGGCCGCCGCCACGGCGCTGTGCGCTGCCATCTCCACTCTGCCGGCGCAGGCGCTCGACGCCCAGTGGTGCAAGGATGTCCACATCCGCTTTTTCGTCGGCGGCGCCGAGGGCGACGCTTTCGGCACCATCGTCTACAATGGCGCCAAGCAGGCGGCGTCCGATCTCGGACCCAAGGTCGACTACATCTTCTCGCAGTGGGACGTCGAGAAGATGGTTCAGCAATTGCGCGAGGCCGTCGCCGTGAAGCCCAACGGCATTGCCATGATGGGCCATCCCGGCGACGCCGCGATCATGCCGCTGGCCGAACAGGCGCACAAGGACGGCATCAAGATGATGTACCAGAACGTGCCGGTGCCGACGGTGGTGGCTGCGTTCGGCGGCGGCTATGTCGGCGCCCAGCAGGAGCAGCAGGGCCGCGCGCTCGGCGTCGAAGCGTTCAAGCTCGGCAATCTCAAGTCCGGCGACAAGGCGATCATGATCGGCCCGTTCGAGAACGAGGCCCGCGGCGCGCGCGAGCGCGGCACGGTGGCAGCACTCAAGGAAGCCGGCGTCGAGGTCATCCAGCTGTCGTCGCCGCCGAGCGGCGAATGGGCGTCCGACCCCAATCTGGCGATACCGGTGATCACCGCGGCCCTGCTCAACAATCCCGACGTCAAGGCGGTCGGCTATCCCGGCGGCCAGATGCTGGGCAACGTCGCCACCTACATGCAGGCGGCGGGGCGCAAGCCGGGCGACATCTTCAATTTCGGCTTCGACACCAGCCCGCAGATCGTCGAGGCGTTCAAGGGCGGCTGGGTGCAACTGACGGCCGATCAGCAGCCGTTTCTGCAAGGCTATCTGCCGATCCTCAGCCTTTGCCAGCAGGTGGTGCTGGGCCTGGCGCCGATGAATGTCGACACTGGCGCCGGCTTCGTCACGCCGCAGAATTACGAGATCGTCGCCGAGCTCGCCAAGCAGGCGCTGCGCTGACCTCCCAAACTGCCGGCTGGGCGCAAGCCCGGCCGGCAGGACCGCCGGCACCAGGCCGGGATGATACCACAGGAGCGAGGATCGCCATGGCCGAACGCATCATCGAACTGCGCGACATCAGCAAATCCTATGGCCAGGTCTATGCGCTGGGCGGGGTCAATCTCTCGGTCGACCGCGGCGAGGTGGTTGGCTTGATCGGTGACAATGGCGCCGGCAAATCGACGCTGATCAAGATCCTGTCCGGCGTCGTCAAGCCGACCAGCGGCGAGATCCTGGTGCGCGGCAAGCCGGTGACCGGCTGGAGTGCG
The DNA here is from genome assembly GCF_040318795.1 of Mesorhizobium sp. M1004. Lineage (NCBI taxonomy): Bacteria > Pseudomonadati > Pseudomonadota > Alphaproteobacteria > Hyphomicrobiales > Phyllobacteriaceae > Mesorhizobium > Mesorhizobium sp. M1004. Next base: position 90,982 of record NZ_JAMYNB010000013.1, read on the forward strand.
GCACGCTCGCGCGACGCCGGCATCGAGACGGTCTTCCAGGACCGGGCGCTGGCCGTGCAGCAGACCATCGTGCGCAACATCTTCATGGGCCGCGAACTCACCGGCTTCATGGGCTTTCTGAAGGTCAATAAAGAGATAGAGGAGGCGAGCCGGCTGATGCGCGAGATCGGCTTTACCTCGAAGGTGTTCACGCCGCACTCGATCGTCGGCCAGCTCTCGGGCGGCGAGCGCCAGGGCGTGGCGATCGCGCGCGCCATCTACAAGCAGGCCGAGCTGATCATCCTTGACGAGCCGACGACGGCGCTGTCGCTGACCGAGACCGCCAAGGTCTTCCATTTCGTGCGCCAGGTGCGGGCGAGCGGCCGTTCGATCCTGTTCATCGGCCACAACATCCACCATGTCTTCGACATCGCCGACCGCTTCGTGGTGATTGACCGCGGCAAGGTGGCGCTGACCGCCGATCGCACCGAGGTCAAGTCGGCCGAAGAGCTGATCAATTTCATGGAAGACGTTGCGCATCCCGGAGGATTGCCGGGGCTGCACGAGGCCGGCGACGCGGAGAGGGCAGCACGATGAGCAAGACCATGGAACCCGATCTGCAGAGCCCGCTCGGCGGCAAGGCGGCCCGGCCTGAGTGGAAGCACCCGTCCGACCATTGGCTGCGCGGTTTCGTCATCGACAACCGCGCAGCGCTCGGCACGCTCGCCGTGTTCATCATCATGATGGCGGCGTTCCTGATCGCCAACCCAACCGTGTTCACCACCTGGTATCTCTACAGATCCGTGCTGACCACGCTGCCCGTTGCGCTGTTCGTGGTGGTGCCGCTGGTCTTCGTCGTCACTTGCGGCGAGATCGACCTGTCATTTCCCGCAACCATGGGCTTTGCCTCGTGGGTGTTCGCGCTGGTGGTGCAGGCCGGCTATGATCCGTTCCTCGGCATTGCTGCCGCACTCATCACCGGCACGCTGCTCGGCTTTCTCGTCGGATCACTGGTCGTTTATGGCGGGCTGTCGTCGCTGATTGCCACGCTCGGCATGAATTTCCTGCTGCGCGGCCTAATCCAGATCATCAACGAGGGCAGGTCGACGGCGCTGACCGGTCTCAGCGACAGCTGGGCGTACACCATCTTCTCCAGTCAGGTGTGGGGTTTTCCGGTACAGGTCTTCTGGGCACTCGCCTTCGTCATTTTGTCGGCAATGCTCTACAACCGGCACCGCTTCGGCGCGCAGGTGAGGGTGGTCGGCGACAACCCCGACAGCGCCCAGCAGATGGGCATCGACGTCAAACGCGTGCGGGTGAAAGTGTTCATCTTCACCGGGATCGGGGCGGCGATCGCCGGTACGTTCTCGGTGATGATCAACTTCACCTGGTGGCCGACCGCGGGCGACGGCTATCTGCTGCCGGTGCTGGCATCAGTGTTCGTCGGCGGCACGCCGACCTGGGGCGGCATCGGCACGGTCGCCGGCGGCGCGATCGGCGCGGTCACCGTATCCTTCATCCAGACCGGCGTCGTGGCGGCGGGCTTGAGCGGCTTCTACGTGCAGTTCTTCAACGGGCTGATCATCATCCTGTCGCTGCTGGGGCATAAGTGGAACCAGGCAAGGTATAGGTGAGGGGCTAATTGACGGGGACGCTCATGTTGCGGACCGCATGCCCCGACGATTGGGCAGACGCCCGTCGCTTCGTCATTCTAGGGCGGAGCAGGAGCGAAGCTCCGTCGCGTAGACCCTGGAATCCATTCCGTGACCTTGGAGTGCAGCTGCGCAGGATTCCGCACCGTGGCAACGCGTTGAAGACGCGGGATGGATCCTCGAGTCTACGCTGCGTCGCCACGCTCCTTGCTCCGCCAGTGGATAACGAGGCGGGGAGGGCTCCGCCAGACTACAACAATGTGGTCGCTTGTAGGACAACAGGACAAGCGGCGCTCACACCGCCGCCACAAACCCGTCCAGCACGCGTTTCTGGCCGGCCTTGTCGAAGTCGATGGTCAGCTTGTTGCCTTCGATGTTGGAGATGTTGCCGTTGCCGAATTTCTGGTGGAAGACGCGGTCGCCGACGCTGAAGGGCGACGGCGTGTCGGCGACGGATTTGGCGACCAGTTCGCCGTCAATGGTGCGGCCTTTGACGCTGGTTCGGCCGGCGCCGTAGCCGGAGTCGGTCTCGCCATAGCCGATGCGCTCGACCTGGTGGCCGGAGCGCGAACCCCAGTTGCGGTCGGTGGCCTCGGTGCGGTTGGCCTGCGCGCGCTGCCAGCCGGGCGTCGCATAGGTGTTGGAGAAGGCGCCGGGATTTTCCGCGCCGACATTGTCGAAGCGCGAGGCGCCGTAGGGGTTCTGCCGTCCTGCGCCCTGGCCGCCACGGCCAGAGGCGAACGAACCGCCGCCATAGGAATTCCCGTAGCCGCCGTAGGAGTTGCCGCTTTCGGCGACCTCGACATGGGCTTCCGGCAGTTCGTCCAGAAAGCGCGACGGGATGGTCGATTGCCACAGGCCGTGGATGCGGCGGTTGGAGACGAACCACAGATGCAGGTTCTTCTTGGCCCGGGTCAGGCCGACATAGGCGAGGCGGCGCTCTTCCTCCAGGCCTGAGCGACCGCCTTCGTCCAGCGCGCGCTGATGCGGGAACAGGCCTTCCTCCCAGCCGGGGAGAAAAACCGTCTCGAATTCGAGGCCTTTTGCCGAATGCAGCGTCATGATGTTGACGGCGTCCAACTCGGCATTCTGCTCGGCGTCCATGACCAGGGCGACATGTTCGAGGAAGGAGCGCAGCGATTCATACTCCTCCATCGAGCGGATCAGCTCTTTCAAGTTTTCCAGCCGGCCCGGCGCCTCGACCGAACGGTCGTTCTTCCACATGTCGGTGTAGCCGCTCTCCTCCAGAATGGTCTCGGCGAGTTCGGTGTGCGGCGTGGTTTCCAGCGCCTTCTGCCAGCGCTCGAAATTGGCCGCCACTTCGCGCAAGGCCGCGCGCGGTTTCGGCTTCAGCTCGTCGCTTTCCGCAAGCTTGGCGGCTGCCTCCAGCATCGGGATGCGCAAGGTCCGCGCCGTGTCGTGGATCTGGCGGATGGTGGCTTCACCCAGGCCGCGCTTGGGGACATTGACGATGCGCTCGAAGGCGAGGTCGTCGGCGCCCTGCGCGACGACGCGGAAGAAGGCCAGCGCATCGCGGATTTCCATGCGCTCGTAGAAGCGCGGGCCGCCGATGACGCGGTAATTGAGGCCGAGCGTGACGAAGCGGTCTTCGAATTCGCGCATCTGGAAGGAGGCGCGGACCAGGATGGCCATGTCGTTCAGCTTGTGCTTGGCACGCTGGTAGGTCTCGATGGTTTCGCCGACGGCGCGGGCTTCCTCCTCGGAATCCCAAGCGGCGTGAACATGCACCTTCTCGTCGTCCTCGGCGACCTTCTCGGTGAACAGCGTCTTCCCGAAGCGACCCTCATTGTGGGCGATGAGGTGCGAGGCAGTGCCGAGGATGTGCGCGGTCGAGCGATAATTGCGCTCCAGACGGATGATGGTGGCGCCGGGAAAATCCTTGTCGAAGCGCAGGATGTTGTCGACCTCGGCGCCACGCCAGCCATAGATCGATTGGTCGTCGTCGCCGACGCAGCAGATGTTGACTTTGTTTTCGCTCACGGGCCGTTCCGCGCCTGCCGGCGCAGGCCCTCCGCCCCCTCTTTTTTGCGCGCCTTCGGCGTCGCGGGAGTCGCCTCGCAACGGCTCGGACGCCCGGTCGGGCTTGCGGCCTTCGGCCGAGCGCGCTTTACCCTCCCCTGGATGGGGAGGGTCGCCGCGAAGCGGCCGGGAGGGGTGACTGGCGCCGGCGCTGCGGCCCCCCCCCCCCCCGCGCCGCGCGGCGCCCCGCCCCCCCCCCCGGGGGGGGGGGGGGGGTGGTGGGGGGCGCCGCCCGCCCGCGCGCGGGGGGGGGGGCCGGGGCGCCGCCCCGCCCACCCCCCCCCGGCCCCCAACGGGGCGCGACCTCCCCCATCGAGGGGGAGGTAGGTCTTTGCGCCAGCAGCCGCAGCCACATGTATTGCGCGGTGTTGGTGTCCTGGTACTCGTCGACGAGGATGTATTTGAAGCGCTTGTGGTAGTCCTTCAGCACGTCCGGATTGGCGCGGAAGATGCGGATCGGGTGGCAGAGCAGATCGCCGAAGTCGCAGGCGTTCAGCGTCTTCAGCCGCTCCTGATAGGCCTTGTAGAGTTCCCGGCCCTTGCCGTTGGCGAAGCTGCGGGCATCGCCCTCGGCAATGTCGGCCGGGCCTTGGCCCTTGTTCTTCCAGCCGTCGATCATCTGCGCGAACTGCTTGGCCGGCCAGCGCTTGTCGTCGAGGCCTTCGGCCTGGATCAGCTGCTTGATCAGCCGTACGACGTCGTCGGTGTCGAGGATGGTGAAATCGGATTTGAGCCCGGCCAGCTCGGCGTGGCGGCGCAAGAGCTTGACGCCGATGGAGTGGAAGGTGCCGAGCCACGGCATGCCCTCGACGGCTTCGCCGACGAGATGGCCGATGCGCTGCTTCATCTCGCGCGCGGCCTTGTTGGTGAAGGTCACCGCCAGGATCTGCGAGGGGAAAGCCCTGCCGGTGGCCAGGATATGGGCGATGCGGGTGGTCAGCACGCGGGTCTTGCCGGTGCCGGCGCCGGCCAGCACCAGGACCGGGCCTTCGGTGGTTTCCACCGCCAGCCGCTGCTCGGGGTTGAGGCCGTTGAGATAATCGGGTGCGCTGTTGGGTCCGCTGCGGGCCGCCATGGCGCGCGCGGCTATGCCCGACGGGGCCGCGGGCCGCGCATTGGGTTCGTCGAAAAAGGGCATTTCTTCCGCAAAGCCGGACATCTCCCCCGAATGTAGTGATTCGGGAGCGAAAGACCAGAAGTGTCTACGTTTTGTTCTGCTAAAGTGCCCGATACTGCGGCTCAGGCCTTTCGGTAACCGAGCGCGACGAACAATCGATGTCCGAACGAGCGCGCTTCCTCTGTCATCACCATGCCAAAGGCCGTCAGCATCTGGTCGTAATAGCGGCTGCCCGCGGGTGACGCCAGGAATGTCGAGTACAGTCTGAGATTGCCGAGCGGGAGATCCCGGTACGTATAAGCGCTACCCTGCATGGCATTCTGTTCGATGTTCTGGCGAATTTTCACGGATTGCTGACGCACCAGCGCCATGATCTGTTCGTCCGACAGAGGCTTTCCGGCTGCGCCCAGCATCCCCGTGACCATCGCGTAGCTCATGTTCAGCGCTATCGCCTCGCCGGTGTCGACAGCGCTGATATCGTCGATGATCTTGCGGTACAATTCGAGCCGGGCTGGATCCTTGGTCGGAAGCTCGGCGAGGATTTGCTTGCCCTCTGTCTTCTTGCTTTGCCTGCCTTCCGGGCCAGACGACTGAATTTCCAAAGCGGTGACGTGCTTGCCCAACGGGGAAGCGTAAAACGCTGCGAGGTCGGACAGATCGGTGGCCGACAGCCTGTCCGCCATCCGCGATTCGATGGCAGTCTCCATTTTGACTGCGTCGAAGGCGCCTTCCAGCGCGACCGACAAGGCGTCCTGGAAATTTGCCGGTAACGGTTCGGGTATGGATTTCGTGGCTGCGGCGATGCCGGGACCGATGCCCATCAGCATCTCGTGAAAGCCGTTTGCCTTGTTGATCTCGCTCAGCGTCTGTGCCGGCGCGGCCACTGTGCCGGTCGTGAGCGCGACGAAGCTACAGAGGACAAGGACTACTCGCGTCAGAGGCGAGGCGAATGACATCACTCTGGTTGCTCCTGATGGTTGGTCGAAAGCAGACTGCTGGAAAACCCGGATGCCGGCAAGGCGGGATTGCCACCTGGGCGTGTGGCCTCGAAAAAACGCCCTGTGCGCGGAGCCTGCGGCATGGCCGTTTGGTTTCGCCATGGATCGCTCCCCGGCGGCTTGACAGGCACGGCGGGCGGGAGAAGGTTGTACCGCCGGGGGCAGGATTGGCATACCTTTGCCCATGGCCGCGCCGCGGAATGCGCATCAGTCGAAGGAGTATCGTCTTGGCTGTCGTCATCACCTCCCTCATCCTGTTCCTCATCGGCCTCGCACTTGGCGGCGGCGGCGTCTGGCTCGCGATGCTGGGCGGCAGCTGGTACTATGTCGTCACCGGTCTCGCCTTCCTCATCGCCGCATGGCTGCTCTTCCGGCGCAAATCGACGGCGCTCTGGCTCTACGCGGCGATCGTGCTCGGCACGCTGGCCTGGGCGGTGTGGGAAATCGGCTTCGACTGGTGGGAACTCGGACCGCGCGGCGGCATCATCGTGCTTCTGGCGCTGTGGCTGCTGACGCCTTGGGCAAGGCGGGGCCTGATCGGCCCCGACGCGCGCGCGCCGCTCATTCTGGCCGTGCTCGCATCGCTCGCCGTCGCCGGTTATTCGATGACGGCCGATCCCAAGGACATCGCCGGCGACCTCAGCGCCGACAAGGTGACGCCGACTGCCGATCTCGGCGGCAATGTGCCTCCGGGCGAATGGCATTTCTACGGCCGTACGCAATTTGGCCAGCGCTATTCGCCGCTCGACCAGATCACGCCCGACAATGTCGCCAAATTGCAGCCGGCCTGGATCTACCAGACCGGCGACGTGAAAGGGCCGGACGATGTCGGCGAAACCACCTACCAGGTGACGCCGCTGAAGGTGGGCGATGCGCTCTATATCTGCACGCCGCACAATTTCGCCATCGCCATCGATGCCGCCACCGGCAAGGAGAAATGGCGTTTCGATCCCAAGATCAAGCTCGACAAGGACCGCCAGCACCAGACCTGCCGCGGCGTGTCCTATTATGCCGATGCCAAGATCGCCGCCGGCCAGCCTTGCGCGACGCGCGTCTATCTGCCGACCTCGGATGCGCGGCTGATCGCGCTCGACGCCGCCAACGGCCAGGTCTGCCCGTCCTTCGCCGAAGCCGGCACGCTCAATTTGTTGACCAACATGCCGTATCCGAAGTCGGGCTATTATTACTCGACCTCGGCGCCGCTGATTGCGGGCGGCAAGATCATCATCGGCGGCGCGGTCAACGACAATTATTCGACGCAAGAGCCGTCCGGCGTCATCCGGGCCTTCGACGTCGACACCGGCGCCCTGGTGTGGAACTGGGATTCCGGCAATCCGGACCAGACAACGCCGCTGGCGGCAGGCCAGACCTACACCCACAACTCGCCCAACATGTGGTCGACGGCAAGCGCCGACGAGAAGCTCGGCCTGCTCTATGTGCCGCTCGGCAACCAGACGCCGGACCAGCTCGGGATGGGCCGCAGCGCCAATGTCGAGAAGTTTTCCTCCTCGATCACCGCGCTCGATCTGGCCACCGGACAAGTGCGCTGGGTGCGGCAGACCGTGCATCACGACCTCTGGGACATGGATGTGCCGGCACAGCCGACCCTGGTCGACATCACCACCGCTGCCGGCGTCGTTCCGGGCCTGGTTGGACCGACCAAGCAGGGCGACCTCTACGTGCTCGACCGGCGCAGCGGCGAGCCGATCATCCCGATCAAGGAAGTGCCGGCGCCGGGCGGCGCTGTCGAGGGCGATCACACGTCGCCGACGCAGCCGGTCTCGGATCTCTCCTTCAATCCGAGGCCGCTGACCGGCGCCGACATGTGGGGCATCACCATGTTCGACCAGCTGGCCTGCCGGATCGAATTCCAGGGCCTGCGCTACGAGGGCCGCTACACCCCGCCATCGGTGCAGGGGTCGCTGGTCTATCCCGGTAATTTCGGCACATTCAACTGGGGCGGCGTCGCCGTCGATCCGGTGCGGCAGGTGATGTTCGGCATGCCGACCTATCTGGCGTTCAAATCGCAGCTCATTCCGCGCGACCAGGTGCCGCCGCCGGATGAGGGGCGCGGCAGCGAGCAGGGGCTGAACCGCAATGAGGGCGCACCCTATGCGGTGGTGATGGGGCCGTTCCTGTCGCCGCTCGGCGTGCCCTGCCAGGCGCCGCCATGGGGCTATGTGGCGGGAGCGGACCTCAGAACCGGCAAGATCGCCTACAAGCACCGCAACGGCACCGTCTACGACATGACGCCGTTGCCCTTGCCGCTGAAGGTCGGTGTTCCCGGCATTGGCGGGCCGATGATCACCGCCGGCGGCGTCGTCTTCCTGGGCGCGGCGGTCGACGACTATCTGCGCGCCTATGACCTGACATCGGGCAAGCAGCTTTGGCAGGCCAGGCTGCCGGCCGGTGGGCAGTCGACGCCGATGACCTACACCGTCGCCGACGGCCGCCAGTTCGTGGTCATCGTCGCCGGCGGCCATGGCTCGGTCGGCACCAAGCCCGGCGACTATGTGATGGCCTATACGCTGCCGAAGTAGCAGCGATGTGACTTAGGTAAGTGATCGGCCCGGCAGATATTCTGTCGCGCCGCCCCTCATCTGCCTGCCGGCATCTATACGGGGAGAAGTGCCCGGCAGGGCGATGAGGGCAGCAGCAGCCTTGGTCAGCTTGCGTAAGAGATGGCCTTTGAGGCTGGGCACGGAGCCCAGTACTTCATTGGTTAGCTGCGGCCCTGTTTCGGCCTGCTGGATCAGCGTGGTGCCGGCCGACGCCGGTCGACGCGGACCTTCACCATCCGAGCGGCGGCTGCGGCAGCAGCGGAGCGCATTGCCAGCAAGGCAGCAACAGCAAGCACGAGCGCGCTTGCAAGGATCGGAGTAGACAAGGTCATGGCGTTGTTCCTTCTCGTCGGGCTCGCCGCTACGAGCGAGACCATCATCAGCTTCCTTCCATATTGTGGCGGCACCATCGACATTCTCTGAAATGACCAAAATGTGATGGGCGCGTTCGGCGGGGCGGCCGCATCGTTCGATGGCGCAAGCGTCACCCGTCCGAGACTGGACCGTGCGAGCTTGCACCCTATCTTGATCCGCGAGTCATCCCGGAGTGACCGCGAGGTCATCCCGGAGTGACCGTGAGATCATCCCGGAGTGACCGTGAGATCATCTCCTAACGAGGAGCACGCCATGACGAAACCCACCGCCGAAGCCGTCAAACCTGCCAAACCTGCCATCACCCAGGCGATGATCGATGCCTATGACGAATACACGCATCTGACGCTCGACCGCCGCCGCTTCATGGAACAGCTGACCAGGCTTGCCGGATCGGGCGCGGCGGCGGCCGCGATCGCGCCGCTGCTTGCGGCGAATTCGGCGCAGGCGGCAATCGTCGCCGACAACGATCCGCGCGTGAAGGCTGAAGATATCACCTATTCCGGCAGCAGCGGTGAGATGAAGGGCTATCTGGTCAGGCCGGCGGACCAGTCCGGCAAGCTCGGCACCGTCATCGTGGTGCATGAGAACAGGGGGCTCAACCCGCATATCAAGGATGTTGCGCGGCGCGTTGCGCTGGAAGGGTTCGTGGCGCTGGCGCCGGATTTCCTGTCGCCGCTCGGCGGCACGCCCGCTGACGAAGACAAGGCGCGCGACATGTTCACCAAGCTCGACGCCAGCCAGGTCACCGCCGATGGCCTGGCGACCATCGCCTATCTCAAGGGCGAGAAGGACGGCAACGGCAAGGTCGGTGCTGTCGGCTTCTGCTGGGGCGGCGGCACGGTCAACAATCTGGCGGTCAACGCGCCCGATCTCGCCGTCGGCGTCGCCTATTACGGCATGCAGCCGAAGGCCGAGGATGTGGCGAAGATCAAGGCGGCGCTGTTGCTGCACTATGCCGGGCTCGACGAGCGCATCGACGCCGGCATCGATGCCTACAAGAAAGCGCTCGACGCCGCCCATGTCGAATACACGCTCTATGTCTATGACGGCGTCAACCATGCCTTCAACAACGACACCTCGGCCGCGCGCTACGACAAGAAGGCAGCCGATCTCGCCTGGGGACGGACGATCGCTTTCCTCAAGGAGAAGCTGGCGTAGGCTTCAGGCCGCCGACGACGCCCATACGCTTTCATAGGCCGGCGACAGCGTAAAACCGGCCGGCAGCACCGAGACCGGGGGCGGGCGCCGCACGCCCTCCTGCAGATAGCGCAACGCCGACACCAGTCCGTTCATCGTGTAGGGCTTGGCGATGACGCCGATCGCGCCGGCGAAATGGTCGGGGATGCGTTTTGGATTGGCGGTCATGAACACCACCATGGAACGGTTACCCTCGCGGATATGCTCGGCAACCTCGACCCCGGTTGGTCCGTCGGCGAGGTGGATATCGACAAAGGCAATATCGGCATCGGCGGTATCAATCATACCTCTTGCTTCGGCCAAGGATGTCGCCCAACCCACAACGCTGTGGCCGGCTTCCTCGACGAGGCTTTCCAGTTCCATCGCCAGCAACGCCTCGTCCTCGACGATCAGGACCTTGAGCGGTTCGTTCATGACAGCTTCCCTTTCTGCTGCGGTTCGTTCGGCATCGAGATGACGACCTTTGTGCCCGGGCCGGCGTCGCGCCATTCGATGTCGGCATGCAACTGCCGGGCAAGCGACTTGATCAGCCGCATGCCGAAGGAAGCATCGCCACTGGCCTCGGCCATGCCGACGCCGTCATCGGAAACCTCGATGTTGAAGTGGCCGTCGGGCTGGCTCATCTTGATGCCGATGCGCCCCGCGGTGGTGCCGTCCGGCTTTGCCTTGAAGGCGTGCTTCAGCGCGTTGGTGACAAGCTCATTGACCATCAAGGCAACAGGCGTGGCTTTTTCGGCCGGAATGACGATGGGTTCGAGGTCCAGCGTCGGCTTGATCTCGGCGCGTCCGGATGCGGTCAGCAGGTCGGTGACCAGATCCCTGGCGAAATCCGAGACATCGAAGCGGCTGACATCCTTTGACTGGTAGAGACGGCGATGCACCGTGCTCAGCGCCTCGATGCGCTCCAGCATGGTGGTCAGCGATCGCTTTGTCGCTTCATCCTTGATTGCCCGGCTTTGCATGATGATCAGCGAGGAGATCATCTGCAGGTTGTTTTTCACCCGATGGTCGACCTCGTGCAGCAGCGTGGTCTGCGCCTCAAGGGCGGCCTCAAGCTCGCGTGTGCGTTCCTTGACAGCCTTTTCAAAACGGTTCTTGTCGGCGGTGATGCGATCCTCGGAGCGCTTGCGATCGGAGACGTCGAGCTGTGAGGCAAAGAAGAACAGGAGTTCGCCTTTGTCGTTGGAAACCGGGCTGATGTAGAGCGCATTCCAGAACGTCGAGCCGTCCTTGCGGTAGTTCAACAGATCGATGGCGATATCGGTTCCCGCTGCTATCGCGTCGCGCACGCTAGCCACAGCTGCCTTGTCTGTCTCTGGCCCCTGCAGGAAGCGGCAGTTCTTGCCCATGACCTCGTCGCGCTCGTAGCCGGTCAGGCGCAGGAACGCGTCATTGGCAAAGACGATCGGATTGTCCGCCTGACGGGGATCGGTGATGACCATCGACATGCGGGTGGCGCGGATGGCGGCCGCGAACGGATCGCCCTTGCCGTGCTCGGCATGCAGATTGTCCGTCATGTGCCATGCGTCGGCCGGTTCCCTGGTCCTTTTCCAGTCCATGCTTTCACTCCAAGCCGTTTTTCAGGGGTCACAACGGCTTAGACGTGGAATTGGTTCAATCTTGATCTTCTTGTCGCGGGCAGCCATTTGCGGAACCGAATCGCCGGTTCCACAACGGATTGAAATAAATGGGTTTGAAGGTTGTCGGATGTAGCCGATTCGCTGAAAGCAGGGGTGGCGCCGACCTATAGAAATGATCAGGTCGCAATTGTCCGTGGCGGCGCTCGCCAGTGTCGGCTTCTCAGAGCAGGGGAAACGTCAGGCGTGGCCACGCTTCATGCGCGCCTGCTTCAGGATGGCGCGCCAGCGGATCATGTCGAAGGGGATAGGCTCGTTGTTGTTGGCGATGTGGAAGATCTCGTTGTTGACGTTCTTCAACGAGCGCCAGAAATCATAGTCGGTGATGCGCGGATCGGCAGCCAGCCTGTCCACCTCGACCTTGATGTCGGTTTTCATGCACGTTCCTCGAACCGCCTGTTGCCCGCCGCCCGCATCGCAACTCGCATGGCACCGTTCTCAAACGGTCCGCTGAGTCGTTCAATGGCTCAAATGGCTTGTTCACGTTAAAACCTTGGTAAGGTTAACGCGGGCGCGGCAGCGCTTCAAGCGGTCCTGCGGCGAATACCGATCGAACGGCCGGCGCGTTCGGGCATCGGCAGTGCAGAGTGGGCGGCGCGCATCGCTTCCACCTTGGCCTGCACGTCGGCGGGGAAGGGCGCGACTTTCGGCCCGGACATGTCGACATGCAGCGACAGGGTTTCGGAAGTGGCGGCGAGCCAGCCATCGACATGGCGGATTTCCTGGTAGGCCCGCAGCCGCTTGTCGTCGTGATCGATCAGCTGGAAGGATACGACGACTTTGTGTTCGAGGTGCAGTTCCTGGACATAGCAAACATGGACTTCGGCCGTGTAGATGGTCAGGCGCCGCTCTTTGACATAGTCCAGCCCCATGCCCATCGCCTCGAACGCCTCATCCGAGCAGCGGTCGAACAACACGTTGTAATAGGCCATGTTGAGATGGCCGTTGTAGTCGATCCAGTCCTTCTCGATGTCCATCGGTTTGGAAACGAAGGGGGCAGGGATGGGCATGGAAACTTCCTTGTTCTGGTGCTGGACCGAGTTCAGGTGCTGGACAGGGCGTGGCCGCTGAGACTAGAGCGGTTCACCGTCTCGCGGAAACGGTGAACCGCTTTAGTTTTTGTTTTGACGCAATCCCGGACGGAAAACCGCTTCACACTTTTCCTGGAATTGCGTCATGTGCATCCATAATCGCATAACAAGCATGGACGCTGGTCCATTCGCGGAGGAATTCATGGCTCTGAGCGACCTCAATCCGGTCGAACGCAACGAGGAAGGCATTGCGGCGGTGCTCGGCATCCTCAAGCAGCAGTTCGGCGAACGCTTCCAGACCGGCGCGGCGATCCGCTCGCAGCATGCGCACACCACCACCTATATTCCGACGCAGGCGCCTGACGGTGTCGCGCTCCCGGAGACGACAGAAGAGGTGCAAGAGATCGTACGTGCCTGCGCCGCGCACCGCGTGCCGGTCATCGCCTTCGGCGTCGGTTCCTCGCTGGAGGGCCACACCAACGCGCCGGGTGGCGGCATCTCGGTCGACACCTCGCGCATGAACCGCATCCTGTCGGTCAACCCCGAGGATCTCGACTGCACGGTCGAGCCTGGCGTAACGCGCGAGGATTTGAATCGGCACCTGCGCGATACCGGCCTGTTCTTCCCCATCGATCCCGGCGCCAATGCTTCGCTCGGCGGCATGGCGGCAACGCGGGCCTCCGGCACCAATGCGGTGCGCTACGGCACGATGCGTGAAAACGTGCTGTCGCTGACGGCCGTCATGGCCGATGGCGAGACGGTGACGACCGGCAAGCGGGCGAAAAAGAGTTCGGCCGGCTACGATCTGACGCGGCTTCTGGTCGGCTCGGAAGGCACGCTCGGCATCATCACCTCGCTGACCTTGAAGCTGCAAGGCATTCCGCAGGCGATCTCCGGCGGCGTCTGCCCGTTTCCAAACCTCGAGGCGGCCTGCAACGCGGTCATCGCGACCATCCAGATGGGCATTCCGGTGGCGCGCATCGAACTGGTGAATGGACTGCAGATGCGGGCGATGAAGAATTACTCGAAGCTCGATTACCCCGAGAGCCCGTGCCTGTTCGTCGAGTTCCACGGCAGCGATGCCGGCGTCGCCGAACAGGCCGAGACCTTCGGTGCCATTGCTGAAGACAATGGCGGCGGGCCATTCCTTTGGACCAGCGTCGCCGAGGAGCGCACGAAACTCTGGAAAGCCAGGCACGATGCTTATTGGGCGTCGCTGACGCTGCGGCCGGGCACCAAGGGCCTGTCGACCGATGTCTGCGTGCCGATCTCGCGGCTGGCCGAATGCGTTGCCGAAACCGAGGCCGACATTGCCGAGATGGGCCTGGTTGCGCCGATCGTCGGCCATGCCGGCGACGGCAATTTCCATGTGCTGGTGCTGATGGATGTCAACGACCCCAAAGAGATCGCGCTGGCGGAGAAATTCGTCTCGCGGCTGAACATGCGGGCGATCGCCATGGACGGCACCTGCACCGGCGAACACGGCATCGGCCAGGGCAAGATCGGCTTCCTGCGCCATGAGCTCGGCCATGGTGTCGACATCATGCGCTCCATAAAAAAAGCGCTCGACCCGCAAGACATCATGAACCCAGGCAAGATATTACCTGCATAGCCGAAATGTGAGGAGCGGCAATGGATACTCTGATTATAAGGGCATCGCTTGGCAAGACACTGTTATTGCTGTCGGCCAGCCTCTTCTTTGTCCTGGCCTGCGCTTTCCTGATTTATGTCTCCGAGGACGGCGACACCGCCGGCCTTTGGTGGTGCGTGGCCTTTTTCGGGCTGGTCGCGTTGGTGTTTGCCTGGCAGCTTGTGCGGCCGCAGATTCTGGTGCTGAACGGACAAGGTTTCAGTCTCGGCGGAGGCCTTGTTCGATCGCCCAAGCTGGTCCCCTGGAAGGATATCGAAAGCTTCTTCGTCGTCCATCGCCGGCGCAGGATAGGCGATATGATCGGGTACAATTTCGCACCGGGGGTTAAGAAAAGCTCCGTCATGGGCAGCGTGACCAAAAGCCTCGGCGCCGAAGCCGCATTACCGCAGGGCTGGACATTGTCGCCCGAGGAGATGGTAGTGCTGCTGAACGAATATCGCCGACGGGCGGTGGCGGGTTAGTCTGTTGCATGTCGGCCGGCACGCAGTCACAGGCGTCCGAAATCTCTGCTCGTCCAGATACAGAGATCAAGCAACTCTGGATGAATTGCCTCTTTATCGACACGCTGATGCGGGTAGAGTGCGGCTGACTTTCAATCAACCCGTTCGGAGCTGATGCTCGCACGCCTGTTCGTGATCTTCGGTGGCTTGTTTGTGCTGGTGCTGGTTGCGGCGCTGGTGGTGCCGTATTTTGTCGATTGGACCGGGTACCGCGCCCAATTCGAGCGCGAGGCGAGCGCCATTCTCGGCCGCAAGGTGACGGTGCAAGGCGACGCCACGGCGCGGCTGTTGCCGTTCCCCTCGGTGACCTTCTCAAACGTCACGGTCGCCGGCGGCCCCGGCGGCCAGCCGGCAATGACCGTCGAGACCTTTTCGATGGACGCGGAACTGGCGCCGTTCCTGCGCGGCGAAGTGCTGATTTTCGACATGCGGCTGGTGCATCCGAAGGCGACGATCGACATCGCCGATAACGGCACGGTCGACTGGGCGATACGGCCGTCCTCGCCCTTCGATCTCAACCAGATCTCGATCGAGAAGCTCACGGTGACGGAGGGAGAAATTGCGCTCCGCCATGCCGCAGGCGGGCGCAGCCATCTGATTTCCGAGATCAATTCGACCATCTCTGCCAAGTCGCTGGCCGGGCCGTGGCGCATGGACGGAACGTTGCTGCTCGACGGACTGCGTTCGACGGTTGCGGCTTCGACCGGCAAGGCCGAAGGCAGCGGCCAGATGCGGCTGAGGCTCAAGGTCGATCCCGATGCCTATCCACTGGTCATCGAAACCGACGGCAATGCCGGCATCGTCAATGGGGCTGCCGTCTATTCCGGCCAGTTCAAGATTTCCGGCGACGACAAAAACAGCGCCGAACTGCGCGGCGGCGATGGCGAGAGCGTCAAAATCAGCGCCGGCAAACCCGATCCGGGGTTCAGGCTGAACGGCAAGTTCTCGCTCGACCACCAGAAGCTTGGCGTCGACGAATTCCGCTTCGAGACCGGGCCGCTCGACAATCCCTACACAGCCGACGGCAAGGCTTCGGTCGATCTCGGCCTTAGGCCGAACTTCGCCATCGAGGCCAATGGCGCGCAGGTGCAACTGGACGAGGCGGTGGGCGCTGAGAAGGGCGCCGGCCTGACGCTGGACCAGCGTATTGCCGGAATCGAGCAGGCGCTGCTCGAACTGCCGAAGCCGAGCATCCCCGGCACTGTCGAGGTCAAGCTGCCGGCGGTGGTGGCTGGCGACACCACGGTGCGCGACGTGCATCTCTCGGCCGAGCCGGTCGAGGGCGGCTGGTCGGTGAAATCGCTGGCCGCGACCTTGCCCGGGCGCACGACGCTGGAAGCCAGCGGCGTGCTCAGCGTCGAAGATCATTTCCGTTTCAGCGGCTCCATGCTGCTGGCGGTGGCGCAGCCTTCCGGCTTTGCTGCCTGGTTGTCGAAAGATGTCGACGAGGCGATCCGCCGGCTGCCGGCCGCCGGCTTCAAGGCCAAGGTGGACCTGTCGGAGAAGCGCCAGGCGTTCAGCGATCTCGAACTGATCCTCGGCAAGTCGAAGTTCACCGGCCGCATCGATTCCAACCAGCCCGACGACGCCAAGTCCTCGGTGCTGATGCGGCTCGAGGGCGGCGAACTCGATGTCGACGGGCTGACGGCCTTCGCCTCGATCTTCGTCAGCGACAAGGGCGCCAACCGCTTTTCCGACCGTGACCTCGATTTTCAGATCAAGGCAGGGCCGGTCAATGCCGGCGGGCTCACCGCCGACACGGTCGATACCGCGCTCCGGCTCCGCGACGGGCTGCTCGAAATCGACCGGCTGTCGATTGGCGGCCTTGCCGGCGCCTCGATCAGCGCCACCGGCCGGATCAAGGATTTTCCGGCAAGCCCGACCGGCAAGCTCGATGCCTCGGTGGTCGCCGTCGATCTGAAGCCGCTGATCGACATTGCCGCGCAACACTATCCCGACAATCTGATGCTGAAGGGACTGGCTGGCCGCACGGCCGCCTATCCTGAACTGTTCCAGGACGCGCGCGTCGATCTGGTGGCGAGCGCCGCCGACAATGGCGACGGCACTACCGGGCTGGCGGTGAGCGGACAAGGCAAGGCCGGCGGTTCGGCCTTTTCGGCGTCGCTGTCGGGCAAGGGTGCCGTCGGCCAGTTGCTCGACGCGCCGGTGACGGTGACCTTCAACGCCAAAAATCCCGACGCCACCGTGCTGCTGGCGCTCTACGGCCTGCCGGCGCTGCCGCTCGGCATGCTCGGCCAGGCAAGCACCGATATTTCGGCCAAAGGCACGCTCGGCGGCGGCCTGGCGACGAGCTTCAATTTCGCCGCCGATGACTTCAAGGCGACGTTCGACGGCACCGTCGCTCAGACGCCGCAAGGCGCCACCGCCAAGGGCAAGATCGGCCTCGACGCTTCCGATATCGAGCCCTGGCTGATGACGACCGGCGCCGGCCTGCCGGGTATGGGAACGGGCACCTCGACCTCGCTCAGCGCGGATGCCGATTTCGGCAACGGCCTGCTGGTGTTGAGCGGCCTCAGCGGATCCATCAACGAGTCGGAGATTTCGGGCGACGTCAACATCGATGCGAAGCAGGGGCTGCCGCATTTTGCCGGTGCGCTGGCGCTCGACGAACTGGACCTCGACCCGATTGCGGTTGCGCTGTTCGGTGACCAGTCGTTCCTCAGCAGCAACGCGAACTGGCCGACGGCGCCATTCAGCCAGAAATCCAGCCTGCCGTTCAGCGCCGATCTCGATCTGACGACGGCGACGCTTGCCGCCGGACCGCTGGCGACAGCCTATGATGCGTCGCTGTCGTTGAAACTGGACCAGGAAGGCATCCGCGTTTCGGACCTGAAGGCAAAACTGCTGGGCGGCGCGCTCACCGGATTGTTCGAGTTGAAGAACACAGACGGCACGGGGCTGTTCTCCGGCCAGATGAGGCTTGCCGGCGCTGACCTGGCGACTGTGCTGCCGGCTGCCGGATTGAGTGGCAACGGCGATTTCTCGACAGGGCTGTCGACCAGCGGCAAATCGGTCGACGCGATGATTGCCGCACTCTCCGGCTCGGGCACGGCGGCGCTGAAAGGCCTCACCATTGCCGGCGTCAATCCCGATGCCTTCGGCGCGTTGATTGCCAAGGCCGATGCGATCGGGCGCGACATCGACACAGCAAAGACCGCGGGCTTTGCACCTGAGATCGCTGGCGACGGCAGCTTTGCTGCCGGCGATGCCGACATCGCCTTCACGGTCGCCGGCGGCACGTTGCGGGCACCACCGATCAAATTCGAAAACCAGGCGGCGACGCTGTCTGCCGACATCACGGCCGACCTCAACACCGGCACCGTCGCCACCAAGGGCGCGGTCACCTACAAGCCTGGCGACGAGGCGCTGGTCGGCTCCGATCCGACGGTCAGTTTCAGCGTCGATGGGCCGTTCGGGGCGCTGAAGAAGCAGTTCGACAGCGAGCCGCTGGCGCAATTTTTGACCCAGCGTGCCCTGGAAAAGGAGCAGCAGCGGGTCGAGGCGATGCAGGCAGCACTGCTCGAGAAGCAGCGGCTGCGGCGCGAGGTGCGCTACTACTCCGCCCTGCAGACCGAGCGCGACAACGCCGCCGAGGAATTGCGCAAGCAGGAGGAAGCGGCACGGCTCAAAGCTGAGGCCGACGCCAAGGCGAAGGCACAGGCCGACGCAAAGGCACAGGCCGAAGCGGATGCCAAGGCCAAGGCGGATGCCGAAGCAAAGGCCGATGCCGATGCGAAAGTGCAGGCAGAGGCTGACGCCAAGGCCAAGGCGGATGCGGACGCGAAAGCGCAGGCCGAAGAGCAGGCTGCCGAAGACGCCGCAAAGGCCGAGGACGAACGGAAGAAGGCTGAGCAGGCTCGGATCGCTTGGCAGGAAAAAGCCAGGCTGGAGGCCGAGCGCAAGGCTCAGGAGCAGGCGCCGAAGGTCGACCGCTCACTTCCCGGCGTCAATGACGGTTCGGCGCCGCCGAAGCCGAAGACAAATCCGTTCTCCGTCGACAATTTGCTGAAGTCGCTGGGCAATTAAGAACCATTCAGACCGCGCCGCGCTTGGCCCAGTCCAGCACATGAAGCCTGAGCGCCGAGGACAGGTTCGCATCTCGCGGTCTTGTCTCGTCGATCTCCGCGACCAGGGCAGCAAGGGTCAGCTTGCGCGAGGCGGCGATGGCGACGAGATCGTCATAAAAGGGTTTTTCGAGGGAATAGCTGGTGCGATGGCCGCGGATGGTCACGGAGCGTTTTTCGACCGGGCTCACCGCAGGCGGTCCATCAATCGCCCTGGTCTTCCGGGCGTTCGCGGCGGTGGCCGGCGACGAATTTTTCGGCCTTGTCCGATGTCAGACGGTCACGGTTCTTTTCGGCTTTGGAACGGCCGTGCAGAGCGCGGTTCTCGCCGGCGAGCTTTTCCTTTTCGGTGCGCGCCTTCTGCTTGCGGACCTGGCGAAGGTTGACGATTTCGCCCATGTCGCGCCGACCGTCCCGCTACTTCTTGCGGAAGGCGTCGAGCGACACGACGTCGGCGCCCTTGCCGGCGGCGGCATCGGCCACGGCGGGCTTTTTCTCGGCCTCAGTGGCAGCTGCCTTCTTCTCGGCCTTCGGCTTTTTCTCGGAGACGATAGCCAAAGGCTCGGCAGCCGGCTGGGCGGCTGCATCGTCTTCCGCCGGGACGTCGGTCTTAACGTCGAATTCGAGTTCGAAATTGACCGATGGGTCGTAGAAGCCGCGTACGGCCGAGAACGGGATTTCCAGCTTCTCCGGCACGTCGGAGAAGGACAGCCCGACCTCGAAGCCGGTATCGGTCACTTTGAGGTCCCAATACTGGAACTGGATGACGATGGTCATCTGTTCGGGATAGCGCTCGCGCAGCCTGGAGGACACCCGCACGCCCGGCGCGCCGGTCAGGAATGTGATGAAGAAATGATGATTGCCGGGAAGGCCGGTGCGCGCGACTTCGGCCAGGACCTTGCGCATGACGCCGCGCAATGCCTCCTGGGCCAGAATGTCGTAGCGGATGTGGTCGTCGGCCATGTGCTGGTCGGGTTCCGTTGAATCGTCCGCATAGCTGTAATCAAGCTTGAGCGCGGCGTAAACCGGATATAGATCGCTGATGCGCCGAAGCGAAGCCCGTAACGGACGATTTGATCGCCGGCTTTGACGTTCAGGCGCTGGCCAGCTGTTTTTCCACCGCTGCCGCTGATCTGCGCTTGCCGAAGGCGCGCAGGAAGGTGCGCACGCCGTGGGTCGCCGATTGCAGCACTTCGTCTTCGGACGGCATGCCGCCGAGCATGAAGGTGGTCTGCAGTTCGGCGTTGGCCAGCGCCAGGAACTGGCGCGCGGCGACATCGGGATCGTCGACCGCGAGATGGCCGGCATGGGCGAGGCGGGCAAAACGGGCGGCAAGTGCGGGCCAGGTCCGGCCCGGCCCCTGGTCGCGCCATTCGGCGAAGAGCTCGGGATAGCGCTCGCCTTCGGTCTGGATCAGCTTGCGCAGGAAGCGTCCGTCGCGGTTGCAGATGCAGTTCTGATTCATGCGCACGGCAAAGCCAATCAGGTCGGCTTCCAGATCCTTCGGCTGGTCTGGGAAAGAGGCGAAGGTGGCGAAGATGCCGGCATTGCAGCGCTCCGTCAGATCGCGCACCACAGCCATGAAGAGCTTTTCCTTGTCGCGGTGGTGATTATAGATGGTCTGGCGCGACACGCCGGCCTCCACCGCGATCAGGTCGATATTCGCGCCGGCAAAGCCTTCCCGGCAAAAGACCGAAGCCGCCGCATCGATAATCGACATACGCTTGGCCTCGTGGCCGCGTGGGGGGAAAATGTCAGGAGAAACGGCAAGCTTCATAGAAATCTATATAGAGGTGATTGACGAATTAGACAAGGCTGTCTAAATTTGTGGACACAATAAATGGGGAATTCGCTCCGTAGAGACGAATAATCTCGCTCTGAGCCGTCGGATTTCAACGGGATGGAACGTCCTAGGGTTAGTCGTCGCGTTGGCGGCGCCAACCAGACTTGAAAGAAGCCTTTATCATGAGTCCCAAATTCCTCCGCATCGCGGTCGTGCTCGGCCTGTTGTCCGCTATCGGCCCCTTCGCCATCGACATGTATCTGCCGGCGTTGCCTTCGATCGGCGAAGATCTGCATGCCGGCACCGCCGCCGTTCAGATGAGCCTTTTGATCTTCTTCCTGTCGATGGGCTTCGGCCAGATCGTCGTCGGACCGATCTCCGACATGGTCGGCCGCAAGCTGCCGCTTTACGGCGGCCTTGCGCTGTTCATGGTCGGCGGTATCGGTTCGGCCATGAGCCCGACCATCGAATGGCTGATCGCCTTCCGCTTCCTGCAGGGACTGGGCGCCAGCGCCGGCATGGCGGTGCCGCGCGCCATCGTGCGCGACCTGCACACCGGCACCGAAGCCGCCAAGCTGATGTCGCTGCTGATGCTGGTGTTTTCGGTGTCGCCGATCCTGGCGCCGCTGACCGGCAGCCAGATCATCGAGAATTTCGGCTGGCGCGCCGTGTTCTGGACGGTGACGGGCGCGGCCCTGCTGGCCACCATTCTGCTGGCGACCTCGCTGAAGGAGACGCGGCCGGCGGAAGAACGCGTCGGTTCCTCCTTCGGAACCGCACTCGCCGGCTATCGCTTCCTCATGGGTGACCGCAATTTCCTCGGCCTGGTGGCGATCGCCGGCTTCGGCATCGCCAGCTTCTTCGTCTACCTCTCGAGTTCGTCCTTCATCCTGATCGACCATTACGGGCTGTCGCCTTCCGTCTACAGCGTGTTCTTCTCGATCAATGCGGTGGCCTTCATCGGCATGTCGCAACTGACGGGGATGCTGTCGGAGCGCTTCGGGCTGAAGCGCGTCGTCTGGGTGGCGGTAACCGGCTATGCCACGACGATGGTTGTGCTGTTCGCAGTCATGGCGACCGGGGTCGACCGGCTCGATGTTATGGCGGCACTGCTGTTCGTCGGCTACGGCTTCCTTGGCCTGGTCATCCCGACGACGTCGGTGCTGGCCATGGAAGAGCATGGCGAGATCGCCGGCACGGCCTCGGCGCTGATGGGCACGCTGCACTTCGCCATCGGTGCGCTGGCGATGGGCGTCGCCGGCATCTTCTTCGACGGCACCCCGCTGCCCATGGTGGCCGGCATCACGCTCTGCGCGGTGATCTCGTTCACGCTGGCCAAACTGACGCTTGGCCGCTCGCGCGAAGCCGTTGAAGCGCCGGCCGAGTAAGCTGACCGCAATCGACCGGAAAGGCCGGGTCATCCCGGCCTTTTTCACGTCTGGGGTAATCCGGCCCCGGCCAGAACCACGGCCTTCGACCGACGCCAGCGGCAAATTGCACCAGCTCATGGCTCAATTTGGTGTAGGCTTCGCGTCCCATCGTCATGCGAAATCCGGCCAGCGGCGGCCGGCATTGCGCCTACGATATCGAGGAGGGGAGAAGTGGAGGTTTCTGTTGCCAGGTACCTCCGAACCCCGCCTAGAAGTGCGAACCTCTAGGGCTTGATTTGAAGCTATCGCACCGCTTACGCGGCGAGACGTGCTTCCGCATAGTTGTCATTTGCAACTACAGGTTTAGCCCGATGACGGTGGTACCATGCCGGGCAAAAGTACGATCTTTACACCTTCGTCGATCCTATTTCGCCCCCAGCAACAGCCGCTCTGATCACAGAGCGGTTCTTGGTGGAGGCGCCGGGTACCGCCCCCGGGTCCGAACGGCTTATTACATCGCCCATTTATCGCCATAGTCGGTCAAGCCGACAAAACGAATATAGGGGGGCGGCGCACAAAATGAAAGGCCGCAATGACACTTCTTGGCCGCACCAAACTGCGGCGCCGAGGGTTGACTCGCGCGCGGTCTCAACCGAAGCTTTGCGACGGTGAGGAGTACCGACCGAGCGCACAAGTTGCGGCAGCGCGCCACAGCCCTCATCGATCGGATCCCGTGGCGCCGACATGGGGAAATTTGATGGCCGATTATCTCGCAGACGTGAAGAAATACGACGCCGCCGCAAATGCCGATGTGGTTGCCAAGATTGTGAAACATCTGGGCATTGCGTTGCGCAACCGCGATTCCTCGCTGGTATCCTGCACCGACCCCAAGGAATTGGAGCGCGTCAAGACCAACTGGGTTGCCAAGAAACTCGGCGTGACCGACGGGGCGAAAGCCGACTCAGCGATCGAGAAGACCTGCAAGGCGTTGGCCGCCGACAGCTCCAAGAGCCGCGTGACTTTCTACTATCTGGTCGCCAAGGATCTGGGCAAGCTCGGCTCTTTGTAGAGATTATTGCCGATAGGCAGAGCGCGCTTGATTTGCTCCTCACCTGGAGGTCAGCACCGCCCCTCATTGCCCCTGCCGGGCATTTCTCCCCGTATAGTGACGGGGAGAAAGGGCTGACCGCAGCCTTGGCTCTCTCTCTCGAACGCTTGTGATTGGCGAAACCGCTGATGACAGCGCCCCTCTCCCCGTCCTATACGGGGAGAGGTTGGCGGCAGGCAGGTGAGGGGCAGCGCCACCTCTTGAGAGATGGGGCAAGCCGCGTTCTGGTCCCTTTTGCTGTGTTCGGCCGGCGGCCAGTCGGCTATGATGCTGACGATCCCGAATCGAGGCGAAGCCGATGCGCCAGTATCTCGACCTTTTGCAGCATGTGCTGGACAATGGCGCCGATCGTGGCGACCGCACGGGCACCGGCACGCGTGGGGTGTTCGGCTACCAGATGCGCTTCGACCTGTCGCGCGGCTTTCCCGTCACCACCACCAAGAAGCTGCATCTGAAGTCGATCATCCATGAACTCCTGTGGTTCCTGGCCGGCGACACCAACATCAAATACCTTAGAGATCATGGCGTTTCGATCTGGGACGAATGGGCCGACGAGAATGGCGATCTCGGCCCGGTCTATGGCAAGCAGTGGCGCTCCTGGCCGGATGGCCATGGCGGGTCGATCGACCAGATTGCCAATGTTCTGAAGGAGATACGCCGGAATCCGAATTCACGCCGGCTGATCGTTTCGGCGTGGAACCCGGCCGAAGTGGAGGCGATGGCGCTGCCACCGTGCCACTGCCTGTTCCAGTTCTACGTCTCGGAAGGCAAGCTGTCCTGCCAGCTCTACCAGCGCTCGGCCGACATTTTTCTCGGGGTACCCTTCAACATCGCTTCCTACGCGCTGCTGACCTTGATGGTGGCGCAGGTGACCGGGCTAAAGCCCGGCGAGTTCGTCCATACGCTGGGCGATGCGCATCTCTATTCCAACCATTTCGAGCAGGCGCGCGAGCAATTGCGTCGCACGCCCAAGGCGCTGCCGACGCTGTGGATCAATCCGGAAGTGAAGGACCTGTTCGCCTTCCGCTTCGAGGATTTCCGGCTGGAAAACTATTTTGCCGACGCGTCGATCAAGGCGCCAATCGCGGTCTGATCCGCCCACCTTCAATCAATTCCGACCCTCAATCGATGTCGACCATGACGTCGGTTGCCTGATCATGGCATAGGCTGCTTGCCTTTTTCGAGCTTGAGATCGGCAACGGCCTCGTTGGTGATCGAAGCGTGACGACGGAGCCGGCGACATCACCGCGGACAGGCGAGGTGCTTTGACGATCTCGACGATCATTCCCTTGAGGATGTTGCGGGCGCTGATCTTCATCGAAGTTCTTTTCCGGGTTCGGTGCACGTCCAAACCAGAACAATCGATGCCGACCATACGCTTTCGCAGGGAGGCGGCCTTCCCTTGTTATATTCATCCAGATATATCGGTCGGCAGGAGTCGAGCCAGCAGATTTCAAGCCCAGGGAGAGTTTTCATGTTGGGGCACAAAGGTTTTGGATTGAGGGCGATCGCGATTGGCGGCTTTGCCGCAGCGGTGATGGCCGCGATGCCGGCCGCGCATGCAGAAGACAAGGTGATCGTGTTCGCGGCAGCCAGCCTCAAGGACGGGCTCGACGCCGTCACCAAGGCCTGCGAAGCCGATGTCGGTGAATTGGCGACCGTCTCCTACGCCGCGAGCTCGGCGCTGGCCAAGCAGATCGAACTCGGGGCGCCCGCCGATGTGTTCATCTCGGCTGATCTTGACTGGATGAAATATCTCTCCGACAAGAAATTGACCAAGCCGGACACCGAGGTGAAATTGCTCGGCAACCAGATCGTGCTGGTGGCGCCGAAGGATTCGACTGTCGAAACCAGGATCGAGAAAGGCTTCGATCTCGCCAAGCTGATCGGCGACGGCAAGCTCGCCATGGGCGATTTCAAGGCGGTGCCGGCCGGCAAATACGGCAAGGCGGCACTTGAATCGCTCGGCGTCTGGTCGTCGGTCGAAGGCAAGGTGGCGCAGGCCGAGAATGTGCGCGCCGCGCTGAAGCTGGTTTCAACGGGCGAGGCCGCGCTCGGCATCGTCTATGCCACCGACGCGCATGCCGACATGGGAGTCAAGGTGGTCGGCACCTTCCCGGAGGATTCGCACCCGCCGATCATCTATCCGGTTGCCCAGACCACCGATTCGAAGGACAAGGATACCCCGGCTTTCCTGAAGTGCCTGCAGTCCGCCAAGGCGGTGGAGCTGTTTAGGGATCAGGGTTTCACCGTGCTCACGCCGAGCAATTAAGGTAGCGGCTGACGCATGAACTGGCTGCTGGACCTCACTCCCGACGAATGGAATGCGGTCCGGCTGTCGATCAAGGTGGCGACGGTGGCGATGCTGTTCAGCCTGCCGCCGGGCATCTTGATGGCGCTTTTGCTGGCCCGCGGAAAATTCTGGGGCAAGACGCTGCTCAACGGTGTGGTTCACCTGCCGTTGATCCTGCCGCCGGTGGTGACAGGTTATCTCTTGCTGCTTACCTTCGGCCGGCGCGGGCCGGCGGGAGCGTTCCTGACCGAGCATTTCGGCATCGTCTTCTCGTTTCGCTGGACCGGCGCCGCACTGGCCTGCGGTATCATGGGCTTTCCCCTGATGGTGCGGGCGATCCGGCTGTCGATCGAGGCGGTCGACCGCAAAATGGAGGCAGCGGCGGGAACGCTCGGCGCCAACCCGCTCTGGGTCTTCGCCACCATCACGCTGCCGCTGATCCTGCCCGGGCTGATCGCCGGCTCGATCCTGTCCTTCGCCAAGGCGATGGGCGAGTTCGGCGCCACAATCACCTTCGTCTCCAACATTCCCAACGAGACGCAGACGCTGCCTTCGGCGATCTACACCTTCACGCAGGTGCCTGGCGGCGATGACGGGGCACTCAGGCTGACGCTGATCTCCATCGTCATCTCGATGGCCGCATTGGTCGCCTCGGAAGTGCTGGCGCGGCGCGTCGGCCGGCGGATGGACATCGAATGAGCGTGCTGGTGGACATCAGCCATCGGCTCGGCGGTTTCGCCGTCGACGCGCGTTTCGAAAGCGCCGGGCGGCTGACGGCGCTGTTCGGGCCCTCGGGCTCCGGCAAGACGACGCTGATCAACGTGATCGCCGGCCTGATCCGGCCGACCAAGGGCCGTATCGCGGTCGACGGCTGTGTGCTGGTCGACACCGATGCCGGCATTTTCGTGCCGAAGCACAAGCGCCGGATCGGCATGGTGTTCCAGGACGCGCGGCTGTTTCCGCATATGAGCGTGGCCGGCAATCTGCGCTATGGCCGCTGGTTCACGCCACCGGCGGAGCGCTATGCGGATATCGACGCGGTCGTCGAACTGCTCGGCATCGGTCCTCTGCTCGACCGGCGACCGGCAAAGCTCTCGGGCGGCGAGAAGCAGCGCGTGGCGATCGGCCGGGCGCTGCTTGCCAGCCCGAAACTGCTGTTGATGGACGAGCCGCTGGCCTCGCTCGACGATGCGCGCAAAGCCGAGATCCTGCCCTATATCGAGCGGCTGCGCGACGAGACCAAGCTGCCCATCGTATATGTCAGCCACTCCGTCGCCGAGGTGGCGCGGCTGGCCAGCGACGTGGTGGTGATGGCGCAAGGCAAGGTCGCTGCCTCAGGCCCGACCGGCGAGATCATGCAACGGCTCGAATTGCCGCCGGCGGAGGAACGCGGCGAGGGCGGCGCGGTTCTCGACACCAAGGTGCTGCGCCATGATGAGATCTTCGGGATGACCGTGCTCGGCTCGGCGGCGGGCGAAATCCGGGTGCCGCAATTGGCGGTCTCGGTCGGCGCGCCTGTGCGCATCCGAATCCGCGCCCGCGACGTGATGATAGCCACCGAACAGCCGAAAGGTCTCAGTGCGCTCAACATCCTGCCGGGCGCCATCGTCGCAATCGGCTCGGGCGAGGGGCCGACGGTCGAAATCGGCATCGACTGCAATGGCGCAACCGTGCTTGCGCGCATTACCGAACAATCCAGGCAGGTACTGAACCTTCAACTCGGCGGCAAGGTGTTCGCGGTGATCAAGACGGTCAGTTTCGACCGTGCCAACACCGGCGCCGGCCTGCCGGCCGAAGCGGATGGCTGATAGCCGCTATATCGTTTTGGAATAGCGCTATGGGTCGAGAGGGGCTAGTGTGACTGTGGAGGACAAGAGATGCCGTCGCTGAGCCTGCGGATAAATCTCGATCCGGACGGGCGCATAGGTCCGGGCAAGATCGAATTGCTGGAGCAGATCGACACTTTCGGCTCGATCTCGGCTGCGGCACGCGGCATGGAGATGTCCTACAAGCACGCCTGGGATCTGGTGGAAGATATGAACCGTGTGTTCGGCAAGCCACTGGTCGCGGCGCAGACCGGCGGCAAAAAGGGCGGCGGCGCACAGCTGACCTCAGTTGGCCTTGCAGTTGTCAGCCGTTTTCGCGCTATCGAGCGCGCTGCGGCGGCAGCGGCGGCCACGCATATGGACGCCTTGCAGGCGGAGATTGATGCTGGGTGAGGGTTGAAGCTTGCGATCCGTCACACCCCCCTCTGTCCTGCCGGACATCTCCCCCGCAAGGGGGGAGATCAGCTAGCCCGTAGACGGGCGCTAATCTGTTAGGCGATTGGCGAAATCCTCCGTGACGGCCAATCTCCCCACTAGAGGGGGAGATGTCCGGCAGGACAGAGGGGGGCGCGAAGGAACTCGACCTTTGAGCGCGCTATTCCTCGGGCTCTCCTGCTTTACGCAGCAGATAGGTGTCCATGATCCAGCCCTTTCTTTTCCGGGCTTCTTCTCTCGTCCTCTCAATCTCCTCGCCGACATCACCCAGGCGACCGGAAACGATGATCTCGTCCGGTGTGCCGAGATAGGCGCCCCAATGGATGATCAGATCCTTGTCTGCCAGCGTGTTGAAGGCGCATTTGCCGTCGAGCATGACCACGGCGCTGCCGGCATTGTGCGGCATGCCTTGTTCGGCGAGGCGGCGGCCGGTGGTGATCAGCACGGGGTCGCCGATGCGGTTCAGCGCCATTTTGTGGCTGGCGGCGAGCGCCTGGACGGCGGTGATGCCGGGGATGACTTCCAATTCGAATGCGACATTGCCCCTCAGTCTTACGCGCGCGAGGATGCGCAGCGCGCTGTCATAGAGCGAGGGGTCGCCCCAGATCAGGAAGGCGCCGCAGCCGTCCTCGGCAAGTTCGTCGCGGACCAGGCTCTCATAGATCTGGGCGATGGCCTCGTGCCAGTCATCGACGGTCGAGCGATAGGAAGGCGCCGGCTCGGCGCGCACCGGCACGTCGAACTCGACGCGGCGCGATTTCGGATTGCTGACGAAACGGTCGCAGATCTGGCGGCGCAATTCGGCAAGGTCGTTCTTCTTCGCCCCTTTGTCGGGAATAAACAGGACGTCCGCCCGGTTCAGGCCATCAATCGCCTGCACGGTCATATGATCGGGATTGCCGGCGCCGATGCCGATGACGAGAAGCTTGCGCATGACGCGAACTCCTGCCCGATCGAAACCTGTTAGTCCAGACCGCCGATTGGCGTGTCCAGACACTGTGGCGTCCTGTTGGGAGACGGAAGGCTTTGAAACGCCACACTGAAACGGCTAGGGTCGCGGCATTCTTGGCGAGGGGCTTCGATGTTGCAATATGTTCTGACCGTAGCGCTGGCGCTTTCAGCAGCGCCCGCGCTGGCCAATGATACGACCGCCGAACTCGGCACAGGTGGCCTGATCCTGTCGCGTAGCGACGCGGTGTCGATGCAAAGCGAGGACCTCTATATCTCGCCGGAAAAGGTCACGGTCGACTACGTCTTCCACAACAACACGGACAAGGATGTAAATGCCATCGTCGCTTTTCCGCTGCCGGACATCGAAGGCAATCCGGAGGAAATGCCGGCCATCCCGGAAAACCAGAGCGACAATTTCCTTGGCTTCGAGGTGACGATCGACGGAGCGCCGGCAAAGCCGCAGCTCGAGCAGAAAGTGTTCGCTGTCGGCATCGATATCGGCGCCGATCTGAAGGCGCAGAACGTGCCGTTCAATCCGTTCGGCGATGCGGCCAAGGCGGCCCTGGCGAATCTGCCGAAAACGGTCGCCGAGGATTGGGAAAACCGCGGCATCATCATCGAGGATACGGGCAGCGACGGTACCGAGGCGAAAAAGGTCTATACGCCGTGGTGGCAGTTGCGCTCGACCTATTGGTGGCGCGCGACCTTTCCGGCCAACAAGGATGTCCACGTCTCGCACCGCTACAAACCGAGCGTCGGCGGCACGTCATCGGTGAGTTTCTTCTATGACGGCAAGTTCTCCGAGGGCAGCCAGTATACGACCTACAAGACCCGCTACTGCATGGACGACAGCTTCGAGAATGCGGTGCGGCAGGCCGCCAAGGCCGACGGTTATCCGCATTTTTACGAGAACCGCATAGCCTATATCCTGACCACCGGCGGCAACTGGGCCAATGGCAGCATCGGCAAGTTCAAGCTAACCGTCGACAAGGGCAATCCGAAAGCGCTGATCTCGTTTTGCGGCGACAATGTCAAGAAGGTCGGGCCGACGACCTTCGAGACGGCGGCGCAGGATCTCTATCCCGAGCACAACATCGACATATTGCTTTTGGAGCCGTCGGATGACGGCGCCCGGGGAGCCAACTGATGGACGTCGCGATCTATGTCGCCATTGCGCAGAACGGCGTCATCGGGCGCGACGGCGGCTTACCGTGGCGGCTGTCCACCGATCTCAAGCGCTTCAAGTCCGATACGATGGGCAAGCCCGTCATCATGGGCCGCAAGACTTATGAAGGCATCGGCCGGCCGCTGCCGGGCCGATTGAACATCGTGGTGACCCGCGACAAGGCCTGGCGCGCCGAGGGCATAGAGGTGGCGCACTCGCTGGAGGCAGCGATCCAGCTGGCCACGGTGCGCGGGCGTTGCATGGCCGGCGTCGACGAAATCTGCATCATCGGCGGCGGCGAGATCTATGCGCAGGCGCTGCCGCTGGCAGACCGGCTGCACGTCACCCATGTGCTGGCGGCGGTCGATGGCGACGCGCATTTTCCCGATATCGATCCGGATTTGTGGCGCCTTGTCAGCGCTCAGGACGTTCCGGCCGGTGAAAAGGACAGCCATGCGACGCGCTATTCGGTTTACGAGCGACGCCGCGGCGTGCATTGAGACGATAAAAGGGTCGCGAACGTCCAAAACGGACATGCTCGGCAGCGGATCGCGTTGAAAGCGCATCGCTGCGTCCCTATAGAAGAACAACTGGATTTTGCGCCGCAACGTCGGCGCTGAGGGAATCCCAAGCGAAAGGACATTCATGCCCTGGAACGACAAGAGCGGCGGCGGCGGCCCATGGGGCGGCGGCGGCAACAATCAGGGACCCTGGGGGCAGGGACCGAAGGGGCCTAGCGGCCCGCCGGGGTCACCTCCCGATCTCGAAGACATCATCCGCCGCGGCCAGGACCGGCTGCGGCGCGCGCTGCCCGGTGGCGGCGGCGCCAGCCCGGCCGTCTTTGCGCTGATCGCAGCGGCTCTGATCGTGCTGTGGGCGTTCAAGGCGGTCTACACCGTGCAGCCGGACGAGGTTGCGGTCGAGCTGCGCTTCGGCAAGCCGAAGGCGGAGCTGTCGCAGCCGGGTCTGCATTTCCATTGGTGGCCGGTCGAGACCGTCGAGACGGCCAACATCGCCGAACAACTCGTCGATATCGGTGGTGGCGGCGCGACGAGCGGCAACTCGTCGGGGCTGATGCTTACCGGCGACCAGAACATCGTCAACGTCCAGTTTTCGGTGGCCTATCAGGTCTCCGATCCCCGGGCCTATCTGTTCGACGTCTCCGACCCAGAAGGCATGCTGCAGCAGGTCGCAGAGAGCGCCATGCGCGAAGCGGTCGGCCGGCGACCGGCCCAGGACATCTTCCGCGACGACCGTCAGGGCATTGCGGCGTCGGTGCGTGAAATCATCCAGACGACGCTGGACGGCTACAAGGCCGGCCTGAACGTCAACGCGGTTTCGATCGAGGACGCGGCGCCGCCGCGTGAAGTGGCCGACGCGTTCGACGAAGTGCAGCGCGCCGAGCAGGACGAAGACAAGTTCGTCGAGCAGGCCAACCAGTATTCCAACCAGAAGCTCGGCCAGGCGCGTGGCGCCGCGGCGCAGATCCGCGAGGACGCGGCAGCCTACAAGAACCGTGTCGTCCAGGAAGCCGAAGGTGAGGCGCAGCGCTTCATCTCGGTCTATGACGAATACGCTAAGGCGCCCGACGTGACGCGCCGGCGGCTTTATCTGGAAACGATGGAGAAGGTGCTGAAGGATTCCAACAAGGTCATCGTCGAACAGGGCAATGGACAAGGGGTCGTTCCCTATCTGCCGCTGCCGGCACTGCAGCCGAAGGCGCCGGCGCCTGCCGGCGCGACCACGGGAGGAGCCCAGTGATGGCCAATCGTCTTCCCATCATCGCGGTCATCGCGGCCGTGCTTCTGTTCTTGCTCTACTCCTCGGTCTTCGTGGTCAACGCGCGCCAGCAGGCGCTCGTGCTGCGGTTCGGCGAGATCGTCGACGTGAAGAATGAACCCGGCATCTATTTCAAGGCGCCTTTCGCCTTCTTCGACGCCGACAGCGTGCAATTGATCGAAAACAGGGTGCTGCGCTTCGATCTCGACAACATCCGCGTCCAGGTTTCGGGCGGCAAGTTCTACGAGGTCGACGCTTTCATCGCGTACCGCATCTCGGATCCGCGGGTGTTCCGCTCAGCCGTGTCCGGCCAGATCACACTGGCCGAAGCACGACTGAGGACGCGTCTCGATGCGGCGCTGCGCCGTGTCTACGGTCTGCGCGACTTCGAGGCGGCGCTTTCGGAAGAGCGGGCCGTGATGATGCGCGAAGTGCGCGATCAGCTTCGGCCCGACGCCACCTCGCTCGGCCTGCAGATCGAGGATGTGCGCATCCGCCGAACCGATCTGACGGCCGAGGTTTCGCAGCAGACCTTCGACCGCATGAAGGCCGAACGTTTGGCCGAGGCCGAACGGCTGAGGGCACGCGGCAAAGAGGCCGCGCAGCGCATCACCGCCCGCGCCGACCGCGAAGTGGTGGAAATCGTCGCCGAAGCGCGCAAGGAATCGGAAATCCTGCGTGGTGAAGGTGAAGCCCAGCGCAGCGCGACCTTTGCCGACGCCTACAAACGCGATCCGGCGTTCTTCGACTTCTACCGGTCGATGAATGCCTATGGCACGGCGCTGGACAACTCCGGGACGACGATGGTGCTGTCGCCGAACTCGGAGTTCTTCCGCTTCTTCCGCAATCCGGACGGGACGGACGCGAAGCTGGCGGCGCCTGCGGCTCCGGCGACGGCACCTGCCGCGCCGGCTGCACAACCTGCACCCGCCCAGTAGGGCGGTGCAGGATTTCCTTGCGGCCATAGGCCTGGTCCTCGTCGTAGAGGGTCTGGTCTATGGCGGCTTTCCCGGCCTTGCCAAACGTCTTGCCGGCGAAGTGCTGTCGACGCCGGAAATTGCGCTGCGCATCGTCGGGCTGGTGGCGATCGCCATCGGCGTCGGCATCGTCTGGTTGGTGCGTGGCTGAGGACCGCTGATCTGCAATTCCAGGAAAGTGTGAGCGGTTTTCCGTCCGGAATTGCGTAAAAGCAAAGGGATCGAACGGTTCGCCGTTTCCGCGAAACGGCGAACCATTCTAAGGTGTAACGGAGGATTTATCCTCCTGATGTGGCCATAGCCGCAAACGTGCCGTATTTCTTGCCAACATGACGCGACGCGGCGTTTTGCCGAAGCGCTTTTCTTTTCAGCAATCCGGGAGGCTTTCGATGACATCCAACACCCTTCTGCGCGCGGCGCGGCGGACGTTCATCGCAGGTGCTGCGGCACTTCTGGTCGGCGCGCTTGCCGTTCCAGCTTTCGTGACGCCGACGATGGCCGCGGACGGACCGGCTTCGGTTGCCGACCTCGCCGAAGGCCTGCTCGGTGCGGTGGTCAACATCTCGACCTCGCAGACCGTGAAGGGCACGGAAGGTCCGGGCGCGGTGCCGATGCCGCAGCTGCCCGAGGGTTCGCCGTTCCAGGATTTCTTCGACGACTTCTTCAAGAACCGTGGCGGCGACAAGGATGGCGGCGCGCAAAAGGTACAGTCACTGGGCTCCGGCTTCGTGGTCGACGCCGAGCAAGGCATTGTCGTCACCAACAACCACGTCATCGCCGATGCAGATGACATCGAGGTGAATTTCTCCGACGGCGTGACGCTGAAGGCGACGCTGGTCGGCACCGACACCAAGACCGACGTGGCGGTGCTCAAGGTCGACCCGAAGGGCCACAAGCTGACGGCGGTGAAATTCGGCGATTCCAACAAGATGCGCGTCGGCGACTGGGTGATGGCGATCGGCAATCCGTTCGGCCTTGGCGGCACGGTGACGGTCGGCATCGTCTCGGCCCGCAACCGCGACATCAATTCCGGCCCCTATGACGACTTCATCCAGACCGACGCCGCCATCAACCGCGGCAATTCCGGCGGGCCGCTGTTCAACAGCCTGGGCGAGGTTATCGGCATCAACACGGCGATCATCTCGCCGTCGGGCGGCTCGATCGGCATCGGCTTCTCCATCCCCTCGCAGCTTGCCTCGGGCGTCGTGGACCAGCTGCGCCAGTTCGGCGAGACCCGTCGCGGCTGGCTCGGCGTGCGCATCCAGCCGGTGACCGACGACATCGCCGAGAGCCTCGGCATGGCCACCGCCAAGGGCGCGCTGGTGGCCGGCGTCATCAAGGGCGGACCGGTCGACAACGGCACAATTCTCGCCGGCGACGTCATCATCAAGTTCGACGGCAAGGACATCCATGAAATGCGCGACCTGCCGCGCGTCGTGGCGGAAAGCCCGGTTGGCAAGGCGGTCGACGTGATCATCGTGCGCAAGGGCGTCGAGCAGACGGTGAAGGTGACGCTCGGCCGGCTTGAGGACGGCGAGAAGGTCGCCGCCGGTGAGGACGGCACTACCGATGAGGACAAGGGCGGCGACAAGGCGCCCGCGGTCTCCACGGCCTCGGTGCTCGGCATGACCGTCGGCGAGCTCAATGACGACACACGGAAAAAATTCGGCATCGCGGCCGACGTCTCCGGCGTCGTCATCACCGACGTCACCAAGGATTCGGCCGCCGCCGAGCGCGGCATCCAGGCCGGCGAGGTGATCACCGAAATCGCCCAGGAATCGGTCGCGACCCCGAAGGACGTGATGGACCGGATCGGCGCGCTGAAGGAGCAGGGCCGCAAGAATGCGCTCTTGATGCTGGCGTCCAAGACAGGCGAGTTGCGCTTCGTGACGATCCGGATGGATTGAGTCCGGAAAGCCCTATAACCGATTGTCTTCAGGGAAAGGGCGGCTAGCGAGCCGCCCTTTTTCGTGCCTGCCAGTCCGTGCGCGACAGTTTGTAGAGGACATGCCGCTTGAGGTGCGGGTGGCTGTCAGGGATGGATGGGTGGTCGAAATCGCGAGCCGGGTCAGGGCTCATGCCAAGACGCTCCATGACGGCCGTCGAGCGGCGGTTGGCCGCGACGGCGAAGGAGACGATCTCGTCGCGGTCAAGCGTTTCGAAGCCAAAGGCGAGCCAGGCTTCGGAGGCCTCCGTGACATAGCCCTTGCGCCAGAATTCCGGCGCCAACCGCCAGCCGATCTCGATCGTATCGGAAGGCAGGGACGGCACGTGATCGGTCTTTAAGAGACCGACGAAGCCGATGCATTCCCCAGTCGCGGCGATCTCGGCGGCGGCAAAACCAAAGCCGTCCTCGGCGATCCAGCCCCGAAACTCGTCCATCTTGGCATCCGTCTCGGCGCGGTCGCGGCGGAACGGAAAGAATTCCATCACCCGCTCGTCCGAATTGATGCGGTGGAAGAGTTCGCGATCGCGGTCTTCCCAGTTGCGCAGGATGAGGCGCTCGGTGCGCATCGGTTTCATTGGGCGAACTCTTCCTGGCGGTAGCCCTGGAGATAAAGCAGCGCGGTGAGATCGCCATGGTCGATGCGGACCTTGGCTTCGCCAGCAACGGCCGGCTTGGCGTGGAGCGCGACACCGGTGCCGGCCAGGCGGATCATGTCGAGGTCGTTGGCGCCGTCGCCGACCGCAATCGCATCGAATGGCGTCAGGCCGAGGCGGGCCGAGATATCGTTCAGCGCATCGGCCTTGGCGGCGCGGCCGAGGATCGGCTCGGCGACCAGGCCGGCAAAGCGCCCGTTCTCCTCGATCAGGCGGTTGGCACGGTTTTCCTCGAAGCCGAGCATGGCGGCGACACGGCTGGTGAAGACGTCGAAGCCGCCGGAGACAAGCGCCGTCCAGGCGCCATTGGCGCGCATCGTCTGCACCAGAGCGCGGCCGCCCGACGCCAGCGTCAGGCGGTTCGCGATGATGCGGTCGACGACGGCGGCATCGAGGCCTTTCAGCAGCGCCACGCGTTCACGCAGCGCCGGCTCGAAAGCGATCTCGCCGTTCATCGAGCGTGCCGTGATGGCGGCAACGCGGTCCTTGACGCCGATCTCGTCGGCGAGTTCGTCGATGCATTCCTGGTCGATCATGGTTGAATCCATATCGGCAAGCAGGATTGTCTTGCGGCGGCTTTCGGCCTGCTGAACGATCACGTCGACCGGCTCTGAGCCAAGTGCTGTGCGCAAGGCGGCACTTGCCTCGGCGGCTTCTGCCCCCTCGGGCAGCACCAGGTCGCAGGCGACGCCATCGCCCAGCCAGCGAACAGCGCTTGCACCGACCGACCGTGAGGCGATATTCGCAAGCGAGGCCGACATCGCGCGGCGGAGGGGGTGGGACACAAGCGTGGCAATGAGCGGCATCGAGACTTCCAAGCAGCTAGGCGAGGGCGGGCAGGCGGGCGAGGGCCGCGTGAAGAACGCGATCCTGATAGCCGGGCCGACAGCCAGCGGCAAGTCGGCGCTGGCGCTCGATCTCGCCGAGCGCAAGGGCGGCGTCATCGTCAACACCGATTCCATGCAGGGCTATTCGGTGCTCGATGTGCTGACGGCGCGGCCGAGCGCCGCCGAACTCGGCCGCGCGCCGCACTTTCTCTATGGCCATGTGCATCCCTCCACCGCCTATTCCACCGGCGCCTGGCTGCGCGACGTGATGAAGCTGATCGATGACGGCACGCTCGCCCGACAGCCCGACGACGCCGCCTTTGAACGTCCGGTGATTTTCGTCGGCGGCACCGGGCTCTATTTTCGCGCACTTGCCGAGGGCATTTCGGAAATGCCCGACATTCCGCAGCAGGTACGCGACCGCTGGCGCTACGAGTTAAAGGAGCAAGGCGCAGCCAAGCTGCACCGCATCCTGATGCATGAGGATTCGGCGGTCGCCATGCAGCTGAAGCCGACCGACGGCCAGCGCATCGTGCGGGCGCTGGAGGTGCTCGATGCATCCGGCCGCTCCATCCTCGAATGGCAGGCAGCGCGCGGCCGGCCGCTGATCGACCGCGACAGCGCTCGGTTCTTCGTTATCGAGCCGGACCGCGCCGCCCTTGTCGAGCGGATCGAAACAAGGTTCGACCGCATGCTCGATCTCGGCGCGCTCGATGAGGTCAAACGGCTTGCGGCGCTTGGCCTCGATCCCGAGCTGCCGGCGATGAAGGCGATCGGCGTTCGCGAACTTTCGGCCGCCATGGCCGGTGACATCAGCTTTCCTCAGGCCATCGAGCGCTGCAAGGCAGCGACGCGGCAATATGCCAAACGGCAAACGACGTGGTTTCGCCATCAGCTGGGACCGGAATGGCTGAGATTGCAGCCCGGCGACGGCCTGCAAGCCGTGATTTGATTTTCGTGCTGCTAATACAATTAAAGAAACAGAAGTAGGAATGAACATTCCCGCTCCGGTTGTCTGGATTAACCGTCCGTAAGGCGCCGGCATGCCATAGATCCGGGGGGTACTTTTCCAACGGGGAGCAGATGCGTTTCCACAAGGCGGAATCCGCATTTTTCGTCTTTATTTTCGTGATCCTGGCCGCAGGCCTGGTGACGCTTTATGCCTATGGTCAATTGCAGTCCATCGCGGTCGGTCACGATACGACTTCCCGAGTCGAGAGGATCGCTTATCTCAACACGCTGCTGTTTGTCACCGGGGTGCTGCTGGCGACAGCGCTGTTCTTCGGCGTGTTCTTCATCTACCCGTTGATCCGTAGGCAGGCGACGGAAGAGGGCAAGCTGCGCGCCATGACGGTTTCGCTCAGCGCCCGCTCGGAAACGCTGCAGCATGCGGCATTGACCGACGGCCTTACCGGCATGCAGAACCGGCGCTATTTCGACGATGCGCTGAAGGAATATCTCGAGGAATTCCGCCGCATCGAAAAGCCCGTCGGGCTGATGATCCTCGACCTCGATCATTTCAAGCAGGTCAACGACACGCATGGCCACGATGTCGGCGACGAGGTGCTGAGGGCAGTCGCCAATTGCCTCAAAGGCATGACGCGCTATCACGACGTGGTGGCGCGGCTCGGCGGCGAAGAGTTCGCCGTTGTCACCCCCAACATGGACGCGGAGTTGTTGGGGAAGTTCGCCGAACGCATCCGCAAGGCGATTGCCAACATGTCGGTGCTGTCGGGCAATGTCCGCCTCAAGATCACCACCAGCGTCGGTCTTGCCGTCTGGGATCGGAAGGAAACGGCCGAGGAATTCTACCGCCGCGCCGACCGCCAGCTCTACGAGGCGAAGAGGCAAGGCCGCAACCGCGTCTGCGCCTGAAATCCCGGCATTAAATTCGTGAGGCTGGCCGTTTGATGCCGTCTTCTGCGCTTCCGGCCTTCGCCGGCCGAAGCACTCATGAGGTGGTGGCGGCAGCTATGGCTACGGCCGGCGTAGGCCGGTGCTCACGGACTCAATGTCCGCTCCGCTCCGGTTCCCGAAGTCGACACCGACCGACTCAGCCTGACGAATTTTCTGGCGTGATTTACCCAAGCGGCCAACGAAGCCGAGCCCTGGCGCTCCGGCGGCTTCTCAATTGGCCGGCAAAAAAGTCGCTACGCTGAAGGTCAATCGTTCTGCGGGCGCATGCCGAAGGTTGTGGGCTTGAGGCCGTAGCGCAGGTCGAAATCGTCGTCGGGCTGGACGCGCTGGGCGGTGGCCGGCTTGCGGTAATCGGGATCGCCGGCCTGGCGGCCGGAGTCCACGACCTCGGCGAAGGCCATCTGCTGCTGCGGTTTCGGGACGTTGCGCAGCCGCTCGACGATGGCGGCGAGATCGACGTCGTTGCCGTCCTGCGAGAACTCGTCCTGCTCTCGCTTGGCGGTGCCGGGGATCAGGTTCTCCGCCAGTTTTTCGAACTTCAGCCGCATGGTCGTCGCCACGCCTTCACCGAAGGCGATGGCTTCGCGCTGGCCCATGGAGGACAGAAAGGCCAGCGTGGAGGCGGAGGAATCGGCGATCGCCGAGCGGATGATCGCCTGGTCCTGCTCATTGGCCAGCCGCATGGCGAAGAAGGTCGAGCATTGCGACAGGATGGTCGGATCGAGTTCACCCGGGCGCTGGGTGACGACGCCGAGATAGCAGCCATATTTGCGGCCTTCCTTGGCGATGCGCGACAGTGCATGCCTTGTCGGGGCGAAGCCTAGGCGCGGATCGGCCGGCATATAGCGGTGCGCTTCCTCGCACAGCAACAGCAGCTTCAGCCGGCCCTCGCTCCACAGCGCAAGGTCGAAGGCCAGGCGCGCCAGCACCGAACAGACGGAGTTGACCACTTCGGACGGCATGCCGGCCATCTCGAAACAGGTCACCGGGCGGCCATGATGCGGCACACGGAAAATATTGCCGATCGTCTCGTGGATCGTGTCCTCGATCAGCCGCGAATTGAACATGAAGCGATAGCGCGGGTCGGACGCGGCGGACTCGATGCGCGTCTTCAGCGATTTCAGCGTCGGGCGGTCGTTCTTGCTTTCCAGGAGGCCCATGCGCTCGTCGATCTGCTTGATGAGATCGACCATGCGGTAGGGCACCGGCGTGTCGGCGGTCAGCGCATCGCTGCCGCGGCGCACGTAAGAGCCTGAATTGGGATTGCGATAGAGGTTCTTGGCGGCGGGGATCAGGTCGCGCAGGACATCGACTTCTTCCGGCACGACCTCTCGGCCGCGAAACAGCACTTCGGCGAATTCTTCAAGCCTGAACATCCAGAACGGCAGGTCAAGCGTCTTGGAATCGACCCGGACGCAGAACTCAGGCAGGGATGCCGCGAATTCATTGTGCGGATCGAGAATGAGGATTCGCAGATCGGGCCGGGCGGCGATCGATTTGCGCAGCAGCAGCGAGATGGCGGTGGATTTGCCGACGCCGGTTGTGCCGACAACGGCAAAATGGCGCGCCAGCGTGTCGTCGATGGCGATGTTGGCGTCGATCGACTCATCCTGCGACAGCGTACCGATGGTGATCGAATGACGCCCGGCGAGATCGTAGACCGCCTGCAGATCACGGGTACGGATGCGGTGCGCTATGGCGCCGATATGAGGATAGGTGGTGATGCCGCGGTCGAACACCGGTTTGGCCCCCGGTTCGGCGCCGTCGCGCACTTCGCCGATCAGCTCGACGCTGACCTCGATGGGATTTTGTCCCTCATTGCTCCAGGCGCGATCCGATTTGCCGATTTCGTAGACCAGACCAACGGTGCGCGATGTCCCGAGATTGATGGAGATCATCTTGCCGACGGTCCACAGGCCGGTGACCGCTCCTTCGATGTCGTCGGCATAGGCGCTGATGGTGGCGCGCGCACCGTCGCACTGCACGACGTTGCCGAGAATGCGCTTGTCGCTCTGCTCTGCGCGGCGGCGCTCCTGCGAGGTCGGTTCGCCGACGGAGGCTTCGCGCTCGACAAACATACGATCCGATCCCCATTCCCGTGGAGCCTCGATCCTACACAGACGGGGTTAAGGTGGCGTGATGCGGGATGGTGTAGCAGGGGTTAACCCGTCAGCGAAAATTCAACCGGCCGGCCTCTTCCCCCAATCCGAAGATTCGATATATTGGACGAATGACTGATATAGCGAATGACATGTCGGCCACGATAGGCAGACGAATCCACGCCGAAAGAGCCTTGCGGGACTGGTCGTTGGCCGACCTGGCGAACCGCTCCGGCGTCTCCAAAGCCATGCTCAGCACTATCGAGCGCGGCATGACCAGCCCGACGGCCGCGCTGCTGGTGCGCATCGCCGCTGCTTTCGGCATGACGCTGTCGACGCTGATTGCACGCGCCGAGCAGCAAGGTGGCGGCCTGCTGCGCGAGATTGAGCAGCCGGTTTGGCGCGACCCCGGTACGGGCTATGTCCGTCGGCATCTGTCGCCGGTTTCCGACACGCCGCTCGAATTGATCCGGGTGCAACTGCCGGCTGGCGCCAGTGTGAGTTTCCCGGCGGCGTCCTATGCCTTCATCAAGCAGCAGATGTGGCTGATCTCCGGGCGACTTGAGTTCACCGAGGGTGATATGGTGCATAGTCTCG
The DNA here is from genome assembly GCF_040318795.1 of Mesorhizobium sp. M1004. NCBI lineage: Bacteria > Pseudomonadati > Pseudomonadota > Alphaproteobacteria > Hyphomicrobiales > Phyllobacteriaceae > Mesorhizobium > Mesorhizobium sp. M1004. The sequence goes on from NZ_JAMYNB010000013.1 coordinate 131,533, forward strand.
AGCCCGGCGACTGCCTGGCGCTCGGCGCGCCGTCGGACTGCACGTTCCATGCCGTCGGACCGCAGCCGGCCGACTATCTGGTTGCGCTGGTCAGGGGCTGAAATCGTGGCAAGACGTCCCAAGCGCTCCGACAATGGCGGACCGCCGCTCGATGATTACAAGGGCCCGCCATGGGGCAAGGGCGATCCCTACATCTTCCTGGCCTGGCAGGCAGCGCATGCCAAGGCGTGGAAGGCGCCAAGCCGTGACGTGATGCTGATGCGCATGGAAAAGGCCGAGCGGCTTGGCCTGACCTATGAGGAATACACGCTCGAAATCCTCGAACGCGGGCTGCATCTGCAGCCGAAAGACACCGATCGCATCGCCGCGATCAAGGCGAGACGAAAGCGGCGCCGCGTCGCGCGTCTGGATTAGCAAGGGAAAGTGCAGGTGAGTCCCATCGAAATCAGGTCGCTGACTGCGGAAACACGCGACATGCTGGCCGACCTCCTGATCGAGACGGTCGCGGCCGGCGGCTCCGTCAGCTTCATGCATCCCTTATCCAGGCAATCGGCGGAGGCCTTCTGGGGCAACTCGTTGGTGGCAGCAGAGAGAGGTGAAAGAGCGGTGCTGGGTGCATGGAAGGGCGAGGTTCTGGTCGGCACCGTGACCGTGCTGCTCGACTTTCCTGATAATCAGCCGCACCGGGCCGAGATCGCCAAGCTGATGACCCGCGTCGAACACCGCGGCAAAGGCATAGCGAGCCGGCTGATGCGGGCGGCAGAAACGCTCGCCGTCGAGAAAGGCCGCACGCTTCTGGTGCTGGACACCGCAACCGAGGAGGGCGCTTCCGGCCTTTACGAAAAACTCGGCTTCACGCTCACTGGCGAAATACCGGACTTTGCCTTGAAGCCCCATGGCGGGCTGACCGGCACGCTCATCTACTGGAAGCGCATCGGCGGCGCTGCCTAAGCCTTGTGATGAACCTCTTGCAGCGCGTAGACCGGCGTCGCGATGCCTTCCATGCGCGCCTTCAGCTGCAGCGCCAGGAACTGCGAATAGTGGCGCGACTGGTGCAAATTGCCGCCATGAAACCACAGCGCCTCCTGCTGCGTCGGCTTCCACATGTTGCGCAGCTCGCCTTCCCAGGGGCCGGGGTCCTTCGTGGTGTTGGAGCCGAGGCCCCAGCATTTGCCGACCTTGTCGGCGACCTCCCGTGAGATCAAATCGGCCGCCCAGCCATTCATCGAACCGTAGCCGGTGGCGTAGACGATGAGATCGGCCGGCAGTTCCGATCCATCGCTGAGCAGGACCGAATGCTCCTTGATCTCCTTCACGTCGACACCGCTTTTCAGCTTGATCGACCCGTCGATGATCAGGTCGGAGGCGCCGACATCGATGTAATAGCCCGAGCCGCGTCGCAGATATTTCATGAAAAGGCCGGAGCCGTCGTCGCCCCAGTCGAGCATGAAGCCGGCCTTCTCCAGGCCTTTGTAGAAGTTGGCGTCGCGCTTCTTCATCTCGGCATAGGCCGGAATCTGGAATTCGTGCAGGATCTTGTAGGGCAGGGAGGCGAAGACGAGGTCGGCCTTGGCTGTGGTCATGCCGCTCGCAACCGCCTTTTCCGAATAGAGCGAGCCCAGGCCGATCTCCATCAGCGTGTCCGACTTGACGATGTGCGTGGTCGAGCGCTGCACCATGGTGACGTCGGCGCCGGCCTCCCAAAGGGCTGCTGCAATGTCGTGGGCGGAGTTGTTCGAGCCGATGACGACAGCTTGTCTGCCGACATAGGCATCGGGTCCCGGATGCTTCGAGGAGTGATGCTGGTCGCCCTTGAATGTGTCCATGCCCTTGAAGTTCGGCATGTTGGCCTTGCCGGATTGCCCCGTGGCCAGCACCAATTGTTTCGGCTTCAGCGTGATGTCCTTGCCGTCGCGGCGCACCACCACCGTCCATTCCTTCTTGCTGTCGTCATAGACAGCGCTCATGGCCTCGGTCGACGACCAGTAGTTCAGCTCCATTACCTTGGCGTACATTTCCAGCCAGTCGCCGATCTTGTCCTTGGGCGCGAAGACCGGCCAGTTCCTGGGAAAGTCGATATAGGGCAGATGGTCGTACCAGACCGGATCGTGCAGGCAGAGCGATTTGTAGCGCTTGCGCCAGCTGTCGCCGGCCCGTTCGTTCTTCTCGACGATGATGGTCGGCACGCCGAGCTGCCGCAGCCGCGCGCCGAGCGCGATGCCGCCCTGGCCGCCGCCAATGATGAGCGTATAGGGCTGCGTCTTGAAGCCGAGCTCGGCGGCCTCCTTCTCGCGCTCCTCCTTCCAGGTCGGGCGGTTCTTGCCATGGCCGTGCTTGGCGCCGAGCGGGCGGTCGAAACCGGCCGGCTCCTCATGGCCCTTCAGCTCGACCATGGTGGTGAGCAACGTCCAGATCTTGCCGTCCTTCAGCCGGATGTGGCCGAAGCCGCGCGCCACAGACGTTTCGAAACTGATCCAGCCGTCGAGCAGGCCATCGTTTTCAGTGGCGTCCTCGCCCCTGGCGATCGCCCAGTTCGATGGGTTGGTTTTGGCCAGCTGGCTCACCAGCATGTCGCGCACCTGGTCACGGCCTTCCATGGTCTTGATGTTCCAGGTGAAGCTGACGAGATCGCGCCAAAAACAATCCTCCTGAAAGCAGGCGACCGCCTTGTCGATGTCACCGGCGGCGAGTGCCGCGCCGAAGCGATCGAGCAGGTCGGAAAGCTTCTTGTTGGGGGCCTTGTCGAGCATTGAATTTCCTCCGCGATTTTTCTTGGCCGCCTGTAGCGAGCGGAACCCTGCCGAAGCTTGACGTCCGGCCTGGCGCAGTATCGCGACAAATTATGCGCCGCGTCACGTCGTCCAATAGTTTGCCGCGTATTCAGGGGCTTATCGGGAAATCGGGACGCCGAAGACCGTTGCGAACCAGCGGCGGACCGCTTCTTCGGCCGGGCTCAGATGCGCGCCCGAAGGTGCGGTCAGATAGTGGCCGGCACCGCTCGACAGCGTAAAGCCGGACAGGGTAACGAGAGATCCTTCGCGCAGTGCCGCGTCGGCCAACGGTCGCGATCCCAGCACCATGCCGGCGCCGTGCTTCGCCGCCTCCAACGCGGTAACGAAACTGTCGAATTTGTGCGTGGGCCCGAGCGCCGGCTTCATCCGGGCGACGGCGAACCACTCGCCCCACATTTCCCGCGCGCCGACCACTGTAAGTCTCGGCAATCCTGTCCAATCCTTGGCCTTGGCGACATTTGGCGACGCCATCGGCGTTAAGGTTTCGCGGGTGAGGCGGTCGGCCTGCCGTCCGGCAAAGGAGCCGGAGCCAATGCCGAATCGGATGTCGAGACCCACAAAGCGCTCGCCGTAATCGGCCGGTGTGTGGATGGTCTCGATCTGCAACTGGACGAAGGGCAGGTCCTTGGCCATTTGCGGCAGCTTCGGCGCGATCATCAGCACGGCAAACGAGATCGGCGAGCGTATCGTCACGCTCTGGACGGTCTTGGGTTCGAACAACTCGCGCGTGCTGTTGGCGATCACGGCAAAGGCCGATTGCAGATGCGGCAGGTAGGCGGCACCCTCCGGCGTCAATTCGACGCCGCGCGCCAGGCGGATGAACAGCGGCTGCTTCAACCGCTCTTCGAGAGAACGGATGTGCTGGCTGACCGCAGCCTGGGTCAGGCCAAGCTCGGCCGCGGCGGCGGTGAAATTCGACAGCCGCGCGGCGGCCTCGAAACTCCGCAGCCAGTCAAGCGGGGGCAAGGGCAGGGTTGTTTCAGTCATAAACCGTTTAGGGCCTTTGGCTGCAAAATGATAATTTGAGTTATGCCTTCGACATCATCACGATGCAACCGGAAACCCTGCGGAGTTGGCTGCGGGGCGCAGCGGACAGGAACGGATCTCCATGCTTACCCAGGCGCTGATCGGCGACGAAGGAAGAACGATCGACCTCGGTTGGAAGGACGGCGCGCGCACTCGCTTTCACGCCGTGTGGTTGCGCGACAATGCGCTCGACGACAAGACGCGCAGCGCCGGCAACGGCCAGCGGCTGATCACCATTCTCGACATTCCCGTGCAGACATGGATCGGCGCAGCCGCGATCAAGGGCGATGCGCTTGAAGTCAGTTTCGAACCGGAGGGAAAGACGGTGCGCTTTCCTGCGGCATGGCTGAGCGCCAATGCCTATGACCGCGATGCCGCCCGACAGCCCGGCTGGACAGGCGAGGGCACCGTGCGATGGACCAGGGCCTCTATGCAGAATTCGGTGCCGCGCGCCGGCTATCTCGCTGCCAGCCGCGACCGCGCCGTCTTGCGGCAATGGCTGTCGGCGGTGAAGACCTACGGCTTCGCGGTGATGGACGATTTGCCGCCCGAATCCGGGGCGCTGTGCAAAGTGTCCGATCTGTTCGGCTATATCAGGGAGACCAATTACGGCCGCTGGTTCGAGGTGCGCGCCGAGGTCAATCCAACCAATCTGGCCTACACCAATCTTGGCCTGCAGGCGCATACCGACAATCCCTATCGCGATCCGGTGCCGACCTTGCAGATCCTGTCCTGCATCGAAAACACCGTGGAGGGCGGCGAATCCAGCGTCGTCGATGGTTTTGCCGTGGCGGCCGCGCTGCAGGCAGAAAACCCCGAAGGCTTCCGGCTGTTGAGTTCATACCCGGCGCGTTTCGAATATGCGGGGTCGTCGGGCGTGCGATTGCAGGCCAAACGGCCGATGATCGAGCTCGGGCCGGATGGCGAACTCATCGCCATCCGCTTCAACAACCGCTCGCTGGCGCCGACCGTCGATGTGCCGTTCGCGGAGATGGAGGCCTACTACGCCGCCTATCGCCGGTTTGCCGAACTGATCGAGGATCCTTCCTTCGAAGTCACCTTCAGGCTCGAGGCGGGCGAGGCCTTCATCGTCGACAACACCCGCGTCATGCATGCCCGCAAGGCGTTCTCCGGCACCGGCAAGCGCTGGCTGCAGGGCTGCTACGCCGACAAGGATGGCCTTTTGTCGACGCTGTCGGCGATCGAACACAGCTTCAAGGAGGCTGCGGAATGAGCGGCCAGGATTTGAACGCGGGCAACATCGTCGAATTCATCGCCGATATTTTCGAACGCCGAGGGGCGGAATCCTATCTCGGCGAACCCGTCACCATGTCGGAGCACATGTTGCAGGGCGCCTGGTTCGCCGAAAAGGACGGCGCGCCCGATGTGCTGGTGGCGGCAGCACTGCTGCACGATATCGGCCACTACACCAGCGAGTTCGGCACCTATTCGCCCGACGATGTCGAGGACAAGCATCATGACGAAGCCGGCGGCGAGGTGCTGGCGCCGTTCTTTCCACCGGTGATCGTCGAATGCGTCAGGCTGCATGTCGCGGCCAAGCGCTACCTTTGCGCCACCGACCCGAGCTATTTCGGCAGGCTGTCGCAGGCCTCGGTCCACACACTGTCGCTGCAAGGCGGGCCGATGAATGCCGAAGAGGTGGCAGAGTTCCGCAAGAACCCGTTCCACGAGGAAGCGGTGCGGGTTCGCGTCTGGGACGAGGCCGGCAAGATCGCCAACATGAAGACCCGGGCATTTCGCGACTACATGCCGCTGCTGCAACGGGTTGTCCGCGAATTCGCCAATCGCGCCTGATCATAATCCGGGGAAGGAACGACATGTGCTACCGCTTCGACGGCGAGCATGCGCTAACCGTATGCCGGAGACCTGCCGCAAGCGTCTGCGTGCCGCAGGCGCTCGCGCCTCGCTGCCGATCCCTACCGGTGACGAGCCTTGTCACCGCGGGTTTTATTGCGACATCCGTCGGCGCGGCCAAGATCAGTAGGTCAGACTTCGGTGTATATTTGACTCAGACGAAGGTCTGAGAATCGAGCTGAAAGCACGAAAGGAGAGTTTCCTCAGCGTTTGTAAGCCGCAATTTTGGGCTGTTCATTCTTGAATACCGTGACACATCATGATGTGATGGTGGCATGAATGGAGAAAGGCAGCCCCTGTTTTCATCCGTGCGTCGCTGGGCGTACTTTAGCTTGCGCGTATTCGCGGCGGTTGCGGTGGCGATGCCGGTGCTTGGTCTGCGGTTGAGCCATGTCGACGGCTACAAGATCGAATTCGCCGCTGCCAGCGCCAAGAGCGGAAACAATGGCAATGGTAACGGTGGTGGCAACGGTAGTGGTAACGGTAATGGCTCAGGCGGCAACGCCGGGAATGGCAACGCCAACGGAAAGGGAAAAAATGGTGCCGGCGACAACGCCCCCGGTAGCCAAGCTCCCAGTAGCCAAGTCAATGCCGCTGGCGACACGGTGACGGTACAGGGCGCCAAAATCCAGGTCGTGCATCGCGATGGATTCAGCGAAAGCATCGAGGCCGGCCGCTTCACTATGAAGGATCCGCTTGGAAGGACAATTGTCGAACGCGCCGTAAGGGCCTCCGACATTGCTCGTCTGAAAGGGCTGTAACTGTTGGTTCGCCAACCAGCATCCGACCTTCAGACAAGCCCCGATCTCCCTATACAAGACCCGTTTTGGGCGCGTGCATAAGAATGGCTGCTTCGGTGCGGTTTCGCACCTTTAGCTTTTGAAATATCCGAGTCATGTGGTGTTTTACCGTTTTCTCCTGCAGGTTGAGACGTTTGGCGACTTCTTTATTGCTCAGTCCTTCGCCTACCAAGGAGATTATCCCAAGCTCGCGTCCCGAGAGATTGGCAACGAGATCGGTTGTGCGCTTTTCCGGCCGGATCAGTTCATTCAAAAGCTGCGCTGACAGGGTCGGCGAAACATATTTTTTTCCTGCGGCTATATAAGTCAGCACCTCGGCCAGCGATGCCGCCCCAATCCCTTTCAGCACATATCCGCGTACGCCCAGCCTGAGCGCCGTCGCCAAATCGGCGTTCGCCTCCGAGACGGTGAGCATGACGATCTTGCAGTCAGGCTGAGTTGCAAGAATATTTTCCGCTGCCGCCAGACCCCCTCCCGGCAAACTGATGTCGAGCAGCAATATGTCGGGATTTGCCAAGGCCGCAAGCTGTTCGGCATCCGTCGCGGTTTCGCCCGCACCAACGACTTCGAAGCCGCCGATTTCGGCGAGGCTGCGAGCCACACCCTCGCGAAACAGCGGATGATCATCAACAATGGCAATCCTTATGGGAGCGGTCATTTCTGGTCCTCGATGTTGAGCGTTATCGTCAGCCGGGTCCCCCTGGGGCTCGAAAAGGTCTCGAAGTGACCTCCGATACTCTCGATACGTTCCCTCATACCGGCGAGTCCAAGTCCTTCACACGATCCCGACTGGAATCCAGGGCCGCGATCAAGCACTTGAATGAGGAGCTTGCCCTGCGTCACTCGCGCCTTGACAGCCTGCCCCTTGCCCAGACCGTGTCGCCAGGCATTGTTCAGCCCCTCCTGCGCGAAGCGAAAGATGCTTATTTTCTCGGACGTCCCCAGGTCGGGCAGGCGAGATGGCAGTGAAAGCGATACGGAAGAGGCCGTCCGGCGTTCATGTTCGGCAACCGCAAGCCGCAATATCTCCGCGACTGTCGAAGCTTCGATCTGTGGCAGTACGAGGCCGGTGCAGATGGCGCGGATCTCCCGCATCGCCTCGTCCAACGTATGATGGATATCGGCGATCTCGGTCTTGCGGTGGCTTGGGGATGCGGCGGGATCGAGCAGCAGAGGGCTGTCCATGCGCAGCGCAGCCAGTGCGACGAGCTGAGCTGGACCGTCATGCAAATCAGACCCAATGCGGCGCAAGTAACGCTCGTTGATTGCCGTTGCGCGGCGCGACGCCTGCTGGACGCGCTCCCGCAAAGCGGAATTCTGCTCCAAAAGCAACTGAAGTTCGGCCACTTGTGTCTCAAGCGCTGAACGCTGCGTTTCGATAGTGCTGCTGCCGCGAAGCACGATTCCCGAGAGCATCGCCAAGGCGACCGCGGTCGCGCCAGCCACGAGCAGCCAGCTCGACCATAGTGCCGAGTTTAAAGTGCCCTGAAGATCGTCGGCTATCTCGTAGAACTCGGAAACGGCCACAACATCGCCCGACCACGGCTCTCGAACCGGATTGTAGATCTCGAGCAGCGAGGCGGTGGGGCTCTTGCGTTCCTTCCTTTCATTTTCGTCCAGATCATTGAATTGCGCCACCACGTTTCCACCGAACGCATGCAGCAAGTTCGCATTTGGCTCGAAGGTCTGGCCGATAAGAGCCGCGTCTTTGGCGTACAGCACCTTGCCATCACGCCGCCAAAGCACGAAGGACGCCAGTTTTTTTCCGAGAGCACCCTGGTCCAGGGTTTCATCGAGTGCCCGTTTAACGGTGTCGCTGAGCTGCTGGCTTTTGCGCATGTCCGGCAGGATTGGCGCGATGACACTGTCGACGTAAAGCGCGGTCGTGCTTGCAGAGTTGCGGATCACTCCATCTCGTATTTGCGAGGTGACCCATAGGCCGACGACCAGCATCAGCGACAGCAGCCCAATGCTTCCGACTATGATGAACTGCCAAGCCAACGATAGCCTGTTCCAGTTTTGATAGAGACTATCAATGTAGCGCACGTCTCAACCGACCCCGCGAGCTTTGGCCGTGCCAAAATGCCTAAGCCATCCTACATCTAGAACGGTCGATGGTGCGAGCAAGCGCCAGGTTGAATTGCTGGGGAAACCGCCAATTCAGGGCATGATCCCACCGCCACCCGCGGGGAACGGCGGTGGGATCAGCGTTACTGTATGATCTTGACGATCTTCCGCGTGCCGGGGTCGACCAGCACGGTTCGCCCGTCGACCACAACGTAGCGATACTTGACGCTCGGCACTTCATGCAGTTCCACCGTGTCGGGAATGGCGGTCCCCACGTTCAATTCGACACCTGGAATCTTCACCGACGCAAGGGGCTGCTTTTTCACGTATTCGCGCACAACCGTTTCCTGCTCCGGCGCGATGATGACGTCTTGAGCAGCAACTACGCCGGCGCTCGCGAGCAGCAAGAATCCGGCAATTGCGGTCGACTGGTACATGGTCGTCATGATTCTCTCCTTCATGCGAGCAACGCTCATGCATCTTGCGCGAGCTCGATTCCGATACGGGTGGTGTTGATGAGGTTGATGCACACACCGGGAGCCGAACGGGCTTTTCGCGGCTGCGTTCCCGCGTGGGGCTTCGGTCCGGGCGTCATCGGGCCAATGGACTATAGGGAGAGGGACCAAAGTCTGGTGCCAGGCTGTAGAGGTCCTAGAGCCTCCTCAGGGCGGAACACAGGGTTCTCGGCATCGTTGAGATCAGCACTTGTGGGAGGCGTTAATGGACAACAGCGTCCATCAGGCACGATGGTTGCTCTTGCCTGTTTTCGGGGTAGCCATCCTGGTCATGACGACGGGAGTACTTCTAAGCTTGTGAGGCTGGTGTCATCGCTATGGGATTACAAGCTCAGAAAAAAGCAAAAATCTTGCGTTGCATTAATTTTTTGATGCAATTTGTAGCTGATTGTTGGCAAAACTACTGCCTACATTTATTGGTCTTCTTAGAAGCCCGATTTTATTCGCAAAATGCGGAACAAAGTATTTTTGACAGAGTTGGCTAGGCTGAGGGACCGACTCTTTAAGGAGAAAGCAGATGAAACATGTGTTGATCACGAGCATGATTGCGCTTGGCGTCGGGTGCGGCGCCGCGATCGCCCAGACCCAGGCTGTGCAGCCGAGCGGCGGCGACAACTGCGCCGCTGGCGCGGCCGATTGCCAGAAGGGCGGCAAGGCCGGCGAACAGGCGCAAGGCAAGATGAAGTCACAGACCGATCAGAATGCACAGGGCCAGGCTGGCGCCACGACCGATCAGCAGGCTCAGGGCAAAGCCAAGCTCAAGACGGATGAACAGGCACAGGGCAAGGCCGGGACCAGTACCGAGCAGAATGCTCAGGGTCAGGCCGGCGCCACGACCGATCAGCAGGCTCAGGGCAAGGCCAAGCTCAAGACGGATGAACAGGCCCAGGGCAAGGCCGGGACCAGCACCGAGCAGAATGCTCAGGGCCAGACCGGCACCAGCACCGAGAAGCAGGCTCAGGGCAAGGCCAAGCTCAAGACGGATGAACAGGCCCAAGGCAAGGCCGGGACCAGCACCGAGCAGAACGCTCAGGGCCAGACCGGCACCAGCACCGAGAAGCAGGCTCAGGGCAAAGCCGGGACCAGCACCGAGCAGAACGCTCAGGGCCAGACCGGCACCAGCACGGACCAGCAGGCCCAGGGCAAGGCCGGGACCACCACCGAGCAGAACGCTCAGGGCAACACAAACGTCCAGACCGACCAGGGCAATACGGCCTCGATCAACAACGTGACAGTCGAGCAGAAGACGCAGGTCACGCAGATCATCCACGAGACCAGGGTTGAGCCGGTGAAGAACGTCGACTTCGACATTTCGGTCGGCATCGAGGTGCCGCGGCACAAAGTGCGCCTGCACCGTCTGCCGGCGCGCATTGTCAAGATCGTCCCGGCTTACGAATCCTATGAGTACTTCGTGCTGGCCGACGGGCGCATCGTCATCGTCGACCCGGATACGTACAAGATCGTGCTGATCCTGACGTGACACGGCAGTGGCTCTTGTTCCCGGCGCGGTGCGATTGAGGGGTATCGTATGCGCCGCGGTGGCCCGCCGACCAGAGGCGGCGGGCCACTTGCTTTGTCTTTCGCATCGCGCGTTTTTCCCGTTGACACCTTGCCTTTCACCCTCGTAGTGTCCGCCACGATGAAAAAGGCACTCATTCTCGTAGGAAAGCGCGTGGGCAAGGCGGTGTAACCGCCGGGCGAAAACCTCCCATGCGCAACACACAGGCTCCCATCGGGGGCCTTTTTTATTGCCCGAAACACGACTAAACGACCAGCAATCGCCTCATGGCTAGAAGTACGGGACCAGACCGATGAGCAACGGACAGAACGAACGGCGCGAAATGCCAAACAGGGAAATGACTGGCGCCGAAATGGTGGTGCAGGCGCTGAAGGACAATGGCGTCAAGCATGTCTTCGGCTATCCCGGCGGCGCGGTGCTTCCGATCTATGACGAAATCTTCCAGCAGGACGAGGTCGAGCACATCCTCGTCCGCCACGAGCAAGGCGCAGGGCATGCGGCCGAAGGCTATGCCCGCTCGACCGGCAAGGCCGGCGTCATGCTGGTGACCTCCGGCCCGGGCGCCACCAATGCGGTGACGCCGCTGCAGGATGCGCTGATGGATTCGATCCCGCTGGTCTGCCTGACCGGGCAGGTGCCGACTTCGCTGATCGGCTCCGACGCGTTCCAGGAGTGCGACACGGTCGGCATCACGCGCCCCTGCACCAAGCACAACTGGCTGGTGAAGGACGTCAACGAATTGGCCGCCACCATCCATGAGGCCTTCCATGTCGCGACGACCGGCCGCCCCGGCCCGGTGGTGGTCGACATTCCGAAGGATGTGCAGTTCGCCAAAGGCATCTATGTGCCGCCGCAGGCGGCGCCGCGCACCAGCTACCAGCCGAAGGTCCAGGGCGACCTGGAAAAGATCAAGGCCGCCGTCGAACTGATGGCCAGCGCCAAGAAGCCGATCATCTATTCGGGCGGCGGCGTCATCAACTCCGGTCCGGAGGCCAGCCATCTTCTGCGCGAACTGGTCGACCTCACCGGCTTCCCGATCACCTCGACGCTGATGGGCCTCGGCGCGTATCCGGCATCGGGCAAGAACTGGATGGGCATGCTGGGCATGCACGGCACTTATGAAGCCAATATGGCGATGCATGATTGCGACGTGATGATCTGCATCGGCGCGCGCTTCGACGACCGCATCACCGGACGGCTGACCGCCTTCTCGCCCAACTCGAAGAAGATCCACATCGACATCGATCCATCGTCGATCAACAAGAACGTGCACACGGAAGTGCCCATCATCGGCGATGTCGGCCGGGTGCTGGAGGACATGGTGCGGCTGTGGCGGGCGAGCGCCAAGGCCGACAAGAAGGCGCTCCATCCCTGGTGGGAGCAGATCGCCAAATGGCGCGCGCGTGACTCGCTCGCGTTCAAGATGAACCACGATGTGATCATGCCGCAATATGCCATCCAGCGGCTCTACGAACTGACCAAGGACATGGACACCTACATCACCACCGAGGTCGGCCAGCACCAGATGTGGGCGGCGCAGCACTATCATTTCGAGAAGCCGAACCGCTGGATGACGTCGGGCGGGTTGGGCACGATGGGCTACGGTCTGCCGGCTGCGCTCGGCGTGCAGATCGCGCACCCGGATGCGCTGGTCATCGACATCGCAGGCGATGCCTCGGTGCAGATGACGATGCAGGAGATGAGCGCGGCGGTGCAGCACAATGCGCCGATCAAGATCTTCATCCTCAACAACCAGTATATGGGCATGGTGCGCCAGTGGCAGCAGCTGCTGCACGGCAACCGTCTGTCGCATTCCTACACCGAAGCGATGCCCGACTTCGTCAAGCTGGCCGACGCATATGGCGGCCATGGCATTCGCTGCGAGAAGCCGGACGAGCTGGACGATGCGATCAAGGAGATGATCGCGGTGAAGAAGCCGGTGCTGTTCGATTGCCGGGTGGCGACGCTCGCCAACTGCTTCCCGATGATCCCGTCGGGCAAGGCGCATAATGAAATGCTCCTGCCCGACGAGGCGACCGACGAAGCCGTGGCCAACGCCATCGACGCCAAGGGCAGGGAACTGGTCTAGGTCCAAGCCGGGGCAGGGCTGTCGCGAGAAGCCGTGCGCAAACAGAGAATTAGCTCAAAGTCTGAAATCGAGATTCATGTCATGAACGCACAGCTTCAACCGACCGGCTCCGCCTATTTCATCGCCAAGGAAACGGAAAAGCCGGAGAACCACACGCTCTCCGTGCTGGTCGACAATGAGCCCGGTGTGCTTGCCCGGGTCATCGGCCTGTTTTCCGGCCGCGGTTATAACATCGAGAGCCTCACCGTCTCCGAGACCGAACACGAGAAGCACCTGTCGCGCATCACCATCGTGACGCGCGGCACGCCGCATGTGCTGGAGCAGATCAAGCACCAGCTCGAACGCATCGTACCGGTGCATCGCGTCGTCGATCTCACCGTGCGCTCGCACGAGTTCGGCCAGGAGCGGCCGCTGGAACGCGAGTTGGCGCTGGTCAAGGTCGCCGGCACCGGCGAAGCCCGCGTCGAGGCGCTGCGTCTGGCGGACGCTTTTCGCGCTTCGGTCATCGACGCCAACACCGAGCACTTCATCTTCGAGATTACCGGCAAGGGTTCGAAGCTCGACCAGTTCATCGCCATCATGAAGCCGCTCGGCCTGGTCGAGATCTGCCGCACCGGCGTGGCGGCGATGAACCGCGGCCCGCAAGGGATGTAGTCTCAGTCCAACTATTTTACCGGCTTGGGATCGACCTTGCCGCTCGCCAGATTCTTACTCTCCCTTTTGATCGGGCGCGATACCGGACAGACGTCCTGGACGAAGCCGTTCAGCGTGTTAACCAGATTGTTCTGGACCAGCGAGTAGCGGATGAATTGTCCCTGCCGCTCCCTGGCGATGAGGCCGGCCGTCTCCAGGATGCTCAGATGCTGCGAGATCGACGGCTTCGACATGTCGAAGCGCGCCGCGATCTCGCCCGCGGTCAGCGAGGAGTGGGCGAGATAGGCGAGGATCTTGCGCCTCGGCTGCGATGACAGCGCCTCGAACACGCGCTGTATGGCGCTGCTTGCCCCGATAGCCGTGTCGCCATCCGCTGCATTGTCTTCGATCACCGCCTGCCTCTGTCGTTTCGCTTCCGGTATTTAGTCTATTGCCTAAATACCTAAATCGGAATAGTAGATAGTTAGCTTATTGCCTAAATAAGCGCCGGCGCGCCGGAAGGCAAGGCTCTTTGGTCCGGAAATGTTTCCTGCAGAGGAGGGGTACCGATGAAGACCATATCCACAGGCAGAATGATCTCGCAGCCCTTGAGCGATGCCGAAGATGGCGAGGTCGTCTGGATGCCGGCCAAGTCGATCTGGGTCGGTGCGATGACGCTGATTGCGTTGGTGTTCGGGCCGCTGACCTTCAGCTGGAGCGCTTTCGCCCTGTTCGTAGCGACGACGGCGGTGACGATCTGCGCCGGACACTCGGTCGGCATGCATCGCCTGCTCATCCATCGCTCGTTCAAGGTTCACATCTGGCTCAAACACGCGCTGGTCTATCTCGGCACGCTCGTCGGCATGGCCGGTCCGTTCGGCATGATCTATGCGCATGACATACGAGACTGGGCGCAGCGCCAGACGGCTTGTCACGACCTGCACGCCCACCGCCGGCCTTTCTTCACCGACGCTTTCTGGCAAATGCATTGCGCCGTAGCGTTGCGCAATCCGCCTGACTTCGTCATCGAGCCGTCGATCAGAAACGACCGCTTCTACAAATTCGTCGAGCGGACCTGGATGCTGCAGCAACTGCCGTGGGCGATCCTTTTCTTGCTCCTCGGCGGGTGGAGCTGGGTGGTCTGGGGCATTGCGGTGCGTATCTCCGTGTCGCTGACCGGGCATTGGCTGGTCGGGCATTTCGCACATCGCAGCGGGCAGCAGGGCTGGCGCGTCGATGGCGTTGCCGTGCAGGGCTACAACCTGCCGCGTTTCGGCCTGGTGACCTTTGGCGAGAGTTTCCACGGCAATCACCATGCGTTTCCCGAATCCGCAAAGCTCGGCCTGGAACGCGGGCAGATCGATCTCGGCTGGCTCTTCATCCGCATCCTGGCTGCCCTCGGCCTCGCGCATGGCGTGAAGCTTCCCGGGAACACGCCGAGGCGCAAAGGCCTGCGGCGTGTGGCTGGCCGTCAGGAGGCCGCCGCCGCTCCCAGCCTGTTGTCGGCGCGGGCCCACGGCAGGTAGACTGTGCCGGCCTGGCTGGCTCGGGATAGGCGGATCACGGCGGAGCGCTTTGGACCAATGGAATGAGGTTGCGTCCAGCGCTCTGTCGATTTAAGTCAGCATTGCTGACCTTTGTGAGCCGTCATGACCCTCGACGCTTTCCTTGCCCTTTTGGTCTACGCCTTCGTGACCTCGATCACGCCGGGGCCGAACAACCTCATGCTCTTGGCGTCGGGCGTGAATTTCGGCCTGGTCAGAACCATTCCGCATATGCTGGGCATCAGCATGGGTTTCCTGGTGCTGTTGCTTGCTGTCGGCTTTGGCCTGGGCGCGGTGCTTACGGCGTTTCCGGCCTTGCACACCGGATTGAAGATCGCCGGCGCTGCCTATCTGCTCTATCTCGCCTGGAAGATCGCCATGTCGCGCTCGCTGTCCAGCAAGGGTGAGACGGAGGCACGGCCGATGCGGTTCATCGAGGCAGCCGCATTCCAGTGGGTCAATGCGAAAGCCTGGGTGATGGCGATCACCGCCATGGCCGTCTACTCCAATCCGGACCACCCGTTCCTGTCGGTGGCGCTGATCGCGATCGCCTTCACCGTCGTCAACCTGCCGAGCGTCTCGATGTGGGCCGGTTTCGGCACAGCGCTGCGCGGGTTCCTGTCGGATCCGGTGCGGCTGAAATGGTTCAACATCGCCATGGGCGTGCTCTTGGCGGCGACGCTCTGGCCGATGCTGAAATAGACGCATCCCGCCTGAGATCTCAACCGCATCCTGGCTGGTTTTCCGACTGCTGAGCCGGCTGCATAGTCATTGTGCAGTGCACATTAAATCTTCGTAATGCCGTGTTTTGGCCCTTTTCCGACAAATGTGCGTCCTATCTACTTCGGCGAGATCGCGGCAAGGCGCCGTGATTGCGTAGAATGAGACCACCGGGTTCGGCGTGTCGGATCATAGGGCTTTTAGTCGATGCGCGGTAAAGTCGTTCTGGCGGTGGTGGTGGCAGCGGCCTGTGTCGCCGCGGCATGGGTCTATTTTTCGCCGGCGGCGATGAGCAGTCTGCAGCAGATGCTGCCGGGCGCCAGGCAGACGGCAGCGGCGGACAAGCCGGCTGGATCGGACAAGGCTTCGGCCGACAAGGCAGGGGGCAAATCCGGCGCCGGCGGCAATGCCGCCCGTTCGGCCTCGATCGTCTCGGCCACCGCGACAACGGCCGATTTTCCGATCCGCCGTTACGCCATCGGCTTCGTGTCTTCGCCGGCCGTGGTCAACATCAACGCCCGCGTGTCCAGCCAGATCGTATCGATCGACGTCAGGGACGGCCAGATGGTGAAGGCCGGCGACCTGCTGTTCTCGCTCGACGACAGGGCGCTCAAGGCGCAGCTTGCCAAGGATCAGGCGACGCTCGCCAAGGACCAGGCGCTGCTAACCAGTTCGGGCTCCGACCTTCAGCGCGCCAAGGATCTCGTCGCCAAGCAGGCCGGCACGCAGCAGACTTACGATCAGGCGGTGGCGGCGCAAAAGGCTGCCGCGGCGACGGTCGATGCCGACAAGGCGACGATCGACGCCGACAATGTCCAGCTCGGCTTTGCCAGCATCAAGGCGCCGATTGCCGGCCGGCTGGGCGCGGTCAACGTTTCGGTCGGTGACCTCGTCACCTTGAGCAACGGCAACTCGAGCACGGCCACGCCGCTGGTGACGATCACCGAGATGGATCCGCTGCAAGTCAACTTCAACCTGCCGGAGAGCAACCTGGCGCTGCTGCACAAGGCGCTGGCCAACCCGCAGCAAGGCGCGGTGACGCTGACCAAGGATGGCGATCCGACGCCGATCGGCAACGGCACGCTCGACTTCGTCGATTCCAGCGTCGACACCGCGTCCGGCACCATCGCGACACGGGCGAGCATTCCCAACGCCGATCTTTCACTGTGGCCCGGGCAATATGTGAATGTCGTGCTCGACGCTGGCATCATGCCGCAGATGACATCCATCCCGACCGTTGCCGTGCAGCCCAGCCAAAAGGGACCGTTCGTCTATGTCGTCAAGCCCGACAACACGGTCGAGATGCGACCGGTGCAGGTGGCGCTGACCGAAGGCGAAAACAGCGCCATCAGCGAGGGCGTCAAATCAGGCGAGAAGGTGGTGGTCGAGGGCCAGACCAGGCTGAAGGACGGCGCCGCCATTCACGAAGGCAAGGCGGCCAGCGGTGATCAAGCTGCTCCCAAGGTCGCCGAGGCCGGCAAGGCGGCTGCCCAATGATTTCCGAATTCTGCATACGCAGGCCTGTCGCCACGCTGCTGATGTCGTTCGCCCTCGTGCTGGGCGGGCTGTTTGCCTACAAGTTCCTGCCGGTGGCGGCGCTGCCGAGCGCCGAATTCCCGGTCGTCAACGTCTCGGCCACCCTGGCCGGCGCTTCGCCCGAAACCATGGCCACTTCGGTGGCGACGCCGCTGATCAAGCAGTTCGCCACCATCGCCGGCATCGATTCGATCTCGACCAGCAATTCGCTGGGACGCACGTCCATTGCCATCCAGTTCGTGCTCAACCGGGATATCGACGCGGCGGCCGCCGACGTGCAGGCGGCGATCGCGCGCACGCAGCGGCAGTTGCCGCCGGAGATGACGTCGCCGCCGAGCTATCGCAAGGTCAATCCGGCCGACGCGCCGATCCTTCTGATGTCGCTGGTCAGCGACACGGTTCCGCTCACCGACCTCGACGCCTTCGCCGAAAACGTCATCTCGCCCTCGCTGTCGACCATCGACGGCGTGGCGCAGGTGTCGATCTTCGGCCAGCAGAAATATGCGGTGCGCGTGCAGATCGACCCGACGGCGCTGGCGGCGCGCGGCATTTCGATCGACCAGCTGCAGACGGCGATCGCCTCGGCCAATTCCAACACGCCGCTCGGGGTCTTGCAGAACGACAAGCAGCAGCTGACCATCACGGCCAACACGCAGCTCACCAATGCCGCCGGGTTCTCCAACCTCATCATCGCCACCAAGAACGGCCATCCGGTGCGGCTGGGCGAGGTGACGCGCGTCATCGACTCGGTCGAGACCACGACGACCGCAAGCTGGTACGACGGCACGCGCGCCATCATCCTGGCGGTGCAGCGCCAGCCCGACGCCAACACGGTCGACGTCGTCGACAAGGTCAAGGCGATGCTGCCGTCGTTCAAGGACCAAATGCCGGCCGCCGCCGACATCAAGCTGCTCAACGACCGTTCGACCTCGATCCGCCAGGCCGTCGACGACGTCCAGTTCACGCTGCTTCTGACGATCGCTTTGGTGGTGACGGTGATCTTCGTCTTCCTGCGCCGGGTGACCGCAACCATCATTCCGGCCGTGGCGGTGCCGATCTCGCTGATCGCGACGCTCGGCGCCATGTTCCTGTTCGGCTTTTCCATCGACAACATCTCGCTGATGGGCCTGACGCTCGCAGTCGGCCTCGTCGTCGACGACGCCATCGTCATGCTGGAAAACATCTTTCGCCACATGGAGGAGGACGGTCTCTCGGCCTTCGATGCCTCGCTGAAAGGCGCGCGCGAGATCGGCTTCACCATCATCTCGATCTCGATCTCGCTGGTGGCGGTGTTCATCCCCGTGCTTTTGATGGGCGGCGTCATAGGCCGCATCTTCAACGAATTCGCCGTCGTGGTGACGGTCGCCATCCTGGCTTCGATGTTCGTGTCGCTGACACTGACGCCGATGCTGTGTTCGCGCTTGCTGTCGGTGACCAAGGCCGATCGCGACAAGCATGCCCCCGGCCACAAGCACGATATCGTCACCCGCGGCTATGACCGGCTTTTGACCTTCTGCCTGCGCCACACTTTTCTGGTGTTCCTCGTCTTCGTCGGCACGGCGGCAGGGTCGGTCTGGCTGATCGAGGTCTCGCCGAAAGGCTTTTTCCCGCAAGAGGATATCGGCCAGATCTCGGTGACGACGATCGCCAGGCAGGACATCTCCTACGACGCCATGGTCAAGCTGCAGAACCAGGCGGCAAGTGTCTTCTCGCGTTCGCCCTATGTCTCGCATGTGGCCTGGTCAGCCGGCGGCGGCAACAATGCGCTGAACCAGGGCCAGCTCTATGTGCAGCTGAAGGACAAGAGCCAGCGCCCCGACATCGATAAGGTGCTGTCGGATCTGCGGCGGCAGCTGGCCGTCGTGCCGGGGATCGATGCCTATATGCAGCCGGTGCAGAACCTGCGACTTGGCGCGCGTTCTTCCGCCAGCGCCTACCAGCTCGTCGTTCAGGGCCTCGATACCGGCCTGACCGACACATGGGCGCAAAAGCTCAACGATGCGATGGCGGCCGATCATGCGAATTTCACCGACGTCACCAGCGATCTGCAGAACAATTCATTGCAGGCGACGCTGGTGGTCGATCGCGACAAGGCGGCGTCGCTCGGCATCGACACCGACACGCTGCGCTCCAGTCTCTATGGCGGCTTCGGCACGGAGCAGGTCTCGACGATCTTTGGCTCGGCCGACAGCTACGAAGTCATCATGGAGCTCGATCCCAACATCGAATGGTCGCCCGAGCGGATGCTGGCCATCCAGGTCAGGACGGCAAGCGGCAGCCTGGTGCCGCTCGGCGCCTTTGCCCGCGTCGACCGCACCGCCGGCGCGCTGACGGTCAACCAGCTCGGCCAGCTGCCCGCGGTGACCATGTCCTACAACCTGCCGCAAGGCGTGGCGCTGGGCGACAGCACGGCCCGCATCGCCGCGCTGAAGGAGCAGATCGGCATGCCGCCGGCGATTTCGACCAGCTTTGCCGGCACCGCCAAGACCTTCCAGGATTCGCTGGCCAATCAGGGCCTGCTGATCGGCGGCGCCATTCTGACCATCTATATCGTACTCGGCATCCTCTATGAGAGCTTTATCCATCCGCTGACCATTCTGACCGGCCTGCCTTCGGCGGTGCTGGGCGCCGTGGTCGCGCTGCGCTTTGCCGGCATGGACCTGTCGGTGATCGCGGTGATCGGCATCCTGATGTTGATCGGCATCGTCAAGAAGAACGGCATCATGATGGTCGACGTCGCGCTGGAGCTGCGACGAGAAGGCATGTCGGCCAAGGAGTCCATACACAAGGCGTGCCTGATGCGTTTCAGGCCGATCATGATGACGACGTTGGCGGCGCTGATGGGCACGTTCCCGATCGCGCTCGGCACCGGCGCCAGTGCTGAGCTGCGCCAGCCGCTCGGTGTCGCGGTCGTCGGCGGGCTGCTCGCTTCCCAGGCGCTGACGCTGTTCGTCACCCCTGTCATCTATGTCTATTTCGAGAATTTCTCCGGCTGGCTGGTGAGCTTCTTCTCTTCGAAAAAGAACAGGCCGGAGCTGCATGCGGTCCAGAGCGGCGAGCAGGCCTCGCTGTTCGGTCCCGAGGATCGGCTCGAGCCGCAAAAGGCCGCCGCCGAATAGGCGATAGCCCTTGGCCCAAGCTGTCATGCTTGCGGCCGCGTGCCGCCGATCCTAATCTGAGGTCATGTCCCATGATCATGACCACGACAATGAGCTCGACCCGTTTGCGGCGCGCGTGCGCGCGCTGGAGACCATCCTCACCGAAAAAGGCCTGATCGATCCGGCCGCAATCGACGTCATCGTCGACACCTATGAGACCAAGATCGGGCCGCGCAACGGCGCCAGGGTGGTGGCGAAAGCCTGGAGCGATCCGGCCTATGCCGAGTGGCTGAAGCGCGATGCGACGGGAGCGATCGCTTCGCTGAGCTATAGCGGCCGTCAGGGCGAGCACATGCAGGCGGTGTTCAACAGCGACGAGACGCACAACCTCGTCGTCTGCACGCTGTGCTCCTGCTATCCGTGGTCGGTGCTCGGGCTGCCGCCGGTCTGGTACAAGGCGCCGCCCTATCGCTCGCGGGCGGTTATCGATCCGCGCGGCGTGCTGGAGGAGTTCGGGCTGACCTTGCCGGCGGAGAAAAAGATCCGCGTCTGGGATTCCACCGCCGAACTGCGCTATCTCGTGGTGCCGATGCGGCCTGACGGTACCGAAGGCTGGAGCGAGGACCAGCTCGCCGAACTGGTCAGCCGCGATGCGATGATCGGCACGGCGGTGGCCAAGGAACCCGGGACAAAGAAGGTACCGGCATGAACGGGCCGCAGGATCTCGGTGGGCAGATGGGTTTCGGGCCGGTCGCGCCCGAAAGGGACGAGCCTTACTTCCATGCCGACTGGGAGCGGCGGGCGCTGGGCGTGACGCTGACCGCCGGCGCCATGGGCGCCTGGAACATCGACGAGAGCCGGCACGCCAGGGAATCGCTGCATCCGGCCGTCTATTATTCCTCAAGCTACTACCAGATATGGATCAAAGCGCTCGAGGTGCTGCTGAAGCGCCATGGCTTCGTCAGCGAGCGCGATCTTGCTGAGCGCCGGGCGATCGATCCGGCGGCGACGCCCAAAAGGGTGCTGAAGGCCGAAAACGTTCCGGCGGTACTGGCCAAGGGAGGACCTTGCGACCGGCCGGTCGAGACGGCGCCGCGCTTCAAGGCCGGCGACCCGGTGCGGACAAGGAACTTCAATCCCACCGGCCACACAAGGCTACCGCGTTATGCGCGCGGCAAGCACGGAGTGATCGAGGCCGTGCGTGACGGTTTTGTGTTCCCCGACAGCAACGCGCATGGAAACGGTGAAAACCCGCAATGGGTCTATACCGTGGTTTTCGATGGCTCGGAAATCTGGGGCGAGGGCGCCGACTCGACGCTGACCGTCTCGATCGATGCTTGGGAGAGCTATCTTGAGCCGGCCTGAAGGTGCATTGCCGGCGGGTCTGGACGAACCGGTATTCGCCGAACCCTGGCAGGCCGAAGCCTTCGCCATGACGGTGGCGCTGCATGACAAGGGCCTGTTTTCGTGGAGCGAATGGGCCGATGCGCTGTCGGCGCAAGTGAAGAAGCCGGGCGCCGCAAGCGATGGCCACGATTATTACGAGCATTGGCTGGCGGCGCTGGAAACGCTGCTGGCGGCCAAGGGCGTCGCGGGCAAGAGCGATGTCGACACGCTCGCCGCCGCCTGGGAACGCGCCGCGCATGCAACCCCGCATGGCAAGCCGATTTTGTTGGAGAACGATCCCGGCCTGGGCGGCTAGGCTGCGCGCAGCCAAAAGATCAATTTAGCCCTCCGTTATCTCAGTGGCTACGATTGCCCGGACCGACGATTTGAAGGAAGCCTGTCGGGCGGGCATCGAAGCGGAATCGGCTTGATTCCCTTTATATCGCCGGCTTATTTCAATGGATGGAAACTCATTTTCTTCATGTCAGAAAAACGGGCGGCAGCGCTGTTCGTGCCGCTTTGGAGCCTATCAGCGCCGAATACAATATAGCGCTGTGGGGCCACCAGAAATACCTGCCTGATGTGCCGTCTGGCGACAAGATCATCTTCGGCATTCGCCATCCTGTGACCCGGTTTGCCAGCGGCTTTAATAGCAGGCTTCGCAAGGGTCACCCTAGAAACAACAGCGAATGGACTGAAGACGAGCGTTTCGCCTTCGCGCATTTCGGAACTCCGGATGACCTCGCCAGATCCCTGTCTTCGACGGACGGATCGCACAAAGCCATGGCACAGAAAGCCATGGGCTGCATCAATCATGTCAGGCATCGCTATGCCGATTGGTTCGTGTCACCAGCGTACCTCGAAAGTCGAGAGCAAGACATCCTGATGATCTGGCACCAACCCGACCTTAACGACGACTTCAACGTCCTGAAGGCCCGCCTCAGTCTGCCGGAATCGGCAACGCTGCCGGCTGATCCAATTCTCGCGCATCGCAACCCGGACGGATTTTCGTCCTATCTCAGCCCCGACGCCATCGCCAATCTATCGGAGTGGTACGCCGCCGACATCGACCTGTTCCAAGCGTGCATGAGGATCAGGTCTCGCATTTTGTAGAAATGACGTGATCGATTGTTCTCTTTACGTTCTTGTTTGCGCCTGATAGCCTGAGCCACCGGAGGCGTTGAGTTCGCCACCGGTGGCGGTCGGTATGGTGGCGGCTTGTCTTTCCCTTGCGAATCCGGTCTCTCGCGCTGATGGAATTCTCTCCCCAACAGGACGAGGCTCTGAAAGCGGTGGCGCGCTGGCTGAAAGAGGGCCGGCCGCAGGTCTTCCGGCTGTTCGGCTATGCCGGCACCGGCAAGACCACGCTGGCGCGCTATTTTGCCGAACATGTCGACGGCCAGGTGCAGTTCGCCGCCTTCACCGGCAAGGCGGCGCAGGTGCTGCGCTCCAAGGGCGCAGTCAATGCCCGCACCATCCATTCGTTGATCTACCGGCCGAAAGGCGAGGAATCGGTGTCGGACGAGGTGACCGGCAAGACCTCGATGTCGCCGACCTTCTCGCTCAATCGGCAAAGTCCTATTTCACGGGCGAAGCTGGTGGTCATCGACGAATGCTCGATGGTCGACGAGCAGCTTGGCCGCGACCTTCTGAGTTTTGGCACGCCGATCCTGGTGCTTGGCGATCCGGCGCAGCTGCCGCCGATCTCGGGCGGCGGCTTTTTCACCGAGCATGAGCCGGATGTGCTCTTGACCGAAATCCACCGCCAGGCGCGCGACAATCCGATCATCCAGCTGGCGCTCGACGTGCGCGAGGGCCGCGAGTTCATGCGCGGCGACTACGGCACCGCGCAGGTCATCGGCAAGGAGGACGTCACCCAGGAGTTGGTGCTGAAGGCGGACCAGGTGTTGGTCGGCACCAACCGAACACGCCGCCGCTACAATCAGCGCCTGCGCGAGCTGAAGGGTTTCAATGCCGATTATCCGCAGGCCGGAGACAAACTGGTCTGCCTGCGCAACGACCCCGCCAAGGGCCTGCTCAACGGTTCGCTGTGGAAGGTAATGACCTCGTCGCGCGAAACGGTGAAGCCGGGCATCAACCTTCTGGTCTCGCCCGAGGAGGACGATCCCGACCGCGGCGTCGCCAAGATCAAGCTGCTCAAGTCGGCTTTCGAGGATCCGGACGCCGATATCCCCTGGCAGCAGAAGAAGCGCTTTGACGATTTCGACTATGGCTACGCGCTGACCGTGCACAAGGCGCAGGGTTCGCAGTGGAACGATGTCGTGCTGTTCGACGAGAGCTGGGCGTTCAAGGAAACCCGCCAGCGCTGGCTCTATACTGCCATAACGCGGGCGGCAGAGCGGCTGACGATTGTTAGATAGCTGGCGTTAGATAGCCGGCGTCAGGTAGCAGCCGGCGCAGCAGGGCTGAGTGGCGTCGCACCCAGCCATTGCCAGGCATCCGCTTCATCCTCGGCCGCGAAGTGCCTGAACTCGATGGGTGGCGAAGCCGGAAGGAAGTTCCGCGCATCCGCTATCCAGTCGGGCTCACCGATCGTCGCGCACCGGGCGATATGCTCTAGCGCATGAACCGTACCTTGTTTCAGCGTCTCGTCGTCCATATCGATCCAGTCGACGCCCTCATGGTCGACCAGCCGCACCAAGACGTCGATCCTCGGGTGCAGCGCGTAGGCAGCCTCCAGCAATCCGAACAGATTTTCGCCGTCGGCGGCCGATACATGGCCGACGACGTCGATGGCGAAAAGGTCCTCACGGTCGGTTTCGAGGCGGCGGATCGCGGGCACGGATTGGAGAAAATTCATTGGCTGGGTTCCCCCTTGCGAGCAGATGTCATCACTGGAACACCCGAAAGCCCCTGTCTGTTCCCATCAAAGGCAGTATAGATGCGCTGCACAAACAGCCGGACCTCACGCCATGCCCGCGAAACTCTCGGTCAATCTCAACGCCATCGCCATGCTGCGCAACCGCCGCAACCTGCCGTGGCCCAGCGTCACCGGGCTCGGCCGCCTGGCGTTGGCGGCCGGCGCGCACGGGCTGACGGTTCATCCGCGGCCCGACGAGCGCCACACCAGGCATTCCGACCTGCCGGAGATCCGGGCGCTTATCGACGACGAGTTTCCCAAGGCGGAATTCAACATCGAGGGCTACCCGACCGAGGATTTTCTGGCGCTTGTGGAAAGGCACCAGCCGGAGCAGGTGACGCTGGTGCCCGACGATCCGGCGCAGGCGACATCGGACCATGGCTGGAACTTTGCCGCCGAGGCGGCGTTCCTTAACCCGATCGTCAAGCGTCTGAAAAAAGGGGGCTTCCGCGTGTCGCTGTTTTCCGATCCGGATCCCACCGGCGTCAATGCCGCGCGCGACACCGGCGCCGACCGCATCGAGCTCTATACCGGGCCCTACGGCAGCTACCATTCCGATTCCGCCAAGGCGCGGAAGGAGCTGGAAAGATTGGGAAAAACCGCGGATGCCGCACTCGCCGCAGGGCTCCAGGTCAATGCCGGGCACGATCTGGTGGTGAACAACCTTCCGGCATTGGCAAAGCGCATTCCGGCATTGGCCGAAGTGTCTATCGGACACGGGTTGACAGCCGATGCGTTGGAGTATGGCATGGCCGCCACGGTGGGGCGGTTTCTGAAGGCTTGCGGTTGGTAGCGGTGGAAGGCTCGTGTCGAAGGTGATATCGCATGACAGCAAGCAAGGCGCACCGCGCGGTGATCGGGGAGTAGTCGATGGCTCTTTCCAGCATCGGTAGCGAGGCTGAACCCGTCGAACAACCGAACCACTCCCACACTGAACAGCACAGCACCAAAGTTCTGATGCTGGGCGCGCTTGGCGTCGTCTATGGCGATATCGGCACCAGCCCGATCTATGCCTTCCGCGAGGCGCTTCACGCTTCGCCTGGTACCGACACGCGCATAGATGTCCTGGGCGTGCTGTCGCTGATCGTCTGGGCGCTGACGATTATCGTCACCATAAAATACGTCGCTTTCGTGCTTCGCGCCGACAACAAGGGCGAGGGCGGCACGCTGTCCCTGATGGCGCTGGCGCGCAGCGCCTATCCAAAAGGCGCCAAGCTTATCCTCGGCATCGGACTTTGCGGGGCGTCGCTTTTTTTCGGAGACGCTATCATAACTCCGGCCATTTCCGTGCTGTCGGCAGTTGAGGGCCTGGAAGTGGTGACACCGACGCTGGAGGCCTATGTCGTTCCGATCACCTTGGTCATCCTGGCATTTCTGTTCTCCGTGCAGCGCTTCGGCACGGGGAAGGTGGCGGCAGTATTCGGGCCGGTGACGGCGCTATGGTTCCTGGCCATCGGCGTTTCCGGGCTCTACCACCTGATGGATGATCCTTCGGTGCTGTTGGCGATCAACCCGTATTATGCGATCGCCTACTTAGCCGGCACGCCGACCGCCGCTTTCGTGACCGTTGGTGCAGTGTTCCTGGCGGTAACGGGGGCCGAGGCGCTTTATGTCGACCTTGGACATTTCGGGCGCAAGCCGATCGTGCTCGCGTGGTTTTCCGTGGTGTTTCCTTGCCTGCTGCTCAACTACTTCGGCCAGGGCGCCTTTGTGTTGGCGAATGGCGGCAGGCCGACCAATCCATTCTTCGAGATGTTGCCGGATTGGGCGCTGATGCCAATGGTCGGCTTGGCAACGGCCGCCACCGTGATCGCCAGTCAGGCGGTGATCTCGGGTGCTTTTTCGCTGGCACGTCAGGCAGTGCAACTCAACCTGCTGCCCCGCATCGAGGTGCAGCACACGTCCGAAATGCAGAGCGGCCAGATTTATATGCCGCGCGTCAACCTGCTCATCGCCCTGGGAGTGATGCTGCTGGTTGTCGGCTTCGGCAGCTCGAGTTCGCTGGCTTCCGCTTACGGAATTTCGGTGACCGGCGAGATGCTGATGACAACCATTCTGCTGTTCGTTGTCATGCGCAATTTGTGGAAATGGCAGCTTGGGCTCGCCCTGGCATTGGCGCTGCTGTTCGGCACCATCGACATGGGTTTCTTCCTGGCGAATGTCGTCAAGATCGTGGAAGGCGGATGGGTGTCAATATCCGTTGCCTGCCTCATGGGGCTGATCATGACCACCTGGATACGCGGCAGCCGCTATCTGTTCGACAAGACCCGGCGCAACGAAATCCCGCTCGATTTCCTCGCCGGCAATCTGCTGAAGAAGAAGCCGCAGCTGGTGTCCGGCACCGCCGTGTTCCTGACCAGCGATCCGCAAAGCGCGCCGACAGCGCTGATGCACAGCCTGAAGCACTACAAGGTGCTGCACGAGCAGAACGTCATTCTGTCGGTGGTCACCGCACCGCAACCGCTGGTGCCCGACAGCGAGCGGGTCAAGATGGAGACAGTCAACGAGTTGTTCATGCGGGTGACGCTGACCTTCGGCTATATGGAGCAGCCCAACATTCCGCGCGCGCTGGCGATCTGCCGCAAGCAGGGCTGGAAGTTCGACATCATGACGACGTCGTTCTTCCTGTCGCGGCGCTCGCTCAAGGCATCGCCCAATTCCGGCATGCCGGTGTGGCAGGACAAGCTGTTCATCGGGCTCGCCCGCTCGGCGGCCGATGCGACGGAGTATTTCCAGATCCCGACCGGACGTGTGGTCGAGATCGGCACGCAGGTGGCGATCTGAGGTTTCCGGCAGCCTTTGACGCCACGCACCGGTCATTGCGGGGCAAGCCCTGCGCTGGGAACATGGTAGCCCTACCGTCACGGCACTTGATATTGCATCGCAGCAAGCGTAGAGCACCGCGCGCTTATCGGAGTGTCGTCCATGGCCCTTACCAATGCTGGTATTGAGGCAGAACCCGTCGAACAATCGAGCCATCCCGAAATCGAACAGCACAGCACCAAAGTTCTGATGCTGGGCGCGCTCGGCGTGGTCTATGGCGACATCGGCACCAGCCCGATCTACGCCTTCCGGGAAGCGCTTGTTGCGTCCTCCGGCGGCGAAATCGCCGAGCGCGGCGATATTCTGGGCGTGCTGTCGCTGATCATCTGGTCGTTGACGATTATCGTCACCATCAAATACATCATGTTTGTGCTCAGAGCCGACAACCGAGGCGAGGGCGGCGTGCTGTCGCTGATGGCGCTGGCGCGCGGCAGTTTCCCGACCCGCTCGGCGATCATCCTGGCCATCGGTATTGTCGGCGCGTCATTGTTCTTCGGTGACGCCGTCATCACGCCGGCAATCTCGGTGCTTTCGGCGGTTGAAGGCATGAATGTCGTTACCCCGACCTTCCAGCCCTACGTCGTGCCGCTGACGCTGGTCATCCTGGCGATCCTGTTTTCGGTGCAGCGCTTCGGGACCGGCGGTGTGGCGCTGATCTTCGGGCCGATCACGGCGGTCTGGTTCCTGGCTATCGGTCTTTCGGGCTTGAACCACATCATCGCCGATCCCGAAATCCTGTGGGCGGTCAGCCCGCACTACATCGTCGCCTTCCTGATCAATTCGCCCGATGTCGCCTTCGTCACCATCGGCGCCATCTTCCTCGCCGTCACCGGCGCCGAAGCGCTTTATGCCGATCTCGGCCATTTCGGCCGCAAGCCCATCGTGCTCGCCTGGCTGGCCATCGTGTTTCCCTGCCTACTGCTAAACTATGCCGGGCAGGGCGCTTTCGTGCTGGCGAAGAACGGTCACGTCGGCCATCCATTCTTCGAGATGAACGAAGGCTGGACGCTGATCCCGATGGTGGTATTGGCAACCGCGGCGACGGTCATCGCCAGCCAGGCGGTCATATCGGGCGCCTTCTCGCTGACCAGGCAGGCGGTGCAGCTCAATATGCTGCCGCGCCTCGAAATCCTGCACACGTCGGAACGGCAGTCGGGCCAGATCTACATGCCGCGCGTCAATGTTTTGCTGGCGTTGGCGGTGATGTTGCTGGTCGTCGGTTTCGGCGAATCGAGCAAGCTCGCCTCCGCCTATGGCATCTCGGTGACCGGCAACATGTTGGTGACGACGGTGCTGCTGTTCGTCGTCATGACCCGCATCTGGAAATGGCGGCTGTGGGTGGCGGTCGCCATGACGGCGCTGTTCGGCTTCATCGACATCGGCTTCTTCGCCTCCAACATCGTGAAGGTGTTCGAGGGCGGCTGGGCGTCGCTTGCGGTGGCCTTCACCATCGTTCTGGCGATGTGGACCTGGGTGCGCGGCAGCCGCTATCTGTTCGACAAGACCCGGCGCAACGAAATCCCGCTCGATTTCCTCGCCGGCAATCTGCTGAAGAAGAAGCCGCAGCTGGTGTCCGGCACCGCCGTGTTCCTGACCAGCGATCCGCAAAGCGCGCCGACAGCGCTGATGCACAGCCTGAAGCACTACAAGGTGCTGCACGAGCAGAACGTCATTCTGTCGGTGGTCACCGCACCGCAGCCGCTGGTGCCCGACAGCGAGCGGGTCAAGATGGAGACAGTCAACGAGTTGTTCATGCGGGTGACGCTGACCTTCGGCTATATGGAGCAGCCCAACATTCCGCGCGCGCTGGCGATCTGCCGCAAGCAGGGCTGGAAGTTCGACATCATGACGACGTCGTTCTTCCTGTCGCGGCGCTCGCTCAAGGCATCGCCCAATTCCGGCATGCCGGTGTGGCAGGACAAGCTGTTCATCGGGCTCGCCCGCTCGGCGGCCGATGCGACGGAGTATTTCCAGATCCCGACCGGACGTGTGGTCGAGATCGGCACGCAGGTGGCGATCTGAGGGTCTCGAACGGATAAATCGTCGAGGAGGCTAATATGAGCGGCGAATTGGTGCTGGTCACCGGCGGGTCCGGCTTCCTCGGCGCTCACTGCATCCTCGAACTGTTGAAGGCCGGCTACCGCGTCCGCACCTCCGTGCGATCGGCCAGGCGCGAAGCCGATGTGCTCGCCATGCTCAAGGCAGGTGGCACGGAGCCCGGTGACGCCCTTTCATTCGCCCATGCCGATCTGATGGCCGACGCAGGCTGGCCGGCGGCGGTGGCCGGCTGCGATTACGTGCTGCATGTCGCATCGCCTTTTCCGCCCGGCGTGCCCACGCATGAGGATGACCTGATCCTTCCGGCGCGCGAGGGCGCGTTGCGCGTGCTGCGGGCGGCGCGGGATGCCGGGGTCAGGCGCGTCGTGCTCACCTCATCCTTCGCGGCCGTCGGCTATGGCAAGATGCGCGCGGATGGGCAGCCTTTCAACGAGGAAAACTGGACCGATCCGGCAGGCAAGGTCAGCGCCTATGTGAAGTCCAAGACGCTCGCCGAGCGCGCGGCCTGGGATTTCATCGCCGAGCAGGGCGGCGCGCTGGAGCTTGCGGTCGTCAATCCCGTTGGCATCTTTGGACCGGTGCTCGGCGCGGACCATTCGACCTCGACCGAATTTGTCCAGCGCATGCTGAACGGCGCCGTGCCTGGGCTGCCGCGCCTGTCCTTCGGCGTCGTCGACGCGCGCGACGTGGCGGATCTGCATGTTCGCGCCATGACCCACCCCGCCGCCAAGGGCGAACGGTTCCTCGCTGTCGCCGGCGATTTCATGACGGTGCGCGAGATCGCGCAGACCCTGAAGACGCGGCTTGGGCCGGCGGCGTCGCGCGTCTCGACGCGGGAGTTTCCCGATTGGCTGGTGCGCATCATCGGGCTGTTTAATCCGGAAGCGGCACAACTCGCAACGGAACTGGGCAAGATCAAGAACGCCACCAACGCCAAGGCGGTGCGCGTGCTCGGCTGGGCGCCACGCTCGCGCGAAGATGCTTTGATTGCCACGGGCGAAAGCCTGATCCGGCTGGGACTGGTCAAGCGACGTAGGTAATTGTGCGGGAGGCCGAACCTTAAGGGCTCGGCGTCCCGCAACGGCAGCTTTCAGCCGGCCAGTGCAGCCTTGTTCGTCTCCAGAAACTGCTTCAGCGGCACCGACTTTCGGCCGGAGAGTTTTTCGACCGCGTCTGTCACCATGCCGAGGTCACCGGCGCGTGCGGCGGCGTCGAATGAAACCAGCACCTTGGCGAAGGGTTCAGGCAGGCCGGCCGACTTCATTCCCTCGGTCAGGGCTTCGTCGGAAAGCTGGATGACCTGGATCGGCTTGCTGGTGACCTCGGTGACCAACGCCGCCACTTCGGCAGCCGTATACGCACTGGGGCCGGTGAGCGTGTAAGTCGCGCTTTCGCTGCTGTCCGAGGCGAGCCCCGCTGCGATCGCCGCCGCGAAATCGTCACGCGTGCCGTAGGAAATGGCGCCGTCGCCGGCGGAGGTGTACCACTGACCCGATGCCAGAACCTGCGGCAACGCCATGAACAGGTTCTCGTTATACCAGCCATTGCGGAATATCGTGTAGGGGATCCCGCTCGCCTTGATCGCCTGTTCGGTGTCGTAGTGGTCGGGCGCGAAAACAACCGGCGAACCAGGCTCGGGGTTGGGCATCGAGGTGTACAGCAGGTGGCCGACGCCAGCCTGTTTGGCCGCCGTCACCGCCGCAAGCTGCTGCTCGCGCCGCTTCCCCTGTACCTCAAGTTCGTTGGTCGAGATGACGAGTGCCCGGTCGGCTCCCGCGAAGGCCTCGGCAAGCGATTGCGGGTCGTTGAAGTCAGCGGCTCTGACGACGACGCCGCGCGCCGCCAGATCGGCAAGGTTGGCGGGTGTACGGGTGGTGGCGATGATGCGGTTTGCGGAGATCTTTAATGTGTCCAGCAGGTGGTTGATGACGCCGCGGCCAAGCTGGCCGGAAGCGCCGGTGACGAGAAGGGTTGCGGTCATGGGGGATCCTGAAATTGCGCCGGGTGGCGGGTGCTTTTGACAGTCTCAAAAAGAGACCAGCACTAAAATAAGAATTGACCGGCCACCGTAAAGAAGGCAGTTTTTAGGGAGGTAGGCACCGCCAGGGAACCAGCAGCGATGGACGGCAAGGTCGTCAATCTGAGAACCAAGCTCAATATATTCAAAGCCACCAGCGATGGCGCAAACATTGCCGATTGCCCGGTTCGCGACGTGATGCAGGGCGTGAACGGCAAATGGAGTTCGCTGCTGATGGCGGCGCTCGCAGAGCAGCCCTATCGTTTCGGCGAGTTGCGGCGCCTGGTGCCCGACATCTCGCAGCGCATGCTCACCCAGACGCTCCACGATCTGCAGCGCGACGGCTTTGTTCATCGCGAAGTGTTCCCGACCAAGCCGCCAAGCGTCGAATACAGCCTGACCGATCTCGGCCGTTCGATGTTCGGCGCCTTGCATCAACTGATCCTGTGGGCCGAACTCAACCATGGTGCGGTGCGCAAGGCGCGCGCTGCCTTCGACGCCGGTGGCTGATATTTTGGTCCATGCAGCAACGGCTTGATTTGACAATGGCGCTGAAGGATTGTCCC
This sequence comes from Mesorhizobium sp. M1004, assembly GCF_040318795.1. NCBI lineage: Bacteria > Pseudomonadati > Pseudomonadota > Alphaproteobacteria > Hyphomicrobiales > Phyllobacteriaceae > Mesorhizobium > Mesorhizobium sp. M1004. The sequence continues at coordinate 163,478 of NZ_JAMYNB010000013.1, forward strand.
GCCAGTGGTTGGGCGGGCAATGGAAAAATCTCTAGACATCGCGATTGCGGGCGCCGGCCCGGCAGGGCTCGCCACCGCGCTCTTTCTCAAGCGTGCGGGCCATAACGTCACCATCTTCGAACGTTTCGAGGAGCCCAAGCCCGTCGGCTCCGGACTGATCCTGCAGCCGACCGGGCTGAGCGTGGTTGCCGATCTCGGCCTGCTCGACGACATTCTGGCGCTCGGCAGCCGCATCGAGCGTCTGCATGGCGCCGATGCCTCGACCGGCCGCACCGTGCTCGCCGTGCGCTACGACGCGCAGCCTGGCGGCCGCTTCGGGCTGGCGGTGCACCGGGCGGCGCTGTTCAACGTGTTGTTCCGCGCCGCGCAGCGCCAAGGCATAGCCATGGAAACCGGTGTCGAGATCGAGGCGCTGGACGTCGGTGAGCGGGCAAGCCTGATCTTCGACAAGAGCCGAACGGTGGGGGGCCGCAGGGCAGGGCCGTTCGACCTCGTCGTCGACGCCAGCGGCTCGCGTTCGAAGCTGCGCCGGTGCCTCAACGATCCGGCCCAGCCGCGGCAGCTCACTTACGGCGCGTTCTGGGCCTCGCTCGGCTGGCGCGAAGGCTTCGACGAAAATGCGCTGCTGCAGCGCTACGACAAGGCCAGCGTGATGATCGGCGTCCTGCCGATCGGCCGACCGGAGCCGGGCGGGGAAAAGATGGCGGCGTTCTTCTGGAGCCTGAAGCCGGCGGATGCCGAAAACGTGCGCGCGGCAGGGCTCGACGCCTGGAAGGCGAGACTGGTCTCGCTGTGGCCACAGTGCGAGGCGTTCACCAGCCAGATCGACAGCTTCGACCAGCTGTCGCTGGCGCGCTACGGCCACCACACGATGAAGCTGCCGGCCGGCCGCAGGCTGGCCGTGATCGGCGATGCCGCGCATTCGACCAGCCCGCAGCTCGGGCAAGGCGCCAACATGGCGCTGCTCGACGCGGCAGCACTCAGCCATGCCTTGGCACAAACGGGCAACGTCGAGGCAGCGCTGGAAAGCTACGCCCGGGCGCGGCGATGGCATGTTCGGATCTTCCAGCTGCTGTCGCTGGCGCTGACGCCGTTCTACCAGTCGGACGGCACGATGCTGCCCTTCTTCCGCGACAGGCTGGTGGCAACCATCGCCAAAATCCCGCCAGTGCCAAGCGTGCTTGCCTCGATGGTGGCCGGCACGCTGATCGATCCGTTCAGGCGGATCGGGCTAGAGGAGGTGCACTGGCCAGATCATCCGGCGGGATCAGGGTCGAGAGAAACGAATTTCTCGCACGCAGGAATAGACGCAGCCGCTGCGGATAGTCCGGCGCCACGGCACCCTTGATCGAGGCGCGTTCGCTCAACGCCTTGCGCCAGGCCTGGACCAATGGCTTGCCGTCCAGAATGCCGAAATTGCCGATCCGGTCGAAGGCGTCGAGATAGCGGAAGACCGGGCCGTAGACGGCATCGACGAGGCAAAAGCACTCGCCATTGAACCACGGTCCGGCCTGGTCGGCCAGTTCGTCCTCCAGACGATCGAACATGGCCGAAAGTGCCGTGGACTCTGCCAGGAAGGCGGCCTCCGTCGAAGCCGTGTAGAACCGGCCGATGGCGTTCAATGTCGCCGAGCCGAACTCGATCCAGGCGCGATGCCGGGCACGGGCGTAGGCGTCGGCCGGATGCAGAGGATTGGCTTGCGTCTCCTCGAGGAATTCGAGAATGACGGCGGATTCGAAGATCACCGTCTCCTCGCCATTTGCCTGGACGATCAGCAGCGGCACCTTGCCCAGCGGCGAAATCGCCTTGAACCAGTCCGGCTTGTTGGCGAGGTCGATGGTGACACGATCAAACGGCACGCCTTTCTCGGCCAGCGAGATCGCCGCGCGCTGCACATAGGGGCATAGATGATGGCTGACGAGAATGAGCTTGCCAGTCATTTCATTCTTCTCAGGCATTTCATTCTTCTCAGGCATGTCACTCTCCCCAGACATAGTTCAACGCGCCGTCCTCGACGCGCGTCGACAGGAACATCAGTCGCGACGCTTTTGGCGCCCGCCCTTCGATTCGGTCGCCTGATGTCATGTCGAAGGCGGCGCCGTGCCATTGGCAGACCAGCTTGCCGTCCTTGCAGTCGAGCGGCCCGCCGAAATGCAGGCAGACATTGGCGGCGGCGCGGACACGCTCGCCGCTGCGCCAGACATGGACCTCGCGGCCGAAGAACGGTGCGATCAGGCTGCCCGTCTGTGGGACGTCGGCGACTTTGCAAATTTCGTGTTTCGTGGATCTTTCCCGGATCGATGCAGTTGCATGCATATAGATGCAAGTGCATCGACCGTCAAGCTTGATGCAACTGCATCTACCGCCTAGGATGGGTCATGACCAAAACAACCACGCCTTCGCCCGAAGCCGTCAAGGCCTGGGCCCGCCTGATGCGGGTTTCGCGCCAGCTCATCGAAAAGGCGGAAGAGGCTTTGAAGACCAGCGGCTTGCCGCCGCTCGACTGGTATGACGTGCTGCATGAACTCGCCGAGGCGGGTGAGGGCGGGCTGCGGCCATTCCAGCTGACCGAGCGCACACTGTTTGCGCAGTACAACATCTCGCGGCTCCTGGCGCGGCTCGAGGCCGACGGACTGGTCGAGAAGCTCAGGGTTGCCGATGACGGCCGCGGCCAGACCATCCGCATCTCGGCCAAGGGCCGTGAGACGCGGCGGCGGATGTGGGCTGTCTATGGACGGTCGATTGCGGAATTGGTCGGCGCAAAACTCTCCGCGGAGGAGCTGAAGATACTGGCGAGCCTGCTTGGAGAGCTGCGCCATCCGCCCGCCGATGATTGATCCGTCAGAATCTCGTGGTTTGCTCGGCGGCTCTCAGTCGACGATTTTTCTACCTGACCCCTTGCGTCGAGCATAGGATTGCGCAATATGCCGAACCGTAACGTACGGTACGCCGTTTGAGGCGACCCGGCGAACTCATCGAATGGGCAGGAAATTGTTGCAGGCAAGGGCCGAGATCGATACCAGCGAAGTGCTGACAGAGCGGCAAAAGGCCGTCCTGGACGCGGCTTTGCGGCTGCTGGTCGAGGAGGGCGACAATCTGACCATGACGGCGGTGGCGCGCCGCGCCAGCTGCTCGAAGGAAACGCTCTACAAATGGTTCGGCGACCGCGACGGACTGCTGACGGCGACCGTGCAGTGGCAGGCATCGAAAGTGCGCGTGGTGCCGGTCGACGGTGAGCGGCTCGATCTTGCCTCGCTGACGGCAAGCCTGGAAGGCTTCGCCTCGGACTGGCTGAAGGTGATTTCGAGCGATACCTCGATCGCGCTGAACCGCGTCGCGGTCGGCCATGCCGGATCCGGAAAGGACGATCTCGGCGCGATCGTGCTGGAGAATGGCCGTTTCGCGCTGGCCAGACGGTTGAAGCCGGTGCTGCTTGCCGGCAAGCAGGCCGGGCTGCTCGACTTTACGGACGCCGAAATGGCGTTCCGGACCTTTTTCGGGCTGGTCGCCCGCGACGTGCAGATCCGTCTGCTGCTCGGCGACAGGCTGGAATTGACTGAAGCGGCGATCGGCGGCGATGCCGCCCGGGCGACGCAGCAGTTTCTCGCTCTTTATGGAGCAAAAACCGGGCCGCAAGGCCTCTAATCTCTGTGGGAAGGAAGCAAAAGATGCGTGTCTATTACGATCGCGACGCCGATCTCAATCTGATCAAGGGCAAGAGGGTCGCCATTATCGGCTATGGCAGCCAGGGCCGGGCGCACGCGCTCAACCTCAAGGATTCCGGCGCCAAGGAAATCGCCATCGGCCTCAAGGCGGGATCGGCGACCGCCAAGAAGGTCGAGGCTGATGGGCTGAAAGTGATGAGCGTGGCGGACGCTGCCAAATGGGCCGATTTGATGATGATGGCGACGCCTGACGAATTGCAGGCCGACATCTACAAAAACGAAATTGCGCCAAACATTCGTGACGGCGCCGCGATTGCCTTCGCGCACGGCCTCAACGTGCATTTCGGCCTCATCGAGCCGAAGTCGACCGTCGATGTCGTCATGATCGCGCCGAAAGGCCCCGGCCACACGGTGCGCGGCGAATACCAGAAGGGCGGCGGCGTGCCGTGCCTGGTCGCCGTCAACCAGGATGCTTCCGGCAACGCGCTCGATCTCGCTCTGTCCTACGCCTGCGGCGTCGGCGGCGGCCGTTCGGGCATCATCGAGACCAATTTCCGCGAGGAATGCGAGACCGATCTGTTCGGCGAGCAGGTCGTGCTCTGCGGCGGCCTGGTCGAACTGATCCGCGCCGGTTTTGAGACGCTGGTGGAAGCCGGCTATGCGCCCGAAATGGCCTATTTCGAGTGCCTGCACGAGGTCAAGCTGATCGTCGACCTGATCTATGAAGGGGGCATCGCCAACATGAACTACTCGATCTCGAACACGGCCGAATGGGGCGAATATGTCTCTGGCCCGCGCATTATCACCGCCGAGACCAAGGCCGAGATGAAGCGCGTGCTGAAGGACATCCAGACCGGAAAATTCACCTCGGAGTGGATGCAGGAATACCGCGCCGGCATGTCGCGCTTCAAGGGCATCCGCCGCAACAATGACAGCCACCAGATCGAGGAAGTCGGCGCCAAGCTGCGCGCCATGATGCCCTGGATTTCCAAGAACAAGCTGGTCGACAAGGCCAAGAACTAACCCGCAGTCGTCGGGATTGGGAGCAAAGAGCCGGCGGAGCGATCCGCCGGCTCTTTCATGCCGGTTTATCGATCAGGATGCTCAGCCATAGTGCCAATGCGGCTTCGGCTCGGTGCCGGTGAACTCGACGCCGATGCGGTCGTCGCGGCGCCAGCGCACGATGGCCTTGTAGCCGATGCCGTCGACCGGCACATAGAGCAGGAACTCGTCCGGCACGCGCGCGTCTATAGACACTTTCAGCTCTGCGCCGCCGGCATGCATGTTGCGCACCGTGCACTTGACCTCGGAATTGGTGAGGCCGGTCAGAATCGTCGCGCCTTTCAGCACGCGCTGCCGGTGTTTGTTTCGCAATTCGTTGTCGGCCATGACGGCACGTCCTTCGCGACCGGATCGGCGCGATCGTCAGATGGGGCACGATATCACGGATAGGCTGAGCCGATAAACATATGGTTAGCGGTGACCGAGACCAGCCGTCTTTCCCAAATGAAAACGGCGCCGCGATGGGGCGGCGCCGTCGTGTATTGTCGTTTATAGTTCAGCTGTAGGGCGACCAGCATTGCTGGCGCGGGCCACCATAGGGCTGGAACGTGTTGTCCCAGGCCCGATAGGACCGATAGCGGTCGTAGCACCACTGTACATGGGCGCTGGACAGACGCTGCGTGCGGTAATAGCGGCGGGGCGCCGGCTGCACGTAATAGCCGTCATTGTAATAGCCGTTGTTGTAGTAGCCGTTGTTGTAGATGCTGCCGAGGCCGAGACCCAGGCCGAGGCCGAGAACTGCTGCGGCGCCGGTGTCAAAATCACGGCCGCGATGGTGGCGGTGATGGCGCCAGCGCCAGTTGTCGCCGCCGTTCCAGTTGTGCCGGCTCCAGTTGTCGCGATCCCAGTTGCCCGACCTGGCGAAGCGACGGCCTTCACCACGGCGCCACTGCCAGTTGTTCATGCCCTGACGGTTGTTGCCGCCTCCCATGAATTCGCCGACTGGTGTAATTTTCGGGACTATGGTGCTTGCCGGTACCGACAAGTCCGGCTGCAGGATCGGGCCCGCGGCGGATGGCGCCGTGAGACCCGAGAAAAGACCGAGCGCTAACAGCCCGGATTTGACTGTGGACGAAAAGAGCGAGCTCATTGCACTCTCCAAGTGATACAGGCCCCACGCCCGGATACCCCAGGGAAGTGGCCTATTGATGGACCTTGGCGTCTGAACGGAGGATGAACGGAAAGGTTCCATCAGCCATGACGAGCAGCCCTTGTTTTCATTGGCGCTTGCAGGCAAAGGTCAGTCCATGTCGCTGCGCCTCGCCACTTTCAATGTCGAAAACCTGATGAACAGGTTCGATTACTCGGGCTTCCGCAACCAGCTCAACGAAGACCGCACGCTGGCGCTTTTCGACATCCAGAGCGAAGCCGAATACCGGATGCTGGAGCAGGCGCGCGCCATTGCGCAATCCGACGATACGCGCCAGTTGACGGCGCTCGCCATTGCCGCCACCCGCGCGGACATCATCTGCATGCAGGAGGTTGACAACATCGAGGCGCTGAAGGCGTTCGAGTATGGCTATCTCTTCAAGATGGTGGGCGAGGGTTACCGGCAGAAATACACCACCGCCGGCAATGATTCGCGCGGCATCGACGTTGCCTTGATGATGCGCAACGAGACCGCGCAAGGTCAGCCGATCGAGTTCGTGCGCATGACGAGCCATGCCTATGTCACCTTCGAGCAGTTCGGATTGCACACGCCTGAACTCGAGGCGCTCGGCAACCTGGCCAATGAACGCATCTTCCGGCGCGACTGCCTGGAGGTCGACATCAAGGTCGGCGGCGTGCCGCTGACGCTTTATCTCGTCCATTTCAAATCGATGGGCTCGCCGCGCAACGGGCTCGACGGACGCGAGGCGACGATGCCGGTGCGCATCGCCGAGGCGCAAGCCGTGCGCCGCATCATCGAGGAGCGCTTCGGCAAAGAGCACGCAGCCGACAAAAACTGGGCGATCTGCGGCGACATGAACGACTACCGCCAGCGGGTGAAGATCGAGGGCGACGCTGTCGACGGCTACCGCTTCCAGGTGATCGACGAGAGCCAGTCCTGTATCGATGTGCTCACCGCCGGCGGCTTTTGCGAAAATGTCGTCGAACGCCGGCCGGAGATGGACCGCTGGAGTTTCTACCACACGCGCGGGCCGAAGGAGCGGCATCTGTGCCAGCTCGACTACATCCTGCTGTCGAAAGGGCTGGCGGCGAAGAATGCGACGGCGGTTCCCGACATCATCCGCAACGGCCAGCCCTGGCGCACCATCTTTCCGGCGGGACAGGCGGTGGAGCGCTTTCCGCGCGCCGGCTGGGACCGGCCGAAGGCGTCGGATCATTGTCCCGTCGCAATTACCCTGGACATGGCTTGAGCACGGTGAGCTTCGACCTGCCGCGCAACGTCATCCTGCCCGTCGACGAAATCGACGTCCGGCTCGACCCCGGCCCGCATCCGTTCGAGCGCGACAACGCGCAGGCGATCACTGACAACTGGCGGCGCGAGGTCACGGCCAATCCGGCGTTGTTCGACGGCACGGTGGTGCTGCTCTCGGCGCTCGCCTGGCGCGACAACCGGATCGTCGGGCGTTGTCACGCGGTGAAGTACTCGACCTTCCTGCTATGGCGAAAGAACCGGCAGGGGACGGGCGCCGAGCATGCCTATGGCCACGCCATGCTGGTCGCCGGCGACAACGCCCTGGTGGCGATCCGCATGGGCGCGCACACGGTCCCGGCCGGCAGTGTCTACTTCGCTGCCGGCTCTTTCGAGCCGATCGATTTTCGCGATGGCCGCGTCGATGTCGATTTCAACATGATCCGCGAAGTGCGCGAGGAGACCGGGCTTGACCTGACAGGCGCTGCGCGCGGCAGGCGCTACCATGCGCTGTCGACTTCGACCGGCACGGTCCTCTTCCGCCGCTACCACGTCGATGCGCCGGCCGACGAGATTGCGCGGCGCATCGGCGCCTTCGTCGCGACCGAGACCGAGCCGGAGATCGAGGGGCCGGTGATCATCCGCCACGCCGCCGACCTGCCGGAAGGGCTGGCACCGCATATGAAGCCGCTGGTCGAGTGGCATTTTGGCGGTGGCGGGGGCTAACGGCGCGGATTGTTCTGCGCCGCCTTGCGGTCGTTGCGGGCGGCGACGAGGAACAGGATGACGCCGATGCCCAGCAATCCACCCATGACCATGCCCATCGTCTGGCCGACGACTGCCTGAAAATCGGCGGTGACACGATCGGGATTGGCCATGCCGTAGCGGGCGAGATACCACCAAAGTCCCGCAAGGGCGCCTTCGATGATCACCATCGTCAGAATCAGCCGCGCCTTCTTGCTCATTGCCACTCCTTGACCAGATGCTTTGCTCTAAAATTAGCATCGCAGACCGGACGACAACAAGTATTGCCGATGTCGACAAGCACCCATCCTTGTGGATAGCGGTTGGTTGCGGTGGAGCTGATCTGGCGCTTATTCGTGGCGCAGCGCGTCGATCGGGTCGAGCCTGGCGCCGCGCAGCGCCGGGAAGAAGCCGAACACCATGCCGATCAGCGCCGAAAAACCGACGGCGAGCAGGATGACCGCCGGGCTCGGCGCAAACGGTATGGCCAGCGTTGCCGAGGCGAGGCCGGCCAGCGCCAGGCCGATCAGGATGCCGATAATGCCGCCGAGCAGCGACAGCACCGTCGCCTCGACCAGGAACTGGATGAGGATGTGCTTTTCATGCGCGCCGATGGCGAGCCTGATGCCGATCTCGCGGGTGCGCTCAGTGACCGAGACCAGCATGATGTTCATGATCCCGATGCCGCCGACCAGCAGGCTGACGCCCGCGACGGCGCCCAGCATGCCGGTCATGGTGGTGGTGGCGCTGGCCATGGCGTCGGCGATCTGGGTCATGTCGCGGATCGAGAAATCGTCTTCGCGGTCCGGCGTGTTGCGGCGGGTGTCGCGCAAAATGTCCTCGACTCGCGGCTGCAATTCGGTGGTCGGGGTGCGGTCGTCGGCGGCGACGTAGATGTTGTCGATGTCGCGGTTGCCGGCGATGCGGCGCTGATAGGCGGCAAGCGGCATCAAGACGACATTGTCCTGGTCCTGGCCGAAGCCGGTATAGCCCTTGGGTTCGAGCAGGCCGATGATCTTGCACGAGGTGCGGTTGACGCGGATGATCTCGCCCTCGGGTTCGCCGGCGCCGAAGAATTGCTGGCGCACCGTTTCGCCGATCAGGCAGACGCCGGTGCCGGAGCGTGTTTCCGAATCCGAGAACGGGCGGCCCGACACCAGCTTCCAGTCGCGGGCGTCGAGATAGGCGCTGTCGGTGCCGGTGACGCCCGAGGTCAGGCTCTCGGTGCCGAAAATGACGCGGACTTGTTTCTGCGACGCCGGCGCAATGGCGCGCGCGCCGGTCAGATGGGCGACGAGGGCGGCTACATCCTTGTCGGCCAGAGGCCGTACCGCCTGGTCGAGCCCGCCTGGTCCGCCGGTGCCTGCCGGGCGGCCGGAACGGACGACGAGCAGGTTCGAGCCGAGCTTGGCGATGTCCGACTTGACCTTGGCTGTGGTGCCGGAGCCGATGGTCAGCATGGCGATGACGGCGGCGACACCGATGACGATGCCGAGCAGCGTCAGGAACGAGCGCAGCACATTGCGGCGGATGGAGCGCAGAGAGAGGCGGACGGTTTCCCAGATCATGACGCCAACTCCGACTTGGCCGTGTCGGACGCGACGTGGCCGTCGAGGAAGCGGATGGTGCGCTCGGCATAATCGGCGACATCGGCCTCGTGGGTGACCATGGCGATGGTCAGGCCGAGCTCGCGGTTCAGCCGCGTCAACAGCTCCATGATCTCATGCGTGCGGGCGGTGTCGAGGTTGCCGGTCGGCTCGTCGGCGACGAGCAGCGTCGGCCTGGTGACGATGGCGCGCGCGATCGCCACGCGCTGCTGCTGACCACCGGAGAGTTCGGCCGGCGTGTGATGTTCGCGCCCGACCAGGCCGACCTCCGCCAGCGCCTGCATGGCAAGATCGCGGCGCTCGCGGGCCGGCGCGCCGCGATAGATCAGCGGCAGCTCGACATTTTCCGCCGCCGTGGTGCGCGGCAACAGATTGTAACCCTGGAAGACGAAGCCGATATAGAGATTGCGCAGAAGCGCCCGGCGGTTGCGGTCGAGCCGCCCGGCGTCGATGCCCATGAAGGAGTAGGTTCCGGCCGTCGGCGTGTCGAGGCAACCGATGATGTTCATCGCGGTCGATTTGCCCGAACCGGACGGGCCCATGATGGCGACGAATTCGCCACGCTGGATGGCGAGGTCGACGCCGGCCAGCGCATGGACCTTGGCTTCGCCCTGGCCATAGCTCTTCCAGACCGTGTCGAAACCGATGAGGCCCGCGGCCATGGCGTCAGCTCCGCAGCTGCGAGGTCGTGATAACCTCTGCACCTTCATCCAGCCCGGAGGTGATCTCGGTCAGTTCGCCGTCGGTGGAGCCGATCTTGACGTTGACCGGGTGCGGCCGGCCGTTCTCCAGCACATAGAGCGTGCGTGAGCCGTCGGTGGGCGCCTTCACCGGCTGGCGGCGGTTGCCGCCACGGCCCATGCGGCCGGTGAACAGATCGCTGAGGCTCCACGCGCGCGCGGCCTGCTGCGCCGGGCGGTAGCGGAAAGCGGTGGACGGCACGGTGAGCACGCTCTTGGCCTGCCTGGTGACGACCGAAACCGTGGCGGTCATGCCGGGCCGCAGCAAAAGCTCGTTATTGTCGACTTCCAACCGTGCATTGTAGGTGACGACGCCGTCGGTGGTGACCGAGGCGTAGGAGATGTCGCGGATCTCGGCGTCGAACGGCCGCTCCGGAAATGCATCGACGGTGAAGCGTGCATGCTGGCCTGGTTTGACCGCGCCGATATCGGCCTCGTCGACCGCCGCCACCAATTCCATGTTCCTCAAATCGGCGGCGATGATGAACAGAACCGGCGCCTGCAGCGAGGAGGCGACCGTCTGGCCGGGGTCGACGGAACGCGTCAAGACGATGCCGTCAATCGGCGCATAGATGGTGCTCTTGGCAAGGTCGGTCTGCTGCGCCTTGAGATCGGCCTGGGCGATGGCGAGATTGGCCTGCGCACTATCGAGCGCCGCCTTGGAGCGGTCGCGCGTGGCAGTCGCCGCCTCGAGCGACTGATCGGTCGCCATGCCACGCCTGGTCAGTTCGGCCGCGCGGGTGAGGGCGCTTTCGTTCTCCTTCAGGGTTACCGTGGCGTCCTCGACATTGGCGGCAGCGGCCTTGGCCGAGGCTTCGGCGCGTTCGATCTGGACCTCAAGTTTCACCGTGTCGAGCGTCGCCAGCACATCGCCCTTCTTGACCTGCTGGTTCTCTTCGGCCGACACCGAGCGGATGATGCCGGACAGTTCGCTTGAAATGTCGACCTGGGTGAGGGGCTGCAGCGTGCCGGTCGCCGATACCGCGACGGTGAGGTCGGCAATGGTGGCCGGCGTTGTGGTGTAGTCGATCTTGGCCGGGGAGCCGGCATACCATTGGTAGCCGGCGAGGCCGCCGGCAACGGCGATCAGCGCCAGCAGCGCGTAAAGCCAGCCACGACGGCGCGTCTTGCGCACACCACTCTGGTCAAGCCCAAGCGCCGCCTCGATGGCGGAATCCGATTCCGTCTTTGGCAGATTGACAAGCTGGTCCACGCCGGACCCCTATGAAAGCGTAATGTCCCTATATGTGCACAGATCAGGCTTGGTGGTTCGAATATCAAATTAAATTTCGGCCATGTTCGGATTGAGGCGGAAGGTTTTTCAAGATGCAGACCCGCAATTACTTGCTCTACGATGTGTTTACGACGGAGCGGCTGGCCGGCAATCCGCTGGCTGTCGTGCTCGACAGCCAAGGGCTGGATACAGCCGCCATGCAGGCCATTGCGCGCGAGTTCAACCTGTCCGAATCGGTCTTCGTGCTGCCGCCGGACAATCCAAAACATCGCAACCGCATCCGCATTTTCACGCCCGACTATGAGATGCCGTTCGCCGGACATCCGACAGTTGGCGCCGCGATCGCGCTGGCCGAACTGACAGGCGAGGGCGAAGCCGGCATCTTCGTGCTGGAGGAGAATATCGGCCCGGTGCGCTGCGCCGTCAGCCGGCACGATGGCGCCACCTTTGCCGAGTTCGACCTGGCGAAGCTGCCGGAGCCGCTGAAGCTCGATGCCGACCCGGAGGCGATCGGCGCCGCCCTCGGGCTGGCGCCGCACGAGATCGGCTTCGAGAATCACCTGGTGTCGTTCTGGTCGGCAGGCGTGCCTTACGTCACCATTCCGGTTGCCAATCTGGAGGCTGCCGGCCGGATCAAGCTCGACAACCAGGCCTGGTCGGAACTGGCGCCGCGCAAGAGCGAATGGGCCTTCGCCAGCCCGTATGTCTATTGCCGCCAGACGGTGAACCATGACAGCGCCTTCCATGTCCGCATGATCGTGCCGGGCACGCCGTCCTATGAAGACCCGGCGACCGGGTCGGCGGCGGCGGCCTTTGCCGGCGCCATCATGCATTTCGATGCGCCCACCGACGGCATTTCGCAGCTGTGGATCGAGCAGGGGCTGGAGATGGGCCGGCCATCGCGTATCCGGCTCGAACTCACTGTCGAGGGCGGAAAACTGGCCTCGGCGCGCATTGGCGGCCATGCCATCAAGGTGGCGGAAGGAAAGCTGTTCGTGTGACCGCCTGCGGCAGTTCAGCGATTTGTCGGGAAATGATTCCGGCAGGGCTGGACAGGACCGGTATCGGCGGCTATATGCCCGCCAACACCGGTTTTACCGGTCGAGTGGGTGCGTAGCTCAGTTGGTAGAGCAGCTGACTCTTAATCAGCGGGTCCACAGTTCAATCCTGTGCGCACCCACCAAATTTCTAGAAGAGTTGGTGGAAGACCTTGGAATGCCGGACGCGTTGACGCGCCTCGACATGCCTCAATCATGGGGCAGGTTTGCCTTAAACTCGGCGGCCGGTAAGCCGGGTGCGCTATTTGGCGAAGGAGGGAAGGCCGCGCTGGATTAAGAAAGGCCCGGAAGCCGAAGCCGCCATCAATTAAAGCCAGTTTGAAACCACGGACTGGTGTCATACCCTAAGCGCGGATTATAATGATCCAGGAAGTTTTCGGCCCTATTTGACGGTCGCGCAACCACGGTGCCTGTCGATTTGCAATCCGGTTTCGCGGTCGGCTTGCTGCCAGCCTTCTTATGAGCTGTAGAACACGAGGTTGTAGCCTGAGCGGTGGCCACCTTTTTCTTCTCTTTCGCAACAGCTGCTCCGGTAACGGCCAATACTATTGCTACGCCAAAGACAACGAGTTTCATTGAAAACGCCCTCACCCTGCACAATCCGTAATGATTGCGCCTGGTCACCGTTACGTCAATCACATTTTGCCGGCAACGGCGGCGAATAGTGCCAGTAAAAAGAGCCTACCACAGAAGCAGCGGGCCAACCCCCAGGTGGGGAATCTTTCAGCGGCCGTGCTGTTCGAGCCACCAGCCCGGAATGCCAGTGACCGGCCCGACGATGGTCAGTGAAGGTTCGGGCCGGCGCCCTCCCGTCAAATCGCTCTAGCTACTTCTCCGACACGCCAGCCTCGGCAAAACTCGCCATCCTCGCATGGCATTCCAGTGCCGAGCGGACGATGTTGACGGCGAGGCAGGCGCCCGAGCCTTCGCCGAGCCGCATGCCGAGGTCGAGCAGCGGTGGCAGGCCGAGCGCTTCGAGCAGGCGGCGGTGGCCGGATTCGGCTGAGACATGGGCGGCGATGGTGTGGGCAAGGCCGTTGGGGTGCAGCCGCGCCAGGGGTGCTGCGGCGGCCGTGCAGACGAAACCGTCGAGCAGCACCGGCACATTGTTGCGGCGGGCGGCGAGCGTGGCGCCGAAGATGGCGGCGAGTTCGCGACCGCCAAGGGCGGCGGCGATCTTCAGCGGGTCGGACAGCGCGTCGGCATGGCGCTTGAGGCCGGATTCAATGGCGGTGACCTTGCGCTTCAGCCCGGCATCGTCGACGCCGGTGCCGCGCCCGGTCCATTTTTCAGCGCCGCCGCCGAACAGGGCGGTCGAGATGGCGGCCGCCGGTGTGGTGTTGCCGATGCCCATCTCGCCGAAACAGACGAGGTCGAGGTCTTTCGTCACCGCGTCATAGCCAGCCGAGACGGCGGCGAGAAATGTCTTTTCATCCATCGCCGGCACGTCGGTGAAATCGCCGGTCGGCTGATCGAGATCGAGCGGGATGACGTCGAGTTCCGCGCCGGCGATGCGGGCAAGCTGGTTGATGGCGGCGCCGCCGCCGGCAAAATTCGCCACCATCTGCACGGTCACTTCCGAGGGAAAGGCTGAAACGCCTTGCGCTGTCACACCGTGGTTGCCCGCGAACACGAAGACTTTGACGCGGTCGAGTTTCGGCATGTCGCGACCCTGCCAGCGCGCCAGCCAGGCGGCGAGAGTTTCCAGCCGGCCCAGGCTGCCTTGCGGCTTGGTCAGCGTGTCTTGGCGGCGGGCGACGGCGTTGGCGGCGGTATCGCTGCCGGCAGGCAGATCGAGACAGGCGGCGCGCAGTTCGTCGAATGATTTGAATGGCATGGGGAAGGAATCTCCGGGGAAGAATCAGGACAGGGAAACGGAAGCGACGAGCAGGACAGTGATCTCGCCCAGCTGCTGCAGGGCGCCGATCGTGTCACCGGTGTGGCCGCCGATCTGGTTGAGGGAGAGCGCGCGCAAGGCGCTGAACACGAGAGCGAGCAGGATCAGTGCGGCACAGGCGCCGCCGAGCCCCAGCGTCAGAAGGGGGATGGCGCCGAGCACGGCGCCGAGAACAGCTGTCTGGGCCGAGACGGTCCCGGCGCCGGCAGACAGGCCGTCACTGCGCGCCGCCGGCGCCAGATGCATGAACGCGCCGAGCAGGCCGCGCGATGCGGCGTGTGCGGCGATCAGCGCGAAGAGCACGCTTGTCGGATTGGCCAGTTGCGACAGCGCGCTCCAGCGGATGAGCATCGACAGGCCAAGAGCTGCTGCGCCATAGGCGCCGATGCGGCTGTCGCGCATGATCTCCAGTTTTTTATCGCGCGTCTTGCCGCCGCCAAAACCGTCGGCGACATCCGACAGCCCGTCCTCATGCAGGCAGCCCGTGGCGAGCAGGGTTGCTGCAAGCGCAAGGGCTGCTGCCGGGCCGGGGGCAAGGCCGAGCTGTACGCCCGCTGCGTAGACGACAGCACCAACCACAGCGATGGCGAGGCCGGCGACAGGCGCCGCCCAGATCGCATCGGCCAGGCTGCGGCCACGAAAGTCGAAGACCGGCAGCGGCAGCCGGGTGAAGAAGACGAGGCAAAGCGCGACGTCCTCGAGCGCTTGCCGGGGCGAGGGCACGGCGGTCATGCACTCCTCGCAATGGCATGAAAGAAGGTGCCGCTGACATGGCCGCGCCGGTAGCCGGAGGCGCCGAGTGGATTGCCCTGGCCATCGGCTAGGTCGGCCAGCGGCTCGTCATTGCCGGTCGCAATCATCTGCGCATAGTGGAATTCATGGCCACGGATCAGCGCGCCTTGCGGCCCCAGCGGACAGGCGACGCGCAGGCGTGCCTCGCGGTAGCCGAGGTTCATCTTGCGCTTGGCAAAGCTGGTGGAATGGCCGAGCAGGCCAAGCATGGCGTGCGTCTCGCCGGCCGCGTCCTCCAGCGCTTCGCCCAGCACCATGAAGCCGCCGCACTCGCCATGGATCGGCTTGGTCTCGGCAAACCTGGCCATGCCAGCTCGGAAATTGGTCGCCGCCGCGAGGCTGCCGGAGTGGAGCTCGGGATAGCCGCCGGGCAGCCAGCAGACATCGCAATTCTGCACCGGTGCTTCGTCGGCTAGCGGCGAGAACGGCACGATCTCGGCGCCGGCCTGACGCCAGTGGGCGGCGACGTGCGGATAGAGGAAGGTGAAGGCGGCGTCTTCGGCGAGCGCGATTCGTTGGCCGGGCGGCTGCAAGGCATGTTCGAAACTGCCTGATGCCGGCGAAAACGGCGCGGCCAGCGCCATGATGGCGTCAAGGTCGAGGGATTTCTCGACCATGTCGGCGAGGCGGTCGAGATGCGTCATCAGGTCGGCATATTCGCCGGCCTGGACGAGGCCGAGATGGCGCTCCGGCAAATTGAGCGTGGGATCGCGCAGGATGGCGCCGACGACCGGCAGGCCGAGCGTTTCGATCGCCTCGCTGCACAGCTTGCGGTGGCGCTCGCTGCCGAGACGGTTGAGCACGATTCCGGCCATGCGCACATCCGGGTCGTAGGTGGCAAAACCCTTGGCGACGGCGGCCGCCGTCGTCGACGGTCCCCCGACGGCGGGCCCCCAAAGCCCCCGGCGGTGGTAGAGCCGCGCCCCATAGGCGGCCGCGGCCGCGGGGGGTTAT
>NZ_JAMYNB010000014.1:0-173450 GCF_040318795.1 Mesorhizobium sp. M1004
CCCCCCCCCGCTCGGGGTGGCGGGGCTCCCCCCGCCCCCCCCGGGTGGGGGGGGGGTTTTGGGGGCCCCCCCCCCCGGCGGGGGGGGGGGGGTCGACGGAGTGGATGTCGACCCTTGGGGCGCAAGGCGAGGTGATGTTTGCCCCTATTGCCCTTCCTATGTCCGTTCGCGGCGGTTGCCAGGTGGTTCCCCCACTCCGTCTCGGCTTCGCCGAGCCACCTCTCCCCCTCCGGAGGGAGAGGAAAGTGTGGCGCGCCCCGATCTCAGGGGCGCGCCGGGCGCAGGGAGATACGCCCTATTTCTTGATCACGGCGTTGGCCTTGGCAGCCGCTTCCTTCAAGCCTGCCTCGGGGTCGCCGCCGAGATAGATCTTCTGCATGGCATCCGAGGTGATCTGGGCGACTTCTTCCCAGCCGGGGATGACCGGCGCAAAGCGGGCGTCGGGCAGCAGCGCGGTGAACGCTGCCAGATCGGCATTGTTGACGTAATAGTCCATCTTGGCCTCTTCCTTGTTCACCGGCAGGAAGCCTTCCCCTTGCGTGAACTTGGCGCGCTGTTCGGTGGTGAACAGGAAGTCGAGCAGCTTCCAGGCCTCATCCTTGTTCTTGGAATTCTTGAACATGATGGTGGAATCGGTGACGCCGTACGTGCCGCGCGCGCCGGTCGGTCCGGCGGGGATAGCGGCCACGCCATATTTCAGGTTCGGCGCCTCGTCCTTGATCTGGTTGGACAGGAAGGGCGCGGTGATCATCATGCCGACCTTGCCCTGCTTGAACAGGTTCTGGACGTCCTCGCGGTTGTTGGAGGTGACGCCGGGTTCCGTCAGGCCTTCGTCGATCATCGACTTGTAGAGCTTGGCGGCTTCGAGCGCGCCGGGCGTGCCGAGGCCCGACGTGCCATCCTTGTTGAGGATCTCGGTGCCTTGCGACCACATCGCATAGTAGTAATAGACGTCGGTCTCGATCTCCTTGCCCTGCAGGCCGAAGCCGAACGTGCCGGTACCCAGCGCCTTGATCTTGCGCGCATCCTCCTGCAACTCGGTCCAGGTTGCCGGCGGGTTGGCGATTCCGGCCTTCTCGAACAATTCCTTGTTGTAGTACATGGCGCGCGCCGAGGCCGCGATCGGCAGGCCGTAGGTCTTGCCCTCCATGATCGACGGCGACAGGAAGGTGTCGATGAAGCGGTCCTTGAAGTCTGGCTTGATGTAGCCGTCGAGCGGCTCGGCGACATCCTGCTGGACGAAATCGATCAGCCAGCGGGTGCCGATGATCGACAGGTCGGCATTGGTGCCGGCGGTGATGTCGGTGGTCAGCTTCTGCAGCAGCACGTCCCACGGCACAACTTCGAACTTGACGGTGATACCCGGGTTGGCTGCCTCGAATTCCTTTTTCACGGCTTCGAAATACGGGCCGGTCTTGGCGCTGTATTCGGCGACGGTTACGCGCACCTCGCCGGCATCTGCCTGCGCGGCCAGGGCGAGCAGGCTCATTCCGGCCATCAGGCCGACAGTCCATTTTGCAAGCTTCATTCGATCTCTCCCATTTGATTGCGCCTGCGCTCTTGCGGCTTCCAGGCGACCAAGGCTTAATGTGACTTTCCTACATTATCCTTCATTTCACGCTGTGCAAGCGGATTATCCTGTTGCTTAATTACATTTCCTAAAATAGCGTTTTCCGACTATCGTGGATCCCAGGGAGGCGCGCAGGGTGGTTTCAACGGCCGAATTCGCGGGCAAGACCGTGCTGGTGACCGGCGCCGGCGGCGGGCTCGGCTCGGCTATTGTGGCGCTGCTGGCCGAACGAGGCGCGCGCGTCGTCGGCTGCGACCAGTCGCAAGACCAGCTCGGCAGTCCGCATCTGGCGTCGCGCCACGTCTTCGACCTTCTCGACCGGATCTCCACCGATGCCGCGATCACGGCGATCCTCGGGAAAGACGGCGTGCCCGACATCCTGATCAACAATGCCGGCTGGACGCGCGCCGAGACTCTTGCAGCCCTGACCCCCGACAAGATCACGCATGAGCTCGACCTCAATCTGACCGGGGTGATGCTGTTCGCCGATCCACTGATCAAGGCGATGGCCGCGCGCGGTTCGGGCAGCGTCGTCTTCATCTCTTCCGTCAACGCCATCGCCCACTTCGGCAACCCGGCCTATGCCGCAGCCAAGGCCGGCATCAATGCCTATGCCAAAGCGGTCGCTGTGGAACTCGGCCGCAACGGGCTGCGCGCCAATGTCGTCTGCCCCGGCTCGATCCGCACCGCCGCATGGGACCATCGGCTGGCCAAGAACCCGGATGTTCTCGGCAAGCTCAAACGGCTCTATCCGCTCGGCCGCATCGTCGACGCCACGGAAGTGGCCGAAGCAGTGGCCTTCCTTGTTTCGGATCGCGCATCGGGGATAACCGGCGCGGTGGTGCCGGTCGACGCTGGACTGACCGCCGGCTTCCTGCCCTTCATCGACGACATATTGGGAGCCTGACCATGACCGATGTCGAGTTCCGCGACCTGTCGAAATCCTTCGGACGCCACAAGATCCTCGAAAACATCAGCCTCGACATCAAGAGCGGCGAGTTCGTCGTGCTGGTCGGCCCTTCCGGCTGCGGCAAGTCGACCTTGCTGCGCATGCTGGCCGGGCTGGAGCCGATCACCTCAGGCGACCTCTTGATCGGCGGAATGCGCGCCAACGATTTGCCGCCACAGCAGCGCAATATTGCAATGGTCTTTCAGTCCTATGCGCTGTTTCCGCATCTGAAAGCGGCCGACAATATCGGCTTTGGCCCAAAGATCCGCGGCGAAAGCCGCACGGCAATCGACGACAAGGTGAAAAAGGCCTCCGGCGTCCTCAACCTGTTCTCCTATCTCGACCGCTATCCCCGGGAGTTGTCGGGCGGCCAGCGCCAGCGCGTCGCCATGGGCCGCGCCATCGTGCGCGAACCCTCGGTGTTCCTGTTCGACGAGCCGCTCAGCAATCTCGACGCGCAACTGCGCGTGCAGATGCGCACCGAGATCAAGGCGCTGCACCAGCGGCTAAAATCGACCATCGTCTACGTCACCCACGACCAGATCGAGGCCATGACCATGGCCGACCGCATCGTGGTGATGGATCGCGGCAAGATCCAGCAGGTCGGCGCACCGCTGGAACTCTACGACCGTCCCGCCAACAAATTCGTCGCCTCCTTCATCGGCTCGCCGTCGATGAGTTTTGTCTCCGGCGCCCTGAAGACGACGCCCGAGAAAAGCTGGTTCGAATCGGCCGGCGGAGGGCGACTGGCGCTCGGCAGCAAGACGGTGCCGGCTGGCAGCACGGTCGAGGCCGGCATACGGCCCGAACACTTCGTCATCGGCGAGGCTGTCGACGCGATGGCGATCAAGGTCGATGTCGTCGAGCCGACCGGCTCGGAAACCCATGTCTATGGCGCCATCGGCGCTGACACGGTGCGCGCCGTGTTCCGCGATCGGATACAGGTCAAGCCGGGTGAAATGCTGCCGGTCTCGGTCGCGCCTGCAAACATCCATCTGTTCGACACGGCGACAGGCCTGCCGCTATGAGAGCTCCGGCATGAAAACGAAAACACCACGATGAAGACGACAACCCAGAAATGAAAACGCCGGCCGACATCATCACGCGCCTGCAGCTGATGTCGCAGGACGGCACCAAATCGGACCGCCGCCTGGCCGGCCTCGTGCTGACCGATCTCGACTTCGCCTCCAAGGCGGCAATCTCGGAAATTGCCGCGCGCGTCGGCGTCAGCGAGCCGACGGTCACCCGTTTCTGCCGCAATCTCGGCTGCGAGGGTCTGCGCGATTTCAAATTCTACCTGGCGCAGGCGATTGCCATTGGCGGCCAGTATCTGTCGCCCGAACCGCTGAACCGCGACGCGCGCGAGCAGCGCATTGCGTCGGCCATCACCGAAGCGGCAATCGCCGCCATCCAGCGCGCCAGCGAAAACCTCGACATGAAGACGCTGGTGGGCGTGGCCGCGCGCATCGTCAGTTCGGGCAATGTGCTGTGCATCGGCTCCGGCGGCATTTCCTCGATGATGGCGACCGAGATGCAGAACCGGCTGTTTCGGCTCGGCGTGCCGGTGCTGGCGCAGATCGACGGGCAATTGCAGCGCATGTATGCCGCGGTCGCCACATCGGAGACGACGCTGATCGCGTTCTCGGTGTCCGGCTATGCGCGCTCGGTGATCGACGCCGTTCAGGTGGCCCAGCAATATGGCGCCACCACCATCGCCGTAACCCCGCCGGAATCAGCGCTGGCCAAGGCCGCCGATACCGTCATCCAGTTCCAGTCGCTGGAAGACGGCAACATCTACAAGCCGACCTCTTCGCGCTACGCGCTGCTGTCGATCGTCGACATGATCGTCACCTCCGTGGCCGAGACGCGCGGACCCAGGGTTCTCGAAAACCTGCGCCGCATCAAGCAGAGCGTGAACACGCTGAAGGTCGACGATCCGAAATTGCCGCTGGGGGATTGAGGATTATCCGGCGGCCAGTGTCTCGATGCTCTTCACCAGCGTCGATGGTTCGCCAACCACACGCACCGTCTTCAGCCGCGCCGTGCCGCCTGCAATGACCGACACGACCGATACCGGAACGCCCAGCGCCTTGGCCACCAGCCGTTCCAGCGCCGCATTGGCCGCGCCATTCTCCGGCACGGCGCGCACGCGCGCCTTCAAATGACTGCGCCCGTCGGCCCATGTTTCTACGGCTTCGAGCCTGTCCACAGAAGACTTCGGCGTCAGCCGGATAAACAGGTCGATGCCGTCAGCGCGCAAGCGGAATGGCGCGCTCATGCCATCGTCAGGTTCACAGGACCAGCGGCGCTATCGTGGTGAGAATGAGCTGCCTGAGAAAGAACAGGAGCAGAAGCAGGATGATCGGCGAAATGTCGACGCCGCCGAGGTCGGGCATGAATCGACGGATCGGCCGCAGCGCCGGCTCGGTCAGCCGGTAGAGCATGTTGCCGATGCTGCCGACAAACTGATTGCGCGAGTTGACGACGTTGAACGCATAGAGCCAGGAGAAGATCGCCGAGGCGATGATGACCCACCAGTACAGGTCCAGCGCCATGACGATTGTTTGAATGAGGGCGAGCATGCCGGTCTCCGATTGTTGTCGACATGTAGCCATTGCGCGCGAAACCGGCAAGGGCCGGTCGCCTACAAGCACCGGGCACAAGGGATTTCGGCAAAACCCCGCCTTGACAGGAAACCGCAGCCTTCGATAAATGCGCCATCCGCTGGACGGGGCTGTAGCTCAGCTGGGAGAGCGCGTCGTTCGCAATGACGAGGTCAGGAGTTCGATCCTCCTCAGCTCCACCAGCGGAATTTTCCTGCCTGTCGACACATCTAAGTTCCGAGACGTCTCGTCAAAGCCCCGCCTTCGCTGCGAGATAGGGCGCCAGGGCAAGCGAGTAGCTGGCGGTCAGATGATGACTGTCCCGCCAGACGATGATGTTGCCGACAACTGCCGGGCATAGTTGCGGCCCGCAAATGGCATCGAGCATATCGATGGCGCGCACATTTTTCTGTCCTTCCGCGGCCAGCGCCAACACGTTGCTCCGCTCAATATCGCTCAGTTTGGTGACGCATTTCGTTGGGGTCGAACTCAGGCAATCGCCCGGGTCGAATTTCATATAGGGCGTGTTGCGGATGGCAACGATTTGCGAGCCGGCGTCCGTCAGCCCGCCCCAGAGACTTCGCAGCCCCTCGATCATCACGTCTTGCTGAACCGCTCCGTAATTGGACTGGCTGGTGAAGATCAGATCCGGTTTCAGCTTTAGGATCTCGGCCAGCACCTTTTCGTGCCACTGCGCGCATAAGACGTTGGGTTTGCCATTCGCCGTGATGGCCACGCGGGTGAATGGGCAGGCGGATTTTGTAAAGGTAACCAGTTTGAAGTTGCGGTCCTTTGCGATCTTGTCCAGTGCCGGCACCCACTGGGCTGCATGAGAATCTCCCACCAGAACCATTGTTTTCGCACCCGTGGGATCGCCTAGAGAGCATCGTTTGGGCTCCGAGCTTTCCTCCTGGTGGCACTTCCTTGCATACACGACCGGCACGTCCCGCCTCAGCCGGGCCAGCGGCGGCAGAAGGTTCACACCGTCCGGGACCACGGCGCCGGAGACGAGAGCGGCGGGCCCGGGGTAGGAAGGCGTGCCGATCAGCGCGGTGTCGATGCGTTCGGTCTTCAGAAAGAGCAGCAGGCTGCCGGATGCGGCCACGCATGTGAGAACCGCCGCGGTGCCGTATCCCAGCGGCTTCCACCAGGCGCCGCCCCGAGCTTGCCGGTAGCGCTGCTCAACATATCGATAGGACAGATCCGATAGAAGCAGGGTCGCCGCAATCAGGCCGAAGCCGCCGGCAAGGGTCAGCGAATGACCCTGCGCCTGGAAGATGGTGATCAGCGGCCAATGCCATAGATAGACCGAGTAGGAGCGATCGCCGATGAAACGAAGTGGCAACGAATCGAGCCCACGAAACCGGCCGACTTCAACCTCGCCAGCCAGGATGACCAGCACTGTGGCCAAGGTCGGCAACAACGCACTGACGCCGGGAAATGGAGTTGCAGCGGAAAACAGCAAGGCGGACGCAACGATGCCCAGGATGCCGGCGATCGCCAGCCACTGTCTAGTGAGTGCCGCCAGTCGAAACTGGTGTTCGGTCAGCACCAGCAGACCACCCAGCGCCAATTCCCACAGGCGGGTATGGCTGACGAAATAGGCCTGGGCCGGATCCGTCGCCGTCAAAACCACAGAGGCAACAAGTGATGCCGCGAAAATGAGCGACAACGCCCCGATCAAGCAGGCCCTCAGCGGAAGGTCACGGCGGCGCGCCAGCCAGATCACGCCGATCATCACCAACGGCCAGGCGATGTAGAACTGCTCTTCGATGGAAAGCGACCAGTAGTGTTGCACCGGGCTCGGCAAGGTGTCGGCCTCGAGATAGCTGACGGCAATCGAGGCCAGCCGCCAGTTCTCGACATAAAGAGCGCTCGCCACGATCTGGTTGCCTATTTCCTCCCAGCGCGCCTTTGAGATGAAAAGCAGCGTGCCCAGCAATGCCACCAGCAGCACCAAGGTTGCTGCAGGCAACAACCGTCGCACCCGTCGCGAATAGAATTCGATCAGCGAGACGCGACCGTCGCGCAGCGCCATCTGCGCCAGCAGGCCGGTGATCAGATAGCCAGAGATGACGAAAAAGACGTCGACGCCGATATATCCGCCGGGAAGAGCATGGGGCCACAGGTGAAAGACGACGACCAGAGCGACGGCCAGTCCGCGCAACCCTTGTATTTCGGGTTGAAACCGGCGGTTCTGATCGATTGTCACCGGGTATCCCCCAACAGTCTCAGCCGGCCTGGATCAACCGGCCAGTCCCCGCCACGATCTTCATAAGGGCAGAGTGCCGTGAAGCAAGAGCCGATCGCAGCAGTTCATTCCCTTTCCGTCTCCAGCCCGCTCACCAGCGTGTCGACGAAACCCAGCAGCTCACTTTCGAGATCGGTGGACGCCAGGCCAATGAAACGGTCTTCGAGCGAGATGGCGACGATCCCATGCACGGCGGAGAACAGCGTGCGCGCGCGGGCCAAAAGCTCCGGCGTTGCCGCCGCCGGGAGCAGCGCCGCCAGCGGCTCGACCAGATGCTGGATCAGCACGGCATGTTCGGCCAGATGCCATCCGGGCACCGCCACGCCTGGCGCCATGCGATGCTCGAACAGCGCCTTCCACGCCATGCGGTTGCCGCGGGCGAAGCCGAGATAGGCCTTGGCCAGTGCCTTCAGCTTGGCCCTTGGCTCGGCGGCGGCGGTCGCCTCCTGTTCCAACGCCGCCCCAAGTCTTGCCAGCGTGATCGAATTGACGTGCAGGATGAGCTCGTCGAGGTCGGCGAAGGCCGTGTAGAGCGCGCCGAGCGCGCAGCCGGCATCGGCCGTGATGTCGCGTGCACGCAGCCCGGCGAGCCCCAAGGACTGGATGCGCGCTTGCGCGGCCTCGATCAGCCTGCCTTTGAGATCCTCGCGTTTGGCGTCCCGTTTTGCGGTCATTAACCTTCCTTATGCGCAATTCATGAACACCGTTCATTTTCTCCTTGAACGCCGTTCACAATGTGCTACGTTGTGTCGTGAACAACGTTCATAGAGGAGAAACGGAAATGTTGAAACAGTTTTTTGCTCTCGTTCGCGGCCGAAGCTACGAAGCCGCCGAGGCGGTCGTCGACCGCAACGCGCTGATAATCCTGCGCCAGCAGATCCGCGATTGCGCCGACGCTATCGCGGCCGCCCGCCGGGCGGTTGCAATTGCCATCGCCCAGAACGAACAGGAAGTCGCGCAGTTCAAGAAGCTTGTCCTCCGCATCGACGATTTGGAGAAGCGCACGATCGCCGCGATCGAGCAGGGACAGAATGAACTGGCCCGCGAAGCCGCCGAAACCATCGCCATGCTGGAAGCCGAACGCGACGCCTCCGCCGAGGCGCAGAAAAGCTTCGGCACCGAGATCGAGCGTCTCAAGCGGATTATCCGCGTCTCCGAAATGCGCCTGCGCGAATTGCAGCGCGGCCAGCGCATCGTTGCCGCGGTCGACTCGACCCAGCGCCTGCGAGAAAGCGCGCCCGGCTCCAGCCTGTCGGCGCTCAGGGACGCCGAGGAGACGCTGCTGCGCCTGCGCACCAGGCAAAAGCAGATCGACGCCACCGCGGCCGCCATGGCCGAGATGGAACAGTCGGGCGATCCTGCCGCGGTCTCAGAGAAGCTTGCGGCCGCCGGCTGCGGCGCGCCGCTGAGAAGCAGCGCCGACGCCGTGCTCGAACGGCTCACGAAGACCATGACCAAGCCGGCCTGATCGTACCCGGCCTGATTGTTATCCAGTCTGATTGTATCCGGCCTGATTGTATCCAGCCTCAAACAGACCCACGCCCAACCAACCTAACCTTGAAACGAAAGGACCATATCGATGACCCCGAACACCTATTCCCCCAAGGACTCAAGCGCCTGGAAGACCTTCACCATGGCCAGTTTCGCCGTTGCCGCCACAATGATGGCCGGCGGCATCTACTTCATGGAGGCGAGCTTCGCCGCCAAGGGGTTTTATGCGATGGCCGCCATCATGCTCGTGCACACCTCGATCACCATCACCAAGACGCTGCGCGACTCGGAAGAGGCAAGCCGCTTCATCAACCGGCTGGAAGACGCCAAGACCGAGAAGTTGCTGATGGAAGTCAGCCGCAGTAACGAAGTGTAACCGGGTTCCCGCTAAACAAGGCTCAACGCGCAAGACCGCTGATCAATCCAGTCAGGATTTTCACCGGTCTTGCCCAATGGAAGTCGCCGCTATGGAAATCGCCCCGATCAACCGACCGACAGCTCATCTGATGACCTCCAGGCGCTTTGCGCCCTTGTTCTGGACGCAGTTCCTGTCCGCCTTCAACGATAATTTCCTCAAGAACACGCTGGTGTTCCTTATTCTGTTCACGCTGGCGGCGGACCAGGCGGCATCACTGGTCACCTTGGCGGGCGCCGTCTTCATGGCCCCCTTCCTGCTCCTGTCGGCGCTCGGCGGCGAGCTCGCCGACCGCTTCGACAAGGCTCTCATAGCCAAGCGTCTGAAATTCGCCGAGATCGCCGCGGCGGGTGTCTCCGTCGTCGGCATCGCCCTGTCGTCCATTCCCGTGCTGATGACGGCGCTGTTGATGTTCGGCGTTATCTCGGCGCTGTTCGGACCGATCAAATACGGAATCCTGCCCGATCACCTCGAACGCAAGGAACTGCCCAAGGCCAACGCCTGGATCGAGTCAGCCACGTTTGCCGCGATTCTCGGCGGCACCATAGCCGGCGGCGTCGTTTCCGCCGATGGCATCGGCGTCGCGGTGTTCGGACCGATCATGATGGCGCTCGCCGTCGGTTGCTGGCTCGTCAGCCGCTATATCCCGTCCACCGGTTCGGCGGCGCCCGACCTTGTCATCGACAAGAACATCTTCCGCTCGACCTGGCGCCAGGTCGCCGAATTGCGCACCGACACGCGCATCTGGCGCGCCGGCCTGATGACGTCGTGGTTCTGGCTGATCGGCGCCATCGTGCTCTCGCTCCTGCCGGTCCTGATCAAGGATTCGCTCGGCGGCAACGAAATGGCCGTCACCGTCTACCTCGCCGTGTTCGCCGTCTCGATCGCCATCGGTTCGGCCATCGCCGCCTGGATGTCGCAGGGCCGCATCGTGCTGTTGCCGGCACCGGTCGGCACGGCGCTGCTCGCCCTGTTCGGCCTGCATCTCGCCTGGACCATCTCCGGCATGACGCCGTCGCCCCAGGCGGAAACCCTTGGCGCATTCTTCGCCGGCCCAAACACGATCCGCGTCGCCATCGACCTCGCCGGCATGGCCATTGCAGCCGCTTTCCTGGTGGTGCCGACCTTCGCCGCCGTGCAGGCCTGGTCGCCCGAAGCGCGGCGCGCCCGGGTCGTCGCCGCCGTCAGTATCGTCAATGCCGGCTTCATGACTGGCGGCGGCATCATCATGGCCCTGATCCAGACGAAGGTCTCGACCGGCGGCATCCTGTTCGGCCTCGTCGCGGCCAATGCGATTGCCGCCTGGCTGATGCTGAAATATTTGCCGACGAACCCCTTCCGTGACTTCGTCTCCATCCTGTTCCGCGCTTTCCTGCGCCTCGAAGTCGAGGGTATGGAAAACCTCAAGGCGGCCGGCAAGGCGCCGATCCTGGCGCTCAACCATGTCAGCTTCCTCGACGGTCCGCTCGCCTTGACGCTGACCGATGAGGAGCCGGTCTTCGCCATCGACTACACCATTGCCCAGGCCTGGTGGATGAAGCCGTTCATGAAACTTGCCCGCGCTTTGCCGCTCAACCCGGCCAAGCCGATGTCGACCCGCACGCTGATCAAGATCGTGCAGGGCGGCGATCCGCTGGTGATCTTCCCGGAGGGACGCATCACGGTGACCGGCGGCCTGATGAAGGTCTATGACGGCGCCGCCATGGTTGCCGACAAGACCGGCTCGATGGTTGTGCCGGTGCGCATCGACGGGCTGGAGAAGACCTACTTCTCGCGGTTGAGCTCGCAGCATGTGCGCCGCCGCCTGTTCCCGAAGGTCAAGGTGACCATTCTGGAACCGGTCAAGCTCGAGGTGCCGCAAGAGCTGAAGGGCCGCAAGCGCCGCGCCGCGGCGGGTTCCGCGCTCTACCAGGTGATGTCGGATCTCGTTTTCCGCACCCAGGACATCGACAAGACCGTACTGGAAAAGATCATCGAGACGGCGAACGAACGCGGCATGAATCAGCTCGCAGTTCAGGATCCGGTCACCGGTTCTCTCAGCTACAGCAAGCTGCTCACGGCTGCCGCCGTGCTTGGTGAGAAGTTCCAGAACCTTTATGCCGACCAGCAGACGCTGGGCATCATGCTGCCCAACGCCAACGGCTCTTGCGCGACGCTGCTCGGCGTCATGTCCGCCGGCAAGGTTCCGGCGATGATGAACTTCACCGCAGGTGCTGCCAATATTCTGTCCGCCTGCAAGGCCGCCGAAGTCCGCACCGTGCTGACGTCCCGCGCGTTCGTCGAACAGGCAAAGCTCGGCGCTGTAGTCGAGGAACTCGGTCGCTCGGTCGACATCGTGTGGCTCGACGATCTCAGAAAGACCATCAGTCTCAAGGATAAGCTGCTCGGCTTGCTGCGCAAGTCGACGCCGCGCGCGAAACGCAAGCCCGGCGATGCGGCGGTGATCTTGTTCACCTCGGGTTCGGAAGGCACGCCGAAGGGCGTCGTTCTGAGCCACCGCAACATCCTGGCCAACGCCGCCCAGGCGGCGTCGCGTATCGACTTCCATTCGGGCGACAAGGTGTTCAACGTGCTGCCGATCTTCCACTCCTTCGGCATGACCGCGGGCACGGTGCTGCCGTTGATCTCCGGCGTGCCGGTCTATTTCTACCCCTCGCCGCTGCACTACCGCCTCGTGCCGGAACTGATCTACGGCTCGAACGCGACGATCATCTTCGGCACCGACACCTTCCTCTCCGGCTATGCGCGCACCGCTCACCCCTACGACTTCCGCTCGATACGCTATTGCTTTGCCGGCGCGGAACCGGTCAAGACAGCGACGCGCATGACCTATATGGAGAAGTTCGGCCTACGCATCCTCGAGGGCTACGGCGTCACCGAGACGGCGCCGGTGATCTCCATCAACACGCCGATGTACAATCGCTCCGGAACCGTCGGCAAGATCATGCCCGGCATGGAATACCGCCTCGATCCGGTCCCCGGCGTCGACGAAGGCGGCCGGCTGTTCGTGCGCGGCCCCAATGTCATGGCCGGTTATCTCCGGGCCGAGAAGCCCGGCGTGCTCGAACCGCTCGACGACGGCTGGCATGATACGGGCGACGTCGTCGCTATCGACGAAGGCGGCTTCATCACCATTCGCGGCCGCGCCAAGCGCTTCGCCAAGATCGGCGGCGAGATGATCTCGCTCGCCGCTGTCGAAGCGCTGGCCGGCGAATTGTGGAAGGGCTCGCTGTCGGCGGTCGCCACGGTGCCCGACGCGCGCAAGGGCGAAAAGCTGATCCTCATCACTGAGGCATCCGGCGCCACACGAGCGGAATTCCTCGCCTACGCCAAGGCCAACGGCGCCATGGACCTGATGGTCCCGGCCGAAGTGCGGGTGGTCTCAAAGGTACCGGTCCTTGGCTCCGGCAAGCTCGACTTCGCCGCCGTGACAAAAATGGTGCGCGACGAAGAGGCCTTGAAGACCAAGGCCGCCTGACCCGGCTACGGCAACGGGCCGACGCAAGAGCCGGCCCGTTCAGATGATCAACCCTTCGCATGCCGCTGCGAGATCAGCATCGCCATGCGCTGGACTGCCCGCAGCTCCATTTCCACGCCCGGCGACGATGCCAGCGCCGGCATGTTGAGCGCCACCACGGTCAACGGCTCGAGCGTCGCCAGCAGCACATGGGTCGCCTCAAATTTCTCGAACAGCCATGCCAGCTGCTCGCGTATATCCTGGTCGACTGGCGCCCCCGGCTGCGTATCGGCGAGCGAGCGCACGGGCTCCTGCTCCAGTGCACGGGCCAGCACCTTCAGGTCGAAGTCGCCGAGGTCCCCTGCCGGCAGGATCAGCGCACCGTCGACAAGGATATGGCTCTGCAGGCCGCGCAGGAAGCGCGCCGAATCGGTGAGGTCGCCCTCGGCCATATGCTTCAGCAACGAGTCGCGGCGCTTCTCCGCGGTGAGGCTGACGCTGTCATTGTAGATGACTGCCAGCAGCGTCGCCGACAGCACGATCACCACGCCCTGCACACTGCCGCGCCAGCCGAGATCGTCGATGCCGCCCAGCGCCAGCCCGGCGAAAACCGAGCTCAGCGTAATCACGGTAAAGGCGCCGATCGTGTCGCGATGGCCGAGGCTGGCGCGTCCAAGGCCGATCGTCAGCCAGCACAGGAACAGGATGGCGATGCCGCCAAGCCGAACCGGCACTTCGAACAGGCCGGGCCGGTAGTCGGTGACCATGAACGGAATGATCAACAGCAGCGACAGCGCCATGCGCTCGACCGTGCGGTTTTCGGCCGCCGACAGGCTGTCGCGATCGCGCGTCATCACCAGCCAGCCGATGGCGAGAAAACCTCCGAACTGGAAGGCAAGTAGTACCGCCATTCGCCATGGTTCAGCGAAACGTGCCGGGATCGGCGCCAGAAGGAAGAACAGCAGGGCACCGCCGGCGGCGAACAATTTGAGAGCGAACGGCGCGTGCCGGCGCAGCAGGCCTTCGGTCAGCAGCAGTGCGGCCAGCGGCAGCAGACCCGCCGCCGTGATGGTGACGAACCGGAAAAAGGCAAGACCCGTGGTCCAGTCGAGGATGCGGCAGGCAAGCAGCACTGCCAGCACCTTGAGGCCGAATAGAAAGCGCCGCGACAGCGGATCGCCCGTGTCGCGCCCGCCTATGATCGATATCACGACAAGCAGGCCAACCAGCGCCGCTAGCGAGGTGATGGTGTCGGCGACGAGCGTGCCGTCGAGGTTCATCATCGGCCGGCTGCCATCAGCTTGCGGATAAACCGAGACGCCACGAATGAAGCCATCAGCGTGTCCATGGTCTCAGCACATTCCATTGGCGGGTGCTATCGGCCCAGTGAACCACCGGCAGCACCAGCCGCTGCAGCGTGGCGGCCGCGCCGGCCACGGCAAGTGCTGCAAGCGAGCGGCGCGGAACCGTGTCGGCGAGAAAGGTGCGCGCCGACTGGAAGCTCATCTGGCCGATCTGCAGCACATCGTCGCCGCGCCCGTAGTCGAGTTCCTTGCGGCAGAACTCGTTAAAGGTCTCCTCGCGGTGCTTGGCCGTCTCGTCGAAGGTTTTCTTCAGATCGTCCGAGCCGCCCGTATAGG
Source organism: Mesorhizobium sp. M1004 (assembly GCF_040318795.1). Lineage (NCBI taxonomy): Bacteria > Pseudomonadati > Pseudomonadota > Alphaproteobacteria > Hyphomicrobiales > Phyllobacteriaceae > Mesorhizobium > Mesorhizobium sp. M1004. The sequence goes on from NZ_JAMYNB010000014.1 coordinate 14,377, forward strand.
CATTGGTGATGACGAAACGCTCTTCGTCGAAACCCGCTTCGGGGCCGACGCCGAAGACATGGCGGTGCCGCGCCATGATCTGCCGCGCCAGAAGCACATGGGTCAGCGAGCGCCGCGCGCCGGCATGCGGTCCGGGAAACACATTGCTGAACGCCTCCGCGACCATGCCGACGACGGCCGGCACCTGGCTGACGTTGGAGATCCAGATCGGCCTGAACTGGTTGCGCAAAAACATCAGGAAGCAGGTCAGGCCGTAGAGGATCCAGCTGAGACCGCGGCTGCGCTCGTCCGGATCGATCATGACCAGACCGAGGTGCAAGACTTCATAGGGCTTGCCGGCCAGCGAAATCTCCATCAGCGCCAGCGCGTTGAAGGCGATCGGCCGCCCGTCGCTGCGGCGATAGACGATGGTGATGATGGAATGTTCCAGCCGGCTGCGGTCGCCGGAAAACACACCGTAGGTCAGGCTGCCGACTTTCAGCGTCTTCGACGCCACCAGCCGCAGATCGCTGCTCAACTGCTCCAGCTCGGCCGCCTTCATCCAGCGCCCGGGCCGCTCCACGACACGCGTCTCGTAGTCGGCGGATACGCGCATGCGCACATCCATGAACCGACCCGGCAGCAGCTGCAGAACCGCCTTGAGCACTATTTTTCCCCGTGGCAAGAACTCCGACCGTATAGTGGCCGCCGTCCACCTAAGACGCGGTAAACCCGAGACGGCAGTTCTTGGTTGTACTCAACAAAGTAAAAGAACAGCTGCCAGCCAGTGCGGGCTCAGCTTTCCGCAGCAACCAGATGGCCGCCGCCGACATCGTTCAGCGCCAGCTTCAGCGGCGCCTCCCCGATCCTGCGGGTGGCGCTCGGGATTTCCTGGTCGAGGCGCGCGAAGCGCGTTCTGCGCTGCGCCGGATCGGGCACCGGCACGGCGTCGATCAGCCGCCTGGTGTAGGGATGGCGCGGGTTGGAAAACACCTGGTCGCGCGTGCCCATCTCGACGATCTGGCCGAGATACATGACGGCAACGCGGTCGGAAATGTTCTCGACCACCGCCATGTCGTGCGAGATGAAGAGATAGGCGACGCCGAATTCGCGCTGCAATTCCTTCAGCAAATCGAGCACACGCGCCTGCACCGAGACGTCGAGCGCGGAGACGCTTTCGTCAGCGATGATCAGTTTTGGTCGTAGCGCCAGCGCTCGGGCGATGCAGACGCGCTGGCGCTGGCCACCGGAGAATTCGTGCGGGTAAAGCTCCATCTGGTCGGCCGACAGGCCGACGCGCTCGAACAGCGCCCCCACTCGTTCGCGGCGCTCGTCCTTGGAGGCGATGCCATGAATCACCAGCGGCTCGGCGACGAGCTCGCCGACGCGCATGCGCGGATCGAGCGAAGCGAAGGGATCCTGGAAAATCATCTGGACGTCACGGCGCACCGCCTTGCGCTCGTCGCGGCCAAGACCGGAGAGATTGCGCCCGCCAATGACGATGTCGCCGCTATACGGCGCCAGTCCGGCCAGCGCCTTGGCGGTCGTCGACTTGCCGCAGCCGGATTCGCCGACCAGAGCAAGCGTTTCGTTGGGCGCGATCGAGAAGCTGACGCCCTCGACGGCGTGGACGCGGCGGGTGACCTGGCCAAAGATGCCGCCACGCAGATCGAAGCGGACATGCAGGTCGTTGATCTCGGCGACATTGGCCGGTTTCAAGACGTCAATCGCATCCCTGGATTTCTGTCGACCGACGCCACTGCCGATGCGCGGCACGGCAGCCAGCAGTTCGCGCGTATAGTCGGCCTGCGGCTGGACAAAAATATCCGATGTCGTGCCTTCTTCGACCATGCGGCCGTCGCGCATGACGATGACCCGGTCGGCCATTTCGGCAACCACGCCCATATCGTGGGTGATCAGGATGACGCTGGTGCCATGCTGGCGCTGCAGGTCGCGCAACAGCTCCAGCACTTCGCCTTGCACGGTGACGTCGAGCGCCGTCGTCGGTTCGTCGGCGATCAGCACGTCGGGCTCGAGCGCCAGCGCCATGGCGATCATCACCCGCTGGCGCATGCCGCCGGAGAGTTCGTGCGGAAACTGCTTTAACCGGCTTTCCGCCTCCGAAATGCGCACCGCCTTCAACGCCTCGATGGCGCGCCGGCGGGCTTGCGCCGACGACAGGCTGGTATGCGCCTCGATTGATTCGGTGAGTTGCCGGCCGATCGACAGAACCGGGTTGAGCGAGGTCATCGGCTCCTGGAAGATCATGGCGATGCGGTCGCCGCGAATGCGCCGCATCTGGCGTTCGTCGAGGGTTGCTAGGTCGGTGTCGCCCCGATTCCCATCCCGAAGACGGATCATGCCTGACGATATGCGCGCCGCCGGCTGCGGCAAAAGCTGCATGATCGCCAGCGCGGTCATCGACTTGCCGGAGCCGGATTCGCCGGCAATGCAGAGCGTCTCGCCGCGCGCCAGCGTCAGCGACAGGTTGGAGACGACATCGCGCTCGCCGTCCTCGCCGCGCACGCTGACGGAGAGGTTGGCGATGGAGAGGATGGGGTTGTCGGCGAGGGTCATTGTGGGTGGAGCCCTGCGACGGATTGGTTCCGTCGCACCATTCGCACAAACCTTGGCGCTGACCCCCACCCGGACCTCCGGTCCGACCTCCCCACAAGGGGGAGGTAGGGTGGCAGCGCTTTACCCTCCCCCTTGTGGGGAGGGTCGCTGCGAAGCAGCGGGGTGGGGGTGCGGCGCCGACGTACCGTCATTCAAACACGCAACGCGGAAAATAGAACGACACCACCCAGTTCGGCATGTCGACGATCTCGCTGATGCGCAGGTCCCCGCACACCGAGGCCAGCATATAGGCCTCGACCGGATCGATCTGATACCGCCCAGCAAGCAGATCGACCATCTGCGCCACCGCCTCCTTGGCGCCGGTCATCAGGTCCGGCCCGATACCCGTCGTCACCTCATAGCCCTTGGCGTCGAGATGGCGCGTCACCGGACCGGCGGTGGTGAAGCGCGGCGTCTTCAGCCTGGCGTCCTTGACAAGGTCGAGCTTGAGCACGACGTCCATCGGGCTCTCGATCGCCGTGCCGCAGACCTCGCCATCGCCTTGTGCGGCGTGCGTATCGCCGACCGAGAACAGCGCGCCGGCCACCTCAACCGGCAGATAGAGCGTCGTGCCGGCAGCGAGATCGCGGATGTCGAGATTGCCGCCGACCCGCCGTGGCGGCACCACCGAGTGAAGCCCCATCTCAGCCGGCGCATTGCCGATGGTGCCGGCGAACGGCTTCAGTGGTACGCGCGCGTTTTTCCCGAACAGCGCCGGTTCGAGCGCGGCTGCATCGTATTTCCAGATGTTCAGCGCCGGTTCCGTGAAGTCGTCGGCGAGCAGGCCGAAACCCGGAATGTTCGCCGTCCAGCCGAAGCCGGACGGTTTGAACATCTCGATCGTCACCTTGAGCGCGTCACCCGGCTCGGCGCCCTCGACGAAGATCGGCCCGGTCACCGGGTTGACCCCGGCGAAGTCGAGCTTGGCGATTTCGGCAACCGTGCTGTCGGCGTTCAGCTGGCCGCCGGCGGCATCGAGGCACTGGAACTCGATGGTCGCGCCGGGCGCCACCCGCTCGGCCGGGACAAAGGAATTGTCCCAGCCGAAATGGTGGTGGCGCCCATGGATGGTGTAGTCGCAGTTATTGCACATCTTTTACGTACACATTGTCGTAGTTGATCGGGATATGGACCGGGTCGACATAGAGGTTGTCGGCGCCGCCCATGCGCGCGGATTTCATGGTGAAGCGCTGTTCGTTGAAGACCGGCGCCCAGGGCGCGTCTTCCATCACCTTGTCGTAGATGGCGCTCCACATCTTGTCGCGTTCGCCGGCCTTTGCCGGGTCGACCACCGAATCCGCCTCGGCCGCCTTGGCGTCGAGATCCTTGTTGCAATACCACGACCAGTTCCAGCCGCCGGGCACCGCGCCGGCGCAGCCGAGGATCGGGCCGTAGAAATTCGACGGATCGGGGAAGTCGGCGATCCAGGCCATGCCGCCCGACCAGATCATCGGCGCGCCGGCCTTGTCACCGCCGGCGGCGATGACATTGGCCTGCGCCAGCGACTGGATGCTGGCCTTGATGCCGATCGCCGCCAGGTCCTGCTGGATCGCTTGGGCAATGCGCGGGTTGGGATCGGTGTTCATGGCGAACAGCTGCGTGTCGAAACCATCGGCATGACCGGCCTCGGCCAGCAGCGCCTTGGCTTTGGCTACGTCATAGGGATAACCCTTGTAGTCCTTGTCGTAGCCCGGCATCGACGGCGGCAGCGGCTGGTTGGCCGGCACGGCGCGGCCGTTGATGATCTGGATGATGCGCGCCTTGTTGAGCGCCATGTTGACGGCCTGACGCACCTTAACATTGTCGAACGGCGCCATGGTGGTGTTCATGGTGACGTAGCCGGTGTGCAGCTGACCGCCTTCGACGACACGCGCCTTCTGCTCGGGATCGGCCATCACCTCCTGGAACTTGGCCGGCGGAATGCCGTCGCCGGGAACATCGATCTCGCCCTTCTGCAAGCGCAGCAGCGCCACGATCGGCTCCTGGCCGATCTCGAAGGTGATCTTGTCGAGATGCGGCAGGCCCTTGTGCCAATAGTCCGCATTGCGCTCGAAGACGATGCGCTGTCCCAGCGTCCACTCGGCGAGCTTGAAGGCGCCGGTGCCGACCGGATGCTTGCCGAAATCGGCGCCATATTTCTCGACCTCTTCCTTCGGCACGACATGGGCGAAATTGATGGCCATGACATGCAGGAAGGTGGCGTCGGGCCGGGTCAGTTCGAACTTGACCGTGTAGGGGTCGACGACGGTGACACCGGACAGGCCTTCGGCCTTGCCGGCGGCGACATCGTCATAGCCCTTGATCGAGCCGAAGAAGCCGGCGCCGGGGCTCTGCGTCTTCGGATTGGTGACGCGGTCGAGCGAATATTTCACGTCGTCGGCCGTCATCTCGCGGCCATTGTGGAATTTCACGCCATGGCGCAGCTTGAAGGTGAAGGTCTGGCCGTCGGGCGAAATCTCGTAGCTTTCTGCCAGATCGGGCTTCAAATTGGTGGTGCCCGGCTCGTAATCCATCAGCCCATCGAACAGGCTCTTGATCATCGACCAGTTCTGCCAGTCATAGCCGATCGCCGGATCGAGGGTCGCAACATCGTCCTTGTAGGTGATGGTGATGGCGCCGCCTTGCTTGGCGTTGGGATCGACCGTGTCTTCGGCGCGGACGCTTGTCATGCCGAGCATGAGGGCCAAGGCCGATGCCGCGACTGTGGATGCGAGAAACTTTTTCATTGTTGTGTTCCCTTTCTCTGTTTCATTTTCATCTGAGCTTGATGCGGGGATCGATGAACGGCGCGATGATGTCGGCGAGCAGATTGCCGAGCACGATGGCGAAGGCCGAGACCAGCGTGACGCCCATGATGATCGGAATGTCGACGCGCTGGATCGCCTGCCACGCCAGCTGACCGATACCCGGCCAGCCGAACACGCTTTCGACGACGACGATGCCGCCCATGAAGATGCCGATGTCGATGCCGATCATGGCGATGACCGGCAGGATGGCATTCGGCAGTGCGTGGCGGAATATGATGGCGCTGCGCGCCAGGCCCTTGGCCCGCGCCGTGCGGACATAATCCTGGCGCAGGACGTCAATCATCGACGAACGCATCATGCGCGCGTACCAGCCGGCGCCGAGTATGCCCATGGTCAGCGACGGCAGCACCAGATGGCGCCATGTGCCGTAGCCGCCGATCGGAAACCAGCTTAGCCGCACGGCAAAGACGTAGAGCAGCAACAAGCCGACGACGAATTGCGGCGCCGAGACGCCGACGAAGGAGGCCACCATCAGGGTCTGGTCGGTGGCGGAGCCGCGCTTGACGGCGGCGATCAGCCCCATCGAGAGCCCGATCAGCAATTCGCAAAGGATGGCGCCGACCATCAAAAGCAGGCTGGCCGGCAGCCGCGAGACGATGAGTTCGGTGACCTCCGAGCGCTGGATGTAGGAGCGGCCGAGATCGCCGCTGAGTAGCTTCGTCAGATAGTGCCAGTACTGGACCACGAAAGGCTGGTCGAGGCCGAGTTGCTGGCGGATGTTTTCCACCGTCTGCGGCGTGGCACTGCGGCCGGCGATCTGCCGCACCGGGTCGGCCGGCAAGAGGTAGAGCAGCGCAAAAGTGATCAGCGAGACGCCAAGCAGGATGAGCAGCGACTGGATCAGCCGGCGGCCGAGATAGGCGATCATGACCGGCCCCCCATTATTCCCGGCCCCTTTGCGTCGGATCGAGGATGTCGCGCAACGCGTCGCCGATCAGATTGAAGGCCAGCGCCAACGCGAGGATTGCGGCGCCGGGGAAGAACACCAGCCAGGGCGCGGCCTGGAAATAGGTCTGGTTCTCGAAAATGATGTTGCCCCACGACGCGGTCGGCGGCTGCACACCGATGCCGAGGAAGGAAAGCGTCGCCTCGAGCAGAACCGTGGTCGAGATGCCGAGCGTGCCCCAGACGATGATGGTCGGCAGCAGATGCGGCAGGATGTGGCGAAATAGGATGCGCGGCGCACTCGCCCCGATGCTGCGCTCGGCATCGATGAACTCGCGCTCGGCCAGCGATGAGGTCTCGGTGTAGATGACACGCGCCGTCTGCACCCAGTTGACCAGCGCGATGACCATGGCGACGATCCACAGACTCGGCTGAAACACTGCCGCCAGGCAGATGGCGAGCAGCAGCGCCGGGAACGCCATCATCAGATCGGTGAAGCGCATCAGCGCACTGCCGATCCAGCCGCGGAAATAGCCTGCGGTGACGCCCACCAAAGTGCCGATCAAAAGCGCCACGCCATTGGCGACGATGCCGATGATCAGCGAGGTGCGGGCGCCGTAGAGGATGCGGGTCAAGAGGTCACGTCCGAGCAGGTCGGTGCCGAGCCAATACTGGGCGCTGGGCGGCAGCGGCGAGCCCTCGATGGTCAGGCCGTCGAACATCTGCTCGTTGGGATCGTAGCCGGTCAGCCGGGGCGCCAGCACGGCGCCGGCGACAACAATGGCGACGATGACCAGCCCGAGCAGCGCCAGGCGGCGTTTGACCAGCCGACGCCAGACGCCGGCGCGCGGTTTTGCCGGCATGCGTACCGGGAGATCAGGCGCGATGGGACTGGTCATCGCCGCCTTCCTCATCCGTCATTGCCACGATCCTGCGCGCGGCATCCTCGACGCTGATCTGCCAGCTCATCGCCAGCGATCGCAGTTGTGCATAGGCACGCTCGTCATCGCTGCCTTTCGACAGCGCCGTCACCGCGCGCACAATGGTCTGGCGCTCGGCGACGCGCTGGCGCAGCGACGCTATCTCGCCGGCTAAATGCTTGCGTGCCTCGAAGCTCTGCCTTGCGATCAGCAATGCGCTGTACACACCGGCATTGCCGACCGGCTTCAGCAGCTGCGCATCGGCCTTGTGCGACAGCGCCCATTCGATACGCCCCGGCGCCTCGGAACCGATCAGCGCCACCAGCGGCATCGGCGCCTCACCGGCTTCCCACGGGAACTGCTCGTCGAAACCGAGATCGGCATCGAAGAAGACGAAATCGGCGGCGAGAGCTTCCGGCGGCAATTCCGGCCAGCAGTCGATCGTAGCCAGGCCGATGGCCGACAATTGCCTGGTGATGGCCTGCACCGTCGGATGCGGGCGATGCAGGATGAAAGCCCGCGCGCCGCCGAGATTGGGGATGCGCGTCCGCGTCATGACACCACCCTCAGACGCGGACGGCCGAATGTCTTGGCGGGGTCGTAGCGCGACAGATAGGGATCCGGCGCGACCTCATCCTCCTGGCTGACGACCTCGAAGAAGCCATCGGCGATCCGGCCGATGATCACTGGCAGCGTCGCGTGCTGGGAGTGGGCGTCGATGGCGATCGGCCCGAGCCGGGTGGAGAAGCGCCGCTCGGCGAAGGCCTTGGAAAATTCCGCCGGGCCGGCATCAGTGTTGCGCGACAGCACGTCGGCCATCACCTGCACCGAGGCATAGGCGGAGGCCTCGAAGGACGAAGCGAAGGCAGCCGGCCGGGGCGCGAAATAGGGCCCGACCGACAGATGCCCTTTCCCTGTCTCGCCGATCGCCGGCAACTCGCCTTCCGTGAGGTTGCAGGAGATGACGGGGCAGTTTTCCGGCCTGAATGCCGCATCCTCATCGCCCAACTCGCGGTAAGCCGCCAGGAAGGCATACGACGAGGTGCCGATCAGATTGTTGAGGATGAAGCTCGGCCTCGTCGCCCGGATTTCCGCGATCAACCGCGACACGTCGGTCTCGCCGATGCGCAGATAGCGCTCGCCCAGCACTTTGCCGCCGGCATCCGCGATCAGGTCGCGCGCCACGCGGTTCATCTCCCAGCCCCAAATGTAGTTCGAGCCGAGCAGGAAGCCGTTGGCGCCGAAACGCGGCACGACATGCGCCATCAGCGGAACCAGATGCTGGTTGGGGCAGGCGTGCATGTAGACGACATGCTCGTTGGCCTCGAACCCTTCATAGGGGCAGGCATACCAGAGCATGCCGCCGGCCTTCTCCAGCACCGGGATGGTTTCCTTGCGGCTCCACGAGGTGACGCAACCGACGACATGGCGCGCGCTGCTGGTCCTGAAAATGTCCTCGCACAAAGTCGCGTAGCGATCGGCATTACTTTGCGGATCGCGCTCGACCGGAACCAGTTCGATGCCATAGCTCCGATCGAGATTGATGTCGGCGATGGCGCGCGTGGCGCCCATCCGGCACGCATCGGAGACCAACTGGTAGCTGCCCGAGCGGGAATACAGGATGCCGATCTCGATACGCCGTTTCAAACCGATCCTCAGAAATGACAATGCCCCGCAGCCAGCGCCGGAGGGCGAGGCATACGAGGCATATTTGCCGCCCGGCGACCAAGGCCGGTATTTTGCGCTAGCGTATTCGGTCCGGCGGGTCAGTCAAGCGGGAAAGTACGTGGTCATGGGATCGGCCTTGTCCGGCTGCTTCTAGTTCCGCAGCGTGAACATCAAAGGCGCCACGACAGCCGTACCGGCCTTCTCAGGCGGTGGCGCGGGCACCGTCGCACCCTGCAGAATGCCGAGCGCGGCGCGATCGAGATCGGCGTCCCCCGAAGATCGGGTCAGCCGGACGGAGGTCACCTTGCCCGAAGCGCTGACGACGAAGGTCACATTTGCGGTACCCACGGCGCGCCGCGACCTTGCCGCGCTCGGGTAGCGCTTGTGCCGATTGATCCATCCGATCAGCTGGGAGTTCCATTTGCTTGCACTGACTGATGATCCACTCGATTGCGAAGCCTTCGGCGCCGACGCCTTCGCCGCTGCCTTTTGATCGACACTGGCGGTCACGACCGCTTTCGCCGGCGCGGCCTTTTCCTTCTTCTCTTTCTTTGCTTTCGGCTTGGGTTTTTCGGCAGCCTTCTTCGCCTTCTCGATCGGCTTGGTCTCCGCCGGCTTGGTCTCCGCCGGCTTGGTCTGGGGCGGCGGAATGACCACATCCGGCGCTATGGTCGGGACGATGTCGGGCACCACCTCATCCAGCGGCGGCGATTGATCGGGCTGCTCGGCCGCTGCCGTCTCGATCGGAGCGGCGGGTTGAACCGCTTCCGTCTTCTCGGCGACCGGCCCCGGCTGACCGGGCTCGGGCTCCACGACGGGCTTCAGTTCGGCAACCGCCTCCTCGATCTGGTTCGGCGGCTCAGGCGTCACCACGTCGGCCATCGAGTCCTCCTGCACCGCCGGCGCCACCATCATCGGCGACAGCTCGATAGCCACAGCCGGCGGCGGGCCGCCATCGGCCATGTTGGCCAGGCTGAAGCTCTGGACGGCATAGGCGATCGCGACATGCGCGCCGACAATGACAATGGCCGCAGCCGCCCACAAGCCAATTTCGCGCAGGCCGGCGCGTGGCGGGTCGGCCGCGGGTGCGGCGGCGGCCAGTTGCGTCACGGGGCGGCGCCCCGGTGCGCCGCGGATGCGTCCGCCGGCACCGTCTCCAGCCCCACCAGCGCGATCTTCAGATAACCAGCGCCGCGCAGCAGGTTCATCACCTCCATCAGCTCGCCATAACCGACCGCCTTGTCGGCACGCAGGAAGATGCGGGTCTGCTTGTCGCCCTTGGTTCTGCCGTCGAGCACCGCGGCGAAAGCCTGGCGCGGCACGCTGTCATTGCCGATCGCGAGCGTCAGATCGTCCTTCAGGGTCAGGAACAGCGGCGTTTCCGGCCGGGGTGCTGGCGTCGCCGTCGAACCCGGCAGATCGACATTGACGTCGACTGTCGCCAAGGGTGCAGCGACCATGAAGATGATCAGCAGCACCAGGATGACATCGATGAACGGGGTGACATTGATCTCGTGGTTTTCCTCGAGATCGCCATCGATAGCCTCGCGAATTCTAGCCGCCATAGCCCATCACTCCGCCGCCAGCGCGGGCGCCTGCGGCACCGTGCGGAAATCGAGATCGCGGCTGACCAGCCGCTCGACCCCGGCCGAGGCATCGGCAAGGAGCTGCCGGTAGCCGGCTATCGACCGCGCAAAGACGTTGTAGATGACCACCGCGGGAATGGCCGCGACCAGGCCCATCGCCGTGGCGAGCAGCGCCTCGGCGATGCCGGGCGCGACGACCGCGAGGTTGGTGGTCTGCGCCTGCGAGATGCCGATGAAGGCGTTCATGATGCCCCAGACGGTGCCGAACAAGCCCACGAAGGGCGCCGTCGAGCCGATCGTCGCCAGCACGCCGGTGCCGCGCGACATGCGCCGCGCCGCCGCCGCTTCGATGCGCGACAGGCGCGACGTCACGCGTTCCTTCAGCCCGTCGCCGGTGACATGGCCGAGCGCACCGGCCGAAAGGGCAGTCTCTTCCTCGGCCGCCCGCACCAAAAGCGCACCGGGGCCGCCACTGTTGCCAAGCGCGCGCCCGGCCTGGCGCAGCGTGGCGGCATTGCCGATGGCGCGCGCAGCGCGACGGGCGCCGAGCTTGCCGAAGAGAATCTCCAGCGATTTGGCCAGCCACACCGTCCAGGTGACCAGCGAGGCGAAGGCCAACCCGATCATCACCGCCTTGACGATGATGTCGGCGGCCATGAACATGCCCCAGGGCGACAGATCGTGCGGCAGCGTCAGCGATATTGCCGAAGGCTCGGCCTGCGCGGATGCACCGGGCTGGGGTGCCGGCTGTGGCGCGGTCGGCGCCGCCTGCCCGGCAGTTGGCGAAGCCGGCGCGACAGGCGCAGCCGGTGCGGGCCGTTCGACTGCGACCGGGGAAGGCTGGGCCGCCGACCGGGCAGCTGCAGCGGGTTCCGTCGTCACCCTGGGCTGCGTGTTTGGCTGCTCTTGCGCAGCAGCGCTGCCGGCCGACAGCATGACCGCGGCCAGCGCCGCCAACAAACCATTTCTGGACACGCTTCTTCCTCGCTTCGTCATTGCACGTACGATCGGCTGGTCGGTGACGGAATGTCGACCCCGGAAATCCAGCCACTGGTTCTGGCTTCTCTCAAACGCGGCACAGCCGCTGGAAACAATTCAGGCGGCCGAGTGCCCTGCTTGACTATAAAACATGAGTTTACTAGTCAACAAACAAGATGGCTTTTTTGGCCAACGATTATCGGCGCGATGTCTCAGCGGCACATCGTCCTGGCGTCGGTCTACCTGGTGTCGTCGCACTGAGGGATGGACGGCCGCAGGGTTGCTGGGCCACGATACCGGGCAGCAATTGAGGCAGGCTGCGATGATCAAGGCGATACCGTTCGATTTCCCCTATGACGGCCGGCTGGTGCCGGCAAACACCGCGTTGCTGGTCATCGACCTGCAGGAGGATTTCCTCTCGCCGACCGGCTATTTCGCCAGGAAGGGTTATGACCCCGCGCCGCTGCGCGCCATCCTGCCGACAGTCAACCGACTGATATCAGCGGCACGCGCGGCCGGCCTCACCATCATTCACACCAGGCAGGGATATCGCGGCGACATGGCCGACATGACGCCGTACGAGAGATGGCGCCGCAAGCGGGCGGGTCTCGAAGGCACCGACGTGCTGCTGCGCTCCGGCCCCGGCTTTCAGATCGTCGCCGAGATCGACGTCGCGCCGCACGACATCATCGTCGACAAGACCTGCAACAGCGCCTTCACCTATACGGATCTGGAGCTTGTGCTGCGCGCACGCGGCATCACCCATCTGATCTTTTCCGGCTGCACGACCGATGTCTGCGTGCACACGACGCTGCGCGAGGCCTGCGACCTCAATTTCCAGTGCCTGACCATCGCCGACGCCTGCGCCAGCGGCGACCAATACGCGCATGACGCGGCGCTGCATATGGTGACGGTGGAGGACGGGGTGTTTGGTGTGCTGACGGAATCTGGCGCGGTGCTGGAGGCGCTGGAGCGGTCGAGTGGGAAAGCTGGTTAGATTACCAAAGCGAAGGCGTTGGGAACCATTTGACGCTGGAGGGGCAGCACCCCCCTCTGGCCTGCCGGCCATCTCCCCGCAAGGAGGGAGATCAAGTGCTCAACCGCTTTCGCCACTCTCCAACGTCGAAGAGCTGAGCGATACCTCGAAGCTGCCAATCTCCCCCCTTGCGGGGGAGATGCCCGGCAGGGCAGAGGGGGGTGTGAAGGAACGCTACGAAATAGCTTTCATTCCACCCGCAAATTCACCCTGCGTGAATATCCGACCCGCCCCGCGAGGCAAACGCGCCGGGCTGCGGCACCTCCGCCTCCCGGCGTGCCAGCGAGTTGCGCAAGAGCGCGATCGTCTCGCGGCCGACGCTGGCGATCTCGCGCGGCCGGTCGACACCGACGATCATGAACTCGCTGATGCCCAGCGCCGCATAGGGCAGCAGCGACAGGGCGATCTGCGCCGGTGGTCCGGAAAGTTCGACCGCCTTGTGGCCGACGGTAGAGGCGCCACCCTCCGAGCGGACCCGGACCGGAAGCGCAAAACGCAGCTTGCCGGCGCGGCCATGCTCGGCGGCGGCGCTGCGCGCCCGTTCCATCAGCTGGCGGATCTCGTCGAGCGAACCAGCCGTGAGTTCAAACACGTCGGCATGGCGGCCGGCGACCTTGAGCGCGGTGCCGGACTGGCCACCCATGCGGATGATCACGTCGACGCCATGCGGCCCCTTGCGCGGCACATAGCCACCCTTGATGCTGTAGAATGCACCTTCATGGTCGAAGGGCCGGTCGTTCGACCACAGCCGCTTCAGCAGCACCAGATATTCGTCGATACGCTGCCAGACCACGGTGTGGCCGACCGGACGCGTCTCGGCATCGTCGTCATCCAGCGGCTCGCTCAGCATCCTCAGCGCCAGCCGGCCGCCGCTCCTGGCGTCGAGCGCCGCCAGTTGCCGCGCCGCAACGGCTGGCGCGATCACGCCGGCCCAGTGCGTCAGCACCACTTCCAGCGACGAGGTGCGGTCCAGCGCCTGGGCGGCGATGTCCATATTGGTCAACAGCCCGGCCGGGTCGTCGACGACGATGTTCTGGAAGCCGGAATCCTCGATCAGCGACAGCTTGGTCGCCGTCTCGACGAAATCATAGAAGAACGGTACGGCCGAACCGGCATCGGCGGCGTGCGTTTTACCGGGAACATGCGTGAACTCGATCGGCATTGCCATCTCCTCCATCACGTTGGATGTATGTCGCCCCCGGTTTTGAGACGACGACATGCGTAAAAACAAGCATCAGCGCCAAAGCGCGTCCGCGTTCGGTTCATCAACTCCGGTCACTCACTGAAAGCGCTAGGTCGCCACCCTTTCGGCCTGATCGGTCAGGGAATCAAGCCGAGCACGACTGCCCCGGTGAACACGAACGCAAGGGCAAAGACGAGATAGGCGAAAGCGCCGGCATAGGCCGGGCGGAAAGCCTGGCTATTGGCCAGCCTCTGGCTGGTGCGGTCCGTCTCGGCGTTCTGGATATAGGACATATCGACCTCCGTCTTGCGGATTAATCTATAAAATCAGTAGACTTTGTCGAGTGCTATTTTTTGGAGATATGTAGAATGATTTTCTCAGTATTCCTTATTATTTGGTTTGGCATTGCTGGGAGACCCCTGTTGGAGACAAGCGAGCGACAAGCTTGGCCGACGTCTGCATAGGCGATAGCATCGCCATTCCGGCGTAAATGCGGATCATTTCGATCGGGAACGGGGAACAGAACATGGGTACAAGACTAGCCGGCAAGATTGCAATCATCTCGGGCGGCGCGACCGGAATAGGCGGAGCGGCCTCGGAATTGTTCGCCGCCGAGGGCGCCAAGGTGGCGATCATCGACCGCAATGGCGAGGCGGCGGCAGCCACTGCGGCGGCGATACGCGCGCGGGGACATATCGCCGAACACTGGGTGGCCGACGTCTCGGACGAGGCGCAGGTCGAGGCCGCAGTGAAGGCGGCGGCTGCCAGGCTCGGCCCGGCCACGGTGTTGTTCAACCATGCCGGCACCATCGTGATAAAGCCGTTCCTGGAGACGACAGTGCAGGAATGGGACTGGCTGCATGCGGTCAATGTCCGCTCGATGTTCCTGATGACGCGCGCCGTGCTCCCGGGCATGATCGCTGCCGGTGGCGGTTCGATCGTCTGCACCTCGTCGATCTCGGCTGTGGCGGCCACACCCATGGAGGTGCTCTACGACACCACCAAGGGCGCCTGCCACATGTTCGCGCGCGCCATCGCAGTCGAATTCCGCGACCGCAACATACGCTGCAACGCCGTCTGTCCCGGCTTCATCCGCACGCCGCACGGCCTGCGCGAGGTCGCCGATCTCGGCAAGATCGGCGTCGACGTATCGGACGCCGCATTGGCCGCACAGCAGGGCCGCATCGGTGAGCCGGAGGAAGTGGCCAAGGCAGCGCTGTACCTCGCCAGCGATGAGTCCAGCTTCGTTAACGGCACGCATCTGTTTGTCGATAATGGTTTTACGGCGATGTGAGTATCCCAGGCTTGGCGCCCTTCCTCTCCCCCGTCGATCGGGGGAGAGGAAGGGCGCCAAGTCCTACTCGCTTACCGCTCTTCTCGTCGAAACGGCTTCAGCAGCGCCGACGGCGCAACCGCGTTGCGTGACATCACGGCCATCGCGACGATGGTGAAAATGAACGGCAGCATCAAGAACGTCTCATAGGGAATATGCCCGAGGCCGCTCGCCTGCATGCGCAATTGTAGCGCATCGACGAAGGCGAACAGCAGCGCCGCGCCCGCAGAGCGCCACGGGTCCCAGCGGCCGAACACGACCAGCGCGATCGCCACCCAGCCACGGCCCGACACGACACCAAAGGTGAAGGCGTTGAACTGTGCCATGGTGAGGAAGGCGCCCGCAAGCCCCATCAGCGCACCGCCGAGGATGACCGCCTGGAAGCGCGTGGCGATGACGCTGACCCCAGCGGAATCAGCGGCGCGCGGGTTCTCGCCGACCATCCGCACCGACAGCCCCCAAGGCGTGCGGTAGAGCACGAAAGCAGCGAGCGGGATGGCAATGATTGCCAAGTAGACCAGCGCAAACTGGTTGAAAACCGCTGACCCCAGAACCGGAATATCCGACAGCAGCGGGATCGGCACCGTCTGAAAACCCTTGATGCTGGGCGGCACCGATTGCTGGCCGAAGGTCAGACGGTAGAGGAAATAGGCAAGGCCGGACGAGAACAAAGTAACGCCGATGCCGCAGACATGCTGGCTGAGGCCGAGCGCCACCGTGAACAGCGCATGCAGCGCACTCATCGCCATGCCGGTCAACACCGCGGCCAGCACGCCGAGCCACAGGCTGCCGCTGAGGCTGGCGGCGGTGAAGCCGGTCATCGCGCAGAGCAGCATGATGCCTTCGATACCGAGATTGAGCACGCCGGCCCGCTCGGAGAACATCTCGCCCAGCGTGGCAAATGCCAGCGGCGTGGCGATGCGGATAATGGCGGCGAGGAAGCCGACCTGAAAGATCTGTTCGAACACCGCGCTCATAAGGCGGCACCGACGCGGCGGATGCGATAGGCCGTGAACAGCAGCGCCACCAGCATGGCGAGTAGCGCCGTGCCCTGGATGACATCGCTGAGGAACGCCGGCACGCCGGTGGCGCGCGACATCGCTTCGGCGCCGGTCATCACGGCGGCCAGGAAGATCGCCGCCGGTACGACGCCGAGCGGATTGAGCCTGGCCAGCATGGCAACGACGATGCCGGAATAGCCATAGCCCGGCGAAATGTCGCTCATCACCTGGAAATGCACGCCGCCGACCTCGCCGACGCCGGCAAGCCCGGCCAGCGCGCCCGACAGCAGCGCCGTCGAGATCAGCACCCGCTCGACATGTATTCCGCCATAGCGGGCGGCTTCCGGGCTTTCGCCGGTGACCCTGATCCGGAAGCCGAGCGTGGTGCGCACGATCAGGAACCAGATCAACGGGGCCGCGATCAACGCGGCGATGACACCCAGATGCAGCCTTGTGCCTTCGAGCAGCACCGGGAAATTCGCCGAATCCTCGATCGGCGGCGAGATCGGATAGCCGCTGAACGAGTCCTTCCACGGCCCCTCGATCAGCGCCATCAGCGCATAGTAGATGACCGAATTGAGCAGCAGCGAACTGACGACGTCGTCCACCTTGAATTTGACCCTGAGCGTCGCGGGCACCAGCGCTACCGCGGCACCGGCAGCAGCGCCCGCCAGCGCCATCGACAGGATCGCCAGCGCACCCGGCATTGGGATGGCGCCGACGAAGCAGCTGGCCACGGCGCCGGCCAGCAATTGGCCCTCGGCGCCGATGTTCCAGAATTTGGCCCGGAAGGCGACGGCCACAGCCAGCCCGGTGAAGATCATCGGGGCGGCGCGCACCAGCGTTTCGGTGATGGCATAGCTGTCGCCGAACGAGGCCGACAGCATCACGCCATAGGCCTCAAGCACGCCGGCGCCGGCCAGCGCGATGAGGCCGCTGCACAGGACCAGCGCTGCGCCGATGGCCAGCAGCGGCAAAGCGAGATTGAACCAGGCGGGGGTGGAACTGCGGGCTTCGAGGCGGAACATCAGCTATGCCCCTCCGCCCCGGTCATCAGCAGCCCAAGCCGCGCGATGGTCGCATCGGCGCTGTCCAGCGTGCCGGCGATGCGGCCCTCATACATCACCGCGATGCGGTCGCAGAGCACCAGCAGCTCTTCGAGATCTTCGCCGATGACGATGATCCCGCAGCCCTTGGCGCGCATGTCGAGGAATTTTTCGTGGATGAAGCGGGCGGCGCCGATGTCGAGGCCGCGCGTCGGCTGCGAGACGATCAGCACCTTCGGGTCGAAAGCCAGTTCGCGCGCCAGCAGCGCCTTCTGCAGATTGCCGCCCGACAGCGCGCCGGCGCGGGTCATCGGCCCGGGGCACCTGATGTCATAGGCCTTGATCTGTTCTTCGGCGAAGGCGCGGATCGCATCTGGCTTGAGCAGGCCCCGGCTGCTGAAAGCCGCAGTACCAATGCGCGGCAACACCATGGAATCGGCGAGCGGCAGATTGGTGACCAGCCCGGTCGTCATACGGTCTTCCGGGATGCGGCCAAGGCCGAGCGCCTGCACCTCGCGCGGCGAGAACCGCGTAACAGGTTTGCCGGCTATCGTCATCGCGCCGGCGTCGGGCGCGCGCGTGCCGGAAATCACCTCGGCCAGCGCCCGCTGGCCATTGCCGGAGACCCCGGCAATGCCGAGGATTTCGCCCGCGCGAACGGCAAGCGATACATCGCGCAGCGGCGTCCCCGAATGCCGTGAGGTGGAAATACCGTCGAGCGTCAGCACCGCCGCGCCTGGGGTCGAAGGTCCTCTTGCCGGCGGCACGATCTCATGGCCGCACATCAGCTGCGCCATTTCTGCCGATGTCGTGTTCGCCGGATCGTCGACACGGCCGGCGACGCGGCCGTGCCGCAATACGGTGCAGCGATGGGTGAGCGCCCGCACCTCGTTCAATTTATGCGAGATGAAGATGATGCCGAGCCCCTGCGCCGCCATCGAGCGCAGCGCCGAAAACAGCCCGTCGACCTCGCCCGGCGCCAACACCGCCGTCGGCTCGTCGAGGATTAACAGCCTGGCGCCGCGAAACAGCGCCTTGACGATTTCGAGCCGCTGCTGCTCGCCGACCGACAGCGCGGAGACAGGCAGGTTGGGGTCCAGCGTCAGCCCATGCTGACGGCTGATGTCGGACAACCGGGCAAGTCCGCCGGCGCGGTCGATGCGGCCGGATTTGCCGGGAATGCCAATCAGAAGGTTTTCCAGGACCGTCAGCCTTGGCGCCAAATGAAAATGCTGGTGCACCATGCCGATGCCGGCGGCCAGCGCATCGGCCGAACTGGTGATCCGCACGGTCTTGCCCTGGATAAGAATTTCGCCGGCATCCGGCGCATAGGCGCCGAACAGCACATTCATCAGCGTCGTCTTGCCGGCGCCGTTTTCGCCCAGCAGGCCGAGGATCTCACCTGGGGCGACGCTTAGATCGACAGCCTCATTCGCCTTGACGGCGCCGAAGCTCTTGGTGATGCCGCGCATTTCGATGAGAGGGGCGGACAAGGATGCTCCTGCGGAGATACCCCTCCCCCTCGAGGGGAGGGTGCTAGCGAAGCGAGGCGGGTGGGGTCACCTCAACTGCCTCAACCCATGACTTAGCAGGATGGAGCACTTCGCGGAGGACCCCACCCGGCCCTGCGGGCCACCCTCCCCTCAAGGGGGAGGGGGTGCGCCGAGCTAATCCGAAACCGGCGTGTTCTCATCCACATCCACCCGGAAATTGCCTTCCAGGATCTCGGCCTTCTTCTTCTCGACCAGATCCTTCACATCCGCCGGCAGCGTCTTGTCGAATTTATGGTAGGGCGCCAGGAACGACCCGCCCTTGGCCATGCGCGAGAAATCGCCATAGTCCTGCGCGGTGAAGACACCGGCCTTGACCAGCTTGATCGCCTGCTCGACCGTCGGGTACATGTCCCAGACCGGCCCGGTTATGACCGTGTCGGGGCCGAGGCTCGACTGGTCGGACATGTTGGAGATGGCGAGGATCTTCTTATCCACCGCCGCCTCGATGACGCCGAAGCGCTCGGCATAGATGACATCGACGCCGGCATCGATCTGGGCGACCGCCGCTTCCTTGGCCTTGGGCGGATCGAAGAACGAGCCAATGAAGGCGACCTTCTTCTTGATGTTGGGATTGACCTCCTTGGCGCCGGCAAAGAAGGCGTTGACCAGCCGGTTCACTTCCGGAATGCCCATGGCCGCCACCGCGCCGATCGTGCCCGACTTCGACATCTTGCCGGCGATCATGCCGGAGAGGTAGGCCGGCTCGTGGATCCAGTTGTCGAAGACGCCGAAATTGGGCTCGGCCGGGCCGGCGCCCGAGCCGAACAGCCATGCCGTCTTCGGGAACTGCTTTGCCGTGCGGCGCGATTCACGCTCGGCGGCGAAGGCGTCGCCCAGCACCAGCTGGTACCCGCCTTGCGCATATTCGCGCATGACGCGGCTGAAATCGGCGGTCTGCACCTTTTCCGACCATTTGTATTCGATGCCGAGTTCCTTCTCGGCCTTCTGCAGGGCGACGTGGATCTGGTTGTCCCACGGCTCCTCGATCGGCGTGGCGAAGATCGCCGCCACCTTCAGCTTCTTGTCCTTGGCGAAGGCTGCACCCGGCAGCATGGCTGCGGCCAGGCCAAGTGCGCCGAGTTCCAGCACGTCGCGCCGCGACAGGCCGGTCGATTGCGATTTGTTTTTCCGGTTTTCCATCTAGTGCCCCTCTGTTTGACAGCCGTGTCGAGCCGGCTGTTCCGAAATCAGACGCGGAACTATGGAACGGGTGCGGACTTTTGTCCACATGGTCAAATTTAGCGGGACTGCTGCCGGGCTCACGCCTTTTAGCGCAGCGCCTTCTCGCCGCCGGCTACGGTGATGACGCCGACGATGATCAGCCCGGTCAGCAACAGCCGAACGCCGGCGCTGACGCCGAACGTGTTGAGCATGGTCAGAAGCAGTACCAGGAACAGCGCCGCGCCCCAGACACCGGGAACATTGGCCTTGCCACCGGCGACCGAGGTGCCGCCGATGACGACGACGGCGATCGAGGCCAGCAGGTACTCGTTGCCGATATCGACATTGGCGCCGCGGAAATAGCCGGCGAGCAGCGCCCCATCCATGCCGCCGAGCGCGCCCGACAGCGTGTAAGTCAGGAAGCGGGTGCGGCCGACATTGACGCCGGCAAGCCACGCGGCGCGGATGTTCTGGCCGATCGCCAGCACCGAGCGGCCATAGATCATGCGCTGCAAGGCGATGGCCGCACCGATGCTGAACAATACGGTAAGGATCGCCAGCACTGGAATGCCCAGGATTTGCCAGTTGGCAAAATCGGCAAAGCCGGGCGGCGGCTTGATCTGCAGGCCACGCCCATAGCTGATGTCGATCGACTGGATGATGAAGCTGGCCGACAGAGTGGCGATGATCGGCGGGATCCTCAGCGCCCAGATCAGGAGATAGTTGACGGCACCGATGGCGGCGCCGCAGGCGAGCGCGGCGAGCAGCCCGACCACGATCATGGAATCGCTGCCGCCCATGACCTTCATGGCGACGGCACTGGCGAGCCCGATATTGGCCGGCAGCGACAGGTCGACATTGCCTGGCCCGAGCGTGATGACGAACATTTGGCCGACTCCGACGATGACGGTGAACACCGCCAGCGACAGTGCCGCCGTGACCATGCCGCCGCCGCCATAGCCGCCAGTGAAAGCGATGGTCGCCAGCCAGACGAACATCGCGCCGATGAACGACCATATCCAGGGTTTGGCGGCCAGCGATTTAACCAGCGTCATCGCTACCTCTCCCTGCGGCTGATCAGGACGCGGGCTGCCAGCACGATGATCAGGATGGCGCCGTTGGCGGCGACCTGCCAATCCGGCGGAATGTGCATGAAGGTGAGCAGAGGCGATGCCGCCAGCGCCAGTGTCAGCGCGCCGAGCACGGCGCCGATCGGCGACACCCGGCCGCCGACGAACTCGCCGCCGCCGAGAATGACGCCGGCGATCGCCAGCAGCGTGTAGCCATTGCCGATATTGGCGTCGGCCGAGGTGGTGATGCCGATCAGCGCCATGCCGGACAGAACGCCGAATAGGCCGGTCAGCGCAAACAGCACGATCTTGGTTCGAAGCAGCGACCAGCCAGCGCGCCTGAGCGCCGCCGGATTGCCGCCGGATCCCCGCAGGATGACGCCATAGGAGGTGCGCATCAGCCCAAAATGCACCACCGCTGCGATCGCCAGCGCGGCGATGATAGGGAACGGAATGAAGGGCGGCTTGAAGGCCATCAGCGACAAGAGCCAGTCCGGCGCCTTGCCACCGGGCTTGGGCAGCACCAGAATGGCAAGTCCCTGCCAGACGAAGCTCATGCCCAGCGTCACCACGATCGACGGCAGATTGCGCAGATGGATCAGTGCGCCGAGCAGCGCATAAACGCCTATGGAGCCGAGCAGGATGATCACGCCGAGCAGCGGCGCGTCCTTCAGCCAGGTCGCGGTGACGCAGCCGACAAAGCCGACAAAGGTGCCGATCGACAGATCGAGCTCATTGCCGGCGATGACGAACATCTGGGCGATCGTCGCCAGCGCGATCGGAATAGCGAGGTTCAACATCAGGCTGAAGCCGAAATAGCTGATGGCGCGTGGGTTGAGCCAGGCGATGGCGATAACCACCAGCGCCAGCGACAGCGCCGGCAACAGGCTGCGCAGCAGGCGCGCGCGGGCCGCGCTGCTGCGCGGCGAGGACGTAGGGCCGGGAGCGACTGCCGTCATCTCAGGCCGCGTCGCCGAATGAGGACTGGATGATCTTTTCCTCGGTCAGCTCGTCGCGCGTGAGATTGGCGACGATGCGGCCGTTCTTGAAGACATGGATGTGGTCGCAATTGTCGAGCTCTTCGGTCTCGGTGGTGTACCAGAGGAAGGTCCGGCCCTTGGCCGCCTCCTCGCGCACGAGATCGTAGACCTCAAGCTTGGTGCCGATGTCCACGCCGCGCATCGGATCGTCCATCAGCACGATCTGCGCATCGGAACCCAGTGCGCGGGCAAACAGCGCCTTCTGCTGGTTGCCGCCGGACAGCGAGAAGATGTTGTTGGTCATGTCAGGCGTGCGGATGCCGATCTTCTGCTTCCAGAACTCGGCAAGCTCGGCCTCGCGCTGCGGCGAGACCAGCAACCCTTTGCGCAGCCGCGCCAGCGAGCGGATGCCGATGTTTTCGGCAATAGACCATTGCGGGAAAATGCCGTCCGATTGGCGGTCTCCGGCCACCAGCGCCACCGGGGCGGTCACCTCGATATCAAGCCTTCTACGCGTCGCGGCGGCAAAGATCGCCAGCAACAGGTCGGTCTGGCCATGGCCGGCAAGCCCGGCAAGCCCGATGATCTCGCCGGCGCGAGCGACAAGCTCCTTGCCGTCCTGCTGCCGCTCGGGCCGCGCCCGCACCCTGAGCGGGCCCGCCGCCGGCCTGGCGGCGATCTCCGCCGCGATCTTCTCGCGCGCTTCCGCGCCGCCCATGGTGGCCACCAGCCGGTCGCGGTCGAACGCTTTTGCAACGTCCGTGGCGACCACCTTGCCGTCGCGCATGACCACGATGCGGTCGGCATTCTGCAGCACCTCGCCCAGCACATGCGAGATCAGGATGCAGCTGCCCCCGGTGGCTACGAAACGGCGCACGAAGGCAAGCAGCTGGCCCGCAGTATGCGCGTCCAGCGAAGAGGTCGGCTCGTCGAGAATGACCAAGTCGAGCGGATCGCGCGTCACCGTGAAGGCGCGCGCCACCTCGACCATCTGCCGCCGGCCGATGGAGAGATCGCCGGCAATGTCGTCTGCCGAGATGCCGTGATCCGGAAAGATTTCGTCCAGCTTGGCGGCAATGAGAGCAGCCGCCTTGCGTCGCCAGCTGAAGCCGGTGAGCGCCGGATGGTTGATGCGCGTATTCTCCGCGATACTGAGGTTAGGGCAGAGCGACAGTTCCTGGAACACGCAGCGTATGCCGAGTTTCAGCGCGCGCGCCACCGAGTAGTCGGTTTCGGCATTGCCACGCACCGCGATCTCACCGCCATCGGGCTGCAGCGTACCGGCCACCATATGCATCAGCGTCGATTTGCCGGCTCCGTTGTGGCCGACCAGCCCGACGCATTCGCCTGATACAACATGGAAGTCGACGCCGTTAAGCGCCCGAACGGCGCCGAAATGTTTTTCGGCGCCGTTAAGCCTGATGATGTCCAAATGGGCGGCGCCGAAATGTTTTTCGGCGCCGCCCAGTCTGATGATGTCCGTATTGGCCTCAGGCATGCTCAACGATATCCGGTCGGTCATGCCGCTGGCAATGAATGCAATGCATCACTTGATATTGGCTTTGATCGCCGCGATTGCGTCTTCCTGGCTGTATTCGTGGGTGGCGACGCCGCCCTCCTTGATTTTCGGCAGCTCGGTCTCGAAATTGTCCTGGGTAAAGGCGAGATACGGCACCAAAAGGTCATGCGGAATGTCGGTGCGGCCGTCGAGCACCTGCTGCGCCACCCAGAAGGCCAGCGACGACACGCCGGGCGCGATCGAGGCCGACCAGGTCAGGTAGCCATCCTTGTCCTTCTGCTCCTTCCACCATTTCAGCTCGTCCTGGCGGTTGCCCATGATGATGGTCGGACGCGGCTTGCCTGCGGCGGCAAAGGCTTGTGCCGCGCCATAACCGTCACCGCCCTGGTCGACGATGCCGACGATGTCGGGCAACGAAGGCAGGATCGTCGCGACCGCCTTCTGCGCCGTCGTCTGGTCCCAGTCGCCGGTCACCGAACCGACGATCTTGAACTCGGGATGGGCGGCGACGCCTTCGAGGATGCCGGCATGGATGGCATCGTCGATCGAGGTGCCGGCAAGGCCGCGGATTTCCAGCAAATTGCCGCCCTTGGGCTGGAACTTGGCCATCTGCTCGACTTCCTGCTTGCCCATGTCCTTGAAGTCGACGACGACGCGGTAGGCGCAAGGTTCGGTGACCGTCCCGTCGAAGGAGACGACGACGATGCCGGCATCGCAGGCCTGCTTGATGGCGCCGTTCAGCGCATCCGGCGATGCGGCATTGATGACGATGGCGTCATAACCCTGCAGGATCAGGTTCTGCACCTGGGCAGCCTGCGTCGGCACTTCCTTGTCGGCGGTGGTGAAGATGTCGGCGGCGCCGACGATCTTGTCCTCCACCGCCTTCTTGGTGACGATGCCGTAGCTGTCGAGCATCGCCTGGCGCCACGAATTGCCGGCGTAATTGTTGGAGAAGGCGATCTTCTTGCCGCTGGTGTCGGCAAGCGCCGTGCCCGAGGCGAGCATCGCCGCCAGAGCGCTCAGGACGAGCAGTTTCTTCATGTCATAATCCTCCCATGGATTGTCGGCCCCGCCGACTGTTGCTGATGGTTTTGGCGTTGGCTGCCTGTTTTTTATCTATTGTCAGACAAATGCAGATGAGCTCGCTTGTCAACTGCGATCGGTTACGCTTTGGCGATCAACTTCAGGTGCGATGATTGAAAAGCCTTCGCCTGCTGGTCTAGGGAAGGGCCCAGGAGACCATGCATGGCAGCGACGCCGCCGACCCTTCCCCCCAGTGCACCCAAAAGAATGGGCGCGCCCGGAATTCCGGCGCGCTGGACGTCAAGCGCCAAGAGCGGCGTAGGTGCCGCGCTTTCGACGGCGAGCCGCGTCTGGTTCACGCTCAGCCATGGCATCGTCAATGAAGTCTACTATCCCGGCCTCGACAGCGCCTGCACGCGCGACATGGGACTGCTGGTCACCGGTCCCGGCGGCTGGTTTTCCGAGGAGAAGCGTGACGCCACACATGCCATCGAGCCGTTCGAGGACGGCGTGCCCGCCTACCGGCTGATCAACGCGACGGCGCGTTACCAGATCGAAAAGCGCATCCTGGCGGATCCGGCGCGCCCGGCCTTGCTGCAGGAAACCAGCTTCACGGCACTCGAGGGCGTGGCCACGGACTACCGCGTCTACGCCCTGCTGGCGCCGCATCTGGTCAATGCCGGCATGGGCAACACCGCCTGGACCGACGAGCACAAGGGGAGGCCGATGCTGTTCGCGTCCGGGCGCGGCACCTGC
Source organism: Mesorhizobium sp. M1004 (assembly GCF_040318795.1). NCBI lineage: Bacteria > Pseudomonadati > Pseudomonadota > Alphaproteobacteria > Hyphomicrobiales > Phyllobacteriaceae > Mesorhizobium > Mesorhizobium sp. M1004. The sequence continues at coordinate 39,477 of NZ_JAMYNB010000014.1, forward strand.
CTGGCGCTTGCATCCTCGCTGCCCTGGGGTGATTGCTCGGCCGGCTATGCAGGCTTTTCCGACGGCTGGCAGCAACTCAGCCGCGCCGGCCGGCTCAATCCGGCCTGCCAAAGGGCGGAGGACGGCAATGTCGCGCTGATCGGCGAGATCGGCTTTTCCTTACGCAACAGCAAAGCCTTGCTTGCGCTTGGGTTTGGGGCAACGCCGGATGAAGCGGCCGAAAACGCCGCCGCCAGCCTGAAACGCGGGTTTGAGCCGGCGGCAAAGGTCTATGTCGCGAAATGGCGGAAATGGCAGGCAGGCCTGACGGCGCTCGACCACCATGATGCATCCGGCCTCAACACCTACCGCGTCAGCACAGCGGTGCTGGCGACACACCTGTCGCTGGCGAGGCCCGGTGCGGCCGTCGCCAGCCTGTCGATCCCCTGGGGGTTCAGCAAGGGCGACGACGACCTTGGCGGATATCATCTGGTCTGGCCGCGCGACCTCGTCGAAACTGCGGGCGGCTTCCTCGCCGCCGGCGATCCGGCGCAGGCGCTTGAGATCCTCGCCTATCTCCGTTCCATCCAGCAGCCGGACGGCCACTGGCCACAAAATGTGTGGCTCGACGGCTCGCTCTATTGGCCGGGCATCCAGATGGACGAATGCGCCTTCCCGCTGCTGCTTGCCGATGCGCTGCACCGCGCCGGCCACCTGCCGCGCGCAAAGCTCGCCGCCTTCATGCCGATGGTCGAGAAAGCAGCGTCCTATATCGTGCGCAATGGCCCCGTCACCGGGCAGGACCGCTGGGAAGAGGACGCGGGCTACAGCCCATTCACGCTCGCCGTCGAAATATCGGCACTGCTTGGCGCCGCCGATCTGTTCGACGTCAACGGCAAACCCGAGCCGGCTAACTATTTGCGCGAGGTCGCAGATTGCTGGAACGACCAGATCGAGCGCTGGACCTATGTCAGCGGCACACCGGAGTGCCACGAGGCTGGCGTCGACGGGTACTACATCCGCATCGCGCCGGCCGACGCTTCAGGCGCCGCATCGCCGAAGGACGGTTTCGTACCGATCAAGAACCGTCCGCCGGGCGATACCGACAAGCCGGCCGAAGCGATTGTCAGCCCGGACGCGCTGGCGCTGGTCCGCTTCGGCCTCAGGGCCGCGGACGATCCGCGCATCGTCGGCACGGTCAAGATCATCGACGCGCAACTGCGCTGCGACCTGCCGCAAGGGCCTCTATGGTACCGCTACACCAGCGACGGTTATGGCGAACACGCCGACGGCGCCCCCTTCGACGGCAACGGCCAGGGCCGACCCTGGCCGTTGCTGGCCGGCGAACGCGCTCACTACGAGCTGGCCGCCGGCCGCAAGGACAAGGCGGCAAGCCTGCTCGACACATTCGAGGCTTCGGCTGGGGTGGGCGGTCTGCTGCCGGAACAGGTCTGGGACGGCGCCGACATACCGGAGCGCGAATTGTGGCTGGGCAAGCCGTCGGGCAGCGCCATGCCGCTGGTCTGGGCGCATTCGGAACACATCAAGCTGTTGCGCTCGCTCCGCGACGGCGCCGTCTTCGACATGCCGCCGCAAGGCGTCAAGCGCTATGTCAGGGACAAGACCGGCTCGCCGCTGAGGATATGGCGCTTCAACAACAGGCTGCGCACCATGGAAGCCGGCAAGACGCTGCGGGTTGAACTGCTGCAGCCGGCACTGATCCGCTGGAGCGGCGACCAGTGGCAGACCAACCATGAAATCAACACGTCCGTGAATGTCTTTGGCGTCCATATGGCGGATCTGCCGGTGACCGATATTCCGCGAGGTAATACGATCGTCTTCACTTTTTTCTGGCCCGACGGCGACCGTTGGGAGAATGTCGACTTCACCGTCGGCATTGAGAACTAACTCGCCAGCAATTTCTTTCCTCAAGCGACTAGGACAAGACCATGCAGATCGGAATGATGGGACTGGGCAGGATGGGCGCCAACATGGTGCGCCGCCTGATGCGCGACGGCCATGAATGCGTCGTCTACGACATCAACCCGGCAAGCGTTGCCGCCCTGGTTGCCGATGGCGCCATCGGCGCCGCATCGATGGAGGAGTTCGTCGGCAAGCTTTCCAAGCCGCGCAGCGCCTGGCTGATGCTGCCGGCGGCGATCACCGGCAAGATCGCCGACCAGGTGGCGGCGCTGATGGAGCCCGGCGACATCATTATCGACGGCGGCAATTCCTATTATCACGACGCTGTCGACCAGGCGGCCGAGCTTGCGGCCAAGGGCCTGCACTATGTCGATGTCGGCACCAGCGGCGGCGTTTGGGGCCTGGAGCGCGGCTACTGCCTGATGATCGGCGGCCCCGATACGGCGGTCAAACACCTCGATCCGATCTTCGCCACGCTGGCGCCCGGCGCCGATGCCGGCGCCACGCCCGACAAGGCGGGCGGGACCGCACCCTTTGGCTACCTGCATTGCGGACCGAGCGGCGCCGGCCATTTCGTCAAGATGATCCACAACGGCATCGAATATGGCGTCATGGCCGCCTACGCCGAAGGCATGAACATCCTGAAATCGGCCAATGCCGGCAAAAGACAGCGCACTGCGGACGCCGAGACCAGCCCTTTGGAAAACCCGCAATACTATCAGTTCGACATCGACCTGCCGCAGGTGGCCGAGGTCTGGCGCCATGGCAGTGTGATCGGCTCCTGGCTGCTCGACCTCACCGCCGGCGCTCTGAAGAGCGACCCGGCATTGGCCCAGTTCGGCGGCCGCGTCTCCGATTCCGGTGAAGGCCGCTGGACGCTGAAGGCGGCGATCGACACCGGCGTGCCGGCGCCGGTTCTGTCCTCGGCTTTGTTCGACCGCTTCTCCTCGCAGGGCGAATCCGAATTCGCCGACAAGCTGCTGTCGGCCATGCGCTATGCCTTTGGCGGCCATGTCGAAAAGCCGAAGGCCGGCAAGTGAAGGCCGCAGGGGAGACGCGCAAGATGAGCCCGGAACGGTCCGACACGCTGGTGCTCTTCGGAGCAACCGGCGACCTTGCCCACAAGAAGATATTTCCGGCCCTCTACCAGATGGTAGCCAAGGGGACGCTGACCGAGCCGGTGATTGGCGTCGCCTTCGATGCCTGGGACATCAACCAATTGCAGGCGCGGGCCCGCGACGGCATCGTCAACGCTGTCGGCAAGATCGACGAAAAGATCTTCGCCAAATTCGCCAGTCTGCTGCGCTATGTCAGCGGCGACTACCGCGACGGCGCGACCTTCGAGAAGCTGAAGACGGCGCTCGGCTCGGCGCAGCGGCCGCTGCACTATATGGCGGTGCCGCCGACCATGTTCGAGACCGTTGTCCAGGGGCTGGAGCAATCCGGTACCGCGCATGGCGCGCGGCTGATGGTGGAAAAGCCGTTCGGCCACGATCTCCAATCGGCGCGCTGGCTGAACCGCGTGCTGCATCTGGTGTTCGAAGAGCAGTCGATCTTCCGCATCGACCACTATCTCGGCAAGGAGGCGATCCAGAACCTGCTCTATTTCCGCTTTGCCAATTCCTTTCTCGAGCCGATCTGGAACCGCAACTTCGTCGAAAGCGTACAGATCACCATGGCCGAGGACTTCGGCGTCGAAGGCCGTGGCAAATTCTATGACGATGTCGGCGCTATCCGCGATGTGATCGAGAACCATCTGCTCAACATCCTTTTGCTGCTCGCCATGGAACCGCCGGTCGGCCGCTCGGCCGACGATCTGATCGACGAGAAGGTGCAGGTGCTGCGCGCCATCCGCACGCTGACCAAGGACGACGTCGTGCGCGGCCAGTTCACCGGCTACCTCGCTGAACCCGGCGTGAAGCCGAACTCGCCGGTCGAAACCTTTGCTGCCGTGCGCTTCATGGTCGACACCTGGCGCTGGCAGGACGTGCCGTTCTTCATCCGCACCGGCAAGAACATGCCGGTGCATGTGACCGAAGTGATCGTGCGGCTGAAGCGGCCGCCGCTCGACGTCTTCGATCCGATCAAGCCCAGCGACGCAAATTACGTGCGCTTCCGCATCGACCCGCAGGTGGCGATCTCGATCGGCGCGCAACGCAAGGCGCCCGGCGACGATATGGTCGGCGAGCAGGTCGAGCTCACCGCGCTCGACGATTCGAAGGGCGACATGCCGCCCTATGAGCGGCTGATCGGCGATGCCATGAACGGCAATGGCCAATTGTTCACCCGCCAGGATGCCAGCGAGCTTGCCTGGCGCATTGTCGGCCCGGTGCTGGGCGACACCACGCCGCCGCATATGTATGAGCCGAAGACCTGGGGGCCTGCCGACGCCATGGCCAGCTTCGGGCCGCCCAACGGCTGGATCAATCCGACTTGAGCAATTCCAGGAAAGTGCGAGCGGTTTTTCCGTCCGGAATTGCGTAAAAACAAAGAGTTGGAGCATTCCCCCGTTTCCCTGAAACGGGGAACGCGCCAAGTGAGCGGAGGAAACGACATGGCCAAGGCAGCCAGGCCCGCGAAGGCCAAGGCGGAACCGATCGTGCTGACGATCGATGTCGGCGGCTCGCACGTAAAAATCCTCACCAGCGCAGGCGGCGAGATGCGCCGGGCCGATTCCGGACCGGATCTGACGCCGCAGCAGATGGTCGCCACGGTGAAGACGCTGGCCGAAGGGCTGCCCTATGACGTGATCTCGATGGGCTATCCCGGCCCGGTCAGGCACAACAGGCCTTCGCTCGATCCCGCCAATCTCGGCAAGGGCTGGGACGGCTACGATTTTGCCGCCGCCTTCGGCAAGCCGGTCAAGGTCGTCAACGACGCGCTGCTGCAGGCGATCGGCAGCTACGATGGCGGGCGCATGCTGTTCCTCGGCCTCGGCACCGGCCTGGGCGCGGCGATGATCCTCAACAATGTCGGCCAGCCGATGGAACTGGCGCATCTGCCGTACCGCAAGGGCGGCAGTTTCGAAGATTATGTCGGCGAGCGCGGCCTGGAGAAATACGGCAAGAAGAAATGGCGCAAATACGTTTTCGACGTCGTCGGGCGGCTGCGTGCGGCGCTGCAGCCGGATTATGTCGTGATCGGCGGCGGCAATGTCGACAGACTGGATGAATTGCCCGCCACATCCAGGCGCGGCGACAATACGCGCGCTTTCGAGGGCGGTTTTCGACTATGGCGCGACAAGGCGCTCATCGTCTGATAGTATTAAAATTCAGTATAGTTGTTCAAAATGACGTGTGGCGCGATACGAAGTCATTGCGTTACGCAGATTTGGCGATTAGATCGGTGGCACCGGATGGAATCATCTGGCGCAACCGCACATATGCGGCAAGACAAATGACTAGAGCGGATTTCCGGCTCCGCTGGGACCACTCTGGGAGTTTCCGCCACCCCCCTAGCGACGGAGAGATAAATTGGCCGACGACAGCAACGACTCTGACAAGGACATCGACCTGCTCGAGCTTACCGCCCATATCGTGTCCGCTTACGTCGAGAAGAACCGCTTGCCCGTTGCCGGCCTGAGCGATCTCATCGCCAGCGTTGCGGCGTCGATCGGCGGGCTCAGCCAGCCGCCGGCCCCAGTGGCGGCGCCGCAGATCCCGGCCGTCAATCCCAAGCGGTCGGTGACGCCGGACTACATCATCTGCCTCGAGGACGGCAAAAAATTCAAATCGCTGAAGCGCCATCTCGGCGTCCATTTCAACCTGACGCCGGAAGCCTATCGTACCAAATGGGGCCTGCCGGCCGACTATCCGATGGTCGCCCCCAACTACGCGGCGTCGCGCTCCGAGCTGGCCAAGTCGATCGGCCTCGGCCGCAAGGCTGCAGTGGCCGCGCCGGCGAAAGCCAAGGGTCGGAAGGCCAAAGTTCCGGCCTGAGTCGGATCAGCGCCTCGGCGCTGAGCCAATCGTTTGGACGACTGGAACAGAAGCCTGCCGGCGAATGAGCCTTGGCAGGCTTCGTGCTTTTGTGGCTTGGATACACCGCAGAGATTGCTTTGGGGGAGCAGCCATGAACTACGCCAGAATGGTGATCGAGAAAGAGGCGCCGGAGGAATACGGCTACGATCGCATTCGGTTCAATCTCTCCGAAAGCTCGATCGCCGATCAGAAACTCTCCGACATTGGCCTGTCGCTGCCGGATCTCACGCTGTTCTACGGCGAGCATCGCGGCGACAAGGAGTTGCGGGCGCTGATCGCGGCGCAGGACAAAGGCATTTCGCTTGACGATGTTCTGGTGACCGCCGGTGCGGCGGGCGCGCTCTTCATCATTTCGACCTCGCTTCTGTCGGAGCGCGACCATCTTGTCGTCGTCCGGCCGAACTACGCCACCAACATCGAGACCCCCAAGGCGATCGGCTGCGCCATCTCCTATGTCGATCTCGATTTCGACGCAGGCTTTGCCATCGATTTCGGCCGCGTCGCCGCCAGCATGCAACCGAACACCAAGCTGATCAGCGTCACCTGCCCGCACAACCCGACCGGCACGATGATGGGCCGGGCCGATCTCGACGCGCTGATTGCGCTGGCCGAAGCGAGCGGCTGCCATCTGCTGGTCGACGAGACCTATCGCGACCTCTCCTATGGACAGCGCCTGCCGGCGGCGGCTTCTCTCAGCCCCAAGGCGATCAGTGTCTCGTCGCTGTCGAAAGCCTTCGGCATTCCCGGCATCCGCATTGGCTGGCTGATCACCAGCGATGCTGAACTGCAGGAGCGCTTCCTCGCCGCCAAGGAGCAGATCGGCATTTGCGGCAGCGTGATCGACGAAGGAATTGCGCGCGGCATGCTGGAGCGCCGCGACGCTTTCTTGGCCGCGCTGCTGCCCGAGATGGCGAAACGCCGCGACATCGTGCAAGCCTGGATCGACCGCGAGCCGCTGGTCGACTGGGTGCGGCCACAAGGCGGCGTCGTCGGATTTCCAAGGCTCAATGTCAGTCCAGACTTCGACCTCGACCGTTTCTACGTCAATCTCTTGGAAAACCACGGCGCCTATGTCGGTCCCGGCCACTGGTTCGATATGCCCAAGCGCTTCTTCCGCGTCGGTTTCGGCTGGCCGAAAGAGGCGGAATTACAGGGCGGCCTCGACGCCATCACCGCCGCGCTGAGGCAGTAACGTCCGCGTGCAATCGGGCGAGCGGCTGGAAAACCGCTTGATCCAGGCCCGATTTTCACGCATACGCGCCCCGAACTTTGATAAGTTTCATTGGCCGGAACAGCGCCCATTTCCGGGAAGTGCCCCGCCGGCCAATGCAAGCAACGGGGCCTGTATCCATGACGTCCCATTCCCATACACCGCCTGACCGGCGTTACGCCGCCTTCCGCCATCACTCCTTCCTGAGCTATTGGGCGGCGCGTTTCCTGACCACCTTCGCCACCATGATCGTGTCCGTCGCCGTCGGCTGGCAGATCTATGATCTGACGCGCGATCCCTTCGATCTCGGCATTGTCGGCATCGTCCAGTTCCTGCCGTCGCTGCTGCTGGTGCTGGTCACCGGCGTTGTCGCCGACCGTTTCGGCCGCCGCCTGATCATGGCGCTGGCGACGGTAGTCGAGGCAGGTTGTGCGCTTGTCCTGTTGTACTTCACGCTGCGCGGTCTCGTCAGCCCGCTGCCGATCTTCATCGTGCTGGCTATGTTCGGCCTGGCGCGCGCTTTTTATGGGCCGGCCTCGTCGTCGCTGTTCGCCAACCTTGTTCCGCCGGAAGATTTCGGCAATGCGATCGCCTGGAACTCGTCCGCCTGGCAAACGGCGACCATTGTCGGCCCGGTCGCCGGCGGCCTGCTCTATGGCGTCTCGGCCGAAGCCGCTTACGCCGTTGCCTCCGTGCTGATGCTGGTGGCCGGTCTGCTGATCTTCACCATTCCGAAACCGGCCCAGCAGAGCGCCACCGACAAGCCGACGATGGAGACGCTGTTTGCCGGCTTCCGATACATCTGGAGCGAGAAGATCGTCCTGGGCGCCATCTCGCTCGACCTCTTCGCCGTGCTTCTGTCCGGTGCCTCGGCGCTGCTGCCGGTCTATGCCCGCGATATTCTGGAACTCGGCCCGTGGGGACTCGGCCTGCTGCGCTCGGCGCCCGGCATCGGCGCCATCTGTGTCGCGGTCTGGCTTGCCGGGCATCCGCTGCGCGACAATGCCGGCAAGATCATGCTCGGCTTCGTCGCCGGGTTCGGCGCCTTCACCGTGCTGTTCGGCGTCTCGACCATCACCTGGCTGTCGATCCTGGCCCTTGCCGGCCTCGGCGCCACCGACATGTTCAGCGTCTATATCAGGGAGACGCTGATCCAGCTGTGGACACCCGACGAGGTGCGCGGCCGCGTCAACGCCGTCAACCAGGTCTTCGTCGGCGCCTCCAACGAAGTCGGCGAGTTCCGCGCCGGCACCATGGCGGCGCTGATCGGCACCGTGCCGGCGGTGGTGATCGGCGGCGTCGGTGCGATTGCCGTCGCCGGACTGTGGGCGGTGCTGTTTCCGCAACTGCGAAGGGTGCGGCATCTCAACAGCCGCAACTGATCGAGTAAGCCGCAGGATCCGGCGCTCGGTCCAAATCAGCTTGCGCCGATGACGGCTGAGATGGGCCGGAAGCGGATGGGCCGGTTCTGGGCGAACTAGCCAGATGGCGGGGCAGCCACAGGGTGGACATTTCAGTCCATATGGAAAATGATTATGTTGCCATGCACAATACTGCAGTGCTCTGGTCTCGACGAGAAACCTTAAATATAGAAGAGAACCACCCGACCTCCGGGTCCAGCTAGCGGGGACGCAAATGGACACTTCAGGGAATCGGCAATCGCATCGCGACGCAAGCGGGCGACCCAGCCGATCGGTCGGCTGGCTGGCCCGCTCCGCCGTCCCAGTGGCATTCCTGCTCGGCATGGCTTTCAGCAGCAACGCGTTTGCGCAGGACCAGCAACTGCCGGTGGTGACGGCGGCCAAGCCGGTGGTGCGTGAAATCGTCGAAGACGACGAGTTCGTCGGGCGCTTCGAAGCCGTCGACGAGGTCGCCATCCGTTCGCGCGTCAGCGGCTATCTGGACAACATCAGCTTCCAGGACGGCGCACTGGTCAACAAGGGCGACCTGCTCTTCACCATCGACCAGCGTCCGTACCAGGCGGCCTACGATGCCGCCAAGTCGCAAGTAGACGTCGCCAAGTCCCTGCTCGAATTCTCCAAGATGCAGTTGGATCGCGCCGATGAACTCGCCAAGACCGGCAATATCTCGGCCGCGACGGTCGACGACCGTCGGCGGGAATACCTTTCGGCGCAGGCGCAGATGCAAGGCGCGACGGCTGCGCTGACGACGGCCAACCTGAACCTGGAGTTCACCGAGATCAAGGCGCCCTTGTCCGGCCGCATCGACCGCCGGCTGGTGTCGGTCGGCAACCTCGTGCAGCCGGATTCCACCTTGCTGACGACTATCGTCACGCGCGATCCGATCGACTTCTATTTCGACGTCGATGAGCGCCTGTATTTCAGCTACGCCCGCGACGCGAAGGAGCGCGGCGGCAGCATGCAGGAAGGCGCCGGCGGGCTCGAGGTGGTGGTTCGCGTCGCCGACCGCGCGGAGGCGGTATTCAAGGGCAAGCTCGATTTTGCCGAGAACCGGATCGACAACGCGACCGGCACCATGCGGGTGCGTGCAAGGTTTGCCAACGCCGACGGCGTTCTCCAGCCAGGCATGTTCGGGCGCATCAACGTGCCGGGGTCGCTGCCGCATAGCGGCGTCCTGGTGCCCGACGAGGCGGTCGGCGCCGATCAGGATCGCCGCATCGTGTACCTGGTGGATGAGGCCGGGATGGTGTCGGCGAAGCCCGTGCGCACCGGCCCGCTTCTCGACGGCTACCGGGTGATCCGCGCGGGCCTGACCGGCGACGAGACGATCATCGTCAACGGGCTGATGCACGCCAGGCCCGGCACCAAGGTGAAAGTCGAGATGGTGACGTTGCCGCCCAAGGTCGAGACCGCCGGGTTGCAGCAATGAGGTTCGCCCATTTCTTCGTCGACCGTCCGATCTTCGCATCGGTGGTTTCGATCGTCCTGCTGATCCTCGGCGGGATTGCCTATACCCAGCTGCCGATCGCGCAATATCCCGAGATCGCGCCGCCGACCATCGTCGTTCGCGCCCAGTACCCGGGCGCCGACGCCGAGACAGTGGCAGCGACGGTGGCAACGCCGATCGAGCAGGAGATCAACGGCGTCGAGGGCATGCTTTACATGTCGTCCTATTCGTCGGGCGACGGGGCGATGGCGCTGACCATCACCTTCAAGCTAGGCACCGATCTCGACCAGGCGCAGGTGCTGGTACAGAACCGCGTGTCGGTCGCCGAGCCGCGCCTGCCCGAAGAAGTCCGCCGCCTCGGCATCACCACCATCAAGAGCTCGCCCGACCTGATGATGGTCGTGCACATGCTGTCGCCCGACAATACCTACGACCAGCTCTACGTCTCGAACTACGCCCGCTCGCGGGTGCGCGACATACTGCTCAGGTTGGACGGCGTCGGCGACCTCATCATCTTTGGCGAACGCGAATATTCGCTGCGCATCTGGCTCGATCCGGAAAAACTGTCCGCCCTGGGGATGACCTCGGGCGATGTGGTGCAGGCGCTGCGCGACCAGAACGTCCAGGTGTCAGGCGGCTCCATCGGCGCGCCGCCGACCAATACCGGCACGGCGTTCCAGTACACGGTCACCACGCAAGGCCGCTTCAACGACGCACGGGACTTCCGATACGTGATCGTCAAATCGGCCGAAGACGGCCGCCTGATCCAGCTGCAGGACGTGGCGCGCATCGAGCTCGGCGCCAAGGATTACGTCACCAACTCCTATCTCAACGGCAAACCGGCGGTGGCGCTCGCCATCTTCCAGCGGCCAGGCACCAATGCGCTCGCCGCAGCCGCGGAGATCCAGGACAAGATGAAGGAGCTTTCCCAGGACTTCCCGAAGGGATTGAGCTACGACATCGTCTACAATCCGACCGAGTTCGTCGCCGAGTCGATCCAGGAGGTCTACAAGACGATCCTCGAGGCGATGGTTCTGGTCATCATCGTCATCATCGTCTTCCTGCAATCGTGGCGCATGGCGATCGTGCCGATCGTGGCGATCCCCGTGTCGCTGATCGGCACGCTGGCGGTGCTTTACGCCGCCGGCTTCTCCCTCAACATGCTGACGCTGTTCGGCCTCGTGCTGGCCATCGGCATCGTCGTCGACGATGCGATCGTCGTGGTCGAGAACGTCGAGCGAAATATCGCCAGCGGGCTGGCGCCCAATCCGGCGTCGCATCTGACCATGGACGAAGTCGGAACGGCGGTCATCGCGATCTCGCTGGTGCTGATAGCCGTGTTCGTGCCGACAGCCTTCATTCCCGGCATTTCCGGGCAGTTCTACCTGCAGTTTGCGATCACCATCGCGGTGTCGACGGCGATCTCGGCATTCAATTCGCTGACGCTCTCGCCGGCCTTGGCCGCGCTGCTGTTCAAGCCGCACCACACTGCTGCGGCGCCGCCGCGCTTTTTCCTGGCGCGGTTCGGACGGGCGCTCGCCGACGGCTTCAATCGCGGCTTCGACAAGGTCGCCCATTGGTATTCGAGCATCGTGCGCGTGTTGGTCGGCTCGCGGATAGCGATCGCCGCCACGCTGGCCGTTTTCGCGGCCCTCATCTACGCCACGGTCTATATGGTTCAGACGGTGCCGCGCGGTTTCATTCCGTCGCTCGACCAGGGCTATGCGATCGTCGTCGTCCAGTTGCCGGACGGCGCCTCGCTATCGCGGACCGATGCCGTCATCCAGCAGGCGTCGCAGATCATCCAGAAAACGCCGGGCGTCGACTACGCGGTCGCCTTCGCCGGCTTCTCCGGTGCCACCTTTACCAATGCCAGCAACGCGGGCGTGATCTTCGCCAGGTTCAAGCCGTTTGACGAGCGACTGGAAGCCGGCCAGTCCGCGACCCAGGTCATCGGCAATTTGTTCGGCAGCCTGCAAAGCATCTAGGAAGCCTTCATTATCGCACTGCCGCCGCCGCCGATCCGCGGCGTCGGCAATGCCGGCGGCTTCAAGCTGCAGATCCAGGAGCGCAACAGCGCCGACATGCGGCAGATCCTGGCGCTTGCCTATGAAATTGCCGGCAAGGCCAACAAGACGGCGGGGCTGACCGGCGTGTTCACCACCTTCTCCGCGTCCAGCCCGCAATTCTTCCTGGCGATCGATCGCGACAAGGCGCGCATCCTGAACGTGCCGATCCCCAACATCTTCGAGACGCTGTCGATCAATCTGGGCACCGCCTACGTCAACGACTTCAACGCTTTCGGGCGCGTCTACCAGGTGCGCGCGCAGGCCGACCAGGCGTTCCGCCTCGATCGCGCCGACATCTTGAAACTGAAGGTGCGCTCGGCGACCGGCGCGCTGGTTCCGCTGGGCACGTTGATCGAGATCCGCGACGTCACCGGCCCGGCGCTGGTCCAGCGCTACAACATGTACGTCTCCGTGCCGCTGCAGGGCAACGCCGCGCCCGGTGTTTCCACCGGCGATGCGCTTGCCAAGATGGAAGCGATCACGGCACAGACGTTGCCGGCCGGTACCTCCTACGAATGGACCGAACTCGCCTATCAGGAGCGCAACACCGGCAATGCCGCTGTCTATATCTTCGGACTGTCGGTGCTGTTCGTGTTCCTGGCGCTGGCGGCGCAATATGAAAGCTGGGTGCTGCCGTTCGCCATCGTGCTGGTGGTGCCGCTCGGCGTGCTCGCAGCGTTGCTCGGCGTGTCGTTCCGAGGGCTGGACAACAACATCCTCGTGCAGATCGGCCTCATCGTGCTGATCGGGCTTGCCGCCAAGAACGCGATCCTGATCGTCGAGTTCGCGCGGCAGGCCCAGGAACGCGGCCTGTCGGCAGCCGAGGCTGCCGTCGAAGCCTGCCGGCTCAGGCTGCGGCCGATCCTGATGACCGCCTTCTCGTTCATCCTCGGCGTCGTGCCGCTGATGATCGCGACGGGCCCGGGCGCGGAAATGCGCCAGTCGCTCGGCACCGCGGTGTTCTCCGGCATGCTGGGCGTCACTTTCGTCGGCCTGTTCCTGACGCCGGTGTTCTACGTCACGCTCAGGTCGCTGTTCTCACGGCGCAAGCCGCATGCCGAGGCCGAGTCTTCGGCACCGGCAGAGGTGCCGTCCGAGACGGCCGCCGAGTAGTGTTACACGGGCAGTTCGTGGCGCTGCCGACTATTTCGTTTTGGTGTTGAATTCACGGTTTGCAGCATAGTTGATAGTGAAGGTGCCCGCAGGAGCGCGAACGCCCTGCTTCACGTTGGATATGGTGACTGTCGAGGTAAGGCCCCTCTCGTCAGTCAGGGTCCATCTGCGTAGATCGAGCGATTCCCTGTCAAACACCATAGTGATATTCGAATTGCCGAAGGCCGACTTGTCGGCCAGCCTGATGATCACCTGGGCGCCATCGTCCCTGATACTTTTGAGGCGATTGCCGGAAAAGTTGACCTGATTGTCGAGGAGCAGCTTGAGCGGCGTCTTCGAGAGAGCATAAAGCCGCGATGTCTTGAGCTTCTTGTTATAGACCACCAAGGATTTTCCATCTGCAATTACGCTGACCCCTGATTGGCCTGCATAGTTGAACCGGATCTTGCCCGGCCGCTGGAGGAAAAATTTCCCTTTGGTCCTTTCCGCTCTTGGGCCCGACTGGACAAAGTCCCCGGACATGGACTTTACCGATGAGAAGTGATCGGCAATCGTCTTCGCTTCTACAGGTGCGGCCAAGGCCGCGGTCGAAAGTTCGGCGTTTATCGCGACAGCGCTGACAACGGCGAACCAGAAAGCCAGCAGTCTTTTGCTGTTATATGCCATTCAGTTATCCTACCCCGAGCAGGCGCGTGATCGAAAGAGATCACGCGCCTTTGAGATCAGTAGCCGTCCGGGCACTGAGCAACGTAAACTCGACCGTTCCGACCGCGATATCTGCACTGGCCGGCTTCGCTGGCGTGCCCGATGACCGCCCCGGCCAGCGCTCCGACCGCCCCGCCAACAACCGCCCCTTTTACCGGGTCGCCGGCCACTGCTGCGCCTACAGCTGCGCCACCCAAACCACCGACGGCAGCGCCTTGTTCGGTGCGGGAGCATGCCGCGAGCGGAATGAGTAGGCTTAAAATGAGCAGCGTCTTCTTCATTGGTTCTCTCCTGGGGCCGTTATTAGCCGAAGCTTAAATGCGCCACGGAGTTTTTCGATCCATCGGAGTGTTTGGGGCGCAATCCAAATCTGCGGGAACGGGCTAAGGTCCCGGATCCATCGTACACGCCTCCCAGAGGTAAGTCGTCTTTGGGCAAGCTCGGCCGTTCAGAGTAGTTGGATTTGCTCTATCCCTCAGTAGGCTTGCCGAAGATCAGGCTCAAAAACTCGCTCAGCCAGCGCTTGAGGTGCATATCCCAGATCAGCCGGCCGCCGAGATGGTCGCGGCCGGGCTGCGCGCCGGGCAATTCGAAACGGTGTGCGCCGCGCACCACCCAGCGCTGCATCATCAACTGGGTCAGTTCGCCATGGAACTGGATGCCCCAGGCATTGTCGCCATAGCGAAAAGCCTGGTTGGGGTAGGTTTCCGCCGTGGCCAGCAGCGTCGCATCCCTGGGCAGCGAAAAGCCTTCGCGGTGAAACTGGTAAACCATGTCGGGCCAGGGCAGCAGCTTTTTGCCGGCTTCGGTCGGCTTCAGCGGATACCAGCCGATCTCGACCAGCCCCTCGCCATGCCCCTCGACCTTGCCGCCGAGATGATTGGCCAGCATCTGCGCGCCAAGGCAGATGCCGAGGAAGGGCCGGTTCTCCTTTAGCGGAACATTGAGCCAGTTGGTCTCGCGGCGGACGAACTCATCTTCGTCATTGGCGCTCATCGGCCCGCCGAACACCACGGCGCCGGCGTGTCCCTCCAGCGTCTCCGGCAGGCTGTCGCCGAGAGGCGGCCGGCGGATGTCGAGGTCGAAACCTTCCTCGAGCAGCATGTGGCCAACCCGGCCGGGGCTCGAAGTCTCCTGATGCAGCACGATCAGGATTTTTGGTTTCGAGCTCGGTCTGGGCGGCATGGAAAGGCGGAATCCTATTCGTCGCTCGACGTTCCGCTGGCGCCGGGCGCGGCGGCCGCCGCCTTGCGGCGCGCCTCGACGCGATCCTGGCGCTCGACGCCGATTAGCTCGGCGACGCGCCAGACGGTGTTGTCCTCCAGTTCATGCAGTTCGCCGTCGGCATAGACGATTTCCCACATCAGGCCGATGAAAGCCTTGCGCGCCTCGGCGTCGAGATGGCGCTTCAAGACGCTGGTGAAGGCATAGAGGTCGATCGCCTCATTGTCGGCGCGCTCGCCGGCGGCAGCCAGTGCATCGAGCTCGTCGCCGCTGATCGAATAGCTCTGCGCCAGCACCTGCTTGAACCGCTCCCACTCGACATCCTGGCGCACGCCGTCGGCATTCATCACATGATAGAGCAAAGCCGACGCCGCAACGCGCGGATCGTCCGCATTGGCGCGAGCCCCAGCCCCGGAGGGCAGGTCTTTCAGAAAGGCCAGGACGCGTTCGAACATGGTGCTCACTTCACTTTATTGGAGCATGATCTTTTCCAAAACCGCTATCCACTTTTTGGGATCATGCTTCAGGGATCAAAACAGGCGGAAGCGGCGCGGTGACTTCTCCGCTTCGTCGTCGGGGTCGACGCCAGGGTCGTCGGGCAGCCGAGCCAGTTCCTCGGCAGGTTCGACGGGTTCGGCATCGGGCGGTATTGCGGCGAAAGCGGCGGAAGTGACCGGTGTGACCTGCTCATCGCCCACAGCGGGCTTCGACTCGGTCGGCGCCTCGCTGCTCCTGGCAACGGCGGGATGATCGATCACTTCGGCTTCCTTTGTCGGCTTGGCGGGTGCCGCAAGCACCGGCACATCGGCTTCGTCTTCATGGCTGTCGATGAGCTGGCCCAGCCGCTCCATCGGTGCGCGCCAGGCGAAAGCGTCGAGCTTGCCGCTGACCGGCGATACCGGCGCCCAGCGTTCGGAGACGACGCCGTCGGCGACCCAGGCCGGATCGCGCGGCGCCCTGACCGCCTTGGACAGCAATTGCCTGATCTTGCCCTGGTCGCCGGTCTCTGCCTCCTCGATATCGGCCAGCAGCAGGTAAGCGCCTTCCCGGCGATCCATGCGGATCGCGGCTTCCGCCTCGCGGCGGGCGGTGGAAAAATCCTGCGCATCGAGCGCGGCGCGCGCCACCGTCATCGACGATTCGGCATTGTTGCGCTTCAGCTCCTGCAGCTTCTTCGCCCGGTTGAGACGATCGACCACGGCATCTCCCGGCCTTGCATGGGTGTAGAGCTCGGCGATCTCGGGATGCGGCTCCGCCTTCCAGGCTGCCTCAAGGATCTTCGAGCCTTTGCGCACATCGTTCTGTTTGAACAGAAGATTGGCGGCTGCAACCGCGGCCGGTGCGAAATCGGGCGCGAGCTTGTTTGCCTCGAGTGCCGCTGTCTTGGCTGCATTGGGGTCGCTATCTGTCAGCGCCTGCGCCTTGGCGGTCAACAGCACAGCGCGGCGGCGATTGGCGGCGTCGCGTTCGATCTGCCTGGTCGACTTCTGCGCCTCCACCAGCTTCAGCGCGCCGTCCCAGTCGCCGCGCCCGGTCAGATCCTCCAGCGTCGATTCGGCGGCCCAAGCCAGTTGCGGCGCGACGGAAGCGGCGCGCCCGGCATAGTGACGCGCGGCGTTGCGGTCGCCGAGCCGTTCGGCTTCGAGATAGAGCCCGCGCAGGCCAAGCAGCCGCATTTCGGGGTCGTCGAGCATGGCTTCGAATTTTTCGCGCGCGCCCCCATGGTCGCCTTCGAGCAGCGAGGCTTGCGCTTCGAGCAACTGGATCAGCGGCTCCTGGTCGGAGCGGATCAGCTTGGCGGCTTCCTTGGTCTTCTTGCGGGCCAGCGCGCCATCGCCGGCGCCGGCTGCGATCATGCCGGTCGACAGCGCCTGGTAGCCGCGGTCGCGGCGGCGGACGCGGAAATAGCGCGAGATCGTGTACGGGCTGTTCCACAGCGACTTGATCAGCCACCAGACGATCATCACCGCGGCGACGACGGCAACGATCGCCACCGCCGCCACCATCAGGCTGACCTGGTATTGGTAACCGTTGAAGGTGACGACCATCTCGCCGGGACGATCGGCCAGCCAGGCAAAGCCGAGGCCGAGCGCGAAGACGGCGGCGAGAAAGATGAGAATGCGGATCATCGTGTCGTCCTCATGCCTTCATCGCACCTGCAATCAGCGCGTCGACCTGCGTCTCGACGTCGATGCGCGCCTTCAGTTTGCCGGCAAAGTCGGCGCCGGCAGCCTTGACCGCATCCGGCAGCGTTGCGTATTCGCTGAGCGCCTTGGCGTAGTCGCCCTGGTTGACCGCCACTTCGATGCGCGCCACGGTTTCCGGCGCGCCGGCGCCTTCGACGGCGCCGATCGGCCGGACCTTGACCAGCGATTCGGCGCTCGACAAAAGGTTCTGGAAGAAGCCGGCATTTTCATCGACCGGCGTCGCCGCCGCGACCATCGCATTGGCCGCGGCGTCGGCCTCGCCGGCGATCTCGGTGCGGGTCGGGACGCCCTTTTCAGCGTAGGGGCGCAGCGCTGCAATCTGCGGTGCATCGGGCGAGATCGCCGCGAAGGTCTCCAACTCGGCGGCGAACGGCGCGCCGCGGTCAAGCGCCGCCTTCAAGGCCGAAGCGGCGATGGCCATCGCGATCTTTGGCTGCGAGGCCTGCGCATCGACCTTGCCGGCGAGCTGCATCACCGACTGCTCCAGCGCGGCGATCTTGCCTTCCTGCGCCTTGGCTGCCTCGCCGGCCGATTTCACCAGTGCGTCGAGGCCCGCCAGTCTTTCATTGAGCGGCGCGAGATCGACGGGCGCTGCACCACCGGCCTGGCCAAGGGCGGCGACCGCGGTCTCGATCTGCTTGACCTTGTCGCCAAGCGCGGCAAGCCCGGCATTGTCGCCGGCGCCGCCCTTTTCGACCGCCGATTTCAGCGATGCGACATCGGCCTTGACCTGATCCAGCGCCGAAGACAGCCCGTCGACCTTGGCCGTTGCGGCGCCATTGCCGCTGGCTTCCCTGAGGTCGGCGATTTCGCGCTTCAGCGAAGCGATCTCGCCATTGACGCCGTCGAGCGAGACCGTGCCCGCCCCTGAGCCCGGAGCGCCAAGCACGCCGGCAAACTGCAGCCCGCCGGCGGCAGCCAGCGCGATGACACCGCCGATGATGCCGGCGGCAATGCCGCTCGTGCGCTTCGGTTGCGCGGCCATGGGCTGGTTCCCGGCTGTCCTTGGGGTTTCCTTGGGTGCACCCGGCTTGGGCGAGGCATCCTCGAAACTGTAGTCGGAGGTTCTGGCGCGCGGTGGCGCATCCGAAGCGGTGGGGTAAGGCTGCTCCGCCTGGGTGGACGCCTTGGCATCGGCGCTTTCGGGAGCGGCCTGCGCCGCGGCGTCGGAGTGCTCCCACGGCTCGAGATCGGCTTGATCGGCATGAACGGGCTCGTCAGGCGTCTCCGGCTGCGCATTGGCCATGGCAGCCGCATCCTCGGCCGCAACCGATTCTGCCGGGGCCCCGACGTCATCCGAGTTGGCGACATCCGTCTTGGCGGCATCCGCATCGGCAATGCGCGAGACAGCGCCGGGTTCGAGTTCGATGGTCACCGGCTCGCGGCGGCTTTTCGAATGTCGCATCTTCGGCGTCTTGACCATGCCTGGGCTCCGCAATCCTGCTTCGTCTGGGCGCCCGACGGCGCGTGATGGTTTGAAAAATGGTCTAGCACATCATCATCAGGTGAAAAGGGGCGGCGTGATGACACGGGGCTCAGTCGCCGCGGTGCAACAGCTCAAGCAGCGCCTCCTCCTGCGGTTCCCGCGCCATGCGTATTTTTTTGCCGGCGGCATTGTCAAATGCCGCTGCCACGCGCTCGGAGAGCGCAAAAGCCTGCATGTTTTCAAAGAGATCGCGCAGCCCCGCCCTGTTGGTCAAGGCCTGCAACGCTGCCGCCGCCTTGGCTGAATAGAGCAGCACCGCGTCGACCGCCTTGTCGGACAGGCGTGTACGGGTTTCAGCATCGGAATAATCGAGCGAAATCGTGTCGTAAGTTTCGACGGTGCGGACCTCGACGCCGGCATTTCGCAGCCGCGCCTCGAAGGGCGGAAACCGCACGCGCCCTGTGAGATAGACGACCGCCTTGCCGGAAAGGCCGGCGGCAATCGCCTCGGCCAGCCGCTCGGCGTCGCCCGCCCCTTCGCTGACCGACAAGAACCCTGCCGAACGTGCCGCTTCAGCCGTCCTGCGTCCGACGGCATGGCAAGGCAAGGCGGCGAGCGCACGAATGAGTTCTTTCGGCGCATGCCGCACGGCATTGGCGCTGGTCACAGCGACGGCCACGGCATTGTCGCACGCAGCATCGGCGCCAACCGGCAGTGTCACCGTTTCGGTCAGTGGCAGAAGGAGAGGCTCAAATCCCAATTCCTGCAGCCGCCGCATGGTTCGCGACGCCCCGGGCTGCGGTCGCGTCACCAGGACACGCATGTCAGACCCAGCCGTCGAAGAAGGTTTCGCCCGCTTTGACCCGCACCATCCTGGCCGCGTCCGTGCCGATGTCAGCGGCATCCAGCGCCAAGCCTTCGGCCTTGACCTCATGCGATTGCGTGCCATCGGGCGAAATGATCAGCCCGGCGAAAACCAGCCTGCCGCCCGAGATCGTCGCATAGCCGGCGATCGGCGTGCGGCAGGAGCCGTCGAGCGCCGCCAGGAAGGCGCGCTCACAGGCCAGCGCCTGGCCTGTCGGCACATCATGGATGGCCACCAGCATCTTTTCGACCTCGCTGTCGCCGATGCGGGTTTCGATGCCGATTGCGCCTTGTCCCGGCGCCGGCGGAAAAGCATCGAGCGGCATCAGATCGGTGACGACATGGCCGAGCCCGAGCCGCTTCAGCCCGGCATAAGCGAGGATCGTGCCTTCGGCGACGCCTTCCTCCAGCTTGCGCAGCCTGGTCTGCACATTGCCGCGGAACATGACCACGCCTAGGTCCGGCCGCATGCGCCGGATCAGCGCCTGGCGCCTGAGCGAAGACGACCCGACCTTGGCGCCTTGCGGCAAATCAACAATGCGCTTCACCGCCTTTCCGATGAAGGCGTCCCGCGCATCCTCGCGCGGCAGGAAGGCGGACAGCTCCAGCCCGTCCGGCAGCACTGTCGGCATATCCTTGGAGGAATGCACGGCGATATCGATCGTGCCGGCCAGCAGCGCCTCTTCGATTTCCTTGGTGAACAGGCCCTTGCCGCCGGCTTCCGACAGCGGCCGGTCCTGGATGCGGTCGCCGCTGGTCGAAATGACGACGACCTCGAAGGCTTCCGCCGGCATGCCGTGCGCTTCCATCAGCCGCGCCTGCGTTTCATGCGCCTGGGCGAGCGCCAGCGGGCTGCCGCGTGTTCCGATTTTCAAAGTTTGCATGGCGCGCGGTCCGTGATAACCCCCGGCTGGCTTTGCGTTTCCGGCACTCCCTCTAACTAGGAAAGTCCGGCGACACAATCTCTGGAGACAGCGACGAATTGATCCGCGTTCTGGGCATTGAGACGAGTTGCGACGAGACCGCCGCCAGCGTGGTGACGCTGGAAGGCGATTCCGTGCCGGTGATTGCGTCCAACATCGTGCTCAGCCAGATCGAGGAGCACGCCGCCTTCGGCGGCGTCGTGCCGGAGATCGCCGCGCGCGCCCATGTCGAGGCGCTGGACGGCATTGTCGAGGCCGCTCTTGCGGATTCGGGCGTAGCCCTGGCCGACATCGACGCCATTGCCGCCACTGGCGGCCCCGGCCTGGTCGGCGGGCTGATCGTCGGCCTGATGACGGCCAAGGCGATTGCAGCGGCCGCCGGCAAGCCGCTGATCGCCATCAACCATCTCGAAGGCCACGCACTGACCGCAAGGCTGACCGACGGGCTCGACTTTCCCTATTTGCTGCTGCTGGTTTCCGGCGGCCACACCCAGATCGTCGCCGTGCGCGGCGTTGGCGACTACCAGCGCTGGGCGACGACCATCGACGACGCGCTCGGCGAAGCTTTCGACAAGACGGCCAAAATGCTCGGCCTGCCCTATCCCGGCGGCCCGAACGTCGAAAAGGCGGCAATGTCGGGCGATGCGACGCGCTTTGCCTTTCCGCGGCCGATGAGGGGCTCGGCGCAGCCCGATTTCTCCTTCTCCGGCCTCAAGACCGCCGTGCGCCAGGCGGCGACCGCCATCCAGCCGCTAAGCGAGCAGGATGTCGCCGACATCTGCGCCTCGTTCCAGGCGGCGGTAGCCGACGCACTTGGCGACCGCGTGGCCCGCGCGCTGGCCCGCTTCCGTGACGAATTTCCGGACAAGGCCGAGCCGGCGCTGGTCGTTGCCGGTGGCGTCGCCGCCAACAGAGCGATCAAGGCGACGCTGCAGAAGCAGTGCGCCGAGGCCGGCTTCGCCTTTGTCGCGCCGCCGCTGAAGCTTTGCACCGACAATGCGGCGATGATCGCCTGGGCCGGGATCGAGCGGTTGCGGGCAGGCTTGTCGCAAGAGAACGGCTTCGATTTCGTGCCGCGTTCGCGCTGGCCGCTGGACAGCATTTCGGCGCCGATGGTCGGCTCCGGCCGGCGTGGAGCGAAAGCATGAGCGCCGGCAAGACAAGCGGCAGGGACAAGACCGGCTGGCGCGTTGCCGTGCTTGGCGGCGGCGCCTGGGGCACGGCGCTGGCGCTGGCGATGCTGCGCGCCGGTCACGATGTCCGGCTCTACGCCCGCGACGAAGAGACGGTTTCCGCGATCCGCCGCGGCGAGAACCCGCGTTATCTCCCCGGCATCGCCATTGAAACAGGCATTGCGGCGACGAGCGATATCAGCACGGCCCTGACCGATGCCGATTGCGCGCTGGCCGTGGCGCCGGCGCAGGCGCTGCGCGCCATGCTGACGACGGCAAAGCCCCATATGCCGAAAGGCATCCCGCTGGTTCTCTGCGCCAAAGGCATCGAGCGCGACACCGGCGCGCTGCTGTCGGCGATCGTTGGTGAGATCCTGCCCGAAACTCCGGTTTCGGCCTTGTCCGGTCCGAGCTTTGCCGCCGATGTGGCCAGGGGTCTGCCGACCGCTGTCGTGGTTGCTTCCCCCGACGACGCCTTGGCGGCCGAGCTTGCCGCGCGCTTTTCGGCGCAGAATCTGCGCTGCTATTCCAGCGACGATTTGATCGGCGTCGAGATTGGTGGCGCTTTGAAGAATGTCTTCGCCATTGCCGCTGGCGCCGTCACCGGCGCTGGGCTCGGCGCCAGCGCGCAGGCCGCCATGGTGACACGCGGCTTCGTCGAACTGCGCCGCATCGGGGCATCCTTCGGCGCCAAGCCGGAGACGCTGATGGGGCTTTCCGGCCTCGGCGACCTTTTGCTCACCTGCTCTTCGGCCCAGTCGCGCAATTTCGCCTATGGGCTGGCGCTGGGGCAAGGCAAGCCCTTGGCCGGACTGCCGCTCGCCGAAGGCGTGCCGACGGCGGCGATCGCCGCCCGCATCGCCACCGAGCGCCACATCGACGCGCCGATCATCGCTGCGGTGTCGGCGATACTGGACGGCACGATCACCATTCGGCAGGCTGTGTCCGCGCTGATGACGCGACCCCTGAAAACCGAAACCGACCTCTGATCCCCAAACAAACCGGAGTTTAACATGCTGTTTGCGTTGATTTGCAAGGACAAGCCGGGCAGCCTGCAGGTGCGGGTCGATACGCGGCCGGTCCACGTCGCCTTTCTCGAACGCCTGAACGCCGACAACAAACTGGCCTTTGCCGGCCCGTTCCTCGACGCCGAGGGCAAGCCCAATGGCAGCCTCGTCGTCGTGGAAGCGCCCGACCTCGCCGGTGCGCAGGCGCTGTCGGCTGCCGACCCCTATGCCAAGGCCGGGCTGTTCGAAAGTGTCGAAATCCGCCAGTGGAACTGGACCTTCAACAAGCCGGCGGCTAGTTAGTTCCGGCGGCGCCTAGAGCGATCCCAGGAAAATTGTGTAACGGTTTTCCGTCCGGAATTGCGCAAAAAATAGTAGTTGGTGCAAAGACATGAACTACTGGCTGTTCAAATCCGAACCTTCGGTCTTCTCCTTCGAGGCGCTGAAGGCCAAGGGCAAGGCCGGCACGCAGTGGGACGGCGTGCGCAACTATGCAGCGCGCAACAACATGAAGGCGATGCAGATCGGCGATCTCGGCTTCTTCTATCACTCCAATGAGGGGCTGAACGTCGTCGGCATTGCCGAGGTCTGCGCGCTTGCCCATCAGGATACCACCACCGACGATCCGCGCTGGGAATGCGTCGACATCCGCGCCTTCAAGGACGTGCCGAACCCGCCGACGCTGGAGCAGGTCAAGGCCAATCCGAAGCTTGCCGAGATGGCGCTGGTGCGGCTTGGACGGCTTTCCGTACAGCCGGTGACGCCGGCCGAATGGAAGGAAGTCTGCCGCATGGGCGGCCTGACGCCGGCTCCGTGACGGTCCTCACGCCGAACAGCGCGAAAAAGTTCATTCTCGACAACACGGCGCTTATGTCGCCGCCGCATGTGCCGGAGATTGTCCTCAATCTTGCCGAAGAAGCGCATGACCTCTGGCAGCGCACGGAGAACGAGCTGATTGAAATCGGCCTGCCGCCGCCGTTCTGGGCCTTTGCCTGGGCCGGCGGTCAGGGCCTTGCCCGTTACGTGCTGGACAATCCGTCGGATGTGCGGGGCAAACGCGTGCTCGACTTCGCCTCCGGCTCCGGCCTTGTCGCCATCGCCGCCGCCAAGGCGGGTGCGGCGCAGGTGATCGCCGCCGACATCGACCCGTTCTGCGAAACGGCGATCCGCCTCAACGCAGAGGCCAATGGCGTTGCCATCGACTTTTGCGGCACGGACTGCATCGGCACCGACGCCGGCTGGGACGTGGTGCTGGCCGGCGACGTCTTCTACGACAAATCCTTCGCCGACACGCTGATGCCGTGGTTTTCGACACTGAAGGCGCGCGGCGCTGACATCCTCGTCGGCGATCCGGGCCGCTCCTACATGCCGAAGGCGGGACTGGAGCCGCTCGCAGTCTACGAAGTGGCGGTGACGCGGGCGCTGGAGGACGCCCTGGTCAAGCGCACCACGGTGTGGCGCTTCGCTTGACGGCATTGCCGAACAGGCGTTCCATCGCGCATTGATTTGAAGAATACGCATGTCGTTATCCCAGAACCGTCAGGCTTTGGGCTGCATGCTTGAGGGGAGGACTTTATGGATTTTTCAGTGGTGAACTGGCTGGCGGTGGTTGTCGCGGCCGTCGCGGCGTGGCTGTTTGGCGCCGTCTGGTACACGGCCCTCAGCAAGCCTTGGATGAGGGCGGCCAGGATCGATCCGTCAACGTCAAAGAAATCCATATTGCCCTTCATCATCTCCTTCATCGCCGAGCTGATCATGGCGCTGGTCTTGGCCTTGGTCGTCGGCGCGATGACCGGCGGCGAGCCGGTCCTTGTCGCAGGGCTGGTCTTCGGCTTCGTCCTCTGGCTGGGTTTCGTCGCCACGACGCTGATGGCCAACCATCGCTATGAGAATTTCGGCTGGGACCTGACCCTGATCGACGGCGGCCACTGGCTCGGCGTGCTGTTGATCATCGGCGCGGTGATCGGCTGGTTCGGGGCGCCGGTCGTCGCCAGCTGAGGCCTGCAGAAGTCGTCAGGTCTGCGTCCTGGCGACTTCGTCGAGGATCCATTCGCGGAAAGCGATGATGCGCGGATCGTTGGCAGTGCTCTCGGGATAGACCAGGAAGTAGCCGAACTCCGGCCCCACGCGCAGACCGAGTTCAAAGGGCTGCACCAGCCTTCCCTGGGAAAGGTCGTTTGCCACCATGGCGAACTCGGCGAGCGCCACGGCATTGCCGTCGAGCGCCGCCTGCACGGCATCGGTAGAGGTTCCAAACACGATAGTCCGACTGTCGTCGAAATCGTTGATGCCGGCCGCCGCCATCCACATGCGCCAGTTCGGCCATGTCACGCCTTGGCGCGACCATTCGATATGGGCAAGCGTGTGGTTGAAGAGGTCGCGCGGTTCGCGCAGCGGCGGGCCGGAGGTCAGCAGGCTCGGGCTGCACACCGGAATGAGGATGTTGTCGAACAGGCGATGGGCGCGAAGCCCCGGATACTTGCCGACCCCGAACCGGATGCCGACATCGACGTCGTCGAGTTCGAAATCGCGCACTTCGTAGCCGATGTCGAACCTCAGCTCGATACTGGGCTGAAGTTTGCGAAAATCGTCGACGCGCCGCATCAGCCATTTTGACGCGAACTGCGCGTCGAGCGTCACCTTCAGCAATGCCGTGCCGCGCGTCAGCTTGCGCGCCCGCGACACCGCCCGGTTGAGCAGGTCGAGCGCATCGATCGAGGCCTCGAACAGCACCGTACCTGCCTCGGTCAACCGGATGGTACGACTGGTTCGCGTGAACAGCACCAGCCCGAGCTGATCCTCGATTTCCTTGATCTGGTGGCTGACCGCCGCCGGCGTCAGCCCGAGCTCGTCGGCAGCGCGGGTGAAATTGAGGTGGCGGGCGGCGGCTTCCAGAGTCCTCAGCGCGCGCGTTCCGGGCAACAGACGGGACATCCCCGTATCCTCAAATAAAACTTGACGATCCGAAAAGAACTACTCGTTTCTCGCATGGATTTCAATGCGGCATGATGCATCCATCGAAACACCATCAAGCCGGATTTGATATCCGGCGGAACACGGAGCGCATCATGTCCATCTTCGTTTTGAACTCGCCAGCAGCTCGCTCGAACTGGTTGCATGCCGTAACGGACTGGCTTCGCCAGGCGAAAGTCGCCATCAACCTGCCGCGCCAGGACGTGGAGGACCTTTCGGATCGCCAACTGCGCGATGTCGGCGCGCAGCGCAAGGACGTGACGCGGGCCGTGGACCGGGAACTCGGCCGGCTTGGATTGCTGGACACTGGGTGGCAGAAGCCGAGAAGGCGTTAGGCAATGGTGAGTAGTGAGTAGTGAGTAGTGAGTAGTGAAGGATTGAAACGACGCCGAGACCATCCTACTCCCTACTTCCTACTTCCTACTTCCTACTTCCTACTTCCTACTTCCTACTTCCTACTTCCTACTTCCTACTTCCTACTTCCTACTTCCTACTTCCTACTTCCTACTCCCTACTCCCTACCTCACCACCCTCACCACCGTCCGGTCCGACACCAGCGGCAACAGCCGCGCCATTGTCCGCGCTGTCACCGCCACGCAGCCTTGCGTCGGTGTGAAGCCTGGGCGCGCCAGATGGAAGAAGATGGCGCTGCCGCGGCCGCGCCGGCGCGGCGCCATGTTCCAGTCGAGCACAAGGCAGGCATCATAGAGGCGGTCGTCGCGCCGCATTCGCTCATGGCTGGCGCCATAGGGGATTTTCACCGGCCGGTTGTAGTTGCGGTCGTCCGGCACCTCGCACCAGCCGAGATCGGCGCCGATCGGCGCCATCGCCAGCTGGGTTTTGCGGCCGGCCGCGAAATGATCGCCCCGAAAATATCCTGACAAAATCCGCATCTCGCCAAGCGGCGTCGCACCGTCGCCTTCGCGCTTATTGGCCGAGATGCCGCCGCGTCCGAGCGCACAGGCAAACACCTTGCTGCCGGCCTGCAATATCCCCTGGCTGGGGTTGCCCGGCCTCGCCCGAACCACCAGCACACGCAGCCTTTTCGGCAAAATTGCGCCGGCTGCATTGCGATCGCGTTTTTTCTTGTATGATCGTGTCACGGAACAAATCACTGTGATCGGACTGTTGCGCCGGTCAGCTTCCGCATAAATGGGAGGCGGTCAACTGAAAATTCTTTTCAAAACAATGGATTGATCCATGACATCACGTACCATTCTGATCGTTGACGATGATGACGACCTGCGCGGAACCCTCGTCGAGCAACTGGCCCTTTACGAAGAATTCGACGTCTTGCAGGAAGCGACCGCCGCCAAAGGCGTCGCCGCGGCGCGCGGCGGGCTCATCGACCTGCTCATCATGGATGTCGGACTGCCCGACATGGATGGCCGCGAGGCGGTGAAGATCCTGCGCAAGGGCGGCTACAAGGCGCCGATCATCATGCTGACCGGCCACGATACCGATTCCGACACGATTCTGGGCCTCGAGGCGGGCGCCAACGACTATGTCACCAAGCCGTTCCGCTTCGCCGTGCTGCTCGCCCGCATCCGCGCACAACTGCGCCAGCACGAGCAGAGCGAGGACGCCACCTTTTCGGTCGGGCCCTACACGTTCAAGCCCAGCCAGAAGCTTCTGATCGACCAGCGCGGCGGCAAGGTGCGGCTGACCGAGAAGGAAGCCTCGATCATCAAATATCTCTATCGAGCCGACCAGAAGGTGGTGACGCGCGACGTCCTGCTCGAGGAAGTGTGGGGCTACAATTCCGGCGTCACCACGCACACGCTGGAAACTCACGTCTACCGGCTGCGCCAGAAGATCGAGCGCGATCCTTCCAATGCTGAAATTCTTGTGACAGAAAGCGGCGGCTACAAGCTGGTTCCTTAAACTTTTCATTGTTCAATAAGCGGTCGGGGCGGGACTGTTTCGGGGAGGATCCGGCTGGGGGAGCCTGGATCGGCCCGCTGCGCAGATTGAAGTGTTAGAGCGTCCTTTGCGCGTCCAATTGGACGCGCGGCGCTCTAAGGGAGGGATTGGACTGACCGTTCGGGGACGCAGCTAGAGATGGCGCTGGATGACGACATCCGCATCCTGTCCGCCGTGAAGCTCTTTGAGGGTTTCACGCAGGAACAGCTGCGCCTGCTCGCCTTCGGCGCCGAAGCCACCCATCTGCAGGCCGACCGCAAGCTGTACCGCGAGGATGACGAAGCCGACTCAGCCTATATCGTGGTCAGTGGCCGCATCGTGCTCTACCGCGAGCATGACGGCGACCGCATCCCGATCGGCACCGCCGGCCCCGGCACGATCCTCAGCGAACTGGCGCTGATCGCCGACTCAAGACGGCTGACCAGCGCCTCGGCCGAGACCGATTCGGAAGTGATAAGGTTGAGCCGCAAGATGTTTCGCCGCATCCTGGAGGAATATCCCGAAGTGGCGGTGAAACTGCACCAGCGAATCCTCGATGATTTTCAGGCCATGATCGCCCGCATCGAGAAGTTGGCCCCAAGGTTTGGCGGGTAGGTCCCCGCGACCGCGCTCACGCTTGGGTGTGTCGAGATTCAGGTCAGGCCGAGTCGAAAATGGCTGATACCGAAAACCGGAGCGGAGCGTACTCAAAGTACGCACCGGAAGCGCAGGTATCGGCCATTGCAGGCCGGCCTCACCTGAATATCGGCACGCCTAATCCAGGTCGAACCGCGCAATCACCGGCACATGGTCCGAGGGCCGCTCCCAGCCACGCGCCTCTCGCAGGATCTCATAGCCGGCAAAGCTCGGCACCAGGTTCGGTGACGACCAGACATGGTCGAGCCGGCGGCCGCGGTTCGAGGCTTCCCAGTCCCGCGCGCGATAGCTCCACCAGGTGTAGAGCTTCTGCTCTGGCGGCACGTCGAGCCGCATCAGGTCGACCCAGTCGCCGGCGATCCGCATCGCGTCGAAATTTTGCGTCTCGACCGGCGTGTGGCTGACGACGTTGAGCAATTGCTTGTGCGACCAGACATCGTGCTCCTGCGGCGCGATGTTGAGGTCGCCGACCAGGATCGAAGCCGACACCTCGTCATGCGCGGCGTGGATGGCGTTCATCTCGGCAACGAAATCGAGCTTGTGGCGGAACTTGCGGTTGATCTCCGGATCGGGCTCGTCGCCGCCGGCCGGCACGTAGAAATTGTGGACCAGGATTGCCTTGCCGCCGGCCTGCACCTTGACCGACAGGTGCCGGCTGTCATCGATCTCGCAGAAGCGCCGTTTCTCGACAATCTCGATCGGCCGCCGCGCCACCGTCGCAACGCCGTGATAGCCCTTCTGGCCATGGAAGGCGATGTGCTCGTAGCCGGCCTTGCGGAACGCCTTTTCCGGAAACAGCTCGTCGGGAACCTTCGTCTCCTGCAGGCAAAGCACATCGGGCGCCTGCTCCGTCAGCAGCCGCTCGACGATCGGCATGCGCAGGCGCACGGAGTTGATGTTCCAGGTGGCGATGGAGAAGGGCATGCGGCGATCCGAACAAGGTCACCGATCTACTGCCAGCCGAGCGCCACAAAAACAAGCCAGCCTTTGCGGGCGGCGGCCCTGATTCAGGTCAGGCCGAGTCGAAAATGGTGGTCTCCGAGAACCGGAGCGGAGCGTACTTAAACCACGTGAGCGCCGGAAGCGCAGGAGATCGCCATTTGCAGGCCGGCCTGACCGGATCTAGCGGTGGTTGGTATTCAGCTCGCGGTTCGCCGTATAGTCGATGGCGAACGTATCCGCAGGGAAGCTGACGCCTTCCTTGGTGTTGTAGATCATCACCGTGGTGTCCTTGCCCTGCGCGTCGGTGATGGTCCACTGGCGCAGATCATAGGATTTCGGATCGAACATCATGGTGATCTTCGAATTGCCGAACACCGACTTGTCGGCAAGCTGGATGGTGGTGAGGTCGCTCTCTTCCTTGATCGATTTGACGCGGCCGCCCGAGAGGTCGATCTTGGTGTCGAGCAACAGCTTCAGCGGTGTCTTCGACAACGGATAGAGATCGGACGTTTTCAGCCGCTTGTTGAGGATGACCACCGACTTGCCGTCGGAAATCACCCGGAAATTCGACTTGCCGTCATAGTTGAAGCGAATCTTGCCTGGCCGCTCAAGGAAGAACTTGCCGCCGGTCTGCTGGTTGTTGGGGCCGAACTGGACGAACTCGCCGCTCATCGATTTGACCGAGGAGAAATGGTCGGCGATCTTTTGCGCCGTCGGCGGCACCGCCGCCTGCGCCGAGGCCAAGAGCTGGAACCCCGGCACGACGTTGATGGCCGCGGCGCCGGCGAGCATCAGGCCAAGGCCGAGCAACTGGCGACGGTTTGGAGCGAAATCGCTGATCGCGGAAAGATCGTTTTTCATGCCGGTCACTCTCGTGTGGTGTGTGTCTCGTTGCAGTTCGTGGACCCCCAGTTAGACTTAAGTTTGGCGGGCCGGACAGCGCTCAGTCGCTGTAACGCGCCAAAAGGTTCAAGGTTGCCGCCGGGCCGTATCGGCTGATCAGAACTTGTCGTCCTCGGTCGGCACCAGGATTTCGCGTTTGCCGGCATGGTTGGCCGGGCCGACAATGCCTTCCTTCTCCATCTTCTCGATGATCGAGGCGGCGCGGTTGTAGCCGATGCCGAGCCGGCGCTGGATATAGCTGGTCGACGCCTTGCCGTCGCGCAGCACGACCGAGACCGCCTGGTCGTAGGGATCGTCGGAATCCTCGAAATTGCTGTTGCCGCCACCGCCAGCGCCGCCCTTGCCCGACGGCTCGTCATCGTCCTCGCCGTCATCCTCGGTGATGGCGTCGAGATATTCGGGCACCCCCTGCAGCTTCAGATGGGCGACGATCTTCTCGACCTCGTCGTCGGCGACGAATGGACCGTGCACGCGCTGGATGCGGCCGCCGCCGGCCATGTACAGCATGTCGCCCATGCCGAGCAGCTGCTCGGCGCCCTGCTCGCCCAGAATGGTGCGGCTGTCGATCTTCGACGTCACCTGAAAGGAGATACGGGTCGGGAAATTGGCCTTGATGGTGCCGGTGATGACGTCGACCGACGGACGTTGCGTCGCCATGATGACATGGATGCCGGCCGCGCGCGCCATCTGTGCCAGGCGCTGCACCGCGCCTTCGATGTCCTTGCCGGCGACCATCATCAAATCGGCCATTTCGTCGATGATGACGACGATGTAGGGCATTGGCTCGAGATCGAGGTTCTCGGTCTCGTAGATCGCCTCGCCGGTCTGGCGGTCGAAGCCGGTCTGCACGGTGCGCGAGATTTTTTCGCCCTTCTTTTCAGCCAACTGCACGCGCGCGTTGAAGCCGTCGATGTTGCGCACGCCGACCTTGGACATCTTGCGGTAGCGGTCCTCCATCTCGCGCACCGTCCATTTCAACGCCACCACGGCCTTCTTCGGGTCGGTGACCACCGGCGTCAGAAGGTGCGGGATGCCGTCATAGACGGAAAGTTCGAGCATCTTCGGGTCGATCATGATCAGCCGGCAGTCCTGCGGCGTCAGCTTGTAGAGCAGCGACAGGATCATGGTGTTGATGGCGACGGACTTGCCGGAGCCGGTGGTGCCTGCGACCAGCACATGCGGCATCTTGGCGATGTCGACGATCACCGCCTCGCCATTGATGGTCTTGCCCAGCGCCAGCGCCAGCTTGGACTTGGTCGTCTCGAAATCGCGGCTGGCCAGGATCTCCCGGAGATAGACGGTCTCGCGCTTGGCATTCGGCAATTCGATGCCGATGGCGTTGCGGCCGGGCACCACGGCGACGCGGCAGGCAATCGCGCTCATCGAGCGGGCGATGTCGTCGGACAGGCCGATGACGCGCGACGATTTGATGCCGGGCGCCGGTTCCAGTTCATAGAGCGTGACGACGGGGCCGGGCCGTACCGCGATAATCTCGCCCTTGACGCCGAAATCCTCCAGAACGCCTTCGAGCAGGCGCGCATTCTGCTCCAGCGCGTCCTTGGACAGGCTGGCGTCGCGCACCACGTTCTTCGGCTCCGACAGGAAATGCAGCGACGGCATTTCGAATGTTTCCGAGCCGATCAGCGAGGTCTGCGCCTCGCGCTGGACGCGCGCGCCGGGAGCGGGACGCGGCGCAGGTGCGGCGACGCGGGTCGCCGCATCTGACCGGAAGTTCTGCACCTTGGCGTTCGGCGCGGCACGGCGCTGGACCGGCTCGTCGTCGAGTTCGACCTCCTCGTCGCCATTGTCGAAACCGGCATCGAGGACGTCGTCATCGTCCGGATCGACGGAAACGCTGCGGTCATTGACCATGGCGGCGAAGAATTCCGGCTCGACGCGGGCGCGGCCATCCGGGCTCATCCGCGCTTCGGCGAATTCCGCCGATTCGACCCGTTCGGCGGCGCGGCGCCATGCGGTGGAGCGCTGCTCCATCTCCGGCTCGAACTCGTCGCGCTCCTGCTGGCGGCGCACAGCCCGGCGATGCATCCAGGCGCGGAAAGACAGCCACCAGTGGGTAACGGCGCCGAGCGCCAGTATCCCCTCGTCGCCCTCATCCTCGTCTTCGTCGAAGAGCAGGTCGTCCTCTCGGGGATCGGGCTCCGCGGTGCGCTCCATGACGGCAAAGCCGTTCTTGCGCGCAATCAGCGCCGAGCCATAGGCAAACAGCCACAGCGCCGGCGCAATGAGCACCATGGCAATGATGCTGGCAACGATGCCGGTCGGGTAGCCGCCAATGACCAGGCCCGGAATATTGAGCACCATGTCGCCGAACACGCCACCGAGGCCGGTCGGCAACGGCCACGTCTTGGGCGGCACCACGCAGCCGGCCATCGCCGCCGCGAGCAGCGCGAAGCCGAACCAGGCAAGGCCGCGCTTCGGCAGCCTGTCGACGCCGCGCGCCGAAAACAGAAGAAAGCCCCAGATCACCGCCGGCACCAGGGCGGCAACCGCGGCAAGGCCGAAGAACTGCATGGCGAGGTCGGAGAATACCGCGCCCGCATAGCCCATGGCGTTGGTGACGATGTTGTCGGTGGCGTGCGAGAAGCTGGGATCGGCGACGTTCCAGGTCGCCAGCGCCGCGACGCCAAAGGCGACCAGCGCAAACAGGCCGGCGCCGACCAGCCGCCCGACCTGGCGCCGCGCGAATGCCTGGATGCCGTGCCCCGTATCGGTTAGCGCGAGCGGTGCTGAAGCCCCTGAACGCATGCTTCGTTCCCCGTCTGTCATGGACTGGCCGGGCGCATGACGCACTCCGGCAGATTCGGATGTCAGACTATCGGGGGGAAGTTAAGGCCGCATTAACTATACGGCAGCCGGAGCCACGATCTTGCTCACTCCACTGTAGGCAGTCTCAACAGTTCAGAACCAATCCGGTCGACGTCTCCCCGCCGGCGGCCATCACTAGAACGTGATTGCGCAGGGACCGAGGCCTGCCAGCACGGTTGCCAAAAAGAGAGGCCCGGAATGACCCGGGCCTCAAAGCGTGAACTCCTTTCGGGAGCGTCACGACGGGATGGGAGAATGCGGGGCGGCCGAGCCGCCCCGCAAGGCTTACGAGTGGTAGGCCGCTTCGCCATGCGAAGTCAGGTCGAGGCCTTCGCGCTCGGCGTCGGCTGTCGGACGCAGACCGATGATCAAGTCGACGACCTTGTAGAGGATTGCGCTGCCGATGCCCGACCACAGCAGAGTTACCAGGACGCCTTTGCCCTGCGCCAGGAGCTGCGTGGCCGTGCCGGCATAGCCGGCGGCGAAGTCGGCCGTCGAATAGTCGACGATGCCGGCGCCGCCGAGGGCGGGATTGACCAGAATGCCAGTGCCGAGCGCACCGATGATGCCACCGACGCAGTGGACGCCGAAGACATCGAGGCTGTCATCATAGTCGAACGTGTTCTTCACCACCGAGACGAAGAAGTAGCAGACGAAGGTGGCGACGATGCCAAGCACGATAGCGCCCATCGGGCCGGCAAAACCTGCAGCCGGCGTAATCGCGACGAGGCCGGTGACCGCGCCCGAAACAGCGCCGAGCATGGAGGCTTTGCCGCGCAGCAGCGATTCAAGCACGATCCAGGCCACTGCCGCCGCCGCCGTGGCGACGAAGGTGTTGATCATCGCCAGCACCGCATAGGCGTTCGCTTCGAGGTTCGAACCGGCGTTGAAGCCGAACCAGCCGACCCACAGCAATGAAGCGCCGACCATGGTCAGCGTCATCGAGTGCGGCGCCATGATGTCCTTCTTGTAGCCGATGCGCTTGCCGATCATCAGCGCGCCGACGAGACCGGCAATGCCCGCATTGATGTGAACGACCGTGCCGCCGGCGAAGTCGATGGCGCCGAAGCTGAAGATCAGGCCGGACGGGTCGGCATAGGCGCTCGGGCCGCCCCAGAACCAGACCATGTGCGCGATCGGGAAGTAGATTAACGTCACCCATAGGATAACGAAAAGGATCAAGGCGGAGAATTTGACGCGTTCGGCGAATGCGCCGACGATCAGGGCGGGCGTGATGCAGGCGAAGGTCATCTGGAAGACGACGAACACCAGTTCAGGAATGGCGACGCCCTTGCTGAAGGTTTCCGAAAGCGTCGATACGTTGACGCCGGAGAGAAACATCTTCGAAAGGCCGCCGACGAAGGCGTTGCCCGGGGTGAAGGCGAGGCTGTAGCCGTAGAAGACCCAGATGATCATGACCACGCTGGTGATGGTGAAGACCTGCATCAGCACCGACAGCATGTTCTTGGTACGAACCAGGCCGCCGTAGAAAAGCGCAAGGCCGGGAATGGTCATCAACAGCACCAGCACGGTGGAAATCATCATCCACGTGGTGTCGCCCTTGTCGACAGTAAAAGCCGGCGCTGCTGGCGCTGCCGCCGCGACGGCGGGAGCCGCCTCCTGCGCGAAGGCAGCAACCGTGCCCAATGCTCCGAGCGCTAAGGAGCCCAGCAGCGCGGAGCGTGCCACTGACTTCAAGGTGGAAGGTATATTCATTGAACTCTCCATTGGAATACGTGTTCGCCGCTCAAAGTGCGTCGGTGTCTGTTTCGCCGGTACGGATGCGCACCGCCTGATCGATGCCGAAGACGAAGATCTTGCCGTCGCCGATCTGGCCGGTCTTGGCCGCCGCCGTGATGGCTTCGACGGCCTTGTCGACCAAGTCTGTGCTAACCGCGACTTCGATCTTGATCTTCGGCAGGAAACTGACCGCGTATTCCGCCCCGCGATAGATTTCCGTGTGTCCCTTCTGACGCCCGTAGCCTTTGACTTCGGTGACGGTCAGGCCCTGGATGCCGACGGCGGTGAGTGCTTCGCGCACCTCGTCGAGCTTGAACGGCTTGATGATTGCCATCACGATTTTCATAAGGTTTCACCCTTTGCTGTTGCGGTCCCCCGCGTTTGCACACCTTCACCGATCCCAAAAAGCCCGGAGAGTGCCCAACAGGATTCAAGCTCCGTGCCAGTTGCCGAAGCAGGGTGTTAACTCATTGTAAATAAACGGATCGCTCGAGTCCCGGCGCCACGGTGCGCACTGTCAACGGACAGTCACTGATTAAAAAGTAGGCAATTTTTCGAAAATGCCTATTCCGCAGGCGGCCGCTTCAGCCGGATCAGGCCTTCCTGGGCAACCGAGGCGATCAGCGTGCCGTCGCGGGCAAACAGCGAGCCGCGGGTGAAGCCGCGCGACCCCTGCGTCGACGGGCTGTCCTGCGTGTACAGGATCCAGTCATCGAGCGGATGGCTGCGATGGAACCACATCGCATGGTCGAGGCTCGCCGCCTGGATGTCGCGGTCGAAAATGGCGCGGCCGTGCGCAAAGGTCGAGGTGTCGAGCAGCGTCATGTCGGAGAGGTAGGCAAGCACCGCCGCCTGGATGCCGCGGTCGGCCGGCACCGGGCCGGTGGTGCGGATCCAGATGTTCTGCTGCGGCTCCAGCTTTTCGCGGCTGGTGTAATGCTTCAGCATCACCGGCTTCATCTCGATCGGCCGGTCACGCTCCCAGTAGCGCTTGATGCCGTCCGGCACCGCCTCGCCGAACTTGCCCAGCAATTCGCGCTGCGACAACAGGCTGTCGGGCGGCGGCACGTCGCGCGGCATCGGCAGCTGATGCTCAAGGCCAACCTCGTCCTGCTGGAACGAGGCTTCCAGCGAAAAGATCGCCTGGCCGTGCTGGATCGCCACCACGCGCCGCGTGGCGAAGGAGCCGCCATCGCGGATGCGGTCGACCTCGTAGACGATCGGCACCTTGGTGTCGCCGGGCCGCATGAAATAGCCGTGCAGCGAATGCACGTGGCGCTCGGGCTCGACGGTGCGCTGCGCGGCGACCAGCGCCTGGGCGATGGTCTGGCCGCCGAAAACGCGCTGCCAGTCGAGCTTGGGGCTGCGACCACGGTACAGATTGTGTTCCAGCTGCTCGAGGTCGAGAATGCTGAGAAGCTCGTCCATGGCCGCCGTCATGCTTCGTGACCTCGCCGTAAGATGCTATGGCGGTTTCCAACAGGAATGGCGGGCAGTCAAGGCCGGAATGCCCCAGTGGGCGGGGATGGTGGAGACTTCGGAGGGAATTGACATGGCGAACCGCAACCCGGACGCAAAAACCCCGCTCGACGTGCTGGTCGCTGGCGCCGGCTATGTCGGCCTCGCCGCCGCCGTGTCGCTGAAACAGGCGCGGCCGGGCCTCGCCGTGGCGGTCGTTGATGCTGCCCCCGCCGGCGTCTGGCAGAAGGACCGCCGCGCCTCGGCGATCGCCGCCGCCGCCTGCCGCATGCTCGACCAGCTCGGCGTCTGGCAGGAAATCGTCGGGCAATCGCAGGCGATCACCGAGATGATCGTCACCGATTCGCGCACCGCCGATCCGGTGCGTCCGGTGTTTCTCACCTTCGATGGCGAGGTCGCGCCGGGCGAACCGTTCGCCCACATGGTCGCCAACAAGGACCTGAACAGCGCCTTGCGCCGCCGCGCGCAAAAGCTCGGCATCGACATCATCGAAGGTGTCGCGGTCGCATCGTTCGACGGCAATGGCGCCGGCATCACCGTGCATCTGGCCGACGGCGCGGCGATTGAGGCGCGGCTGCTGGTCGCCGCCGACGGCGTCAATTCCAAATTGCGCGACATGGCCGGCATCAAGACGGTGAAATGGGAATATGGCCAGTCCGGCATCGTCTGCACGGTGGCGCATGAGCGCCCGCACAATGGCCGCGCCGAAGAGCATTTTCTGCCGGCCGGCCCGTTTGCAACGCTGCCGCTCAAGCCGACCGAGGACGGCACCAACCGTTCGTCGCTGGTCTGGGTCGAACGTTCCGAGGATGCCGAAAAGCTGGTCTCGGGCGACGACCTCGTCTTCGAGCAGGAGCTTGAATTGCGCTTCGGCCTGAAGCTCGGCGAAATCCGCGTCACCGACAAGCCGCGCGCCTGGCCGCTCGGCCTGACCATCGCGCGCGCCTTCGTCGCCCCGCGCGTAGCACTTGCCGGCGACGCCGCGCACGGCATCCACCCGATCGCCGGCCAGGGCCTCAATCTCGGCTTCAAGGATGTGGCGGCCCTTGCTGAAGTGGTGGTCGAGGCCGATCGCTTGGGACAGGATATCGGCGCGCTCGACGTGCTCGAGCGCTACCAGCAATGGCGCCGCTTCGACACGGTGCAGATGGGCGTCACCACAGATGTGCTGAACCGGCTGTTTTCCAACGACATCGGCCCGCTGCGCCAGCTCCGCGACATAGGCCTCGGCCTTGTCGAACGGATGCCCAGGCTGAAGGAGTTCTTCATCCGCCAGGCGTCGGGGTTGTCCAACGGCACACCACGGCTGCTCAAGGGTGAGGCGATTTAGGCCGGGAATGAGTGCCGCTTTGTCATAGACGCGGCTCGGCTCCTGACATCAGCCGCGCAATGTTGGCGCGGTGGCGCACGATCACGTAGATGCCGCCGGCGATGACCAGCAACCGGTAGGGCAATGGTTGCTCCATGCCGCCGACGAGGGCGATCGCGGTGAGCGCCGCCAGCATCGAACTCAGGGACACAATTCGGGAAACTGCCAACACCACGGCAAATGCCGTCGCCGCGCCTAGACCCACAGGCCAGGACATCGCCAACAAAACACCCAACCCCGTCGCAGCCGATTTGCCGCCGGTGAAATTCAGCCAGATCGAACGGCTATGCCCAAGCAAAACAGCGAGTCCGGCCAGGCATACAACCCAAGGAGCCCAAACGGGCATATCAATATTGCCGACGGCGGCGTTGCGGAAGACCAGAAACAAAACCAACGGGCAAAGATGACCGCTGCCGCCCCTTTCAGCACGTCCACCAGAAGCACCACCAATGCTGGCCATTTCCCGAGTGTGCGCAATACATTTGTCGCACCGGTGGACTTGGAGCCGTGCTCCCGGATATCGATGCCCTTAAGCAGTTTCCCCGCCAGGTAGCCGGCAGGCGTAGAGCCGATAAGGTAAGCGGCAGCCGATCCTACCACGCTCGCTATCCAGAATGACATGCGGCCCGGGCTGTTTCTCAGTTGACCTCAAACCCCAGCTTCTGCCGCAGTCGCAGCATGCGTTGGTCGGCGACCTTGAAACTCTGCTCGCCGCTCTTGGCAACACGATCCAGCATCTGCAGCAGATCTTCGCGCTCGTGGGGATCGAGGCGCTCGCGCAGGAAGGGCGCCAGCTTGTCGATGACGATCGTCGTATCGTCGATCTGCGCCGCGGCCCATTTGGCGTAGACGACGGCTTCATCGGTCTTCTTCTGGTTGTCCGCAATCTGCGAGATCACCTCGCGGATAACCGTTTCGCGCTTCGGCAGGATCTGACCATGCTCCGCCGCGATTGCCATGATCAGCGTTGCTGCCGCCACCACCGGATCGTCGATCGCCGTCAGCGGCGACAGCGCCGCCTGCTTGCGCAGCTTCTTGCGCCTTATGTTGCCCTGGACGCGGCCGACGACGTCGGCGACCTCGCGCGCGGCTTCGTTCATGGCCTTCATGCGATACCACCAGAACGCCCCGGCTCCCAGCACGCCGAGAATAGCAATCAGGAAAGGCATGTCGAATTCCCCCGAAAATTGCGGCGACGATAGGAGAACTCCGGCGTTGCTTCAACACGCAAGAATTGTATCTGATGAGAAAACAGAGCTGGCCCCCTAATCATCCAGACGCCGAGATCGGGCGTCCTGGGTTCAGGTCGCTCGTCACGGGCACTAATGATGCAACCGCTTAGCGATAACGCCGACTTCGCGTCGAGCGCGGTGCCCATTATGACGATCCGTTCGGCCACTGCAACGCGGCTGTCGGCGCGGTGACGCCAACCTGGGACGATCCGATGTTCCACCCGTTTCTCTACGGGTCGGGACAAGGGGCGGAGTTCCGCGCCGGCTTCTACGGCCTCGCCGGCTGGCATAGGGAAGGCCATATGCTGCGCGCGCTGTTCGAGGGCGTGATGTTCGAGCACCGGCGCCACATCAATGTCCTGAAGGACGCCGGTGTCAGCTTCGACAAGGCGGTGCTGTCCGGCGGCGGTTCGCGCAGCGAGCACTGGCCGCAAATCTTCGCCGACGGGCTTGGCGTGCCGATCACCGTCCCTGAAGCACGCGAGACCGGCGCACTCGGTGCGGCGATCGGCGCCGGGGTCGCGGCCGGCCTGTTCGCCGACTACGAGGCCGGCGTCGACGCCATGACCCGGTCAAGCGCCGCCTATCGTCCGAACCCGGCCATGCAGGACCATTACAACAGGCGTTGTCGCGCCTATTGCGGCCTTGCCGATACGCTGCGATCGTTCTGGGCCGAACAGGCGGCAGAACCGAGTAGAACACCGCCGAGTAAACCACCGCAATGACCCAACGGCTCGATGGCGACTACGACTACATCATCGTCGGCGCAGGCACGGCGGGCTGCGTGCTGGCCAATCGGCTGAGCGAAAACCCGGCGACGCGCGTGCTGCTGCTCGAGGCCGGCGGCAGCGACAATTACCACTGGGTGCACATCCCCGTCGGCTATCTCTATTGCATCGGCAATCCGCGCACCGACTGGATGATGAAGACTGCCCCCGAAGCCGGCCTGAACGGCCGCTCGCTGCTCTATCCCCGGGGCAAGGTGTTGGGCGGCTGCACCTCGGTCAACGGCATGATCTACATGCGGGGACAGGCGGCGGACTATGATGGCTGGCGGCAGATGGGCAATGTCGGCTGGGGCTGGGACGATGTGCTGCCCTATTTCCTCAAATCCGAGGACCATCATGGCGGCAAGACCGAGCTGCACGGTTCCGGCGGCGAATGGAAAGTGGCGCGGCAACGCCTGTCCTGGCCGATCCTGAACACCGTGCAGGAGGCGGCCAAGGAATTCGGCATCATGCCGCGCGAGGATTTTAACGACGGCGACAATGAGGGGTCCGGCTTCTTCGAAGTCAACCAGAGCAAGGGCGTGCGCTGGAACACAGCCAAGGCATTCTTGCGCCCGGCGCTGCGACGGCCGAACCTCAGGCTGGTCGTCAACGCCCATGTCGAGACGGTGTTGTTCGAGGGCAAGCGTGCTATCGGCGTTTGTTATCGCGTCGGCGGCCAAACCATCGAGGCAAAGGCCAGGAGCGAGGTGCTGCTGACCGCCGGTTCGATCAACACGCCGAAACTGCTGGAGCTTTCCGGGGTCGGCGAGCCGGATCGCCTCGCCGCGCTCGGCATCGATGTGGTTCACGCCAGCCCCGATGTCGGCGAGAACCTTCAGGACCATCTGCAGATCCGCACTGTCTACAAAGTGTCGTCGGCGCTGACGCTCAACACGCTAGCCAACAGCCTGAGCGGCAAGGCGAAGATCGCGCTGCAATATGCCTTTGGCCGCTCGGGACCGATGTCGATGGCGCCGAGCCAGTTCGGCATGTTCTCGAAATCCGATCCGTCGATGGCGACGCCGGACCTGGAGTACCACGTCCAGCCCTTGTCTACCGACCGGCTGGGCGACCCGCTGCACCCGTTCCCGGCAATCACCATGTCGGTCTGCAATTTGCGCCCCGACAGCCTCGGCTCCGTGCATGCCACGACGCGCGAGCTGGCAGTGCAGCCCGATATCCGGCTGAACTACCTCTCGACGGTGCGCGACCGCGAGATCGCGCTGCGCTCGGTGCGCCAGGCGCGCAGCATCATGACCGCCAAGGCGCTTGCCGGTTTCCAGCCGGAGGAGATCCTGCCGGGCCTCACCCACCAGTCCGATGATGACCTGCTGCACCAGATCGGCTCGATCGCCACGACCATCTTCCACCCGGTCGGCACCTGCCGGATGGGCATCGATGACCGCGCCGTCGTCAGCCCGGACCTGCGCGTGACCGGTGTCGAGGGCCTGCGCGTCGTCGACGCCTCGATCATGCCGCGCATCGTCTCCGGCAACACCGCCTCGCCAGTGGTGATGATCGCCGAGAAGGCGGCGGATATGATCCGCCGGCCTGCATGACCTCGCCGCTGCTGCCTTACGACCCCGGCACGTCGTAGATCGCCCTGACTTCGACGGTGCCGATTTCGGCCAGCGGAATTTTGCCGGCGATCTCCAGCGCCTGTTCGAGAGTGTCGGCTTCGATCATGACGAAACCAAGCAACTGCTCCTTGGTTTCGGCAAACGGACCGTCAGTGATCAGCCGCTTGCCTTGGCGCCGCCGCACCGTCTTCGACGTCTTCACCGATTGCAGCGCCTGCGCGATGATCAGCTTGCCTTGCTGGTCCAATGACCGGTCATAGGCCATCGAATCGGAGTCGAGCTTGGCCAGACGCTCCGGCGTCATGGCATGGAGGTCCTTTTCCTCGCCGTAGACCAGACAGACATATTTCATTTCCAGCTCCCTTGCTGTGACGACCCATAGGCGATCACGGCGCCGGCGGCATCCTTGCCGGCAGCAGCGTGGTCGAGCACGCAGACCGCAATGCCGATCACGGCGACCGCAGCAAGCAGCCGGCCGAAGCCGGAAGATCGCGAGCACTCGATCTCGCGTAGACGCGCGCTTTTGTCGGCGTCGTTCCAATGGGCAGAAAACAGATTGTTCATCTTGGATCTCCATCCGCCACGAGAATCCGTGGACGCTCGCAGGACGGCCGGCGCCGATGCAAGTCGACATTTTTGCACGCACATTTTTTCAGAAGAATTTGCAGGGCACGCCGGCGTCGCATCCGGCCGAAACAGCGCGGTGGTCTTCCCCTGCCGCCGCGCTATAGTTGGAGGGAACGCCGCGTGGCCGGCGCTGTCGCTGTAATCAAGGAGAATTCTATGGACCGTACCGCAAACGCCGTCTGGAAAGGCAATCTGAAGGAGGGCACGGGCACGCTCGAGAGCCAGAGCGGCACCTTGAAGGGCACGCCCTATTCGTTCAAGGCTCGCTTCGAGGACGAGAGCGGCAAATCCGGCACCAATCCCGAAGAGTTGATCGCGGCGGCACACGCCGGATGCTACGCCATGCAGCTGTCGCATTTCCTGGCCGAGAACGGCACGCCCGCCACCGAGCTCGACGTCAAGGCGGTGGTGACGCTGGTCCCCGGCACCGGCATCACCGGCAGCGCCATCACCCTGATCGGCAAGGTACCGGGCATCGATGCGGCGAAGTTCAAGGAATTGGCCGAGAAGGCCAAGGCCGAATGCCCGGTTTCGAAGGCGCTCGGCGCCATCAAAGTGTCGCTCGACGCGAAACTGGGGTGATCCGCCGATTTTGCCCGGGGTAGCGATTCTTCGCGCCCCCCTCTGCCCTGCCGGGCATCTCCCGGGGAGATTGGAAGCTCGGTAGCTGGCACTCTTCTTTCGACGTTCGTAATTGGCGAAGGCCGGCGTGACATCTGATCTCCCCACTTGAGGGGGAGATGGCCGGCAGGCCAGAGGGGGTGCTGTCCCGCCGACGTCTCGGATACTATTGGGCGCCCAGCGCATCAAGCCGGGCGCGAAGGGCTGCGACTTCCTGCTCCAGAGCCTCCAATCTCGCTTCCAGGTCGGAAGCAGGCAAGGCCGGCGAGCTCCGCTGCACCGAAAACGCCGCGACGTCCACCGGTCCTGCGAGCAGATGCATAAAACGGTCCTCGCGCTGCCCCGGCCCGCGCGGTATTTCCTGGACGAGCGGCGGGCGGCGGCCGATCAGCATGTCGAGTTCGCCACGCAGGTCCTCGACGGACGAAAACCGCGCCATGCGCTCAGCTCGCGCCAGCAACTCATGCGCCGTCTGCGGCCCGCGCAGCAAAAGCAGGCCGATCACCGCGGTCTGCGGCGTGGTCAGCGAGAAGCGCTGCGCCATCTGATGCTCATAGCGCTCGACGCGCGAGCCGAACATCTGACGCACCAGCCCCTTCTGCTCGAGCAGCTTGAGAGTCCGATGCACCTCCGTCTGCTCCAGCGCCATGACAGGCTCGCGCGCCGTCTTCTGGTTGGCGGCTGCAAGTGCTGCATTCAGCGTCAGCGGATAGACATCCGGCGTCAGCTCCTTCTTCTCGATCAGGCAGCCGAGCACACGGGCTTCGACGGGATTGAGAATGGGAAGGTCATCGCTCATTGAAGTTCAGCCTCCCGGCGGTAAAATTCGGTTGCAAGGGCATGTTTGCGCGCTTGGCCGGCTTTGTCCCTGACGGGGCCGACTAGGTTCATTTCGTGGTGACCATAGCGGGCTTCGAGATAGCGCGCGATTGCGGTCGGGATGAGGCCCGAGCCCATCTCCCGCGTCCGGCTTTTGCGCTCGATCAGGCCGCGGATTTCGTCGCTGGCTTGAGCCGGTATCTCGGTCTGATCGAGGCATTCGCCAAGGTTCATCGGCGGCAGGCTGGCAAAGCCGCGCTGTTCCATCCAGTCGAGCGCCACGAGCGGGCGGATCAGATAGAACAGCTTCTTCAGCTTCACCTCGCCGGAGAAACTGCCGATCTTGGCGACATGCGAACGCGCAAGGCCGAGATAGTGGTGCGATACCTTCGCCGGATCGACGATCTCGGCCAGCAAATCGAGAAGGCGCTGGCGAAACCCCGAAACCTCCTCATAGACGATCGGCGACTTCGCCCATTCGACTATGACGGCATTGCCGCCAAGCGCCAGCAGCAACGCCTTGCGTAGATCCCAGCCGCCGGCATCGATCTCGCCTTCGATCGGAAACTCGATCACATCGCGCGCCTGCTGCAGCACGAGGTGATCGGTTACCGGTCTGATATAGACAAAGCGGCAGTCATAATCGCTGTCGGGAGACGGAAACCCCCAGGCGCGGCTGCCGCTTTCGATGGCAAACAGGATTTTTACAGGCTGGCTTCGCACCAGATCGAGGCGGGCGCGCAGCGCCGCGACGGCGTCCGGCGAAAAGTCGGCGGGTAGCGGCGGCGTCAGACTCTGCGCTCCACCATCATCTTCTTGATCTCGGCAATCGCCTTGGCCGGGTTGAGCCCCTTCGGGCAGGTCTGGGCGCAGTTCATGATGGTGTGGCAGCGGTAGAGCCGGAACGGGTCTTCGAGATCGTCGAGCCGTTCGCCCGTGGCTTCGTCGCGGCTGTCGATCAGCCAGCGATAGGCCTGCAGCAGCGTCGCCGGGCCGAGATAGCGGTCGCCGTTCCACCAATAGCTCGGGCACGAGGTCGAGCAGCAGGCGCATAGGATGCACTCGTAGAGCCCGTCGAGCTTTTCGCGGTCCTCATGGCTCTGCAGCCATTCCTTGGCTGGCTCTGGCGACACTGTCTTCAGCCATGGCTGGATCGAGGCGTGCTGGGCGTAGAAATTGGTGAGGTCGGGCACCAGGTCCTTGACCACCTGCATATGCGGCAGCGGGTAGACTTTGACGGCGCCGGAAATGTCGTCGCAGCCCTTGGTGCAGGCCAGCGTGTTGGAGCCATCGATGTTCATGGCGCAGGAGCCGCAAATGCCTTCGCGGCAGGAGCGGCGCAACGCCAGCGTCGGGTCGATCTTGTTCTTGATCCAGAGCAGCGCATCGAGCACCATCGGCCCACAATCGTCCATATCGACGAAATAGGTGTCGATGCGCGGGTTCTCGTCATCGTCGGGCGACCAGCGGTAGATGCGGTATTCCCGCAGGTTGGTGGCGCCCTCCGGCTTCGGCCAGGTCTTGCCCGGCTGCACCTTGGAGTTCTTGGGAAGCGTTAGTTCGACCATTACCTCTGGTCCTTTCGG
Source organism: Mesorhizobium sp. M1004 (assembly GCF_040318795.1). Classification (NCBI taxonomy): domain Bacteria; kingdom Pseudomonadati; phylum Pseudomonadota; class Alphaproteobacteria; order Hyphomicrobiales; family Phyllobacteriaceae; genus Mesorhizobium; species Mesorhizobium sp. M1004. Next base: position 84,173 of record NZ_JAMYNB010000014.1, read on the forward strand.
ATGACGGGCTTCGGCACCATGGTCAGTACACCCTGGCCTTCGGCGCGATCTTGGCAAGGCTGATGCCGCCGTCCTTTTCCGCCACCAGCGGCTCGGTGTGCACGGGACGATAGCTGAGGCTCACCTGGCCGTCCTCGCTTAGCCGACCCAGCGTATGCTTGCGCCAGACAATGTCGTCGCGGGCCGAAAAATCTTCGCGCGCATGCGCGCCGCGGCTCTCCTTGCGCGCCTCGGCGCCGTAGACCGTGGTGATGGCGTTGGCCATCAGATTTTCCAGCTCCAGCGTCTCGACCAGGTCGGAATTCCAGATCATCGAGCGGTCGGAGACTTTCAGGTCCTTGAGCTCGGTCCATATCTGCGAAATGCGCTTGCAGCCGTTTTCGAGCGACTCCTGTGTGCGGAACACGGCGGCGTCTTCCTGCATCGCCTTCTGCATTTTCTCACGCAGAACAGCGGTTGGCGTCGAGCCATTGGCGTGGCGCAGCCGGTCGAAGCGGTCCATGATGTTTTCGACCGAGGCTTCGTTGGGCGAAGGGATCGCCGAATTACGGTCGATGACCTGGCCGGCGCGGATTGCGGCGGCGCGGCCGAACACCACCAGATCGATCAACGAGTTCGAGCCCAGCCGGTTGGCGCCGTGCACGGAGGCACAGCCGGCCTCGCCGACCGCCATCAGCCCGGGTGACACCCGGTCAGGATTCTCGACCGTCGGGTTCAGCACCTCGCCCCAGTAATTGGTCGGCACGCCGCCCATATTGTAGTGCACCGTCGGCAGCACCGGGATCGGCTCCTTGGTCAGGTCGACGCCGGCGAAAATCCTGGCCGATTCCGAAATGCCCGGCAGCCGCTCATGCAGCACGGCCGGATCGAGATGGTCGAGATGCAGGAAAATATGGTCCTTGTTCTTGCCGACCCCGCGGCCTTCGCGGATCTCCAGCGTCATGCAACGCGAGACGACGTCGCGCGAGGCCAGGTCCTTGGCCGACGGCGCGTAGCGTTCCATGAAGCGCTCGCCCTCGGAATTGACGAGATAGCCGCCCTCGCCGCGCGCGCCTTCGGTAATCAGGCAGCCGGCGCCGTATATGCCTGTCGGATGGAACTGCACGAACTCCATGTCCTGCAGCGGGAAGCCCGCCCGTGCCGCCATGCCGCCGCCGTCGCCTGTACAGGTGTGCGCCGACGTCGCCGAGAAATAGGCGCGGCCATAGCCGCCGGTCGCCAGCACCACCATCTTGGCGGAGAAGCGATGGATGGTGCCGTCGTCGAGGTTCCAGGCGACGACGCCGGTGCAGGTGCCGTCCGGCTCCATGATCAGGTCGAGCGCAAAATACTCGATGAAGAACTGGGCATTGTTCTTCAGCGACTGGCCGTAGAGCGTGTGCAGGATGGCGTGACCGGTGCGGTCGGCGGCAGCACAGGTGCGCTGCACCGGCGGGCCGTCGCCATAATTCATCATGTGGCCGCCGAACGGCCGCTGGTAGATCTTGCCCTCTTCGGTGCGCGAGAACGGCACGCCGTAATGCTCGAGCTCGTAGACCGCCGCCGGTGCCTCGCGCACCAGATATTCCATGGCGTCGACGTCGCCCAGCCAGTCCGAACCCTTGACGGTGTCGTACATGTGCCACTGCCAGGAGTCCGGACCCATGTTGGACAGCGACGCGGCAATGCCGCCTTGTGCCGCCACCGTGTGCGAGCGGGTCGGGAACACTTTGGTGATGCAGGCCGTGCGCAGGCCCTGCTCGGCCATGCCGAGCGTGGCGCGCAGGCCGGCGCCGCCGGCGCCGACGACCACCACGTCGAACTTGTGGTCGACAAAGGTATAGCCGGTGGCCGATTTCGCGTCCTTGGCCAAATCAGCCTCCGAATGCCAGTTTGAGCAGGGCGAAGATCGAGGCGACGCCGACCGCTATGGTGAAAAACGTGCTGAGTGCGATCAGCGCCAGCTTCATGCCTTCGGCATGCACGTAATCCTCGATAATGACCTGCATGCCGACACGCATATGGGTGAGACCGGAAACGAGCACCAGCGCCAACACCAGCGCCACGAACGGACTGGCGAGCGCCGCCCGCACCTCGGCGAAGCCGGCGCCATTGAGCGCGATCAGGAACCCGACGAAGAACAGTATCAGGGGGATGTTGGCAATGGCCGTCAGCCGCTGTCGCCAGAAATGCCCGGTGCCTTCGCGGGCCGAGCCCAGACCGCGGACCTTGGCCAGCGGCGTGCGCATATCGTTGTTGTTCGTGCCGCTCATCACAAGGTTCCCCGCGCCATGTAGCCGGCGACCCAGATCAGCAGCGTGAGCAGGATGGAACCGGCGAGCGTCGCCCAGGCGATCTTCGATGCCGTGTGTTTCTCCAGCCCGGCGCCGGTGTCCCAGACGAGATGGCGCACGCCGCCCAGCATGTGGTGCATCAGCGCCCAGGTGTAGCCGAACAGGATGAGCCGGCCGAGCCAGGTGCCGAAGGCCCAGTTGATCCAATCGAAAGCGCCTTGCGAACTCGCCGCCGCCATCAGCCACGCGGCGACCAGCAGCGTGCCGAAATACAGCGCCCCGCCAGTGATGCGGTGAATGATCGACATCGTCATGGTGATCGGTGGGCGGTAAATCGTCAGGTGCGGCGAGAGCGGCCGTTCACGTCTGGCGGTTCGGGTGGCTGGTGATTTGCTCATGGCTGCCCCAGTTCGATGTCCGGAGCCGCGGTGGAAAGCGGCACTTACCGCCTCGATATATGACTTCAGACAGCCGGTTTCTAATGCTCTTTTTGCACCGCGTCAAAGCCGGAAAATCGTTTTGAAAACGTCATTTAGTCTGACAAAAGGCTGCTGTTTCGCTTCAATCGATTTGGCCACCGTCGAAAGCCGGCGCACCGTTCGCTGCAGTGCGGCATTTCCTTTGCAATCGACGCCAGGCTATCGTTTGCAGGTCTGTGGTGTCGAGCCCCTCTTCATCACCAGCGCCTCGCGCGCGTCGATCACGATTGCGTCATGCGACGCGGCTTCCTGGTAGCGGCTGGACTGGTTGGCGGGTGATGCGGCAAACTCCTCGGTCGTGCCATCGGGCCTGACAACGCGCAACGCCGTGCCGAGGTTCTGGATGGTGATCATGCCGCCATTGCCGCATCTGTAAGTTGCCGTGCCGACAGCAGACCGCGGCGCGGTAAGGTCGGTGACGATCTTGGCTGAAGGTGCGGCAGGCGCTGTCGGAGCCGTTGCGGAAGCCGGGGGCGCCACAGGTGCGGCGGACTGCTGAGCCGGCACGGGCGCGACAGTGGGTGGTACGGTATTCACCGCCGTCGGCGCGCCGTTCTGCGGCACGCAGGCTGCGGCAGTCAGCAAGGGGATCGACAACAGCGTCACCCGAAACGTCCGGCGTAACGCCATATGCTGTCCTCCTGCGCGGCTAACTAGCCGCGATGTTCCACCAAGATCAAGCTCACCCGACGTCAGCGTAGTTGTGTGCGTCGCGGCCGATGGTGCGGGCAAGCATGGCCGAATGATGACGCCCGGGTTTCCATCCCGTCGGATATTAACCATGTTTGGCGAGAGATCGCCGCCGGATGCGCCTGCCCTCTTAACAAAGGTTAAGAAAAGGTTAATTTCCGATTCGATCGGGTCCACAGCAGAGAGGACACCATGCTTTCGAATTCAGGAAGAGCGCGCCTTGCGGCGCTTGTGCTGGCGACAGCCAGTCTCGGCTTCGCCGCCCCGGCAATGGCCTGGTCGCGCCATCATGACCGCGTCTATGCCGATTCCCTAGGCAATCTCGTCATCGACAGCGCCGCCGGCTACAAGCGCATCATTGTCGGCCAAGGCAGGCTGGCCAAGAAATTGTCCGACTACACCAGCGCCGGGCAGCCGGAAGCGGAACCGGAAGTCCTTTATGAAGACGAGGCGGATCACATCTCCAGGCGTGGCTGCTACCAGCCGCCGGTGTTCGTGAAGGGCCGCTCCTATATGTACGGCCTCTCCGATGGCGAAATGCCCAACCTCAGCCCTTGCCGCTGATGATCCGGCACGGCCGAGAGGCCGTTTAAGCGAGACGCTAACCGACGCTGCCTGTATCCGGGATGAACACCGTTTCCGCCCGCTCATAGGACAATCGCACACTGTCGCGGCCGTTCTTCTTGGCCTTGTAGAGCGCTTCGTCGGCGCGCCGCATCAGCGGCTCCAGCCCTTCGTCGCCGGTGCGCGCCGCGACGCCGAAGCTCGCGGTCACCCTGGTGCCCGGCGGCAACCCGTCGACACTGCCGGCCGAATAGTGCGTGCGCACGGCTTCGGCAAACAGCCGCGCCGTGGCAAGATCGCTCAGCGACAGAAGCACAGCGAACTCCTCGCCGCCGATGCGGCCGGCAACCGCACGCGTGCCGGCGGCCGCGCGAAGCTTGGCGGCGAAGTCGGCGATCACCTGGTCGCCCGCGGCATGTCCGTATTTGTCGTTGAGCGCCTTGAAGTGATCGAGATCGGCCAGCACCAGCGCGACCGGCACCTTGGTAACAGCGCAATGCTGCAGCACCAGCAAGGCGCGCTCCTCGAAACCCCTGCGGTTGAGCAGGCCAGACAGCGGATCGGTGTGCGTCTCGGTCTTCAGCGCCTTCATCACGTCGAGCGCAGCTGCCGAGAACAGGCAGAGCGCGATCAGCAACGACAGCAGCGCGTGCGACAAAAGCGCCGTCGTCCAGTAGGACGAGCCATAAAACCCGTCATAGCTGGTGAACGGCCCGTGCGAGATGACGACGAGCAGCGTGCGGCCGATAAAGTTCAGCCCGGACAGCAGCGACAGTACGAACAGGATTTTTTCCGTCGGGCCGTTCTTGCGCACGGCGCGCAGCTCGGCGGCGACCAGCAGGCTGAGGCCGCCAAAGCCGAAATTGATCGACAGGATGCGCCAAGTCAAGTCCGGCTGGACGAACAGGAACCAGCAGAATGCCACCATCCCGCCACCCGCCAGAATGCCGATCGCGATATAGGGCACGCGCCTGCCGTAGCGTGAGATGATCGCACCGACGAGGCAACAGGCGGCAAGCGTGAAGCAGAGGTTGGAGACCAGCTTGGTCAGCACCATGCCGCCGGGCAGCGTGAAATACTGCAGCAGGAAGCCGGGCGCGGACACGCAATAGCTCGTGCCGAGCACAGCCAGATAGGGCCGGTGGCGCTGATAGAACCATAGCACGAGGAACGCCGCGCCGAGCGCCAGCGCGATCGTCGGATTGAGCAGCGCTATGAACAGGCCGGTGTCCAAAGGACGGTGACTTCCCCGCTTGACGTCAGGGAAGACCTTAGAGCGCAAGCCCCAACAAGCGGTTAAGCCGGGACGAATATGCAAGTCGCCACTGATGAAGCTGCTGCACGGAACCGGGACCTGAGGCAGGCGTTTCGTGACAGCAATCAAGGAGAAGTTATTCATGGCCGACACGATCACGCTGACCGACCACGAAGCAATTCGCTCATGGGCCGCAGGGCGCGCCGGATTTCCGGCGATCGTCGATGTATCGCCCGAAACCGGAACGCAGCCGTTGCTGAGGCTCGTCTTCGGCCAGCACGCCTATCAGGACCAGGATCAACCTGAACGCCCGGTCAACGCAGGCGGCTACGAGCTGGTCGAATGGGACGAGTGGTTCAAGATCTTCGACGAGCGCGAACTGGCGCTGGTGGTCGCGGCCGACGAACCCGGCAGCCGGGAGGAATTTCATGAAATCATCCGGCGTGCCGGCTAGGGCATATACCCCAAGGGTCTTAGAGCGGCGCGCATTAAACAAAACCCCGAACGGTTTTGCCGTTCGGGGTTTGCATAAGCTCAGATCAGGCTTGAAACAGTCTGCGCTATTTCCAGTCGCGGATGTCGACGAAATGGCCGGCGATCGCCGCCGCCGCCGCCATCGCCGGCGACACCAGATGGGTGCGGCCCTTGAAGCCTTGCCGGCCCTCGAAATTGCGGTTCGAGGTCGAGGCGCAGCGCTCATGCGGCTTCAGCCGGTCGTCGTTCATGGCCAGGCACATCGAGCAGCCCGGCTCGCGCCAGTCGAAACCGGCGGCAATGAAGATCTTGTCGAGACCCTCGGCCTCCGCCTGTTCCTTGACCAGACCGGAGCCCGGCACGATCATCGCATCGACATGCGCACTCACCGTCTTGCCTTCGACCACCTTGGCCACCGCACGCAGATCCTCGATGCGGCCATTGGTGCAGGAGCCGATGAAGACGCGGTCGAGCGTGATGTCGGTGATCTTCGTGCCCGGCGTCAGCCCCATATAGTCGAGCGCGCGGATCTTTGACGTCCGCTTGTTCTCGTCCGTGATCTCTTCCGGATTGGGAACGACGCCCTGCACCGAAACGACGTCCTCGGGCGAGGAACCCCAGGAGACGATCGGCGGCAGCTTGGCCGCGTCGAGCACGATCACCTTGTCGAAATGCGCGCCCTCGTCGGACTGCAGCGTCTTCCAGTATTCGAGCGCGGCGTCCCACGACGCGCCCTTCGGCGCGCGCGGCTTGCCCTTGACATAGGCGAAGGTGGTTTCGTCGGCCGCGATCAGGCCGGCGCGCGCGCCGCCCTCGATCGACATGTTGCAGATCGTCATGCGGCCTTCCATCGACAGCGCGCGGATCGCCTCACCGGCATATTCGATGACATAGCCGGTGCCGCCGGCGGTGCCGATCTCGCCGATGATGGCGAGGATAATGTCCTTGGCGGTGACGCCTTCCGGCAACTGGCCATCGACACGCACCAGCATGTTCTTGGCCTTGCGCTGGATCAGCGTCTGCGTCGCCAGCACATGCTCGACCTCGGAGGTGCCGATGCCATGCGCCAGTGCGCCGAAGGCGCCATGCGTCGAGGTGTGGCTGTCGCCGCAGACGATCGTCATGCCAGGCAGCGTGAAGCCCTGCTCCGGCCCGATGATGTGGACGATGCCTTGGCGGATATCGTTTTCGGAGTAATATTCGACGCCGAAATCCCTAGCGTTCTTGGCCAAGGCCTCGACCTGGATGCGGCTTTCCTCGTTCTTGATGCCGAATTTGCGCTCGGGCGAGGTCGAGACATTGTGATCGACCACGGCCAGCGTCTTTTCCGGATGCCGGACTTTTCTGCCGGTCATGCGCAGACCCTCGAAGGCCTGCGGGCTGGTCACTTCATGGACGAGATGGCGGTCGATGTAGAGCAGACAGGTGCCATCATCCTGGCGATCGACGACATGGTCGTCGAAAATCTTGTCGTAGAGGGTGCGCGGTGCGCTCATGTGCGTAAATCCGTCGATTTGCAAAAAGGGGAAGGGCAGACGCGCCGAAGCCTTCGGCCCGGCGAAAGCGGCTTAGCTAAGTCGGCTGGTGAGCGCGCCGGAAATGCGCGAAGAGAAACGCGACGGCAGGCGTTTTCGGTCCTGCAGCACGAAACCCTTATAGGCCGGATCGCCAAAAAGCTCTTCCATGGCGTGGCTCATACCAATGTTTTCGGTTTTCGGCAATTGCGGCGTGTTTTCGCTTCTCCCCTTGTGAGAGAAGGCGAAGAGGGCGGCGCTCAAAGCACCTCGAACACAAAAGTCTTTACCAACGCATCCGGCTCGGCGATCGCATAGCAGCGGAACCATGGGCTTTGCTCGACCGGCTGCCATTTCCCGGCCCGTTCCAGCCCGTCGAACACGTCCTGGAAGCCGCCGCTTTCGAAAACCTGGTCGCGCACGGTGAAGATGGCGTGGCCGCCTTTCCTGGTGATGCGGACAAGCTCGTGCAGGCCGGACGCCGGCGCATGGCCGATGGTGAACACGCCAGTCGACAGAAAGGCGCGGAAATGCCCGTCCGGCCAGGGTAGCGGCCCGCCGAGCATGGCCTGCTTCAGATCGCCATAGGCATTGCGGCTGCCGGCGATCTTCAGCATGTCGTCGGAGAGGTCGAGGCCGGCAATGTCGTGATAACCCAGCGCCTTCAATGACGGGCCTGACAGGCCGGTGCCGCAGCCGGCGTCGAGCAGCGGGCCTTCACCCACCTTCACATGGCGCGCCACCCAGGCGGTGATCAGGAACGGCAGCAGATAGCCGAGCGAAGCGGTCTCGCCGTCATAGGTCGCGGCCCAGTCTGCATAGGCCTTGGCCAGCCCTTCCGGCGTGTCGGCCGAATAGACGGTACCCAGCGCCGCATTGGCCTTGTCGATCGTCATCGCCTGCATCCTCCGGAATCCTGTCCTCCGCGATCGTAGCCGTGCCCGCGTCGGACTTCTATTCCTGCTGCGCCCGCCGCAGTCGTTGCTCCAGCCCCCGCAGCGCCAGCGACAGGCTGACGGTGAGGATGAGATAGATATAGGCGACGATCGAATAGGTCTCGAAGAAGCGGAACGAGCCGGCGGCGTAGATCTTGCCCATCTGCGTGATGTCGGCGACGCCGAGCACCGAGACCAGCGAGGAATCCTTGACCATGGCGACGAAGTCATTGCCGAGCGGCGGCAGGATGGTGCGGATCGCCTGTGGGAAGACGATCAGCCGGAAGCGCTGCGTGCGCGTCAGCCCGAGCGCCTTGGCAGCCTCGATCTGGCCTTTCTCGACTGACTGGATGCCGGCGCGGAAGACCTCGGAGATGAAGGCGGAATAACCGATGGTCAGCGCCATGATCGCACGCCACAACAGCGACACGTCGCGCACCAAAAGCTCGCCGAGATAGCCGGCGTTTTGCAGCGGCGCGGTCAGCGCATTCCACGCAGCCACGAAGGCCGGCGCGCCGGCGAAGGCGATCCAGAACAACAGCACCAGGATCGGCACGCCGCGGATGATCTCGACATAGAAACGAGCGATCTGCTTGAGCCAACGCGACCCCGACAACCCCATCAGCGCAATGCCGAGCCCGACGGCGGAAGCCAGCGCGAAGGCGACCACGGTGACAAGAATGGTGATGCCGATGCCTTTGGCGACGGTGGCAAAAACCTGGGCGTAGAGATCGCTGGCGGCAATGGAGAGCGCAGCGACGACGGCGAGCGCGATCGCGGCGGCAAGCCACCAGGGGAAATCGGATTTGAGAGTCGAAGCGGGGGGCGTGGCCATCAGGGCGCTTCACCCTCCCCCTTGTGGGGAGGGTCGGCGAACAAGCTTTGCATCGCAAAGCTGGTGAGCCGGGGTGGGGGTCGTGACAAAGCGCCGGCGCTGGCACCCCCACCCCGCTCCGCTTCGCGGATCGACCCTCCCCACAAGGGGGAGGGTAAGGAGTCGGACATCACTGCCCCATCTTGTAGTCGAGAAACCACTTCTTGTTCAGCGCCTCGATCGTGCCGTCGGCCTTCAGCGCCGCGATCGCCGCGTTGACCGGCTTCACCAGGTCCGAGCCCTTCGGGAAGATGAAGCCAAAATCCTCGGTGCCGAGCGGGCCGCCGATCAGCTTGAGCTTGCCGCCGGAGGCATCGACATAGCCTTTGCCGGCGGTGCCGTCGGTCAGGACGACATCGACGTCGCCGGATTTCAGTGCCTGCACCGAAGCGCCGAAGGTCTCGAACTGCTTGATGCGCGGGTTCTGCTCATTGCCGTCGAGCACGCTGTAGACGGCGGTGTAGAACGGCGTCGTTCCGGCCTGCGCGCCGATCAACCCGTCCTTGAAGGCGGCGAAGGTCTTGGCGTCGGTGAAGCGGCTTTCATCGGCGCGCACCAGCATGAACTGCTCCGAACGCATATAGGGGTCGGAGAAATCGACCTTCTCCTTTCGGTCGTCCTTGATGGTGATGCCGGTCATGCCAATGTTGTACTGGTTGTCGGAAACCGCCTGGATCATCGCGTCCCAGGAGGTGTTCTGGTACTCCACCTCGAAGTTCAGCCGCTTGGCGATTTCGTCCATCGCGTCATACTCCCAGCCGATCTGCTTGCCGGTCTTGGCGTCGATGAACTGCAGCGGCGGATAGGCGTTTTCCGTCACCACCACGACCTTCTTGCCGCCGAGATCGGGCAGCGCATCGGCCGCCCATGCAGCGACGGGCGCGAGGAAACAGGCCGCGAGGGCGGCCAGCAGCAGCTTCGATTTGGTCATGACACGCTCCAGGATGAGAAGCCCGCTTGCAGCCGGGCTCGCATGAAAATCCAGGCACGACTTTAGCCGTCCGCAGACGGCTTGCAAGCCGGTCCGGTGCTCAGCGTCCGGTGAAAGCGGATTCCAATGCCTTCAACCAACGCGGTTTTAGAACGCCCCGTGGTCGGAATTTATTCCGTGATTGCGCCGCCGGCAAACCAGGCCCCTCCTGGACACGGGAACCCGTCAGATGACGGATCAGGATGGTGACGTAGCCTCACGCAGCTTGGCGACAAATCCGGTCAAGGTCCGGTGCAGCGACTTCAGCTCCTCGACTTCCAGCGGCATGGCGCAGGCAAGGCCTGCGGATACGTCCTTGATGCGGGCGCGCAGCGCCTGGCCCTTGGCAGTCGGTTCGACCAGCACGCGGCGCTCGTCGGCCGGATCGCGACGGCGGGTGACGAGACCAGCCGCTTCCATCCGCTTGAGCAGAGGCGTCAATGTCGCCGAATCCAGCCCCAGCGCCTCGCCGAGTTCGCCGACCGTGCTCGGCGCATGCTGCCACAGCGCCAGCATCGCCAGATATTGCGGATAGGTCAGGCCGAGCGGGTCAAGCAGCGGCCGATAGAGCTTGGTCATCAGCCCGCTCGCCGAATAGAGCGCGAAGCAAAGCTGCTGGTCGAGGCGCGGAACGGCGATCCTCCCGGCGGTGTCCGCCGGGACTTCGCTGGCCCTGGTTTCGGTCTTCGTCGTCATGCTGCCTTTGCCGGAAGCGCCACGGTCGAAAGCGCCACCTCGACATTGCCTTTGATCGCATTGGAATAGGGGCAAATCTGATGCGCGGCCGATACAAGCGCTTCTGCCGCCGCCTGATCAAGGCCTTTGGTCTCGGCGGCCAGTGCGACACCAAGTTTGAAGCCTTCACCATTGGGAAGCAGGCTGACGGTGGCGCTCACCGCCGCATCGTCCAGCGGCAGCTTCTGCTTGCGCGCGACGAAGCGGATGGCGCTTTCGAAGCAGGCGGCATAGCCGACCGCGAACAGCTGCTCGGGATTGGTGGCGCCACCCTGTCCGCCGAGCTCCTTCGGCAAAGCGAGGTCGACCTTCAGCAGGCCGTCGCTGGTCTCGCCGTGGCCGGCGCGGCCGCCGGTGACGCGAGCCTGTGTGGTGTAGAGTGCCATGTCAGTTCTCCATTTTATTTGTACACTATCATTTAGTGTACAAGATAATTCGAGTCAACAGCCATGGCCAAACTCTCGGCCGGCAATCGTTCACAGTCTGGTGAAACGAAAAAAGGCGGCCGAAGCCGCCTTTTCAAAATCCTTGGACCAGGTTTATTCGGCCGGGGTCGCTTCCGCCGCCTTTGCAGCCTCGTCGGCGGCCTTGGCGGCTTCGTCGACGGCCTTCTTCTCGGCAGCTTCCTTGGCGGCCGTCTCGGCGGCCAGCGCCTGGGCAGCGGCAACCTTCTCGGCTTCGATGCGGGCCTTCTCGGCGTTCAGCGCGTCGCGCTCCTCATCGTTGAGCTTGCGGGCGCGCACGCCGGTGTTTTCCGAAATACGGGCCGACTTGCCGCGACGGTCGCGCAAATAATAGAGCTTGGCGCGGCGCACCTTGCCGCGGCGCACGATCTCGACGCCTTCGACCATCGGCGAGTAGACCGGGAAAACGCGCTCGACGCCTTCGCCGTAGGAGATCTTGCGGACGGTGAAATTTTCCTGGAAGCCGGCGCCGGCGCGGGCGATGACGACGCCCTCATAGGCCTGGACGCGGGTGCGGGTGCCTTCGGTCACGCGGACCTGGACGCGCACGGTGTCGCCGGGCTGAAACTCGGGAAGCTTGCGCTTGGCTTCGATCTTGGCGGCCTGTTCGGCCTCGAGCTGACGGATGATATCCATCTCAAAAGTCCACTTCTTGTTCTTCCGACAGTCAGAGCGTCCGACACTCGCCTTGCAGTTCCATTGACCGCTCGGCTATGCCCTTTGTCCCCGAGACATCTTGTCTTCGAAACATTGGGCAGGGGCGACTACACCGTCATTGTTGACGGGTCCGGGAGATTTTTCTCGCCAGTACGGGCGGGCACATACAGCTATTTCACTGACTTGTCACGCCTTGGCCCTGTCTTTTTTGGTCGCATGCCACCACGCAATCGTCCAGTGCAGGGTTGCGCCGGCCCTTCAAGCTTCCTAATCCGGGAGCAGCACACTTGTCCGGCGGCCTCACAATGTCTGTTTTCGACGCAGTCCTGCTCTTCCTCGCGGGTTTTCTGTCAGGCGCCGTCAACGCGGTTGCCGGCGGCGGCACCTTCATAACCTTCGGCGCCATGACGCTGGCCGGCCTGCCGCCGATCGTCGCCAACGCCACGTCCTCGGTAACGCAGTTTCCCGGTTACATCACCTCGACGCTGGCTTACTGGACCGACATCAAGCATTTCTGGCGCGGCGCGCTGCTGCTTTGCCTGATCTCGGCTTTGGGCGCGCTGGCTGGTGCGCTCATCCTGCTGGCGCTCTCAAATCCGTCGTTCCGCGCCCTCGTGCCGTGGCTGCTGCTGGCCGCAACCGCCTTGTTCGCCGCCGGGCCGTGGCTGAAACCAACGCCGAAGCCTGGGCATGAAGCCACGGTCGGCTCTCTGGCCGGTTCGCTGGCGCAGTTCGCTACCGCCATCTATGGCGGCTTCTTCGGCGCCGGCATGGGCGTCATGATGCTGGCGACGCTCGGCCTGACGCAATCCGGCGACTATCACCGGCTGAACGCGCTGAAGAACATGCTGGCCGTGGTCATCGCCGCCGTTGCCATACTGGTCTTCGTTTCCGGCGGCGTTGTTGCCTGGCCTCAGGCAATCGTCATGATCCCCGGCGGCGCGCTCGGCGGCTATGCCGGCGTCTGGATCGCCAAGCGCGTGCCGCAAAACGCAGTACGCGGCTTCGTCATCGCCGTCGGCCTGTTTCTCGCCGTCTACTATTTTGCCAAGGGCTGAGCGGCGAGCAAATCCGGCCGGCGCTCCCTGGTCAGCTTCTCGGACTCGGCGCGCCGCCACGCGGCGATCTTCTTGTGATTACCGGAGACCAGCACGTCGGGGATGGGGCGGCCTTCGAACTCCTGTGGCCGCGTGTAATGCGGGTGTTCGAGCAGGCCGTTCTCGAAACTTTCTTCCTCGCCCGACACCGCATTGCCCATGACGCCGGGCAACAGCCGCACAACGGCGTCGAGCAGCACGAGCGCCGCCGGCTCGCCGCCCGACAGGATGAAATCGCCGATGGAGACCTCTTCCAGTCCACGCGCCTCGATCAGCCGCTGGTCGACGCCCTCGAACCGGCCGCAAACGATGACGGCGCCTGGCCCGCCAGCCAGTTCGCGCACGTGCGCCTGCGTCAGCGGCTTTCCACGCGGGCTCATCAGCAAACGCGGCCGCGGATCGCCCGCCGGCGACGTGTGGTCGATCGCCTTGGCCAGCACATCGGCGCGCATCACCATGCCGGCGCCACCGCCGGCCGGCGTGTCGTCGACGGTGTGATGGCGATCGCTGGCGAAGTCGCGGATCTGGATAGCTTCCAGCGACCATGTCCCGACTGCGAGCGCCCGTCCGGCCAGCGACAGGCCTAGCCCGCCCGGAAACATCTCGGGATAGAGCGTCAGCACCGACGCCTTGAACGTCACCGGTTGCCTCCGGCTTCGCGCGGCCCGCGCGGTCGGCCCTTCGCGTCGAAATCTTCTTCGCGCGGCGCGTCGCCATCCTCATCCTCGACAAGGCCGGCGGCTGCCGGGTCGACGCGGAGAAAACCTTCGGCGATCGAAACCTGAGGCACGGCGGCCTGGGTGAACGGGATCAGCACGCCTTTGCGCCCGCCGAGGGTAACGTCGAGAATGTCGCCGCCGCCGAAATTATGCACCGCCACCACCTTGCCGATGACCGCGCCCTTATCGTCGCGGACTTCAAGTCCGACGAGATCGGCGTGGTAGAATTCGTCCTCCTCGCCATCGTCGGGCAGCATCGAGCGGTCGACGAACAGCTCGGTTCCGGCCAGCGCCTCGGCGGCGTTGCGGTCGGCAATGCCCTTGAAGCGCACCACCACGACGGTGTTGGCGGGCCTTATGTCGGTGATCTGGAAAACGCGGCCGTCCTTGGCATAGAGCGGCCCATAATCGGCCAGCGCCATCGGCTCGCCAGTGAAAGTCTTCACCCGCAATTCGCCCTTGATGCCGTGGGCGGCGCCGATCACGGCCATTTGCACGGGGTTCTGGGGCTTCGACATGGCTGATATCCTTTGCCCTGCTCTAACGCCCTACCGGCGTCATTTCAATGACAGGTTCTTCACCGCTTCCTAACCCGGCTGCCTGACAATGGCGGCATGCAGGAATTTCTCATCCCGGCAAAACCCGACCTCCAGGCAGCGCGCGAAAGCTGGCTGAAGATGCTGGCGCGCGAGCGCCGGCTGTCGCCGGCGACCGTCGAAGCCTATGAGCGCGACACGCGCCAGTTCCTGCATTTCCTCACAGGGCATTGCGGCGGCTCGCCTGGTCTTTCCGACATCGCCACTCTCCGCCCGGCCGATCTGCGCGGCTTTCTTGCCGCGCGGCGCAACGCCGGCGCCGGCGCCTGCACGCTCGGACGCGGCCTCGCCGGCATCCGCTCGCTGCTGCGCTTCCTCGAACGGCGCGGTCTCGCCAATGCCGCCGGTGCCGCTGCGTTGCGCGCGCCGCGCCAGCCGAAATCGCTGCCCAAGCCGCTGACCGCCAGCGATGCCAAACATGTCGTGTCGGTGGAAGGCCAGCTGGCTGAAGAGCCCTGGATCGCCGCCCGCAACGCCGCCGTGCTGACGCTGCTTTATGGATCGGGCCTGCGCATTTCCGAAGCGCTGGGCCTCAGCGCCGCCGACCTGGCATCGGAAGCCGACACCGTGCTGCGCGTCACCGGCAAGGGTGGCAAGACACGGCTGGTGCCGGTGCTGCCGGTGGCGCTCAGGGCAATCGCCGAATACCGAAAACTGTGTCCCTACCATCTCGATCCCAAGGGCCTGCTGTTTCGCGGCGCCCGCGGCGGGCCGCTCAACCCGGCCATCGTCCAGCGCGACATGGCCAGGCTGCGCTCGGCGCTGAACCTGCCTGACACCGCGACGCCGCACGCGTTGCGCCATTCCTTCGCCACCCATCTGCTCGGGCGCGGCGGCGACCTGCGCACCATCCAGGAACTGCTCGGCCACGCCAGCCTGTCAACGACGCAGGTCTATACCGGCGTCGACACCGCAAGACTGCTCGAGATTTACGAATCCGCGCATCCCCGCGCGTGACCACTGTATAAGTCCAGGACAATTTCCCCACGCCGGTTAACCGTTTCGCCGCTTTTCAGTCCTAGAACCGCACCATGAAACGCGCCCTTGCCATTGCCGATCGCGCGGCCCTTGTGTCGCTGAAGCTGCTCGTCGCGCTCAACGCCGTGTTTTGCCTGTCTTTTCTCGTCGTGCTGCTGCTTGCCATGGGCAGGGCGCATGCCGAAGCCCCGGCCTGCGCCGGCGCCGATCTGCTGTCGGCCCTGCAGAAGGAAGACCCCGCCACCTATTCCAGGATCGAGACGGAAGCAGCAGCGACGCTGAACGGCAAGGGCCTGTTGTGGAAGCTGGAGAAATCAGGCGAAAAGGCATCCTTCCTGTTCGGCACCATGCACATGACCGACCCGCGCGTGACCACTCTGCCGCCGGCAGCCAGGAAAGCCTATGACGCCGCCGGCACCATCATCATCGAGACCACCGACGTGCTCGACAAGCAGAAGATGATGGAGGCCATGCTCAAGGAACCCGAGCTGATGATGTTCACCGACAACACGACGTTGTCGTCGCTGTTGTCGCCGGAGGATGCGGCGGTGGTGAACAAAGGGCTCGATGCGCGCGGCATTCCGCCGGCGAGCGTCTCCAAGATGAAGCCGTGGCTGCTGTCGGCCATGGTCGCGCTGCCGGTCTGTGAGGTCGCCCGTCAGGCAGGCGGCGCACCGGTTCTGGACGTCAAGCTGGCGCAGGACGCCAAGGCCTTGGGGAAACCGGTGGAAGGGTTGGAGACCGCTGCCAGCCAGCTGCGCGCCATGGCCTCGCTGCCGATTGCGTTCCACATCAAAGGGCTGGTCGAGACCCTGAAGCTCGGCGACAAGATAAACGACATCAACGAAACCATGATCGTGCTTTACCAGCGCGGCGACACCGGCACCTTCTGGCCGCTGTTGCGTTCGATCTCGCCCGACGAAGACGACGACGCAGGTTACGCCGAATTCGACCGGACGATGATCACCGGCCGCAACAAGGTCATGGCCGACCATGCCGCACCGATCCTGGCCAAGGGCAATGCCTTCATGGCCGTCGGCGCCATGCATCTTCCCGGCCCCGAAGGCCTGGTCGAGGATTTTCGCAAGGCCGGCTATACCGTCACCGCCGTCGACTGAGCAGCGCCCGTCTTGAATACCGAATCACGTAAGCCCGGCTCTGTGCGGTGCGCAACTGATTCGCAAAGCGGAGGCGGTTGGCCCTATTTTTGGCGGAAAAGGCCAGCTAAGCTCGTTCTACCTCGTTCGTGATTGATTTTGCGGGGGAAATACAGGCCAACGAGCGGTTGCGAATCAGAATTTTCCTGCGTTCGTCAATTTGAAGGCCTAGTATGAACCCGTTCAACGGTTGCGCGTTGAGGGGTGTTGATTGATGCTTTTCATCCACGGAGGACACTTTTATGGCGAACCCTAACGATCCAGCGCCCAGGTCGGGTGGTGGCAGCGGCTGGCTGATTGCGCTGGTCGTCGTCATCCTTGCGATTGTCGCGTACTATGTTTTCGGCAGAAGCGGCGAACATCCTGCACCCGCAGAGCCGCCGGCAGCCAGCACACCGGCGCCCGCACCTGCACCGGCTGAGCCGATGAAGCCCGCCGAACCGGCTCCCGCACCAGCCCCTGCTCCCGCACCGGCTCCCGCACCGGCTCCTGCGCCAGCCCCGGCACCCGCGCCCGCTCCGGCGCCGAGCCCGTAATCTGGCCAACTGATCTGGCATCTTGATTCCAGCCAAGAACGGCCCGCTGAAAAGCGGGCCGTTTTGTTTGGGGCACCTATCGGCGAGCGTCGCGATTCTTCACCGCCCCCTCTGTCCTGCCGGACATCTCCCCCTCGAGAGGGGAGATCGGCAGTTCACGAACAGCGCCAGGTTAGAAACGTGAGAAACTTGAAAGCTCGCGACGCGGCGGTGAAGTCCAATCTCCCCCCTTGAGGGGGAGATGGCCGGCAGGCCAGAGGGGGGTGCTGTCCCTCCAGCGTTTCCTTAAATATGGATCGGCTTGAAGAACGTCGCCAGCGCTGCTTCCTTCACCGCTTCCGACATTGTCGGATGCGCGTGGCAGGTGCGGGCGAGGTCTTCGGATGAGCCGCCGAATTCCATCAGCACCGCCGCCTCATGAATCATCTCGCCGGCGCCGAAGCCGACAATGTGGACGCCGAGCACGCGGTCGCTGGCTTTGTCGGCGAGGATCTTCACGAAGCCGTCCGTGTGGAGCATGGCGCGCGCGCGGCCGTTGGCGGTGAACGGGAATTTGCCGGTTTTGTAGTCGATGCCGGCCTTCCTCAGCTCTTCCTCTGTCTTGCCGACCGAAGCGATTTCCGGGCTGGTGTAGACGACGCTCGGAATGACGTCGTAATTCACATGGCCGGCCTGGCCGGCAATGGTCTCGGCCACCGCCACGCCTTCATCCTCGGCCTTGTGCGCCAGCATCGGACCGGCGATGACGTCGCCAATGGCGTAGATGCCGGCCACGTTGGTCCTGAGATGCCCGTCGGTCTTGACCCGGCCGCGCTCGTCGACCGCGACGCCGGCTTCTTTCAACCCGAGGCTGTCGGAATAGGCCCGGCGTCCGGTCGAGATCAGCACCGCGTCGGCCTCGATGGTCTCGGCCGCACCACCCTTGACCGGCTCGAACGTAACGGCGGCGCCCTTTTTGGCCTTGGTCACCCCTGTCACCTTGGCGCCGAGCTTGAACTCGAAACCCTGCTTGGAAAGCAGGCGGTGGAACTGCTTGGAGACCTCGCCGTCCATGCCGCCCAGGATGGTGTCGAGGAATTCGACCACGGTGACCTTGGCGCCGAGCCGTGCCCAGACCGAGCCGAGCTCCAGACCGATGACCCCACCGCCGACCACCACCAGATGTCCCGGCACTTTCTCCAGCGACAGCGCGCCGGTCGACGATACGATCACCTTCTCGTCGATGTCGACCTTGACGCCGGGAATGCCGGCGACATCGGAGCCCGTGGCAATAACGATGTTTTTCGTCTCGATCTCCTCGACCTTGCCGTCCTCAGCCGTCACCAACACCTTGCCGGCCGCAACCACCTTCCCGGTGCCACGGAAACTATCGATCTTGTTTTTCTTGAACAGGAAGGCGACGCCATTGACGTTGGCCGAAACGGTCGCGTCCTTGTGCGCCATCATCTTCTTCAGATTGAGTTTCGGCGCCGGTATCTCGACGCCCAGCGCATCGAAGGAATGGCCGGCCTCGGCGAACATCTCCGAGGCATAAAGCAGCGCCTTGGATGGGATGCAGCCGATGTTCAGGCAGGTGCCGCCGAAAGTGGCGTTCTTCTCGACCACCGCGACCTTGAGCCCGAGCTGTGCCGCCTTGATGGCACAGACATAGCCGCCCGGTCCCGACCCGATGATAACGACATCATAAGCCATGTTCGTTTCCCTTAGCTTGGGGCTCAGCGGCCGCCGCTTACATTCAGGATTGCGCCCGTCGTGTAGGACGCTTCATCCGACAAAAGATAGAGAACGGCATGCGCGACTTCATCCGCCGTGCCGGCGCGTTTCATCGGCAGCATGTCGCGGAACCGCTCGACCCGGTCCGGCTGGCCGCCCGAGGCGTGGATCTCGGTGTCGATGATGCCCGGCCGTATCGCGTTGACGCGCACGCCTTCGGTCGCGACTTCGCGCGCCAGGCCGAGCGTAAAAGTGTCGATCGCCGCCTTGGACGCTGCATAGTCGGCATATTCGCCGGGCGAGCCGTGTAGCGACGCCGCCGACGAGATGTTGACGATGGCGCCGCCCTGGCCGCCATGCTTGCTCGACATGCGTTTGACCGCTTCGCGCGCGCACAGGAACGAGCCGATGACGTTGATGCGCATCATGCGCTCCAGCCGCGCCAGGCTCATCTCATCGACGCGCGCCTTGACGTCGACGATTCCGGCATTGTTGACCAGGGCGTCGAGCCGGCCATAGGCGCTATCGACGGCTTCGAACACGGCGACGATGTCAGCCTCGACGCCGACATCGCCCTTGACCGCTATCGCCTCACCGCCACCGACCTCGATCTCGGCGACCAGCGCCTGGGCCGCGGCCTCGTTTGCGGCATAGTTGACCGCGACGCGGTAGCCGGCCTTCGCCGCAAGCCGGCAAGTGGCCGCACCAATGCCGCGGCTGCCGCCGGTGACCAGAAGCACTTTTTGCGATGCACTCATTCCTGGCAGCCCTTCAGCAGAAACACATCCCACGGCAGTTTCGAGAAGCCTTTCGGACCGAAGGCCGACGACATCTGCAGCGACGGGCCGAGATCGGGGAAGATCAGGCTCTGCGGCGCGTCCGTGCTTTCGGCTGCCAGCAGCGCAATGTTGCCCTTGTCGTCGGCGCTGTAGACGACACCCTGCCACACCGTGCAGCCGGCAAGCTCGTCACCGGTGACGTCGCCGGTCGGGCATTTGTACATCAGCGATCCGTGCGGCCGCGAAACGCCCGATGTCCACATGACGATGCCGTCGAGAACGATGCCCTTGTCGAGCACCATCTTGAACGAGTTGGTGACGGTGACCGCATCCGTCGTCGGCCGGAAATCAATGCCGGCCTCGCTTTCGGCATCGCCATAGACAGCAAGCGCCAGCGGGCAGGCGGCATGCGCCTCGTAACCCGCTGCGAGAACAGCCAGCCCGGCCATAAATCCGATCATTGGCGAAGCGATGTTTGTCATGAATTGCTCGGGCTGCTCTCGCGGCCGTCGGCGTTTTCGAGCACCTCGAAATCGGTCATCAAGACCAGCGGCTCGCCGGCCGCATCCAGTCCCCAGAAGGAATAATAGTTCCCATCACCGAAGCCAGTGTCGAACATGGCTATATTAAGCGGATTTCCATCAACCGGATTATCCATGCGGAACTTGTCGAACGAGCATGCAACGTCAGCAAGATAGCTGTCGAGTTCCTCCTGCTCGGACATCAGCGTCAGAACCGACTTGTCCATGAACGAAGCAACATTATCATCGACAATAAATCCAGACTTCCAGGACGATGTGCCGACGTCGCGGACGAAGGCAGCCAACTCCCACCGCACCGGCAAGCCAGTGCCAAACCGCAATACCGCTGCAGCAACACGGCCTTGCGCCTCAAGCAACGTGACTGGATAGCATCCCGGCCTGACCTTACGGCTAAACACAGGCCGTTCCAGCCCGGTAATCAGTGGATCGCAAGCGATGATTTCGCCGGTCGGTAGCTCAAGCTCACCGATCGCGGTGACGATGATCTTCCGCTCCGCCATTTCGGCTTCGCTGAGAGCGAAGACACCGAGATTGCTGCTCGCCGGCGCCGAATCCCATTCAGTCGATGTCGCCGGCGGAGAGATGGCGGCGGAAGCCGCCGGCCGGGAACGCCTCAATACGCTACCCGCTACTCGACCCAGCTTGAACCCAAACCGCGCCAGCCAGCCGCTCATGACGGATCAGCTCCGATCACAAATCAAGCACCAGCCGTTCGGGATCCTCCAGGCTATCCTTGACGCGGACCAGGAAGGTCACGGCTTCCTTGCCGTCGACGATACGGTGATCGTAGCTCAGCGCCAAGTACATCATCGGCCGGATCACGATCTGGCCGCCGACCACGACCGGCCGGTCCTGGATCTTGTGCATGCCCAAAATGCCGGACTGCGGCGCATTGAGGATCGGCGTCGACATCAGTGAGCCGTAAACGCCGCCATTGGAGATGGTGAACGTACCACCCTGCATGTCGGCGACCGACAGCTTGCCGTCCCGCGCGGCGATGCCCAGCCGGCCGATATCCTTCTCGATCTCGGCAATCGACATTTGGTCGGCATTGCGCACCACCGGCACGACGAGACCCTTTTCGGTGCCGACGGCAACGCCGATATGGGCATAGTTCTTGAAGATGATGTCGGTGCCGTCGATCTCGGCATTGACCGAGGGGATTTCCTTCAATGCGTGCGTAACCGCCTTGGTGAAGAAGCCCATGAAGCCGAGCTTCACGCCATGCTTCTTCTCGAAGATGTCCTTGTACTTGGTCCTGAGCGCCATCACCGCCGACATGTCGACCTCGTTGAAGGTGGTCAGCATGGCGGCGGTCGACTGCGCTTCCTTCAGCCGGCGCGCAATGGTCTGGCGCAGCTTGGTCATGCGCACGCGCTCCTCGCGCGACGCATCGTCGCCCGAAGACGGCGCACGCACGGCGACCGGAGCCGGTGCGGCCTTCGGAATTTCGGCCGGCTGCGACGGCGCGCCCTTGGAAATCGCGTCTAGCACATCGCCCTTCAGCACCTGGCCGCGCTTGCCCGACCCGGAAACCTGGTCGACCGACAGATTGTTCTCGGCGATCAGCTTCGCGGCAGCTGGCGCCGGCGGCATGGTGCGCGGCTCGACCGGCCCGGCGTCGCCGGCTATCTTGGCGGTCTCAGCCGCAGCCTGCCTGGTCGTGTGCGCTGCGTCCGGGCTCGAAGCCTGCGACACCGCTTGCGGCTTGGTCTCCTGCTTGGACGCCGGGGCGGCCGTGGCGACGCCTGCCGAGATCGAACCCAGCAACGCGCCGACGCCGACGGTCTCGCCTTCCTTGGCGGTGATCTCGCCCAGCGTGCCGGCGACGGCGGCAGGCACCTCCACCGTCACCTTGTCGGTTTCGAGCTCGACCAGCGGCTCGTCGACGGCAATGGCATCGCCGACCTTCTTGAACCACTTGCCGATGGTCGCCTCGGTGACGGATTCGCCGAGAGTGGGAACGCGGATTTCGGTAGCCATTGTGCCTGTTCCGTTTCTTCTCTGTCTGTTCTATTCGCCGGGTTTGTTCTATTCGCCGAGCGCGTCTTCGAGCAGGGCGGCGAGCTGCGCCAAATGCTTCGACATCAAGCCGGTCGCCGGCGATGCCGCCGCAGGACGTCCGGTATAGCGCACCCGCTGGTGCTTGGCGTCGATATGAGCCAGCACCCATTCCAGATACGGATCGATGAACGACCAGGCGCCCATATTCTTGGGTTCCTCCTGGCACCACACCATCTCGGCATTGCGGAAGCGCGACAGTTCGGTGATCAGCGCCTTGGCCGGGAACGGATAGAGCTGTTCGACGCGCAAGAGATAGATGTCGTTGATGCCGCGCTTCTCGCGTTCCTCGTACAGGTCGTAATAGACCTTGCCCGAGCACAGCACGACGCGGCGGATTTTGGAATCCTTGGTGAGCTTGATCGCCTGGTTCTGCAACAGCTGGGCGTCGTCCCACAACAGCCGGTGGAACGAGCTTTCGCCCGAAATCTCCGGCAGCGTCGACACTGCCCGCTTGTGGCGCAGCAGCGACTTCGGCGTCATCAGGATCAGCGGCTTGCGGAAGTCGCGCTTCAGTTGCCGGCGCAATATGTGGAAGTAGTTTGCCGGCGTGGTGCAGTTGGCGACTTGCATATTGTCTTCGGCGCAGAGCTGCAGGAAACGCTCGAGCCGGGCCGAGGAATGTTCCGGCCCCTGGCCCTCATAGCCATGCGGCAGCAGGCAGACCAGGCCCGACATGCGCAGCCACTTGCGCTCGCCCGACGAGATAAACTGGTCGAACACCACCTGGGCGCCGTTGGCGAAATCGCCGAACTGCGCTTCCCAGAGCGTCAGCGCCTTAGGCTCGGCCAGGCTGTAGCCATACTCGAAGCCGAGCACCGCCTCTTCCGACAGCATCGAGTTGATGACTTCGTAGCCGGCCTGTGCGGCCGAGAGATTGTTGAGCGGGATGTAGCGGGTCTCGTCGCGCTGGTCGTAGAGCACGGAATGGCGCTGCGAGAAGGTGCCGCGTTCTGAATCCTGGCCGGAGAGCCGGATCGGATTGCCGTCGAGCAGGATGGCGCCGAAGGCCAGCGCCTCGGCCGTCGACCAGTCGATGCCTTCGCCGGAGTCGATCGCCTGGCGGCGGTTTTCGAGGAAGCGGATGATGGTCTTGTGCGCCTCGAAACCTTTCGGCACCTCGGTCAGTTTCTTGCCGATGTCCTTCAGCACCTTGACCGGCACGGCGGTCTTGCCGCGGCGCTGTTCGTCCTGGTTGTCGGCGGTGCGCAAACCAGACCAGGCGCCGTCCAGCCAGTCGGCCTTGTTGGGCTTGTAGTGCTGGCCGACTTCCCATTCGGACTCCAGATGGGCGCGCCAGTCGGCCTTCATCTTGTCGAGTTCGGCCTGGCTGATATGGCCCTCGGCGATCAGCCGGTCGCCATAGATCTGCACCGTCGTCTTGTGGTTGCGGATGTTGGCGTACATGATCGGCTGCGTGAAGGCCGGTTCGTCGCCCTCATTGTGGCCGAAGCGGCGATAGCAGAACATGTCCACCACCACCGGCTTGTGGAACTTCATGCGAAATTCGATCGCCACCTTGGTGGCATGCACCACCGCTTCCGGGTCGTCGCCATTGACGTGGAAGATCGGCGCCTCGATCATCTTGGCGACGTCGGACGGATAGGGCGACGAGCGCGAGAAGCGCGGATTGGTGGTGAAGCCGATCTGGTTGTTGATGATGAAATGCAGCGTGCCGGCGACGCGGTGGCCGCGCAGGCCCGACAGGCCGAGAATTTCCGCGATTACGCCCTGGCCAGCAAAGGCGGCGTCGCCATGCAGAAGCAGCGGCAGCACCTTGGCGCGCTCTTCCAGCGGCACGATCTCCTCGCGGCTGCGGCCGAACAGATAGTCCTGCTTGGCGCGCGCCTTGCCCATCACAACCGGATCGACGATTTCCAGATGCGAAGGATTGGCGGTCAGCGACAGATGCACCTTGTTGCCGTCGAATTCGCGGTCCGACGAGGCGCCGAGATGGTACTTGACGTCGCCCGAGCCCTCGACCTCGTCAGGAGCGGCCGAGCCGCCCTTGAATTCGTGGAAGATGGCGCGATGCGGTTTGGCCATCACCTGGGACAGCACGTTCAGCCGGCCGCGATGCGCCATGCCGAGCACGATCTCCTTCATGCCGAGCTGGCCGCCGCGCTTGATGATCTGCTCCAGCGCCGGGATCAGGCCTTCGCTGCCATCGAGGCCGAAGCGCTTGGTACCCTTGTACTTGACATCGATGAACTGCTCGAAGCCTTCGGCCTCGACCAGCTTCTGCAGGATCGCTTTTTTTCCCGTAGCGGTGAAGGAAATCTCCTTGTCGGCACCCTCGATGCGCGCCTGGATCCAGGCCTTCTCCTCGGGGTCGGAAATGTGCATGAACTCGACACCGAGCGTCGAGCAATAGGTGCGGGTCAGGATCTCCAGCATCTGCCGGATGGTGCCGAATTCGAGGCCGAGCACATTGTCGAGGAAGATCGGCCGGTCGTAGTCGGCTGCGGTGAAACCGTAATTCTCCGGGGACAGCTCGTTATAGTCCTCAAGCGGCTTGGCGATGCCGAGCGGGTCGAGATTGGCATGCAGATGGCCGCGCATGCGGAAGGCGCGGATCATCATGATGGCGCGCACCGAATCGCGCGTCGCCTGATGCACGTCGGCATCCGACAGCACGACGCCATTGGTGACCGCCTTGTCCTTGACCTTCTTTTCCAGATGCTTCTCGACGATGCCCCAATTGCCGTCGAGCGCCGACACCAGTTCGCCATTGGCCTGCAGCGGCCAGGAGGGCTTTGCCCAGGAAGCGCCCTTGGCGTTCTTGCGCACATCGCCGGCGTCGTCCTTCAGCCCGGCGAAAAAATCCTGCCATTCGGGGTTTACCGACTCTGGATCATCCTCATAGGACGCGTACAGCGCGTCGATATAGTCGGCATTGCCGCCATAGAGGAAAGAGGTGAGCGAAAATTGGTCGTTGGCCTGATCTTGTCTTGCCATTTTTGTCCGCGGAGCCTGGCTCCGTCTCCTTTTCAAAAGCGAATAGTGAGTAGCGAATAGCGAGTAGGGATTTTTCCCGGGTCGCGCCGTTACTCTCTTTTCCCTATTCGCTATTCACTACTCGCTACTCACTTGGCCTTGATCGCCTCGACCAGCGTCGTGCCCAGACGCGCCGGCGATGGCGATACTTTAATGCCGGCCGATTCCATCGCCGCGATCTTGTCTTCCGCGCCGCCCTTGCCGCCGGAGATGACCGCGCCCGCATGGCCCATGGTGCGACCGGCCGGCGCGGTGCGCCCGGCGATGAAGCCCGCCATCGGCTTTTTGCGGCCGCGTTTGGCCTCGTCCTTGAGGAACTGCGCGGCGTCTTCCTCGGCCGAACCGCCGATCTCGCCGATCATGATGATCGACTTGGTCTCGTCGTCGGCGAGGAACATCTCGAGCACGTCGATGAACTCGGTGCCTTTGACGGGGTCGCCGCCGATACCGACGGCGGTCGTCTGGCCGAGGCCGACATTTGTGGTCTGGAACACTGCCTCATAGGTAAGCGTTCCCGAGCGCGAAACAACGCCGACCGAGCCTTTGCGGAAGATGTTGCCGGGCATGATGCCGATCTTGCATTCGTCGGGGGTGAGCACACCAGGGCAGTTCGGGCCGATCAGCCGCGAGGTCGAGCGGTCGAGCCGCGCCTTGACCCTGACCATGTCCATCACCGGAATGCCTTCGGTGATGCAGACGATCAGCGGGATCTCGGCTTCGATGGCTTCGAGGATGGCTTCGGCGGCGCCCGCCGGCGGCACATAGACGACCGAGGCGTTGGCGCCGGTCTTTTCCTTGCCCTCGGCGACCGAGGCGAAGATCGGCAGGTTTTCGCCCTTGGCGCCGGTCCAGGTCTCGCCACCCTTCTTTGGATGGATACCGCCCACCATCCTGGTGCCGTGATAGGCCAGCGCCTGTTCGGTGTGGAACGTGCCGGTCTTGCCGGTCAGGCCCTGCACCAGCACCTTGGTGTTCTTGTCGATGAGAATGGACATCGGAGCCCTTTTCTAAAAACCGTTGATCGAGGAAGGCGAGACGCGCCGGTAGACGCCGCTCACCATGTCTTGCCAGCTGTCGCTGCCGGCAGGTTTGAAATGCAGTCGCATCCGGTAGGCATCGGGAGTGTCGAAAATATACGTCACGCGCGCTGAGCCGCGCGGCGATGACCGCTCCAGAATCAGTTCTGCGCCGTTCCATGCACCTGTGGCCGGCGAGGCCGGCATAAAACCCATGGAATCGAACTGATGCATGGTGACGAGGCTGTTTGGCTGGTCGAAGCCGAACACTGAGTGCGACCCGAACGAGACCGTGCCGTCGCGGCGCTGGCGATAGCGCTGCACCACGAACAGGCCGCCGAACTGCGCCTCCGCCAGCACCTCCGACGTCGCCGTGCCGCCATCGGCCCATTGCGTTTCCGCCACCTCTTCCTCGCCGCGCCACGCGCCGACCAGCGCCTGCAGGCGCTGGTGATCGGCCGAGAGCGAGGAAAAGGAAGCCGCGTTCATGGTCAGAGCCGCTTCAGGTCGGTGACGGTGAGGTCGCTCTTGGCATTGCCGGTGTTGAGCGTCGTTGCCGGCTCGAACATCAGCACCACGGGCTCGGCGGTCAGCGACCGCGGCCGGTGCTCGACACCCCTTGGCACGACGATGAAGTCGCCCTCGCCGAGCTCGACCGGACCGTCGCGAAAATCGATGGCGATGCGTCCGCGCAGCACGAGAAAGGCCTCGTCCTCATGCTCATGTGCATGCCAGTCGAAGGTCTCGCCGAACTTGGCGACCTTCGCCTGGCTGTCATTGACGTCGCCGGCGATATGCGGATCGAAGACCTTGGTGATCGTTCGATCCGCCGCCTCGACCAGGTTTATCTTGCGCGGAGGCATTCGCCTTCAGCCCTTCACCGCCGCCACGATCTTCTTGGCTGCGTCGTCGAGATCGTCGGCCGACACGACGTTGAGGCCGCTGTCGTTGATGATCTTCTTGCCGAGTTCGGCGTTTGTGCCTTCGAGGCGCACCACCAACGGCACTTCCAGGCCGACTTCCTTGACCGCGGCAATCACGCCCTCGGCGATGATGTCGCACTTCATGATGCCTCCGAAGATGTTGATCAAAATGCCTTTGACCGCCGGATCCCGGGTGATGATCTTGAACGCCGCCGTCACCTTCTCCTTCGACGCGCCACCGCCGACATCGAGGAAGTTGGCGGGTTCGGCGCCGTAGAGCTTGATGATGTCCATCGTCGCCATGGCAAGGCCGGCGCCGTTGACCATGCAGCCGATATTGCCGTCGAGCGCGACATAGGCGAGGTCGTATTTCGACGCCTCGATCTCCTTCTCGTCCTCTTCGGTGGTGTCGCGCAATTCCATCAGTTCGGGGTGGCGAAACAGCGCGTTGTTGTCGAACGACACCTTGGCGTCCAGCACGCGCAGGCGGCCGTTTTTCATCACGATCAGCGGGTTGACCTCGAGCAGGCTCATGTC
The DNA here is from genome assembly GCF_040318795.1 of Mesorhizobium sp. M1004. Lineage (NCBI taxonomy): Bacteria > Pseudomonadati > Pseudomonadota > Alphaproteobacteria > Hyphomicrobiales > Phyllobacteriaceae > Mesorhizobium > Mesorhizobium sp. M1004. The sequence continues at coordinate 111,708 of NZ_JAMYNB010000014.1, forward strand.
CTTCTCGACAAAGGCCTTGTAGAGGATCGGGAACAGCGTGCCGGCATCCTTGGCGGCATCGCCGTTTAGTCCCAGCGCTTCCACCAATATGTCGACGTCGATGGTCGTCACGCCGGCCAGCGGATCGATGGCGCGGGTGATGATCTTGTCCGGTGTGTCGTGGGCGACGCCTTCAATGTCCATGCCGCCCTCGGTCGAGACGACGAAAGCGATGCGGCCGACCGAGCGGTCGACCAGGATCGACAGATAAAGCTCGCGCTCGATGTCGGCGCCGTCCTCGATATAAAGACGGTTGACCTGCTTGCCGGCGGGGCCGGTCTGCTTGGTCACCAGCGTGTGGCCGAGCATCTCATTGGCGTTGGCAACGACTTCGGCAACCGACTTAGCCAGCCGCACGCCGCCCTTTGCGTCGGGCGACAGTTCCTTGAACTTCCCCTTGCCGCGGCCACCGGCGTGGATCTGGCTCTTCACCACATAGAGCGGGCCGGGCAGCGCTTGTGCCGCGGCTTCCGCCTCGCTTGCCTTGAACACCGGCACGCCTTCGGCCACCGGCGCACCAAACGACTTCAGCAGCGCCTTGCCTTGATATTCATGGATGTTCATCTGGATGGTCTCCGGATCGGCTGCTTTGGGGGATTACTTCGAGGCGAGGTGCGGGGCGATCTTGACGCAAGCCTCGGTCAGGCCCTGCACTGTCGCCACCGAAGCGTCGAACATCTTCTGCTCGGCCTTGTTGAGGTCGATCTCGATGATGCGCTCGACGCCGCCGGCGCCGATGACAACGGGAACGCCGACATAGGTGCCCTTGACGCCATACTGGCCCGAGAGATGCGCAGCACAAGGCAGCACGCGCTTCTTGTCCTTGAGATAGGATTCGGCCATCGAAATTGCGGAAGCCGCCGGCGCGTAGAAGGCCGAGCCGGTCTTCAAGAGGCCAACGATCTCGGCGCCGCCGTCACGGGTGCGCTGGACGATCTGGTCGAGCTTTTCCTTCGAGGTCCAGCCCATCTTGATGAGGTCCGGCAGCGGAATGCCCGACACCGTGGAATAGCGGATCATCGGCACCATGGAATCGCCATGGCCACCGAGCACGAAGGCGGTGACGTCCTCGACCGAGACCTTGAACTCCTCGGCGAGGAAATAGCGGAAGCGCGCGCTGTCGAGCACGCCGGCCATGCCGACGACATGGGTCTTGGGCAGGCCCGAAAACTTCTGCAGCGCCCAGACCATGGCGTCGAGCGGGTTGGTGATGCAGATGACGAAGGCCTTGGGCGCGTATTTCTTCAGCCCGGCGCCGACCTGTTCCATGACCTTGAGGTTGATGCCGAGCAGATCGTCGCGGCTCATACCCGGCTTGCGCGGCACGCCGGCAGTGACGATGCAGACATCGGCGCCCTCGATCCCGGCATAATCATTGACCCCGGTCAGCCGGGAGTCAAAACCATCGACCGGCGAAGACTGCGCGATATCGAGCCCCTTGCCTTGCGGGATGCCCTCGGCAATATCGAACAGCACCACGTCGCCGAGGTCCTTGAGGCCGATCATGTGAGCGAGCGTGCCGCCGATCATGCCGGAGCCGATGAGCGCTATCTTGTTGCGTGCCATGTGAGGAAATTTTCCCTTTGTCTGTGACGACGCCCAAAATCCCTGGCGATCTGTTGACGGCGTCGAGGAAGAGGCCGGAATGCTATGGTCTCAGCTAGATTTCGCCGCATCCAGTAGCCCCGGTGGAATATATATTCAATCGATTATTTTCGAGTGAATGATTTCAATCGGTTAGAAACATTGGGACTTACGTAAACGTCAAAGTTTGTATGCCAGCTTGGGAGGTTTACACAATGAACGTGGAAATCAGAAGACTCTATCCAGGCGATGACGCCCTTGTGAAGCGCATCGCCCAAGACGTGTTCGACGAGCCGGTGCGGGCCGACAGGCTTGCCGCTTACCTCGCCTCGCCGGGTCATTTAATGATTGTCGCGCTGGCAGACGGCGTCGTCGTCGGCCAATGCGCTGCCATCATCCACCGCCATCCCGACAAGGTGACCGAACTCTACATCGACGAAGTCGGCGTCTCGCCGGCCTTCCAGCGCCATGGCATCGCGCGAAAGATGCTCGACGCCATGTTCGCGCTCGGCCGCGAGCAGGGATGCGGCGAAGTCTGGGTCGGCACCGAGCCGGACAATGTTCCAGCGCGGGCGCTTTATGAAACGCGCGGGGAGGTGCATGGGCCGGCGGAGTCGTTTGTGATGTATGTGTATGAGCTTTAGGCGTCGGCGGGACAGCGCCCCCCTCTGCCTTGCCAGGCATCTCCCCCACGAGGGGGGAGATCGGACGTCACGCGACCTTTCGCCAATCTCCAATGGCCGCAGGAATGAGCGGAGCGCCGAAACCGCCAATCTCCCCCCGTGTGGGGGAGATGTCCGGCAGGACAGAGGGGGGCGCGAAGGATCACTACATAATGACCTCTTCGAACCCTCAGACCTGCACTTCCGCCTTCGCCTTTTGCCGCTCCGCCCAGTCCTCCAGCCAGTCGCGGCTTTGCATCTCGATCAGCCGCGAGGCCGTGCGCTCGAATTCGAACACCTCGTTGCCGCGCCTGGCCGTATAGAGCTCAGGCGGCGAGGCGTCGGCGCTTACCACCAGCCGCGTGTGATGATCGTAGAGCGTGTCTATCAGGAGGATGAAGCGCTTGGCCTCGTTGCGCTTGCCTTCGCCCAGCACCGGCACGTGATCGATGAAGACGGTCGAGAAGCGGCCGGCAATGGCCAGAAAATCGCGCGCGCCGAGCGGCTTTTCGCAGAGGTCGGCGAAGGAAAACCGCGCCGCATTGCCGGCAGCAGCCGGTATTCTCACCTGCCGCCCCTTGAGCGTCAGCGAGGTCTCGGCCGTCGGCGCTCCACGCGTCATCGCCTGCCAGGCCTCGTCGAGCACACGGTCGGCTTCGGCATCCGCCGGGGTGACATAAACCGGCGTGCGGGCGAGCTTTTCCAGCCGGTAGTCCTTGTCGGCATCGAGCGTCAGCACATGGGCGTGGCGCTCGAGAATGCTGATGAAGGGCAGGAAGAGTTGGCGGTTCAGCCCGTCGCGATAAAGATCCTGCGGCGCGACATTCGAGGTGGCGACCAGAACCACGCCATTGGCGAACAGCGCCGAAAACAGCCGCGACAGGACCATCGCATCGGCAATGTCGGTGACTGAAAACTCATCGAAGCACAGCACCCAGGCCTGTTCGGCAAGCTGAAGCGCGACCGGCGGGATCGGGTCGTCCTCCTTGACGTCGCCGTTCTTGCGCGCCTGCCGGTGCTTCTGGATGCGGTCCTGCACATCGGCCATGAAGTCGTTGAAATGAACGCGGCGCTTGCGCCTGACCGGCAACAGCTCGAAGAACATATCCATCAGCATGGTCTTGCCGCGACCGACGCCGCCATGAATGTAGAGGCCCTTGACGACCTCGCGCGTCTCGCGCTTGCGGGCAAACAGCCAGCCGAGCGCGCTCGACTTGTGCGCCAGCCGCTTGACCGAGATCTCGTCGGTCAGCCGGTCGAGCGCGGCGGCGATGCGCTCCTGCGCCGCATCGCGCTCGATGGCGCCGGTTGCGACCAGATGGTCGTAGCGCTGCCTGACGGTCGCATGGGTCTGGAGGCCGTCACGCAGATGCATCGGTCACGTCGCTGTCTAGGGATAGGCAGCCTATCTTGTAAGCGATATCGGCAAGCCGTTGGTAGTCTGGCCGTCGAATTTCGAACCGCCCGAGGAATAGAGCCGCGCCAGCGTGCCGCCATTCTCGTCATAGAGCGTCAGCTGCTTGCCGGCGACGTTCCACGATTTGATGCCGTCGATGGGCGGCGGGCAATGCAGCGGCCCGGCGCGGAAGCCGGCGCCGAATTTGGTCTGCGGCGTCGCCACCTTGCAGCTCTGTCCGGACACGCTGGCGTTCCAAACGCCGGCAACGCTCGCAGCGGTAAGGTCGGAGGCTCCGGCCGGCGCCGATCCGTCCGGCGGCAGCGAGGCGACCTGCGCGCCTGCCGGCGCGGTCGGGAATTGCGATGGGTCGGTGGTGCCCGGCGCTGCCGGGGGCGGCAGTTGGCTTCCGCTCACCGTGCCGGCGGGCGCGGGCTGCAGCGGGGCGGGCTGCTGGTCATCCATCGATGAAAAACGCGAGGTCGAACAGCCGCTCGCAACGAGCGCTGCCAGCGATACGGCTATCAGCCCGCTTCTCGAAAAAATCATTCCAACCTCCGTCGGATCCGGCTGGGGGGAAGCCGTCCGCACAATCTCACCCCTCACCAAGATGGAGAAGGTGGCGAAATTTCAACCCGATATGGTTAAAATAGGGTTTGCACCACGAATTGTTGTAAATTTGTCGCAAAATGGCTGGCGGACAAAAGGCATGTCTTCGCTCTAGCGCGGTTCCAACCGGTACATTGGTTGCGAAAGCGGCACCGGAGCCCGCAGCAGGTCGGCGCATCGGCGGTCGAGCGCAACTGCCGGCGCAAAACTGACTGAAGCGCTTGAGGCGCAAGGCCTGGCGCGTGAGCGGTTTCGCGCCTTCCGTCCGGGCGAGCTTTGGGACGTTCTCCGAGATCGAGCGCGGCTGAAGTCTGCATTTGGCCGTTTACGGCACTGCCGTTTTAGCCGATGGTCTATCGCAACAGGGGGGAACAGATGAAATCAATCTTGGCAGTTTTGATCGCGCTGGTAATTTCGACGCCGGCCGCTTTCGCGGGCGAAATCTCCGATCGCGCCGCTGAAGCCGAAAAGGCACTGCAGGCGGGTGATGGCGCCGGCGCGCTGGACAAATTCCGCAGCGCCGAGGACGCTCTGTGGCAAGCGATGCCGCTTGGCGTGCAAAATGTGAAGCATATCCTGTCGGCCAGCGGGTTCGGCGCCTACGCCGAGCGCCCGAACCATGTCTACAAGCCGGGCGAAGAGATTGTGCTTTATATGGAGCCGGTCGGTTACGGCTACGGCTCGGATGGGCTCGGCAACAACCAGATCGCGCTTTACGTTGACCTTACCGTGCTTTCCCAGTCGGGCGAGAAGCTGGGAACCGTCGAAAAGCTTGGTCGGGTCCAGCTCGCCTCGCGCTCGCATAACCGAGAGATGTTCTTCAAATTAAACGTCTCCCTGGATGGCGTTCCCCCCGGCAAATACCGCGCGGATTTCCTCATGCACGACGAGAACTCGCCAAAGACGGCGCCTTTCACGACCGACTTCGAGATTGCCGAATAGCGCGCCCAGTCGGAGAGAGCCTCGCGGCAAGAGGGAACCAGAGCGCAGCAGATGCGTTCTTAGGCCGCTGCAGTCAATTTGCGAGGCATTGTCCATGATCAAATGGATCATCATTCTTCTGATCGTTGCTGCCGCCGCCAGCCTGCTCGGCATGCCGGCGCTGGCCGGTGCCGCCGCCACCGGCGCGCGCCTGCTGATCGGCATCGTTCTCGTCATCTTCCTGCTGATCGTACTCGGCGTTTTCGCGGTAACCTAGACGCAGCCCACACTGGTAATTCCCGCCCGTTTCCGCCATATAGCGGCGAAACGTACAGGAATTACCTCAGATCATGGCAGGCACTGCCCCCTTCGCCAAGATGAACGGCATCGGCAACGAAATCATCGTCGCCGACATGCGTGGCCGTGCCGATAGGGTCACGGCGGCGTCGGCTGTCGCGCTGAACGCCGATGCGGCGACCAGGTTCGACCAGATCATGGCGATCCACGATTCGCGCACGCCGGGCACCGCCTTTTACATCGACATCTTGAATTCCGACGGCTCGGGCGCGCAGGCCTGCGGCAACGGCATGCGCTGTGTCGTCCAGGCGCTGGCCGCCGAAACCGGCCAGAAGACTTTCACCTTCGAGACCCGCGCCGGCATCCTCAACGCCGTCGAACATGCCGACGGCACCATCTCGGTCGACATGGGCACGCCGCGCTTCGGCTGGCAGGATATCCCGCTGGCTGAGGAATTCCGCGACACCCGCATGATCGAGTTGCAGATCGGCCCCATCGACGCGCCGGTGCTCCATTCGCCTTCGGCTCTCTCGATGGGCAACCCGCACGCCATCTTCTGGGTCGAAAACGATGTCTGGTCCTACGAACTCGAGCGTTTCGGCCCGCTGCTCGAAAACCATCCGATCTTCCCCGAGCGCGCCAACATCACTATCGCCCAGGTAACGTCGCCGGAGACGATGATCATCCGCACCTGGGAGCGCGGCGCCGGCCTGACCAAGGCCTGCGGCTCGGCCGCTTGCGCTTCCGTCGTCGCCGCTGCCCGCACCCGGCGCACCGGCCGCAGCGTTACGCTGATGACGCCCGGCGGCGGCTCGCTGCATGTGGAATGGCGCGACGACGACCACGTCATCCTGACCGGTGCCGCTGAATGGGAATTTTCCGGCAGTTTCGATCCGTCGACCGGCACCTGGGCCCGCGACACCGAAAGCGCGGCCTGATGTCTGCACTTGCCGATACCAAGGGCCCCAACTCCCAAGGCATAGACGTCGTCACCTTTGGCTGCCGTCTCAACACCTATGAATCCGAAGTGATGCGCCGCGAGGCCGAAAGCGCAGGTCTCGGCGCGCTCAAAGGCGGCGCCATTATCTTCAACACCTGCGCCGTCACCGCCGAAGCGGTGCGCCAGGCCAGGCAGTCGATCAGAAAGGCCCGCCGCGAAAATCCGGCGGCGCACATCATCGTCACCGGCTGCGCCGCGCAAACCGAACCGCAGAATTTTGCCGCCATGGACGAGGTCGACCTCGTGCTTGGCAACGAAGAGAAGCTGAAGGCCAACTCCTACCGCGCGCTGCCGGATTTCGGCGTCAACGACACCGAGAAGGCGCGCGTCAACGACGTTTTCTCGGTGCGCGAGACCGCCGGTCATATGGTGGACGCCATCGAGGGCCGGGCGCGCGCTTTCGTGCAGGTGCAGAATGGCTGCGACCATCGCTGCACCTTCTGCATCATCCCCTACGGCCGCGGCAATTCGCGCTCGGTGCCGATGGGCGCGGTTGTCGAGCAGGTCAAGCGTCTCGCCGGCAACGGCTATGCCGAGATCGTGCTGACCGGCGTCGACATGACCGGCTTCGGCGCCGACCTGCCGGGCGCGCCGAAGCTGGGAAAGCTGGTGAAGACCATCCTGAAGCAGGTGCCTGATGTGAAGCGGCTGCGGCTGTCCTCCATCGATTCGATCGAAGCCGACGACGATCTGCTGGACGCCATCGCCACCGAGCCCAGGCTGATGCCGCATCTGCATCTGTCGCTGCAGTCGGGCGACGACATGATCTTGAAGCGCATGAAGCGCAGGCATTTGCGTGACCAGTCGATCCGCTTCTGCGAAGATGTGCGCAAATTGCGCCCGGCAATCGTCTTCGGCGCCGACATCATCGCCGGCTTCCCGACCGAGACCGAGGAAATGTTTCAGAATTCGATAAAGATCGTCGAGGAATGTGGGCTGACGCACCTGCATGTCTTCCCGTTTTCGCCGCGCGAAGGCACGCCCGCCGCGCGCATGCCGCAGGTCCGCCGCGAACTGGTCAAGCAGCGCGCGGCCCAGCTGCGCGCCGCTGGTGAGGCTGCGTATCGCCGCCATCTGTCGTCGCTTCCCGGAACGCGCCAGTCGATCCTGGTCGAGCGCGACGGCCTCGGCCGCACCGAAGGGTTCACGCTTGCGGCGCTCGACACGGGCGCGCCGGGCGAGATCGTCGAGGCAGACATCACCGGCCATGACGGCGCGCGCCTGATAGCAGCCCCGCTCACTGCCCGCGCCGCCTGAGACGATTGAAGCATGGCCGGTTTTTTCAAGAACATATTTTCGTTCGGCAAGAAGGAAGTCGTCGAGGAGCGCATCGACGAAACCGCTCCCCTGCCGCCGATCAAATGGGATGCGCTTGAGGCGCTGAAGCCGGCGGCCGAGCAGGTCGTTCCGGAGTTCTTGAAGCGCGAGGAGCCCGAGCCGCCGACGCCCCACCCTCCCCTCGATGGGGAGGGTCGCCACGAAGTGGCGGGGAGGGGTGAGAGCGCCGACGCCGGCGCCACTCACCCCCCCCCCCAAGCTGCGCTTGGGACCACCCCCAACCAGGGGGAGGTTAAACCTGCGCCGCCGTCGGCGCCACAAGAACCGAACCCCAAACCCGCGCCGACCATCCCGCCCGCGCCGGAACCGGTCGTCCCATCCGAGCCGGAACCGTTGCCGGAGCCCGCGCCGGTAGAAGAACCGCAGCCTGAGCCGGAGATACCCGAGCCGCCTGCACCGGAAGAAGTTCCTGCGCCGCCAGCGGTTCCGGAGCCGGCTCCCGAGCCGCAGCCCCAAGAAGTGCCGCCGGCGCCGGCCGAGCCGGAGATCGAACCATCGCGTCCGGAACCGCAGCTGGAGCCCGCTCCCGTCGAAGTGCCGACGCCTGCCGAGACTCCAGCAGAACCGGCCGCCCCGATCGAAGTGCCGCAACCGTCCGCGCCTCCCGCAGAGCCTAACTCAGAGGTCAGCGCCGCCCCTCATCCGCCTGCCGGCACCTTCTCCCCGTATAGCCACGGGGAGAAGGACGAGGCGCCCCACCCTCCCCTCGATGGGGAGGGTCGACGCGAAGCGGCGGGGTGGGGTGACAGCGCTGACGCCAGCGCAAATCACCCCCACCCCCAAGCTTCGCTTGGGACCTCCCCCATCAAGGGGGAGGTAAAGCGCACGTCGGTTGAAGCTGTACCCGCGCCGGTCGAAGCCAAGACCATCGTTGCCGAGCTAGCGCCCGCGCCGGCCCCGCAACCTTCGCCACAGTCAAAACCAGCTCCCGGCAAAGTCACCGTAACCAAAAAGGTCGAGCAGAAAGCCGAGCCGCAAAAGGCGCCCGAACCGGCGCCGCGACGCTCCTGGTTCCAGCGCATGCGCGACGGGCTTGCCCGCTCCTCGAAAGAACTCACCGGCAACATCGCCGGCGTCTTCACCAAGCGCAAGCTCGACGAGGAGACGCTGCAGGATCTGGAGGACGTGCTGATCCGTGCCGATCTGGGCATGGAAACAGCCTTGCGCGTCACCGATGCCCTCGCTGCCAGCCGCTACGGCAAGGATGTCTCCGACGCGGATGTCCGCACCATCATGGCGGCCGAGGTGGAGAAGGTGCTGGCCCATGTCGCCATGCCGCTGGAGCTCGACCTGTCGCACAAGCCGCATGTCATTCTGGTGGTCGGCGTCAACGGCACCGGCAAGACCACGACCATCGGCAAGCTCGCCGCCAAACTGACCGATGGTGGCCTGTCGGTGATGCTGGCCGCCGGCGACACGTTTCGCGCTGCAGCCATCGAGCAGCTGAAGATCTGGGGCGAGAGGACGAAGTCGCCGGTCATCGCCTCGAAGATAGGCGCGGATGCCGCCGGCCTCGCCTACGACGCTTTCGAACGCGCCAAGGAGGCCGGCTCCGACGTGCTGATCATCGACACCGCCGGCCGGCTGCAAAACAAAACCGAACTGATGGCGGAGCTGGAAAAGATCGTGCGCGTGCTGGGCAAGCTCGATCCGGAAGCGCCGCATACCGTGCTGCAGACGGTCGACGCCACCACCGGCCAGAATGCGCTCAATCAGGTCGAGATCTTCCGCAATGTCGCCGGCGTCAACGGCCTGGTGATGACCAAGCTGGACGGCACGGCGCGCGGCGGTATTCTGGTCGCGATCGCGGCAAAGCACAAACTGCCGGTCTACTTCATCGGCGTCGGCGAACAGGTCGACGACCTCGAACCATTCTCGGCCAGCGAATTCGCCAGGGCGATCGCGGGCGTAGCGTAAAAAGCACGATCCCGAAGAGCTGCAGGCTTTTTTGGACAAGATCATGCGTCAGAAGGAAGTCATGAACCCTCCCATCCTCGAACGCGACCCGTCCGACCCGCGAAAGAAGAAAGAAAGCGTCAATCCGCTGCTCAAGCTGGTGCTGGAACTCGGGCCGCTGATGGTGTTCTTCTTCGCCAATGCACGCGGCGCCTGGCTGGTGCAGAAATTTCCTGTCCTGGCCGAATTCGGCGGGCCGATCTTCGTCGCCACCGGCCTGTTCATGGCGGCGACGGCGGTCGCGCTGATCGCCTCCTGGCTGCTGCTGCGCACCTTGCCGATCATGCCGATGGTCTCGGGCGTCGTCGTCTTCATCTTCGGCGCGCTGACGCTCTATCTGCAGGACGACGTGTTCATCAAGATGAAGCCGACCATCGTCAACACCCTGTTCGGCGGCGTGCTGCTCGGCGGTCTGTATTTCGGCCGATCGCTGCTCGGCTATGTCTTCGATTCGGCCTTTCGCCTCGATGCCGAAGGCTGGCGCAAGCTGACTTTCCGCTGGGGCCTGTTCTTCCTGTTCCTGGCTCTTGCCAATGAAGTGGTGTGGCGGAATTTTTCCACCGACTTCTGGGTTACCTTCAAGGTCTGGGGCATCATGCCGATCACCCTGTTGTTCACCTTCAGCCAGATGCCGCTGATCCTGCACCATTCGATCGAGGATAAGGCCGAGAAGGTGGAAGAAGCCGGCAAGTAGAGCAATTCCAGGAAAAGTGTGAAGCCGTCCGGAATTGCGTCAGAATAAACGGAGACGGCCATGGAATTCGTCACCACGCGCGATGAACTGAGGACGATCTACAAGACGCCGCGGCCGACCGACACCTCGATGCGCAAGGAACTCAGGGCGCTCGACGGCCACTGCCGCTCTTTCATCGGCAAGAGCCCTTTCGTGCTGATCGGTTCTTCCGACGGCGCCGGCAATGCCGACGTGACGCCGAAAGGCGACAGACCGGGCTTTGCCCTTGTCCTCGACGACACGACCATCGCCATTCCCGACCGGCCCGGCAACAACCGGCTGGACACGCTGGAAAACATCCTGCTCAACCCTTCGGTCGGGCTGCTTTTTCTCATCCCCGGCATGAACGAGACGCTGCGCATCAATGGCGACGCCCGCATAACCGTCGATGCCGGTTTGCGCGAGCGCCTCACCGTCGACGGCAAGCAACCGCAAAGCGTCGTCGTGGTGAGCGTCAAGGCCGCTTACATGCACTGCGCCAAGGCCTTCATGCGCTCCGAATTGTGGAAGCCGGACAGCTGGCACGACCGCGCGACGTTGCCGACGCTCGGTCAGATCCTGTCCGATCAGATGGCGCATGCCGAAACTGCCGACGATTTCGACCGCTCGCTGGACGAGGCCTACAGCAAGACCCTGTGGTAAATTTCGCGTACGATTCGCCATTGCAGTCCTTTGCCGGTTTCCCTAGCCCTGTTTCCCCGTGATCGAACTCCTCGCCATCTCCGGCAGCCTGCGCGCCGCCTCGACCAATTCGGCGCTGCTGGCGGCGCTGTCCGCGAACGCGCCTTCGGATTGCCGCGTAACTGTCTATGACGGGCTCGGCCTGCTGCCGATCTTCAACCCGGATGACGAAGGCGAGCGCACACCGGCCGAGGCCATGCGGCTGATCGAGGCCGTCACCAGCGCCGATGGCATCATCGTCTCCTGCCCCGAATATGCCCATGGCGTGCCCGGCGGCATGAAAAACGCTCTCGACTGGCTGGTCTCGCGCGACGCCGCAGTCGGCAAGCCCGCCATGCTGGCCCACGCCTCCGCGCGCTCGCTCTATGCCCGCGCCGCGCTGGCCGAGATCATGCGCACCATGTCGTTCGCGCTTTGTGAGAATGCGGTTCTGGAGATTGCCTTGCTCGGCAAGAAACCGCCGGAGATAGAAGCGATCCTGGGAGAGGACGAGAACCTGCGGGCCATGCGCGAAGCGGTGCAGGTTTTCGCGAGTTTTATACGCGCAAACGTTGCCTCGTCATCCTAGGGCGGAGCAAGGAGCGAAGCGACGCGGCGCAGACCCTAGGATGACGAACGAAAGGGTGCGGCGCACCCCAACGTGCCGCTGTGCTACCCCTTCCGCAACGTCTCGACATCGGTCACACCGACATACCAGTCGCGCGCGTTGACCTCTTCGAACACCACCCAGACGTCGTCATTGCTAAGCCCGGTGGCGTCCATGATGGCCGCCGTGACCTTTTTGGCAATGTCGGCCTTCTTGCCAGCGGGATCAGCGGCGATCACTTCCTTGACGATGCGGATGTTGACGAATGGCATGATGTCCTCCCTTGAATTGTGTCTGATACCGCCGCGCCGCGGCTCCGAAATCCGCTCCGGCGAACCGCTTGGCGGTGGTTCCGGCGGCCGCAGCGCAACAGGCGCCGCCGGCAGGCGCAGAAACGCCATCAAGGCCGCCAGAGAAGCGTTTGCAGCAGCCTCAATACGTCTTCGCCCCGTTCACCATCAGCCGCACCATGTAGAGCGACGTGGTGCCGGCGATGTAGAGGCAGTTCAGCTTGTTGCCGCCGAACACGCAATTGGCGGTCACTTCCGGCACCTTGACCTTGCCGATCAGCGTGCCGTCGGGATCGTAGCAATGGATGCCGTCGGCGGCACTGGTCCAGATGCGGCCGGCCTCGTCGAGCCGGAAGCCGTCGAATAGGCCGGCCGTGCAGTCGGCGAACACCTTCCCGCCCGAGACCTTCTTGCCGTGCTTGCCGACGTTGAAGACCCGCATATGCGCGGGGTTCTGCGCGCCATGGGTGCGGCCGGTGTCGACGACATAGAGCTGGCTTTCATCCAGTGAAAAGGCAAGCCCGTTCGGCCGGACCATGTCGGTGATGACGGCCTCGACCTCGCCCGTATCCGGATCGACCCGGTAGACATTGCAAGCGCCGATCTCGCTGTCGGCCTTGTCGCCCTCATAGTCGGTGTCGATGCCATAGCTCGGATCGGTGAACCAGATCGAGCCGTCGGATTTCACGACCGCGTCATTGGGCGAATTCAGCCGCTTGCCTTTCCATTCGGCCGCGATGGTGGTGATCGAGCCGTCATGCTCGGTACGGCTCACGCGGCGGCCGGAATGCTCGCACGTCACCAGTCGGCCCTGGCGGTCGACGGTGTTGCCGTTGGAATTGCCGGAGGGCTGACGGAACACGCTGACATTGCCGTCGGTCTCGTCATAGCGCAGCATGCGGTTGTTGGGGATGTCGGACCAGACGACATAGCGGCCGGCGGCGAACCAGGCCGGTCCTTCCGCCCACTGACATCCGGTAAACAGCTTTTCCACCTGGGCGTTGCCGTTGAACAGCCGCGCGAAACGTGGATCGAGAATTTCGTAATAGTCTGCGGTCGCCATGCATTTCCTCCGGGCATCACGTGACGCGCGGATCAAGCCAGCCTGCGGGCGCGATGGCAAGGTGGCGCAGGCGCAATTTGTAAGACAAAAGGTGCCCGGCCGGCATGGCCCGCCAGCCTGTCCGGCCGTTTATGGTGCTGTAGCGCTGTATTAACCCGCTATGCGCCCTGTGCAATGGTGCATTGCAACATCTTCTTTTTGCATCGCACCATTCCTATGTCATGGTGCGAACGACCAAGGGAGGAACAAATTCACCGCTGATATGCGGCACGAAAGGACCCTTGCTATGGCTTTTGACAACCTCTTCTCCCGCGCGCGCTCCTCGATGGCCAAGCGCCGCCACTACAACCGCCTCGTCGCGGAAATCGAAAACCTGACGAGCCGCGATCTGGCCGACCTGCGCGCCGACCGCTCGGAAATGCTCTACCAGGTCCACAGGCAGATCTACGGCTGAGCATTTCAGACGTCAGCGGGGCACCGCCCCCTCACCCGGATTGCCAAACCGAATTGCATGAGCAATTCGGGCAATTCAACCTCTCCCCCCGGGGAGAGGAGCTAGCCTGTGCCGATGCTTCCCTCTTCTCCCCCACGGGGAGGAGGGGGCCGCGTAGCGGCCCGATGAGGGGGCATGGCGCCAACGTCAGCCCGGTGCCGCGAGCGCCTTTTCAATCTGCGGCAACAGAACATCCCTCGCCGACTCCCCTGTCAGCGGCCCGACATGCTTGTAGGCAATCTTGCCGTCCTTGCCGATGACGAAGGTTTCCGGCACGCCGTAGACGCCCCAGTCGATGGCCGTGCGGCCGGCCTCGTCGACACCTATCGCCTGGAACGGATTGCCGAGATCACCAAGGAACCGGCGCGCGTTTTGCGCTTGGTCCTTGTAGTTTAGCGCGGCCATGACGAAGCGCTTGTCCTGCGACAGCTGCAAGAGCACCGGATGCTCTTCCCGGCACGGCGCGCACCACGATGCAAAGACGTTGACCAGCGTTACCTTGCCGGCGAAGGCTTTCGAATCCAGCCCGGGCAGGTTTGACCCTTCCAGCGCCGGCAGGTTGGTCTGCGGGGCCGGCAGGCCGATCAGCGCCGACGGCACTGCCGCCTCATCGCGTCCCGACAAAAGCTGCGACAGGAACAGTCCGGCGAGGCCGAGAAAAACCAGCAGCGGCAACAGCACGATCAGGCGGCGGCGCGGCGACGCCGGCGTTTCGCTTTCCGTGCTCATGGCTTGCTGGCCCCAGTGCTGGCCCCAGTGCTGGCCCCAGTACCGGCTTTGTCCGAGCGACGCCGCACGCCGGCCGCTTCGAGGTCTGCCAGTTCGCGCTTGCGGGTCCGCTGATCGAGCAGGATCCAGCCGATCAGCCCGGCCAGCACGATCACCGTGATGCCATAGGCGGCCGCGACATAGAGTGCGTGTGCACTCATGCGCTTCGCTCCCCTTCCACCGTCACTTCGTCGTGCTCGATCATGGCCTTCCCATAGCTTTGCGGCTTTCTTAGCTTTGCGGCTGGGGCTTCGCAATTGATCGTCGCGCCGCAGCGGTCATATCAATCCGTTCCATGCCGCAGCGCCAGTGCTGCCGCCACCGGACCCAGCACGGCAAGAAACAGCGTCAGCGCGGCAAGAATGAGGAAGGGCTGCAGGAACGGATCAGGATCGGCCACCGCGCCGTAGCTCGCCGACACCCCGAAGATCAGCACCGGGATCGTCAGCGGCAGCACCAGCACCGAGATCAGCAGCCCGCCACGCGGCAGCGCCACCGCCACCGCCGCCCCGACCGCGCCGATGAAAGTGATCGCCGGCGTGCCGACCAGCAGCGTGAGCGCGGTGGCGCCGATGCTGAGCGGCTCCATGTTCATGAACAGGCTCAGCAGAGGTGCCGCAACCACCAGCGGCAGAACGCTGCCCGCCCAATGCGCCAGGCACTTCACCAGCACCGTCAACGCCAGCATGTGGCGGTCATTGCCCAGCACCAGAAGATCGAGCGACCCGTCTTCGCGATCGGCCTGAAACAGCCGGTCGAGGCCGAGCAGGCAGGCGAGCAGAGCGCCGATCCAAAGGATCGCCGGACCGATGCGGGCGAGCAGCTTCAGGTCCGGTCCGACACCGAAGGGGATGGTGGCGATGACGGCGAGGAAGAAGATGACGCCGGTGAGCGCTCCGCCGCCGGCGCGGACGGAGAGGCGGATGTCGCGCAGGAAGAGGGCTAGCATTGCCAAGCCGCGCCTGCGGTTTGATCGCCATCTTGCCGAAGGTGGCGTTCCTTCACACCCCCCTCTGTCCTCCCGGACATCTCCCCCGCAAGGGGGGAGATTGGCAGCTCCACTGCTGACGCCTCTTTTTCAATGCCGGTGATTGGCGAAAGCCGGCATGACATCTGATCTCCCCCCCTGCGGGGGAGATGCCCGGCAGGGCAGAGGGGGGTGGGCGGGAATGCCGACATCACCCTGTTGCTCCCATCCTCAATTCCTTCGCCCCATCCAATCCGAGCGGCAAATGCGTCGCCGCGACAATGATTCCACCTTCTGCGCAATGCCTCGTCATCAGCCCCGCAAACCGCGCCTCCGAAGCCTTGTCCAGCCCGGCCGTCGGCTCATCCAGCAGCCACAGCGGCTTATGACTGACCAGCAATTTCGCAATTGCCGCGCGCCGCCTTTGCCCGGTCGACAGATAGCCGAAAGGCAGATGGCCGATGCCGCCGAGACCAACCGTCTCCAGCGCCTCTTCGACACCCGACTGCCCATCGCCGTTGAAATCGCGCCAGAAGCGCAGATCCTCCGCCACGCTGAGCGCCGTCTTCATTGCATTGAGGTGGCCGAGATAGTGGACCGCCGAAGCGATCGTCGGAAACCTCTCGCCGCCCTCGATGCGCACATCGCCTTGCGCCTTCGGCAGCAGCCCGGCGATGACCCTGAGCAGCGTCGATTTGCCCGAGCCGTTCGGCCCGGTGACGACCAGCACCTGGCCCTTGTCGAGCGCAAAACCGATGCCGGAAAAGACCGTCTCGCCGCCGCGTTCGCCGCCCAGATTTTCGGCAATCAGCCGCATGCCTGCCCGTCCCGAAAACTTTACCGCGCGATAGCTGCCGCATCGCACAAATTTGCTCCGCAACTGTCTAGAACTATTCCAGAAAATTCTCTATATGCGGGACATCCGTGCCAGCGGTCGGCACGGGAACAGAATTTGCGCCGAACCAGCGCACGCGCCGCCTTGAACGGCTCGGGTTGGCTGGGAACGGACAGCGGAAATGGCCGTACCCGCACCTTTGCGCGTGATTGCATGCCCATCGGCGTCCGTTCCCTTTCAGGCTGAACAGACAAGGACGGACCGCACGTGTCAAAATCCCTCGACAGTTTCAATTGCCGCCGCACCCTCACCGTGGGTGGCGCGGACTATGTCTATTACAATCTGGTCGAGGCCGAGAGGAACGGCCTCACCGGCATTGCCCAGCTGCCTTATTCGATGAAGGTGCTGCTGGAAAACCTTTTGCGCAATGAAGACGGCCGCTCCGTCACCAAGGACTCTATCCAGGCTGTTGCCGGCTGGCTGACCGACAAGGGCACCGCCGGCGTCGAGATCGCCTATCGCCCCGCGCGTGTCCTGATGCAGGATTTCACCGGCGTCCCGGCGGTGGTCGACTTGGCCGCCATGCGCGACGGCCTCAAGGCGCTCGGCGGCGATCCGCAGAAGATCAATCCGCTGGTGCCGGTCGACCTCGTCATCGACCACTCCGTCATCGTCGACGAATTCGGCACGCCACTGGCCTTTGCCAGGAATGTCGAGCTCGAATATGAGCGCAACGAAGAGCGCTATAAATTCCTGAAATGGGGCCAGCAGGCGTTCCGCAATTTTCGCGTCGTGCCGCCCGGCACCGGCATCTGCCATCAGGTCAACCTCGAATATCTCGGTCAGGTCGTCTGGACCAACACGGAAGACGGCGAAACGACCGCCTATCCCGACACCTGCGTCGGCACCGATTCGCACACCACTATGATCAACGGCCTTGGCGTCCTCGGCTGGGGCGTCGGCGGTATCGAGGCCGAGGCGGCGATGCTCGGCCAGCCGGTTTCCATGCTGTTGCCCGAAGTCATCGGCTTCCGCCTTACCGGCAAGCTCAGGGAGGGCATCACCGCCACCGACCTCGTACTGACCGTCACCCAGATGCTGCGCAAGAAGGGCGTCGTCGGCAAGTTCGTCGAGTTCTTCGGCCCGGGCCTGTCCAACATGACGCTGGCCGACCGCGCCACCATCGGCAACATGGCGCCCGAATATGGCGCCACCTGCGGCTTCTTCCCGGTCGACGGCGAGACCATCCGCTACCTCACAATGTCGGGCCGCGAGGAAAGCCGCATCGCCCTGGTCGAGGCCTATTCCAAGGCGCAAGGCATGTGGCGTGACGCCGGCTCGGCCGACCCTGTCTTCACTGACCTGCTCGAACTCGAGCTCGACAGCGTCGTGCCGTCGATGGCAGGTCCCAAGCGCCCCGAAGGCCGCGTTCCGCTCGAAGGCATTCCGGCCGGCTTCGCCAAGGCGATGGAGACCGAGTACAAGAAGGCTGCCGAAATCCACAAGCGCTATGCCGTCGAAGGCACCGACCATGATCTCGGCCATGGCGATGTCGTCATTGCCGCCATCACGTCCTGCACCAACACCTCCAACCCGAGCGTGCTGATCGGCGCCGGCCTCTTGGCGCGCAACGCCAACCGGCTCGGCCTCAAGCAGAAGCCGTGGGTGAAGACCTCGCTGGCGCCGGGCAGCCAGGTGGTCGCCGAATATCTGGAAAAGTCCGGCCTGCAGAAGGAGCTCGACCAGATCGGCTTCAACCTGGTTGGTTTCGGCTGCACCACCTGCATCGGCAATTCCGGCCCGCTGCCGGCGCCGATCTCCAAGACCATCAATGATAAGGGCCTGATCGCCGCCGCAGTGCTCTCCGGCAACCGCAACTTCGAAGGCCGTGTTTCACCTGACGTGCAGGCGAACTATCTGGCGTCGCCGCCGCTGGTGGTAGCCCATGCTTTGGCCGGCACCGTCACCAAGGACCTGACCACCGAGCCACTCGGCGAAGGCCGCGACGGCAAGCCGGTCTATCTCAGGGATATCTGGCCGAGTTCGGCCGAGATCCAGGAGTTCATCGAGAAGAACGTCACACGTGAGCTGTTCGCCCGCAAATATGCCGACGTCTTCAAGGGCGACGAATACTGGCAGAACGTCAAGGCGCCGGAAGGCCAGACCTATGCCTGGGACGACAACTCGACCTATGTGCAGAACCCGCCCTATTTCGCCGGCATGACCTCCGGTTTCGGCAAGATCGGCGACATCAAGGGCGCGCGCGTGCTCGGCCTGTTCGGCGACAAGATCACCACCGATCACATCTCACCGGCGGGTTCGATCAAGGCCGCTTCCCCGGCCGGCAAATACCTCACCGACCATGGCGTCGGCGTTGCCGACTTCAACCAGTACGGCACAAGGCGCGGCAACCATGAGGTGATGATGCGCGGCACCTTCGCCAACATCCGCATCCGCAACCACATGCTGGGCGAGAACGGCCGCGAGGGCGGCTACACCATCCACTACCCGTCGAAGGAAGAGGAATCGATCTACGACGCGGCGATGAGATACAAAAAGGAAGGCGTGCCGCTGGTCATCTTCGCCGGCGTCGAATACGGCAACGGCTCCTCGCGCGACTGGGCAGCTAAAGGAACGAATCTCCTCGGTGTCCGTGCCGTCATCGCCCAGTCCTTCGAGCGCATCCATCGCTCCAACCTGGTCGGCATGGGCGTCATCCCCTTCGTCTTCGAGGAAGGCACCTCATGGGCCTCGCTCAACCTCAAGGGTGACGAGCTGGTCGAGATCGACGGCATAAGCACCATCAAGCCACGCCAGACAATGATCGCCAAGGTGACCTATGGCGACGGCACCGTGAAGAACGTGCCGATCATCTGCCGCATCGATACGCTGGACGAGCTCGACTACTTCAAGAATGGCGGCATTTTGCAATACGTGCTGCGCGATCTGGCCGCGTAGCGGCCAGGGCTTAGGCAGTAGGGATTGGGCGGTAGCGGGGAACGACATCCCCTACTCCCTACTCCCTACTCCCTACTCCCTACTCCCTACTCCCAGTCTCTCCAAAGCATCGCCCGACCCGATCGAAGCCCCGCCCTGTCCGACAGGAGTAAAACCGGCTGGGCTCAGCAAGATCTGCCCCACGCTCCTGATGCCATGCTCCCGATCGAACCGGGCGGTGAAGTGCTCCCCCTGTGATGGCCATACCCATGGTTGCGGCAGCAAAAATTTCACCGCAACGTGACTTCCCGTTGACTGTCGCTTCTGCCACAAATCTGGGCAACCAGAACAAGGCCGGCGTCACCGGCGGGAATCGGAACGATCATGGCACCTCGACACCCTCTGCGGCTTGCGGCTTTTGCGCTGGCCTTCTCGGCGCTTGCCGGGACCGGGTTCGCCGAGGAATCGGGAACGACCCAGACCGACAAACCGCAGATTGACAGGCCCTTGGGCGTGGTCGAGCTGTTCACCAGCCAGGGCTGCAATTCCTGCCCGCCGGCGGACGCTTTCTTTGCCGAGCTGGCGGCCAAGGACAACGTCGTCGCGCTCGCCTACCACGTCAATTACTGGGACTATCTCGGCTGGCAGGACACGCTGAGCAGCAAGGACAATACCGACCGGCAATATGACTATATGCGCGCCTTCGGCACCCGCTCCGTCTACACGCCGCAAGCCGTCATCAATGGTCGCAGCCATGTCAACGGCGCCAGCCGCAAGGAGGTTGACGGCGCGCTTGCCCGCATGGAGAAATCCGGTGAAGGCATGCGGGTCAGCGTCAAGGTCAGCCGCACCAGCGATCGCGTCATGATCGATGCCGGCGACGCCGGTAGCGGCCCCAGCGACGCCCATGTCGTCATCGTCTATTTCGAACCACCGCAGACGGTGACCATCGCCAAGGGCGAGAACACCGGCCGCAGCATGACCTACTGGAACGCCGTCACCGGCATCCAGACCGCCGGCATGTGGCACGGCAAGGCGCAGCGCTACGAATTGCCGATGACCGAGATCGCCAAGAAAGGCGGCTGCGCCGTGCTGCTGCAATCGGTCGGCAAGGACGGCCTGCCGGGGCCTATTCTGGGCGCGGCGTTTATTCACAAGCCTTAAGAGGCCCCCTCATCCGGCCGCTCTCGGCCACCTTCTCCCCGAGGGGAGAAGAGGCTGAATCAGCGCTGGCGCGAACTCCTCTCCGCTCGGGGGAGGTCGGATTGGCCCGAATTGCTGTTGCAATTCGGCTGGCAATCCGGGTGAGGGGATGCGCCCGCAAACTGGGCACCGCAGCTCCAGCAAATTCTTCAAGCAGCCAAAAACAAAAAAACCGACGTCAGCTTGCTTCTGACGTCGGTCATTTAGGTTTTGGGATCGTCGCACCCGGTCTCTCCCTGAGGAAAGTCCGAGGTTGGTTCGATCCGACGCAGACCCGTGGGCGGGGGGCTTGGGGTTTACGAGCCGGTGCCGGACCGAACCGTCTCAGGCAACGCCGGTAAATTCGTCGGACATTGGGGCATGAGCGCGGATAAAAAATGGCGGAAATGTGGCGAGGCATCACCAATTCAAACACCGCGTTTTATAAAAGTGACTGGACGTTGCGAAAACAGCGCAGTCCCGGGATGGTTAGCCGGGCCTTGCAATTCCCCGGCGAACACGCCAACTTCTGCAAGCGATATTCATTTTCAAAGGGATCGCGGGATGACCGATCGCAGCGGTGGGACGGAGGATGGGGACGCATCCGCAATATTGATCCCGCTGCACGAGGCGCGACGCGAACGCCTCGACCAGCCGGTCCGTTTCGACCGGCGTGAACTCGACGAGATCCTGAGGCTGTACGGACGCATGGTCGCCGCCAACGAATGGCGCGACTATGCCATCGATCATCTGTCTGATCGGGCTGTGTTTTCAGTCTTCCGCCGGGCCAGCGAAGTGCCGCTGTTCCAGATCGTCAAGGATCCGAAACTGGCACGCCGGCAAGGCGCCTTCGCCGTCATCGCCGCCGGCGGCCGAATCCTCAAGCGCGGCCAGGAACTCGGTCGCGTGCTCAACGTCTTCGATGCTAAGCTGAAGATTGTCCAGGCCTAATTGAGAATTGGGGAATTGAAGAACTGAAGAATTGAAGAAAGAGGATGTAACGGTCGAAATACCGCCGGGTTTGTTCTCAGCTATTCAAATCCTCAATTCTTCAGTTCTTCAACTCCTCAATTCCCCCTCCTCAGGCTCTCACGAAACTTCCGCTCCGGCAGCGAATGCGGATCGGGCGGAACCGTTACGCCGCCATTCAGCGACAGCTGCATGAACACCGTGTCAAGCCAGCGCCCATGCTTGTAGCCGGAGCCTTCCAGGCGACCGGAATGGCGAAAGCCGAGCTTTTCATGCAGCCGCACCGAGGCGCTGTCTGGATGGCCGTCGCCGATCACCGCGACGATCTGGCGAAAGCCCGCCATACGGCAGGCTTCAATCAGCGCCTGCATCAGCAGCAGCCCGACGCCCTGGCCCTTCGCATCAGGCGCGACATAGACGGAATCCTCTACGATGAAGCGGTAGGCCGGGCGCGGCCGGAACGCGCCGGCATAGGCGTAGCCGAGCAGCGCGCCATCTCGTTCCGCCACCAGATAGGGAAAGCCCCCCGCCGTCAGGCTGTCGAAGCGCCCACCCATCTCAGTGCGGCTGGGCGGCTCCAGCTCATAGCTCGCGGTGCCATGCGTCACGGCATCGCCGTAGATCTCGGTGATTCGGCCGAGGTCGCCTTCCAAGGCCGCGCGGATGGAAATAGTGATTTATGCAGACGATTCATCTGCCTCCATGACAGCAAAGGCCGGCACAAAAGAAAAGGGCGGCCGTTGGCCGCCCTCTTGATATCAGCTGGTCCAGTTGCCTGATGGGAAGACCGCCTAGCGGCGATCGCCCATGAACTGCAGCAGGAACATGAACAGGTTGATGAAGTCGAGATATAGCCTCAACGCGCCCATGATCGCCTTGCGGCCGGCAACGTCGGCCTGATCGCCTTCGTAGTACATTTCCTTGATGGTCTGCGTGTCATAGGCGGTGAGCCCGGCGAAGATCAGCACGCCGATCGCCGAGATGGCGAAGCCGAGCGCCGACGATTGCAGGAAGATGTTGATCAGCATGGCGATCACCAGGCCGACCACGCCCATGACCAGGAACGAGCCGAACGCCGAAAGGTCGCGCTTGGTCGTGTAGCCGTAGAGCGACAGCGCGCCGAAGGCGGCCGCCGTGGCGAAGAAGGTCTGAGTGATCGAGGCGCCGGTGTAGACCAGGAAGATGGTCGACAGCGACAGGCCGACCAGGCCCGAATAGACCCAGAAGGTGGTTTGCGCCGCGGCCACGCTCATCGACTGGATCCTGAACGACAGGAAGAAGACGGCGGCGAGCGGAGCCAGGATGACCACCCAGCGGAAGGCGCTGGCATAGATCAGCGTGCCGAAAGCGGTCAGCTGTCCGTCGCCGGTGACGGCGAGCTGGAAAGCGCCCCAGGCGGCGACGCCGGTGATGAGGAGGCCAAGCCCCATCAAATTGTAGACCTTGAGCATGTAAGTGCGCAGGCCTTGGTCGATGTCGGCGCGCGCGCCCGGCACGGCCGAAGTCTGGTAGTTGCGAATGGGCTCAGCCATTGGAATCCTCTGTTGCTTCTGCCCCGTACGGTGTCAGGCCCTTTCGGACCTGGGCGCCGCTGGCGGGGCTCCAGCATGCCTGTGGCGAAATATGATGGTTCTTGACGTCAAGAACAAGACCGTAACGGGCTGCAACGCTTGGTGAATCTCCGGAAGCCGGTTTTCTTGGGCTTCCATGACTGCACATTACCAAGATTTAATCGGAAACGGCAGATTCGGCCAACCTTGCCGCTTGGGGCCTAGAGGTCGCGCAGCACCGGCGCTGCCTTGTGCCCGAGCACCCGCCAGGTGCCGGCAAGGCCGATGCCGACCGTGATCACCAGCGCAAACACCAAGGTCGCCACTGCCACCTCCGGCATGAAATGCGACGGCAGTGTCATGATGCGGGCAACGATGTACCAGGCGGCGATGCCGCCGGCAGCCAACGCAAACACCGCGGTGGCCAGGCCGATCAGCATGTATTCCAGCGAAAACGCCGCGATCAGCGTGCGCCTCGTGGCGCCCAGCGTCTTCAGCACCACGGCATCGTGGATGCGGGCGCGATTTCCCGCGGCGAGCGCGCCGGCCAGCACCAGCACCGAAGCGATCAGCGCCACGCCGGCCGCGGCCCGGATCGCCGTGCCGAGCTGGCCGACCAGCCGGTTGACGACGTCGAGCGCGTCCTTGACCCGAACTGTCGTCACCGCCGGGAAGGCGCGGGTGACGGCGTTGAGCAGACGGGCATCCTCTGCGGCCGTGGCATCCTTTTCGGTCAGCGTCGCCAGCCAGCCATGGGGCGCGCCTGCAAAAGTGTTAGGCGAGAACACCATGACGAAGTTGATGCCCATCGTCTCCCATTGCACCTCTCGGAAATTGGCGATCCTGGCCGCTACATTGCGTCCGAGCACATTGACGGTGACGGTATCGCCAAGCTTCAAGCCGAGCGCCTTGCCTTCATCGTTGGAGAACGAAACCAGCGGTTCGCCGCTGTAATTCTCCGGCCACCAGCTGCCTTCGGTCAGTGTCGCATTGGCCGGCTGTTTGGCGTCGTAGGTCAGGCCGCGATCGCCGCGCAGCACCCAGGCGCCTTCCGATGGCACATTGGCCTTGTCGACACTAACGCCGTTCAGCGCCATCACCCGGCCGCGCAGCATCGGCACCTTGACCAGCGTTCCCTTCGGCGCCTCTTTGCCGATCAATGTCGAGAAGGCATCGACCTCGCTATTCTGGATGTCGACGAAGAAGAAATTCGGCGCCCGTTCCGGCAGACTGCCGGAGATCTGCTGCCTGAGATTGCCGTCGATCAGCGCCAGCGTCACCAAAAGCGTTAGGCCGAGGCCCAGCGACAGCACGACGGACGGCGTCAGCGCGCCGGGCCGGTGGATGTTGCCGATGGCGAGCCGAAGCGCGACCGAGCGCGCATGCGGGCTTTTGCGCGCCACCCACTGCACCAGCGCACCGACCAGGCGCAACACCAGAAAGGCAAAGACCGTCGCGCCGACGAAGATCGTGGCGATGCGCCGGTCGCCGGAAAACAGGATGGCCAAAGCCGCCAAAGCGAGCGCGATGCCGACCGCCGTGGCAAGATAGGGCAGGCGTGGAAAGCCGCGGCCCTCAAAACCCATTTCGCGAAACAGCGCGGTCGCCGGCACATCGCGGGCGCGGCCGAGCGGCAACAGCGCGAAGGCAAGCGTCACCAGCAGCCCGAACAGCGCGGCAAGAGCCAGCGCACCGGGATAGAAGCCGCCCTCGGCCGGCACCGGAATGACCGACTGGAGCGCAGCGCTGGCTGCAAACGGCATGGCGGCGCCGAGGATGAGGCCAAGCGCGATGCCGAGGCCGGCGATCATTAGGATTTGCACGAGATAGACGGTGAAGACGAAGCCGCCCGAGGCGCCAAGGCTCTTGAAGGTGGCGATGACGCCGCGCTTGCCGTCGAGATAGGCGCGCACCGCATTGGCAACGCCGACGCCGCCGACCACCAGCGCCGTCAGCCCGACCAGCGTCAGGAATTGCGAGAAGCGCTCGATGTTGGCCGACAGCGCCGGCGCGGCGTTCGAGCGGGTGCGGATCGACCAGCCGGCTTCGGGGAAATCGCTCGCCGCCCGATCCTGGATGGCCTTGAGATCGGCCTCGCTGGCGCCGGCCGGCAGCCGAACCTTGTAGGCATTCTCGACCAGGCTGCCTGGCTGGATCAGACCAGAGGCGGCGAGCCCTTGCATCGAAACCATCAGCCGCGGCGCGAAGCCGAAACCGTCCGACACCGCATCCGGTTCGCTCACCAGCCTGGCCCGCAATTCGAATGTCGCGCTGCCGACCTTCAGCCGGTCACCGATCTCCACATTCAGCCGGTCGAACAACAGGTCGGGCGCGGCGGCGCCAAAGACGCCTGATTTCTCGCCGAACAAATCCTCTCTGCCAAGCTGCGGCGCGGTCTCGAGCGCGCCATAGAGCGGATAGGCGTCGTCGACGGCCTTGGCCTCAACCAACGCCTGGTCGGAGCCGTCATCCAGCCGCGCCATCGAGCGCATATTGGCGCTGTGCGACACAGTGCCGAGGCGGTCGAGGAAGGTGCTTTCGGCTGGCGTCGCATCGCGCTGGTTGAGCTGGAAGCGCAAGTCGCCGCCAAGCAGCGTCTGGCCCTGGCCTGCAACGCCTGCGGTGATCGCCTGCGCCACCGAATTGACCCCGCCGATTGCAGCGACGCCGAGCGCGATGCACGCAAGGAAGATCAGGAAACCCGACAACCCGCCGCGCATCTCGCGCAGCGAGAAGCGGAACGCGAGCTTCAGCGTCTGCGACAGTGGCATCAGGCCGGCACCTTGACCTGCGCTACCGGCGCATCCTCGATGCGGCCCGAGCGCATCGAGACCTGGCGCGAGCAGCGCGCCGCAAGGGCCGGATCGTGCGTGACCAGCAACAAGGTCATGCCGCGCTCGGCCGCCTTGGCGAACAAAAGGTCGGCAACCTGCCGCCCCGTCGCATGGTCGAGATTGCCGGTCGGCTCGTCGGCGATGAGAATGCGCGGCGACGGCGCCAGCGCGCGGGCGATCGCCACGCGCTGCTGTTCGCCGCCGGACAGCTCGCCCGGATAGTGGGTGACGCGGTCGCTCAAGCCCACCGCTGCCAGCTCGCGCGCCGCGACACCGAACGGATCGGCATGGCCGGCCAGTTCCAGCGGCACCGCGACATTTTCGAGCGCCGTCATGTTGGGAATGAGATGGAACGACTGGAAGACGATGCCGATGTTTCGGCCCCGAAACGATGCGATCTCGTCCTCGCTTTTGCCGTTCAGCAATTCGCCGGCGATCCGCACCGTCCCCGAATCGACCTGCTCCAGCCCGGCAAGCACCATCAGCAAGGTCGACTTGCCGGAACCCGAAGGGCCGACAATGCCGGTCGCCTCGCCGCGCGTCACGTCAAGGCTGACGCCTTTCAGCACATGCACCGACGAAGCCCCTTGGCCCAGGGTCAGGGATATGTCTTTCAGCGCGATGACGGCTTCTGTCACAATTAAAGCGTCCTATATCAGGATGAAGGCTCTGCTTGCCGGAAGCCGCCGCCGGAAGAATTCCTCGGGTATATGGGGCCTGCCACATGTCTTTCAAACGCAAGATATCTTTCAAACGCTTGAATGCCGCAGGGCTCGTCCTTTTCGTCACCCTTTGCGGCGCCATTTCGTCCGTGAGCGCCGAGACGTTCACCATCGTCGGCTTCGGCGACAGCCTGATGGCCGGTTTCGGCCTCGGGCCTGGCGATGGCTTTACCGACAAATTGCAAGCTGCGCTGCGCGCCAAAGGCCATGACGTCACCGTAGCCAACGCCGGCGTTTCAGGCGACACCTCGAGCGGCGGCTTGGCGCGGCTTGACTGGTCGGTGCCGGATGGGACAAGGCTGGTTATCCTCGAACTCGGCGCCAACGACATGCTGCGCGGCGTCTCGCCCAGCATTACGGAAAAGAACCTGGACGACATGCTGGCGAAGCTGAAAGCGCGCAAGATCGCGGTGCTTTTGGCCGGCATGCGCGCCGCTCCCAATCTCGGCGCCGACTACCAGAACGCCTTCGATGCGATCTATCCAAAGCTGGCCGCGAAATACGATGTGCCGCTCTATCCGTTCTTTCTCGATGGCGTCGCCGGACAGTCCGGCCTGCAGTTGGAGGACGGCCTGCATCCCAATCCGAAGGGCGTCGCAGTGATGGTCGAGCGCATCCTGCCCGCCGTGGAGAAGGCTGTTGCGGCAGTTCAGGGTGGCGGTTGAACGCCGGCCTGACGAGAATAACGCGGCGTTCGCCTCGCGCGAACTTTGAAACAAAAGACCGGGCTGCAGAGGGCCCGGGTCGCCTGTTCGTAAAAATGCCTGCAACCAACAAACCACTTGCCCCGTTTGACTATCGATGATTCGCTAGGGGCACAGTTCGATTCGAGGAAGGGAGGCTCACCATGCCGCGTCTTTTCACCGCCCTCGAAATACCTCGTGACGCCGCTCTTTCGCTGTCCCTGCTCAGGGGCGGCCTGCCCGGAGCCCGCTGGATCGATGTCGAAAACTACCATCTGACGCTGCGCTTCATCGGCGACGTCGAAGGCCATATCGCCGACGAAATCGCCAACGCGCTCGACCGGGTGCACCGCCCATCCTTCTCGCTCACCCTGTCCGGAGTTGGCGCTTTCGGCCAGAAGAAGCCGCACGCCGTCTGGGCCGGCGTCTTCGCCTCGCCCGACCTTTCGGCGCTGCAGAGCGAAATCGACCGCATCTGCCAGCGGCTCGGCCTGCCCGCCGACCCGCGCAAGTTCACCCCGCATGTTACGCTGGCACGCTTGCGCAATTCGAGCCCGCTCGACGTCGCCCAGTACCTGTCGGCGCGCGGCAATTTTGCGACGCTACCGTTTCGCGTCGGCCGCTTCGTGCTGATGTCGTCGCGCGATTCGGTCGGCGGCGGTCCCTACATTGTCGAGGAGGCGTGGCCGCTCTCCGGCGTCGACGCCCGCGCCACCAATCTCGTCGCCAGCGCCTCCGACGCTTCGCGGATCATGCGGTAGACCGAAGCGAACGCTTCGGCCCCGTCATAATAGGGATCCGGCACGTCGCGGGTTTTGCCCTGCGCAAACTCTGCCAAGAGATGAATACGTTCGCGCGCACCGGCCGGCGCCAACGCCTTGAGGTCGCGGACATTCTGCCTATCCATGCCGAGGATCAGGTCGAAGCGCGAAAAATCCCCCGGCCTGACCTTGCGTGCCCGCTGCCCTGATATGTCGATGCCGTGGCGGGCCGCAATCGCGATCGAGCGCGGGTCGGGCGCTTCGCCGAGGTTCCAGCCGCCGGTCGCCGCAGAGTCCAGCACAATATCGTCCAGCACCATGTCGCGGCCGCGCTCCGCCAGCACGGCGCGAAACACGCCTTCGGCCAGGGGTGAACGGCAGATGTTGCCGAGGCAGACGAAGAGTATGGAATTTATCGGCTTTACGCTCATTCGATATGCGCCGTTCGTGCATTTGGAAGCCCAAAACGCAAAGGACTTTTGGGCGACTTGCATTATGGTGAGGGTCGATATGTGGGATAGCACGGGAAATCATCATGAAGAGAGAGAAACTCAGCAAGGACGCCATCGCCGCCGCACTGGCCGAACTGCCTGGCTGGTCGCAGGCAGCCGATGGCGCCTCCATCAAGCGCAGCTTTGTCTTCAAGAATTTTTCCGAAGCCTTCACCTTCATGACCCGCGTCGCGCTGGCCGCCGAGAAGATGGACCATCATCCCGACTGGTCGAACGTCTACAAGACTGTCGACGTGACGCTCAACACCCATGATGCCGGCGGTGTCACCGCGCTCGACATCGCGCTGGCCAAGAAGATGAATGGGTATGCAGGCGGCTGAACGCTGGGGCGGCAACGCCAAATCGGCGCCATCCTCTTGCAGTGGACCGGGACTTTCACCACATTTTCCGTGGCGGCCGCGCAACGCGTAGCGCGACGGCCGGCAAGGAGAGGATTGATGGCGCAGCAGCCCGGTTTTGATTTCTTCGGCTTCGGCAGCAAGCTCGGCGACGAGAGTGAAGTGCGCGCCAAATTCTGGCGCACGGCCAAGAAGGCCGCCCGGCAGATTCCGTTCATGGAAGAGGTCGTCGCCGGCTATTATTGCGCGCTCGACAGGAAGACGCCTTTGCGTGCCAAGGGCATATTGCTGGCAGCGCTTGGCTATTTCGTGCTGCCGGTCGATGTCATACCCGATTTCGTCTTCGGCCTTGGGTTCACTGACGACATCGCCGTGCTGACCGCCGCGATCTCCGCGGTAAGCGCCCATATCACCCCTGCGCACCGCAAGGCCGCCAAGGAGGCGATCGCCGACAAGAGCTGAATCGGCGTCGCGTTGGCAACTGGGTTCAGAAGAAATCCTCCGCTCAAACAGGACGATAGCGGCTTGGCTTCGGGTTCCGCTGCGGCCGTTCGAAAAGTCAAACTCTTGCCGCTTTCGTGGCCTCCAAGTCGCCGCAGGGACATTGCGAAAGCCGTTTTTTCAAGAAGCGGCGCGGAAATGGCGGTGGTTTCCATGGGTGAATGTCCTTTTCCAAGGGAAATTCACCGTTTGGTAACCCAGATTAAATCAAAATGAAGCGACGGGCAGGACGCCAAGCCGGCCTGCCCCGCACCATTTGGAATACGGGAAAAGC
Organism: Mesorhizobium sp. M1004; assembly: GCF_040318795.1. NCBI lineage: Bacteria > Pseudomonadati > Pseudomonadota > Alphaproteobacteria > Hyphomicrobiales > Phyllobacteriaceae > Mesorhizobium > Mesorhizobium sp. M1004. The sequence continues at coordinate 141,189 of NZ_JAMYNB010000014.1, forward strand.
GATGCGCGGATTGATTGCACTAGTCTCGAGCCTGGTCCTGGTGGCCTTTGCCGCGCCGGCGCTGGCGCAGCAGGCGACCAAGATCGGCCAGCACAATGCCTGGGGCACCTACAGCTACCAGGCGCAGGGCGGCAAGGTCTGCTATGTGCTCACCGTGCCGACCGACAAGCAGCCGCCGACGCTCGATCACGGCGACATGTTCTTCTTCGTCAGCCAGCGCCCGGGCCAGCAAGTGTCCTACGAGCCGCAATTCATCGCCGGCTACACATTCCAGGAAGGCTCCAAGGCCACCGTCACCATCGACAAGAAGACGTTCTCGATGTTCACCCGCGGCAAGTCGGCCTGGGTCGAGAACGCCGCCGAAGAGCCTGTGCTGATCGCCGCCATGAAGACTGGCACCGACATGAAGGTCTCGGCGAAGTCTGGCCGCGGCAATCCGACGACCTATGTGTTTTCGCTGAAAGGCATCTCGGCCGCGCTGACGTCGATCGCCAAGTGCAAGTAGGCTAGCGCGGTTCCCGCCGCATGACTCTCGCCGCAACCTGTGCTATGCGCCGCGCTTCTTTCGGCACGATGGATGAAATCGGCCGCAATTCGCTTATATTGGCGCTGATATGACCCTTTCCTTCGATCTCACCAATGAGGGCGCACGCGACGCGTTGCGCACTCGCGCCACGCCCGAGAAGCCGTCGCTGATCGGCCTGACCCGGACCGAGCTCGGCGAGGCCCTCATCAGTGCCGGCATCGTGCCCGAGCGCCAGGCGAAAATGCGCGCCCAACAGCTCTGGCACTGGATGTATGTGCGCGGCGTCTCCGATTTTGCCGGCATGTTCAACATCTCCAAGGATCTGCGCGCCGAACTCGACAAGCATTTTACCGTCGCCCGGCCCGAAATCGTCGAGGAGCAGATTTCCTCCGACGGCACGCGCAAATGGCTGTTCCGCTTTCCGCCGCGCGGCGCCGGCCGTCCCGTCGAGATCGAGACCGTCTACATCCCCGAGGAAGGCCGCGGCACGCTATGCATCTCATCGCAGGTCGGCTGCACGCTGACCTGCTCGTTCTGCCACACCGGCACGCAGAAGCTGGTGCGCAATTTGACGGCGGAAGAGATCCTGGCGCAATTGCTCACCGCCCGCGACCGGCTCGGCGATTTCCCCGACCGCGACACACCCGACGGCGCCATCGTCCCTGCCGAGGGCAGAAAAGTCTCCAACGTCGTCATGATGGGCATGGGCGAGCCGCTCTACAATTTCGAGGCGGTGAAGAAGGCGCTGCTGATTGCCTCCGACGGCGACGGACTGTCGCTGTCGAAGCGCCGCATTACGCTCTCGACCTCCGGCGTGGTGCCCGAGATCTTCCGCACCGGCGAGGAGATAGGGGTCATGCTGGCGATCTCGCTGCACGCCACCAATGACGATCTGCGCGACCTGCTTGTGCCGATCAACAAGAAGTATCCGCTGAAGGAACTGATCGAGGCCTGCCGCGCCTATCCCGGCCTGTCCAACGCCAGGCGCATCACCTTCGAATATGTGATGCTGAAGGACGTCAACGATTCCATCGAGGACGCCAAGGGGCTGATCAAGTTGCTCAAGGGCATTCCAGCCAAGATCAATCTGATCCCGTTCAACCCGTGGCCGGGCACCAACTATCAGTGCTCGGACTGGGAGACGATCGAGAAGTTTGCCGACTACATCAACAATGCCGGCTATGCCTCGCCGATCCGCACCCCGCGCGGCCGCGACATCCTGGCCGCCTGCGGCCAGCTCAAATCCGACTCCGAACGCATGCGCAAGGTCGACCGCCTGGCGCTGGAAGCCATGATGATTGCGGGGCATGGCGAGGCGTGAGCCGCCTCTTCGCCTACCTCGTCCGCTTCACCGTCATCCTGTTCGGCTATGTCGTCGCCTCATTGGCGGCGAGCGCCTTTCTCAACGTGCTGTTCCTGGCTTCCGTCGGTTATAAGCCGGACGATGCGCACCCGATGATGGCCACGGCGCTCTATTTTTCGATTCCGTTCGTGGCGCTGTTTGTCGCCTATTTCGCTTTCATACCGGCGGTGGTCGCAATCCTTATCTCCGAGGTCCTCAGCCGCCGCGACTGGCTGTTCTATGCACTCGCGGGCGGCGTCGTGGCCGCGGCCTTCCTCGGCTTCGTCCATCAGAACGTGGATGTCGACGTCACCAAACCGCACGCCATCGCCGCGGTGATCGGCTGCGGCATGGTCGGCGGCATCTTCTACTGGCTAAGCGCCGGCCGCTGGGCCGGAAGCTGGTGGCAGGCCGCTACTTCGCCTGAGCTGTCAGGATCTTGAGCGCGAAGGCCGAAAACACACCGGCAAAGAGATAGTCTACCACCCGCGTCACCCGCGGGCTGGCCTTCATCGCCGCCGAAAACCTTTCCGCAGCAAAGACCATCGGCGCTGTCACCGGGACCGACAGCACGATGAACATGAGGCCGAGGAAGAACAGTTTTCCCGGCGCGTTCGGATCGTGAGCGGAGACGAACTGCGGCAGAAACGTCATGAAGAACAGGATGATCTTCGGGTTGAGCAGGTTGACGCCGAGTCCGGCGGCCCAGCTGCGGAACAGCGAAATCTGCGGGCCATTCTTCTTCTGCGGTGAAAACGCCGAGCCCTTGGTCATCGCCTGCCAGGCCAGGAACACCAGATAGACGGCGCCGAAGATTTTCAGCACCAGGAAGGCCATTGGCGAGGCGACGATCAGCGCCGAGATGCCGACCGCCACCAAAGTTGTGTGGATCAGCGTTCCGAACAGAGCACCCGCCAGCGAGGCAAAGCCGGCGGCGCGGCCCTGGCTCAGTGTGCGCGAGACGAACAGCGTCATATCCGGCCCCGGCGTGATCGCCAGGACCATGGTGGCGATGGCGAACTGGATCAGCGTCGTGGTATCGGGAATGAAGGACATCGGTGGCCCCTAGCGAATGATCGTCGGTCTATAACGCAGCCTCCCCGCTCACGCCAGCAACTGACTGGCGTGGCATCTGGTCCAGCGGCTGCGGCGGCCGGAGCCCGTTCATCCCTTGCGCTGGCCGGAAATGCCGTGATACCTCGCCCCCGAAACTCATCGCGGAACCGCCAAAATGTCCCCAGCAATGCCCAAGACAAAAGACGTCAAGAAGGTCGTGCTCGCCTATTCCGGCGGTCTCGACACCTCCATCATCCTGAAATGGCTGCAGACCGAGCTCGGCGCCGAAGTCGTCACCTTCACCGCCGATCTCGGCCAGGGTGGCGAGTTGGAGCCGGCGCGCAAGAAGGCCGAGATGATGGGCATCAAGGATATCCGCGTCGTCGATGTCCGCGAGGAATTCGTCGCCGACTTCGTCTTCCCGATGTTTCGCGCCAATGCCGTCTATGAAGGCACCTACCTGCTCGGCACCTCGATCGCCCGGCCGCTGATCTCCAAACACCTGGTCGAGATCGCCCAGGAGGTCGGCGCCGATGCTATTGCGCATGGCGCCACCGGCAAGGGCAACGACCAGGTGCGTTTCGAGCTGTCGGCCTATGCGCTGAATCCCGACATCAAGGTTATCGCGCCGTGGCGCGACTGGTCGTTCAAGTCGCGCACCGACCTGATCAACTTCGCCGAGCAGCACCAGATCCCGGTGGCCAAGGACAAGCGGGGGGAGGCGCCGTTCTCGGTCGACGCCAACCTTCTGCACTCCTCTTCCGAGGGCAAGGTGCTGGAAGACCCGTGGAGCGAGCCGCCGGAATTCGTCCATCAGCGCACCGTCTCGCCGATGGAGGCGCCGGACAAGGTCACCGAGATCGAGATCGAATTTTTGAAGGGCGATCCGATTGCACTGAACGGCAAGAAGCTGTCGCCGGCCGCCATGCTGACGGCGCTTAACGATCTTGGCCGCGACAATGGCATCGGCCGGCTCGATCTGGTCGAGAACCGCTTCGTCGGCATGAAATCGCGCGGCGTCTACGAGACCCCCGGCGGCACCATCCTGATCGTCGCCCACCGCGCCATCGAATCGATCACGCTCGACCGCGGCGCCGGCCACCTCAAGGACGAGTTCATGCCGCGCTACGCCGAGCTGATCTACAACGGCTTCTGGTTCTCGCCCGAGCGGCTGATGCTCCAGGCGATGATCGACAAGAGCCAGGAAGACGTCGAAGGCACGGTGCGCCTGAAACTCTACAAGGGCAATGTCATGGTCACCGGCCGCAAATCCAAGAAGACGCTCTATTCCGACGCGCTGGTCACCTTCGAGGATGACCGCGGCGCCTACGACCAGAAGGACGCCGCCGGCTTCATCCGCCTCAATGCGCTGCGGCTGAGGACGCTGGCGGCAAGGAGCCGCAAGGGTGAACCAAACTAGTGTTCCAGGAAAACCCGGCGGTCACGCAGGGTTTTTATTTGGTACCTCTAATATAAGAGACCAAGCTGGCTGACATGGTTTCCGTTTGACCTTTTAAAAGCCTCATCTAAATTCCTTCTCGGGACGGAGGGATTCTGATCGTGAAAAACGCCATTTTTCTCATGCTTGCGGCGGCCATCGTCTTTACCGGATGCCAGTCCTCGCAGGCGGCCGCAAAACGCGAGCAGGACGGGTGCATCTCCGCCGTCCATCTATGGAGCATCACGTTCAAGCACGAAATCGCCTCTTTCATGGGCGTCTCGCAGGAGCGCATGCCGGCCCTGTTCTGCCAGCGCATCACCGAAGGAGTACGCAGCGGGCGGATCAGCTACTCCGATTTGAACAGAGTGCAGCTAGACCTGCCGACCGAGGTATGGCTGGTCATCAAGGGCAAGTCAAAGGCGGCTGCCAGGGCCGCGCCGGTGCTGCGCAACTCCAAATTCCGGAGCTGCAAAGGTACTGAAGGCGCCTTCGAGGTTCCTATTTCCCAGAAGTGCCCGTTGAGCGGCTACGCACATTATTGAGAGCCCAGGCGCTCAGCCGGCATTTGCGCCAACGATCGAGCAATTCGAGAAAGAGCATGCCCGACTTTGTCCGTAACTGCGTAAAAACAAAGAAATAGAGCGGCGGCAAAGAACTCAGTGCTTTTCCTGCTTGATCTTTTCGGGCCCTTATCTAGCCTCCTCACAATCGATGGGTGCAGCTGACAATGAAGCCGTGGTTTGTGGCCCTGCCTGCAATGGTCGTCATGCTGGCCGGTTGCCAGACTGGGCAGGAGCAAGTGAGTCAGGATCCCGAGGCGGCATTCGATCGCTGCGTCAGCAAGGTGGCCATATCGAATATATCGGCCAAACACGAGATCGCCGCTTTTATGGACGTTTCCCTGGAGCGCATGCCGCCACTGCTGTGCCGCCGCCTTGTCGATGCCATGAAGACCGGCCGGCTGACCTTCTCCGACATAAACCGCCTCCAGTTCGACCAGTCCACGGACATCTGGAAGGTCATAAAAGGCGGGTAGCCGCTTGGCTGCTGAACGGTTTGACCGCCAAAAGCTCCAGTCCTTGCAGAAAAGCCCGGCGCATGGCCGGGCTTTCCGTTCTTCGATCTGGATATTTCTGTCAGCCGCCGTCGATCGCGTCGGCGATCTGGGCGATGGCCTGCTGGTAGACGCTGGCGGAATTCCAGCCGGCGATGGCCCCCATATTCGCACTCGCGCTCGCACCCGCCCGCCAGCCATGAGCCTTGAGGAAGTTGGCCGTCGAAGCCAAGGCCGTCGCCTTGTCGCGCAGATTTCCGTTGCCGACGCCATACTTCAGGACATTGCCGGGCAGGAACTGCGTATGGCCGATCTCGCCATGCGCAGCGCCGACCGACGAGGCGCTCAGCGCGCCGCGATCGACCAGCTTCAGCGCCGCAATGGCGTGCGGGTAAAAGAACCCCGGGCGACGGCAATCATAGGCAAGCGTCAGAATGGCGGAGACCGTGTTCTGGTTGCCCAGGGAGGCTCCGAAGCCGGTTTCCATGCCCCAGATGGCCAGCAACACGCCCGGCGACACCCCGTAATTGCTCTCGATCCTGTCGAACATCGCCGCATTCGACTTCTTCAGCGCACGGCCCCTGGAAATGATCGCAGCTCCGCCACGGCGCTTCATGAAGGCGTCCACCGAACCGCTGAACGCCTTGTGGATGGCGCGGTCGACGGAGATTGTCTTTGTCGCGTAGCTGGCACCGGCCAGAGCAGCCAGACCCTTCCCACCAACACCTTCGGACCTGGCCTGCGCGGCAAAATCCTGCTTCCACGCTTCGAAGCCCGCGCCGGTCTTGCCGCAGCTGGCCGCCGCCTGCGCGCCCGTCGCCAGCGCGAGTACCGCGACCACCGCGGCAGCAATAATCTTTCCCTTGGCAAGCAATGCCATGCTTTCTCTCCTGATTGCCTGAATCACGTCCCGGTTGCGAACTTGCCAGCGAAACGCGCCATTGTCACCGTACCCCCGGCGCTACCCTGGCCAATGCAGCGGAATTTGCTTACGATCAAGTGCTTATTGTGGCCGAAACGCCCGGCGCCGGGCAGGCGAATTCGCTGCTCGGGTAAAAAGAGGTGACGGGGGCATGGAACGGCGGCCCGTGGCGGGCGTTTGGGCGAGGCGCCGCTCCGCACCATATTCCTCCTCTGACGCCATACGCCAACGCCTGACGCATCGAGAACGACATGAAACTGTTCGACTGCCCGCATTGCGGCCACCGCCTCTACTTCGAGAATGCGCAGTGCCTGAATTGCGGGAGTCTCGTGCTTTACGATCCCGAGCATGCGCGCTTTGCCTTGTCTGACGTCGACGGCATCTTCCACTGCACCAATGCGGATGAATGCGCCTGCAACTGGATGGCCGAACCGGGCCATACCTACTGCCGCGCCTGCGTGCTGAACCAGCTGATCCCCGACCTCTCCGTCGACGGCAACCGCCGCCGCTGGATTCGCGTCGAGGCGGCCAAGAAGCGCGCCGTCTATTCGCTGCTCGCCTTCGGCCTGCCGGTAGCGCCCAAGCACAAGCACGGCGACGAAATCGGCCTCGCCTTCGACTTCATTGCCGATCCGATCGGCGGCGGTCCCGGCGGCGAACGCATCCTTACCGGCCACGACAACGGCCTGATCACGCTCAACGTCGCCGAGGCGGACTCGGCCGAGCGCGAGCGGCGGCGCGTCGAGATGGGCGAAAATTACCGCACGCTGCTTGGTCATTTCCGTCATGAGCTTGGCCATTACTACTGGGACCGGCTGATCCGCGACGTGCCGCAACGGCTCGAAGCCTTCCGGGCGCTGTTCGGCGACGAACGCCCGGACTACGAGCAGGCGCTGAAGGCCTATTACGCCAATGGCGCTGCGCCCGACTGGCAGCAGAACCACATCTCCGCCTATGCGACGTCGCATCCATGGGAAGACTGGGCCGAGACCTGGGCGCACCATCTCCACATCACCGACACGCTGGAGATGGTGCACGCGCTGAATTTTCCACTCGGCCAGCTTGAGACGATGGAGACCAATGTGCTGCCGCAAGGCGACACCGGCGGCCGGTTGCAGGCGGCGCCCGCGGAACCTGACGCCGTGCCCGAGCCGTTCGAAAAGATTCTCGCCCGCTGGCTGGTACTCTCGGAAGCCTCCAACTCGATCAACCGCTGCATGGGCCTGCCCGACCTTTATCCCTTCGTCATTTCGGACGTGACGGCGCAGAAACTCAGCTTCGTGCATGAGCTTTTGACCGGTTTGCCGAAAGAAACCGGAACAAATCGTGAGCTGGCGTCGGTATTTTAGCCGGAACGCATGCGTTCTGGTTTCGTTTGGTGTCGCGAGGGACCATGAAAGGGAGAGAAACCATGAGACGCATATTGTTTCCGGCCGTCGCCGGGGCGCTTGTCGCGATGTCGGGTGTGGCACTCGCCGATACCGCCGTCTCGGCCGTCACCGATCTTAATGTGCGCGCCGGCCCCGGCCCGCAATATCCTGTGATCGGCGTGCTCGCCGCCGGCCAGTCGGCGACGCTCAATGGCTGCATCGAAAACAGCAAATGGTGCACCATTGCCGAAGCCGGAGGCCAGGGCTGGGTCTATTCCGACTATGTCACGGCCGATTTCGGCGGCAACCGGGTCGTTCTGACACGCCGCCCCGCCGACGCCGCCATCACCGTGGTTACACCGCCGCAGGATGATTATCCCGATACCTATACCGGTGCGATTCTGTCCGACGACGGCCCCGTCGACGCCATCGACAGGCCACCGGCGGAAGTCGGCACCTATGTCAGCACGCACCGGCTCGATCCTGTCTATCTCGAGGGCGAGGTGGTGACCGGTGCCACCTTGCCCGACACGGTCGAACTGCGCGAAATCCCCGACTACCGCTACCGCTACGTCTATGTGAATGGCCAGCAGGCGCTGGTCGACCCACAGACACGGCGCATCATGTACGTCGTGCGCTGATTTTGCCTGGAAAGAATGACAAGTGAACTCGTGCCGCCCTCCTGCCGAGGCTGAGGGCGGCAAAAGGGTAGCTGAACAGCAGCAATTGCGCGAGAGCCGACGATCCCCTAGATCATGCGACCCGATGCGTTCGGCAGAGGAACTCGCGTGATATCAGATCCAGCCGCCTTCGAGCGCTATAGCAACACGGCCACCGAAAAGACGAACCTGCCGCGGCTGATAATTGGAACGGCAGTCGTCGTCCTGTTCTGGGTGGCGATCACCCTGGTTGTGGTGCTTGGCGGCACCTATGTCGCGATCGTCTGGCATGTATTGCCGGACGATTCGCGCGGGCCGCTTCAGGGCTTTCTGGCCTCGCCCATCGGCATACTCACCGCACTCACCTCGTTTACCGGCATCTGGCTCGGCCTCTGGCTTGCCATGCGTTTCGTCCATGGCGAGCCGCTCTCGGCGCTTTTCGGCGCCAGTCGCCGCGTGTCCTTGTCGGGCTTCCTCAAGGGCCTGGTCGCGGTGCTGATCACATCCGCGCTTTCCGAAATCCTGCTCTACTGGCTACAGCCCGAAATCGCCCGCGGCACGATCAACCTGTCGACCTGGCTGCTGTTCCTGCTCCCGATCGTGGCGCTGACCCTGCTGCAGACCTCGTCCGAGGAGATGCTGTTTCGCGGCTATCTGCTGCGCGGCCTGGCCAGGCGCTTCGAGAGCCCTTACGTGTGGGCGCTATTGCCCGCTTTGCTGTTCACCTCCTTGCATTGGAGCCCGGGCTCGACCCCCGCCATCAACGCCTGCGTGCTGGCCTCGATCGCCGCCTTCGCCTTGCTGTTGACGCTGGTGGTTTATGTCACCGGCAATCTCGGCGCCGCCTTCGGCGCCCATCTCGGCAACAATCTCACCGGCTTCCTGCTGATCTCGCATCAGGAGAACTACAATTCCTTCGCCCTGTTCAACGCCAAGCCGCTGGAAGGTCCGGACTGGACGACGACGGATGCCGTCATCATCGCCGCCATCGGTATCGTCTGCACCTTGCTGACGATCCTGCTGCTTCTGCACCCGCGCTCGCCGCTGAAGGTTACGGCCGACCCTCGGGATGCAGGGTGAACTAAACAGGGACCGATCCAGAGACCGGGAAGCCGCCCTTGTCTTGACTCTTCGGCCGATTTCCTGTCTACAGCCCCGAAATCCGCGACGAGTATCCCTCCGAGCAAGCCGACCAGGACGCCAAAACCTTTTGAGGTGGGTGCTGTAAACAGATCCTGGAGGCCAACACCCGGCAGCGCTGAGCGCCCCCGGGTGCTTTTTGGTTTTGAGCTTTGCTTGGATGAGCGGCGCGAACGCACTACCTCTCGGCACCATCGGGGTGCCTGAGAAAAAGGAAACGGAATGTTTGAATCGCTGCAGGAGCGCACAAGAGGCGTGGAGGGCCATCGGCCCGACAGGGATCACCATGAATCCAAGGCGCTCTCGCGCGGCGGGTTGACCAATGTTTGAATCACTTCAGGAGCGCCTTGGCTCCATCCTGAACGGCCTGACCGGCCGCGGCGCGCTGTCGGAGGCTGATGTCTCGGCGGCGTTGCGCGAGGTGCGCCGTGCGCTGCTCGAAGCCGACGTTGCGCTGGAAGTGGTGCGTTCCTTCACCGACAAGGTGCGCGAGAAGGCCGTCGGCGCGGCTGTCGTCAAGTCGATCAAGCCCGGACAGATGGTCGTCAAGATCGTCCATGACGAGTTGGTCGACATGCTCGGCGCCGAGGGCGTCGCCATCGACCTCAATGCGCCGGCGCCGGTCGTCATCATGATGGTCGGCCTGCAGGGCTCCGGCAAGACGACGACCTCCGCCAAGATCGCCAAGCGCCTGACCGAGCGCCAGAACAAGAAGGTTCTGATGGCCTCGCTCGACACGCGGCGGCCCGCGGCGCAAGAGCAGCTGCGCCAGCTCGGCGAGCAGGTCAAAGTCGCGACCCTGCCTGTCATTGCGGGCCAGAACCCGGTCGACATCGCCAGGCGCGCCGTCCAGGCAGCCAAGCTCGGCGGTCATGACGTCGTCATCCTCGACACCGCCGGCCGCACCCATATCGATGAGCCGCTGATGGTGGAGATGGCCGACATCAAGAAAATGTCGAGCCCGCACGAAATCCTGCTGGTCGCGGATTCGCTGACCGGCCAGGACGCCGTCAACCTTGCCAAAAGCTTCGACGAGCGCGTCGGCATCACCGGCCTGGTGCTGACCCGCATGGACGGCGATGGCCGTGGCGGTGCCGCGCTTTCGATGCGCGCCGTCACCGGCAAGCCGATCAAGCTGATCGGCACCGGCGAAAAGATGGACGGGCTGGAGGAATTCCACCCCAAGCGTATTGCAGACCGCATCCTCGGCATGGGCGACATCGTCTCGCTGGTCGAAAAGGCCGCCGAAAACATCGACGCCGAGCAGGCGGCGGCGATGGCCAAAAAGATGCAGTCGGGCAAGTTCGACCTGAACGACCTTGCCGGCCAGCTTCAGCAGATGTCGAAAATGGGCGGCATGGGCGGCATCATGGGCATGATGCCCGGCATGGGCAAAATGAAGGACCAGATGGCCGCCGCCGGCCTCGACGACAAGATGTTTGGCCGCCAGCTAGCCATCATCTCGTCGATGACCAAGGCCGAACGCGCCAATCCGGACATGCTGAAACATTCGCGCAAGAAGCGCATCGCCGCCGGCTCAGGCACGGATGCGGCCGAGATCAACAAGCTCTTGAAAATGCATCGCGGCATGGCAGACATGATGAAGGCGATGGGCGGCAAGGGCAAAGGCGGCGGCTTGATGCGCGGCATGATGGGCGGCCTTGCCTCCAAGATGGGCCTCGGCGGCATGATGCCTGGCGGCATGGGCGGCCCTGGGGGCATGATGGGCGGCGGCATGCCCGACCTCTCCAAGATGGATCCCAAGCAGCTCGAAGCCTTGCAGAAGCAGATGCCCGGCCTTGGCGGCATGAAGGGCCCGCCCACCCCGAGCGGCGGTGGCCTGCCCGGTCTGCCCGGCGGCATGAAGCTTCCCGGCCTTGGCGGCGGTGGTCTGCCCGGCCTCGGAAAGAAGAAGTGAGGACGCTATGAACGAAGAAAAAGACATGGCCGACGCACGCACCATCCTGGCCGGCTATCGCGCCTCGATCGACAACATCGACGCCGCCCTCATTCATATGCTGGCCGAGCGCTTCCGCTGCACCAAGGCGGTCGGCGTGCTCAAGGCCGAGCATGGCCTGCCGCCCGCCGACCCGGCGCGCGAGCAGGAGCAGATCACCCGCCTTCGCCAGCTGGCGAAGGACGCTCATCTCGACCCCGATTTCGCGGAAAAATTCCTCAACTTCGTCGTCCGCGAAGTGATCCGCCATCACGAGCAGATCGCCGCGTCCAACGGCGCAAGCAAAACCGGCTAACAAAGTGCATGTCGCCCAAAAGTGCGCAGCGGTTTTGGGACAACGACCTGCACCAGACAAAGCCATTAACCCAACACTGACATCAGAAATTTTAGGAGAAATGAAATGCCCTTGAAGATCAGACTGGCCCGTGCGGGCTCGAAGAAGCGCCCTTACTACCACGTCGTCATCGCCGACGCCCGTTCGCCGCGTGACGGCCGGTTCATCGAGTCGATCGGCTCGTGGAACCCGCTGCTGCCCAAGGACGGCGAGCGCGTCAAGGTCGACGCCGACCGCGTCAAGCATTGGCTGTCGCACGGCGCTCAGCCGACCGACCGCGTGCTGCGCTTCCTCGATGAGGCCGGCCTCCTCAAGCGCGAAGCCCGCTCCAACCCGAAGAAGGCCGAGCCCGGCAAGAAGGCGCAGGAACGCGCCTCTCTGCTGAAGAAGGCCCAGGAAGACGCCGCCGCCGCTGTTGCCGCCGCTGCTGCAGCCCCGGCCGAAGCGGAAGCCGCCACCGCCGAATAAGCATCGCGTCATCGCATCGACAAAACGGCGGGCCTGTGCCCGCCGTTTTGCTATTGTGCGGCGATGTCATATGGCGTTCGAACGAAAGATGACTGAGCGGACCGTCACGGAAGAGACCCTTTTCGGCGGCGTAGCCGGAACGCTGTTGCGATGCGCCGGCGCCACGACAGGCGTCGTCGTGCTGAGCGGATCGAGCGGCCGCATCGACGTCACCCGCGCCCGGCTCTTTGCCAAGGAAGGAGCATCCGCTCTCGCGCTGCAATGGTTTGGCGGCGAAGGTCAGGTGCCCGGCATTTGCGAGATCCCGCTCGAAACGTTTTTCGCGGCGACCGGCTATCTAGTCCAGATGGGATGCCGGCGCATCGTCTATGTCGGGACCTCGAAAGGCGCCGAGGCCTCCCTGCTTGCGGCGGCTCATGATCCACGCATTGACGTCGTGGTTGCGATCAGCCCGACATCGGTGGTCTGGGGGAATATCGGGCCGGGCCGCGACGGCGTCAGCTGGCCGGAACGATCGTCGTGGACGCTCGAGGGGATTCCTTTGCCGTTCGTCCCAAGCAATCCCGCTTGGAACGCGGAGTATGTCGACGGTCTGGTGTCCTACCGAGGCCTCTTCCAGCGTGCCTTGCAAACCTTCAAGGACGCTGCGGCCGAGGCTGCCATTCCCGCCGAAGCTATTTCAGCCGACATTGTTCTGGTTGCGGGCGGCGACGACGCGCTATGGCCATCGCTGGATTTTGCCCAGTCGATCATTCAGCGTCGCCAGGACACCGCAATGACCACCTGCCTCGTCTCAGTGCCCGACGCCGGCCACCGCATTCTGCTGCCGGGCGAAAACACGCCGCGCTCGGGGCTGCACGCCCATGGCGGCAATGACGACGCCGACACACGCCTGGGCCGCCTGGCTTGGGAGCATATCTGGGGATTGCTGTAGCGCAGGCAGCCATGGTCCAGCTGTCTTGGGCAACAGCGAAACCGGCGATCTATAGCCGCCGGTTTCCGATGTTGGACCTGGCTGTGTTCAATAACCGTCGGGGCAGCTGGCGATATAGGTGCGCCCGTTCCGGCCGCGGTAGCGACATTGACCGCTTTCGCTGGCACGGCCGATCAGCGCGCCGGCCACGGCGCCGACGGCGCCGCCGACGACGGCGCCCTGAACCGGATCATTTGCCACAGCTGCGCCAACCGCCGCGCCGCCGAGGCCGCCGACCGCGGCACCCTTTTCGGTTTGCGAGCACGCGCCCAGCGCGGCCGCCAGTACCAGAATGATCATCGCTCTTTTCATTATCGTTCCTCTCTCACGCGGATCGCCGTCCTCGCCGCCACGGCTCTAACTCCCAGACGGCTGATTTGATCCCGATGACGTGAGAGATCGCGGTGTCCGCGCCGGTCACATTCGTGCCGACCGCCGCCGAGCTTGTTGAATTCCAGGCTTTTCTACCTTTCGGCTGCCTTTTTCAGATTGGCTAGGCCAGCCTCGAAATCCTTGCCGATCAGCGTATCGAAACTCATGAACAGGCCCATCAGCTTGGCAATGAAGGGCCGGCTGCCGCGCATTGCCCAGGTGACTGCGGTGGTGTCGCCCGAGGGCTTCAGGGTGAAGTCGACGCTGTTGCTGGCCCGGAACGGCTTCTCGAAGTCGAGCTTCAGCGACACCAGCGAAAATGGCACGGAATTGACGATCTCCATGCGTCCCTTGCCGGCCTTGGCATTGCCTTCCCAGGCGTAGGCGGCGCCCTTGCCGGCATCAGCGCCCGACAGCGTGCGCTTCATCAGCGGGTCGAGCTTTTCGTAGGGTGACCATTCCGGCCAGTGCTTGAAATTGTTGATCAGCGGAAAGATCGCTTCCGGCGCGGCCTTGATGCTGGCGGTGCGGGCGGTGACGAAATCATTCGACCTCGTCGCCGCATAGATGAGCACGGCGGCGATGATGACGACCAGGAGGATGAGAATGGTGCTGAGCATGTTTTTCTCCTCGCTTAACGGCTGAACGGGATCAGGGCGCGCACGCTTGGGTCGCGCAGATAGAGACCGCCCCACAGGATGATGCCGAGATAGACGCTAAACAGCGTGTGCGAAAACAACGGGCTGCCGACGCGCATATTTGTGGCGATGGCGCCGCCGAGATAGCCGGTGAGCAGGATGGCGCCGAGCACCGAGGTGCGGGGCAGCGCATAGAGCGCGGTCGAGATCAGCCCGATAATGCCGAGCGTGCGCGCGACATTGACATCGGCCGGCCAGCCGAGCGGCACCATGGTCTGGGTGACGACATCGAGCGGCGGCAGCTTGATGACGCCGTCGAAGATCATGAACAGGATGATGAGGCCGCTGAGCACGCGGCCGGTCCACAGGGCGCCCGATGAGACGGGCATGGTTTGAGAAATACTCACGGGTGTTCCCTCCTAAGCGGTTCGAGCCGTTTGCTCGCTTCGGACCAAGGACGAGCGATGGGGCGGCGATCCTACAGGGTGCGGATTCTTTTTGGGTAGCAGCAAGCAAAAGCCGCTGCGTGGCGATCCTTCACACCCCCCTCTGGCCTGCCGGCCATCTCCCCCGCAAGGGGGGAGATTACACGCTCGACCGCTTCGGCAATGTTCCATGAATGAGCTGAGCATCGAAACCGCCGATCTCCCTGCTTGCGGGGGAGATGCCCGGCAGGGCAGAGGGGGGCGCTGTCCCTCCACCTTGACGGACTATCGACATCCACCAGTCACGGCTATTGATAGGGCTGGGCGAGAGACGAGCGAATGGCCGGCGAGACTGATCTGAAAAAGCTGCTGGCGGCGATGACGCCGGAACTGCTGCCGGACGTCTACGTGTTCGCTACGCTCACACCTGGAATCAGCCGGCAGGCAGGCCTCGATCCCGTGATGGTCTTTCGCGAGCGCGAGGGTGTGACACTGATCGTGACCGAGGACGCGGCACGGGCGGCCGGGCTGACCGCTTCGTTCCGCTGCCGCATGATCACCCTGAACGTCCACTCCTCGCTGGAAGCCGTCGGCTTCCTCGCCGCCATCACCGCCCGGCTGGCCGCCGCCGGCATGGGCGTCAATCCGGTCTCTGCTTTCTATCATGACCATCTGTTCGTGCCCGCTGAGCGGGCCGAGGAAGCGATGGAGTTATTGCGCCAACTGGCCAAGGATAGCGCCGGCTGAGTATCAAGCTCGACGCACGTAGAGATTCGGCAGGCCTTCTTCGTTGGTGGTGCCGTCGCCGAACGTCTCCGGGCGAAAGCCATGGCGCTCGTAGAACCGACGCGCGCCGGTGTTGGCCTGGAAGCAATGCAATCGACGTTTCTCAACAGAGGTCAGCGCCCCTCATCCTCCTGCCGGGACCTTCTCCCCGTGAACGGGGAGAAGGAAGGCTTCGGCCGAAGGCCGAGCCCGCGACTGCGGGCCGCCGGCCTTCCGGCGCCCCCGCGGAGGGCCCGCCGCGGCAGCAACGATACGGCCCGTGAGCGAATAAACTATGCCGCCTTCTTCTTCGGCTGGATCAGGCCGCGCTCGACCAGAAGCTCGGCGATCTGCACCGCGTTGAGCGCCGCGCCCTTGCGCAAATTGTCGGAGACAATCCACATCGACAGGCCGTTGTCGATGGTCGAATCCTCGCGGATGCGCGAGATGAAGGTCGCGTCCTCGCCGGCCGATTCCAGCGGCGTGATGTAGCCGCCATCCTCGCGCTTGTCCAAGACCTGGCAGCCTGGCGCTTCGCGCAGGATATCGCGCGCCTCGTCGGCGGTGATCGGCTTTTCGAACTCGATGTTCACGGCTTCGGAATGGCCGATGAACACCGGCACGCGCACACAGGTCGCCGTCAGCTTGATCTTGGGGTCGAGCATCTTCTTGGTCTCGGCGACCATCTTCCACTCTTCCTTGGTCGAGCCGTCGTCGAGGAAGACGTCGATGTGCGGAATGACGTTGAAGGCGATGCGCTTGGTGAACTTCTTGACCTCGACGCCATCGGCGACGAACACCGCGCGGGTCTGTGTAAAGAGTTCGTCCATGCCTTCCTTGCCGGCGCCGGATACCGATTGATAGGTGGCGACGACGACGCGCTTGATGGTTGCGACATCGTGCAGCGGCTTCAGCGCCACGACCAACTGCGCCGTCGAGCAGTTCGGATTGGCGATGATGTTCTTGCGGGTGAACAGCGAGATCGCATCCGGGTTCACTTCCGGCACGATCAGCGGCACGTCCTGGTCGTAGCGGAAGGCCGACGAGTTATCGATGACGACGCAGCCCTGCTTGCCGATCTTCGGCGACCACTCCTTCGAGACGTTGCCGCCGGCCGACATGATGCAGATGTCGGTGTCGGAAAAATCATACTGGTCGAGCGTCTTGACCTTCAGCGAACGGTCGCCGAACGACACTTCGGTGCCCTGACTGCGCCGCGAGGCCAGCGCCACGACTTCGCTTACCGGAAAGCCGCGCTCTTCCAGTATGTTGAGCATTTCGCGGCCCACATTGCCCGTGGCGCCGACTACCGCAACCTTGAAACTCATCAGAAATCTCCTGTCCCTCTCCGCTTGGTTTTTGGAGAAAACCCGCCGGCCAATGCGGGTTCCGTCCCCCGGGCCGGACCCGGGAGAGGGTGGTTAGGCCAAGGGAATCACACCGTGGTGGTGGTTTTTTTGGCCATGGTTTTGCTGGAACGGTAAGACGCGCCGACGCGCCCGGCCCCATGATTGTGGCCGCGGAAGTCGAAGGCAAGAAGAGCCATCAGAAGGCCGCGCATCGAAAATGATCCCGTTCGATGCCGGCTTTTACGCGGTTTGCGTCAGGAGTCAATTGCGGCCAGGCACACGCCTGCCCTGTACAATAGCGGCCGCAAGAAGTACGAACGCCCAAATAGTGTTTGGCTGGCGTGCGTCAGCCCCGGCATGTGCTCCATGATGAGCCCAGACCCTGAATTCCGAAAGAGTGAGATGTCCAATTTCGAAGCTATTGTTCCTGCGCTGGCAGAAGCGCTGGAAAAACGCGGCTATACCGAGCTGACGCCAGTGCAGAAGGCCGTGCTGGAGCTCGGCGAGTCCGACGCGTTGGTGTCGGCGCAGACCGGCTCAGGCAAGACCGTCGCCTTCGGCCTCGCTTTGGCGCCGACCCTTCTTGGAAGCGCCGAACGTTTTGACCAGGCTGGCGCACCGCTGGCGCTGGCCGTGGCGCCGACGCGCGAGCTCGCTCTGCAGGTGATGCGCGAATTGCAATGGCTCTACGCGCCGACCGGCGCCACCGTCGCGTCCTGCGTCGGCGGCATGGACATGCGCTCCGAACGGCGCGTGCTGGAGCGCGGCGCCCACATCGTCGTCGGCACGCCCGGCCGCCTGCGCGACCACATCACCCGCAACTCCCTCGACATGTCGGCGCTGAAAGCCGTGGTGCTGGACGAGGCCGACGAGATGCTCGACCTCGGCTTTCGCGAGGACCTCGAATTCATCCTCGATGCCGCACCGGCTCAGCGCCGCACGCTGATGTTTTCGGCCACCGTGCCGCGCTCGATCGCCACGCTGGCGCAAGGCTATCAGCGCGACGCCGTACGCATCTCGGCCGGCGGCGAGGAAAAGCAGCATCTCGATATCGAATACCGGGCGCTGAATGTCGCCTATCCCGACCGCGAGAACGCCATCATCAACGTGCTGCGCTTTTACGAGGCGAAGAACGCGCTGGTGTTCTGCAACACCCGCGCCGCCGTCAATCATCTGACGGCACGCTTCAACAACCGCAATTTTTCCGTCGTCGCACTGTCGGGCGAGCTCAGCCAGAACGAACGCACCCACGCGCTGCAGGCGATGCGGGACGGCCGCGCCAAAGTCTGCATTGCCACGGACGTCGCAGCGCGCGGCATCGACCTGCCCAATCTCGAACTGGTCATCCACGCCGATCTGCCGACCAATCCCGAAACGCTGCTGCACCGCAGCGGCCGAACCGGCCGAGCCGGACGCAAGGGCGTCAGCGCGCTGATCGTGCCCAACGGCGCCCGCAAGCGCACCGAACGGCTGCTGCAGAATGCCGGGCTGAAGGCGACATGGGCGAGCCCGCCCTCCGCCGACGAAGTCATCAAGCGCGACGACGAGCGCATCCTTGCCGATCCAGCCTTCGAAGAGCCGATTGCCGAGGACGAGCGCGGCTTCATCGACGCGCTTCTGGCCAGGCATGGCGCCGAACAGGTGGCCGCCGCCTTCGTGCGCCAATGCCGCGCCAGCCGCTCGGCGCCCGAGGAACTGACGGAGGTCGCGGCCTTCACGCCGTCGCGAGACAGACCGGCGGGCGAAAAATTCGAACGCCGCGACGAAGCGCCCAGCCGCCGCGACGATTTCGGCGACAGCGTCTGGTTCTCGCTGTCGATCGGGCGCAAGCAGAATGCCGAGCCGCGCTGGCTGATCCCGATGCTGTGCCGCACCGGCAACATCTCCAAGCGCGAGATCGGCTCCATCAAGATGCAGCAGGATGAGACCTACGTGCAGATCGCGGCCGACTGGGCCGATCGCTTCCTCGCCGCCGTCGGCCCCGACAAGAAATTGCAGGGCAACATTGCGTTGAAACGCCTGGACGGCACGCCCGACCTGTCGCGGGCCGGCTACCAGGCGCCGAAGCCCGACAAGAAGCCGCATCGCGGCAAGCGCCCGTTCGAGGCGCCGCAAAGCGCACACAAGCCGAAATTCGAGAAGCGGGAACGGCCCGCCGGGGATGCAAAGCCTTGGGCCGGGAAACCGAAATTCGACAAGGCGGGACCGCCGAAGAACAAGAAGCCGAAGAAGCGGCCGGTTTGAGGCTCTTATCGGCCAATTACAAATGCAGGCGCTGCCCCTCATTGCCCTGCCTGGCGTTTCTCCCCGTATAGTGACGGGGAGAAACGGCTGACCGCAGCCTTGGCGCTCTTCTTGCAACGTTGGCGATTGGCGGAATCGTCAATAACAGCGACCCCTCTCCCCGCCATTATACGGGGAGAGGATGCCGGCAGGCAGGTGAGGGGCAGCGCCAACGGACGGGAAAATGAAGCAACTCATGCCTGAACCGTTTACCCTCCATTTCGTCCAACCCCTTGCAGTCCGCCGCAACTTTGAACAGTCTGTGCCTACACGGGGGCGAGGCTAAATGCGCGGCGAAGTTCTTCACTATGACGAGGCCCAGGGTTTCGGCTTCATCACCGGGGCGGACGGCAACCGCTACACCTTCGCGCGCGAGGATCTGCGCCGTGATACCGTGATCGCGAACGGCGCAGTGGTCGAGTTTCTGCCGGCAAGCGGTCAGGCGCGCGACGTTTTTTCAATCCGCGCCCAGCCCGCCAGTCCCGCCACCGCTGCGCCAGCGGCAAGCGCCGCGCCGCCCAAGGCGGCTGCCGCTTCAGCCGCGCCACAGCATTTCGGCCGCCTGGCGGAAGACGGCGCGGTTCGCGATAGCGGACTGCCGGGTTATTTCTGGCGAGGCGTGACGCGCAACTACATCAACTTCGCCGAACGCGCCCGCCGCAAGGAATTCTGGGGCTACTGCCTGTTCTGGACCGTCAGCTTCATCCTGGTCGGAATTGCCGGCGCCCTCGCCGACCAGGCCGTCGGCAATTTCGATGCCGGCAACTGGCCGATTGTGATGATCGGCGTCTGGGGGCTGTTTTGGCTAGCGACGTTCCTGCCCTGGGTCGGGCTCGTCGTGCGCCGCTTGCACGACATCGGCCTGACCGGCTGGCTGGCAATACCTTACTTCGCAATCACCTTCATGTTCGCTCCGGCTACGCTGATCCTCGCGCTGATACTCGGATTGATCCCGACCCAGGCCCACGAAAACCAGTGGGGGCCGGTGCCTGGAGGAGGCGGAGCCTAGACCGCACCAGAAATGAACTGCCGGCTGTTTGCGGACAGCCGCGATTTAACAATGGCTTAGGTCGCAGCCAGGAAGGCAGCTGCTGTTTTGACCGGACGAACAAAATATTTCTCTTGCCGTTTAGTCTGCGCACAGATAATCTGTGCACTCATCAAATCGACGATCGAAAACGGATGATGGAGCCAAGACAAATGTGGACCAACGAGTACACCGCAATTTCCCCCCTTTCGGCGCAGGCCATCTGGAACGCGCTCAAGGCGCTGCACGAAGGCCGCCTCACCTACGAAGGGTCCGATACGTTCGTGCTGCACGGCCCGTTCGCCAAGGGCACCCGCGTCTCTGTAACGCCCGTCGGGCAGGACACCTTCGAATCGACGATCGTCGATCTTGTCGACACTGTGACGTATGCCGACGAGACCTCGTTCGGCGACACGAAACTGCTGTTCAGGCATACGCTGACGCCGGTCGAGGGTGGCACTCAAGTGACTCATCGCCTCGAGATTTCCGGCCCATCGGCCGCCGAGGTCGGACCAGAGCTCGGGCCGCAGATCAGCGGCGATTTCGACACTTCGATGGCCAAACTGTTCGAGCAGGCAAGGGTGTTGGCGAACGGTGGCTGATCGGGGGGATCTGAACACGCGCTTCAGCGGACCATCCGAGAGCCCCGGCTTGCTGCTCTGGCGAACCACCATGCGCTGGCAGCGCGTCATGACGGCGGCGCTGGCCCCGCTTGACCTTACCCATGTCCAGTTCGTGCTGCTGGCTTCGGCGATGTGGCTCGGCCGCTATGGCGAGCCGCCCAACCAGGTGCAGCTCGCCGCCCAGGCCGGCACCGAGGTGAAGATGACATCGGACGTCGTCGCCCGGCTCGAGGCAAAGGGACTGATTGTGCGGGACACCAACCCGCGGGATTCCCGCGCCAAGGTGATCCGCGTCTCCACGACGGGGACGGCCGCAGTCCAGCGCGCTATCGTCGCCGTCGAAGCCGCCGACGCTGCTTTTTTCTCAGCCGTGGATGAGGCGCAACTCGTCGGCCTGCTGAAACGGCTGGCCGGCGAGATCCGCTGAGTCGGCCGCTAAGCCAGGAACTTGGCGATGATGGCATCGCCCATTGCGACAGTGCCGACTTCGGTCATGCCCTCGGACATAATATCCTTCGTCCGCAGCCCGTCGTCGAGCACGGCGGCTATGGCGCCTTCGAGCTTGTCGGCCTCATCGACCATGCCGAAGGAGTAGCGCAGGCACATGGCAAACGACGCGATCATGGCGATCGGGTTGGCGATGCCCTGTCCCGCAATGTCGGGCGCCGAGCCATGCACCGGCTCGTACAGCGCCTTGCGCTTCCTGGTCTTCACATCGGGCGCGCCGAGCGAGGCCGACGGCAGCATGCCGATCGATCCGGTCAGCATGGCGGCGATGTCGGACAGCATGTCGCCGAACAGATTGTCGGTGACGATGACGTCGAACTGCTTTGGCCAGCGCACCAGCTGCATGCCGCCGGCATCGGCCAGCATGTGGTCGAGCTTGACGTCAGCATATCTGGCTGCGTGGGTCTGGGTGACGACCTCGTTCCACAGCACCCCGGATTTCATCACGTTGCGCTTTTCCATCGATGTCACGTGGTTCTTGCGCGTGCGCGCCAGCTCAAAAGCGACGCCGGAAATGCGCTCGATCTCGAACGTGTCGTAGACCTGCGTGTCGATGCCGCGCTTCTGGCCGTTGCCGAGATCGATGATCTGCTTCGGCTCGCCGAAATAGACTCCGCCGGTAAGCTCGCGCACGATCAATATGTCGAGGCCCTCGACGACTTCCTGCTTCAGCGAGGACGACGCGGCCAGCGCCGGATAGCAGATGGCGGGCCGGAGATTGGCGAACAGCTCCATATCCTTGCGCAGCCGTAGCAACCCGGCCTCGGGACGCACCTCGTAAGGCACCTTGTCCCATTTCGGCCCGCCGACGGCGCCGAACAGCACGGCGTCCGCAGCCATCGCCTTTGCCATGTCGCCATCCGAAATCGCCGCGCCATGCGCGTCGTAGGCACAGCCGCCGACCAAGCCTTCATCAGTGGCAAAACCGCTGCCGAGCTTTGCGTTCATGGCCGCGATCAGCTTCTTCACCTCGGCCATCGCCTCGGGGCCGATGCCGTCGCCGGCGAGCAGGAGAAGATTTTTCGAAGCCATGGAGAACCGTCCGATGCTGTTTGGAGAAACCGCGGCCTTGCTAAACGCCAAGAGCTTGCGGCGCAAGGGGATGAAGAACGCTACGACGGCGCCCGCCTCTCAAGACCTGGGTTCCTCGCCGTGGCCAGAGGCGGGGGAGAGGAACAAATCACTTGTGGGACAAAATATTCACCAACCGGCCGAACGGATCGCGCACATAAAACCGCCGTACGCCCCACGGCTCGTCGGCCGGACCGTATTCGACGGCAAAGCCGGCGGCCTTCATGCCTTGCAGCGCCGCATCGACATCGTCGACCTCGATGGAGAGGTCCGGCACCGGCGTGCCGGAGCCGCCCTGGGCCATGAAGCTGATCTGCACCTGCATCCGTTCGTCGGACCCGTAGGTGACGATCCAGCCCTGATCCATCAGCACATCGAGGCCAAGCACGTCCTGATAGAAGCGTTTCGCCGCCGCCGCGTCCTGCGTCCCGATATTGGCTACGATGCGCCGGACCGTCATGGCTTTGGCCTCCTCAAGCCGTGCGCCGCAGCGCCGTGACTTCGATCTCGATCTTCATTTCCGGCTTGTTGAGCTGGCACACGATCATCGTCGCCGCCGGCCTGATCTCGCCGAAAGCCTCGCCGAGGATGGGGAAGACGACGTCCACGATGGCCCGGTCTGTGATGTAGTAATGCGCCCGCACCACATCGGCCATGTCGAAGCCGCCATCCCTCAGCGCCTCCGCGATGGTCGCCAGACAATTGCGCGTCTGCGCCTCCACCGTTTCCGGCATGGCCATCGTCGCATAGTCGTAGCCGGTGGTTCCCGAGACGAAGCACCAGTCGCCCTGCACCACCGCGCGCGAATAGCCGGCGGTTTTTTCGAAGGGCGAACCGGTGGAGATGAGTGTGCGCATGGAGCCTCGCTGTGGTTTCGGACACTTTGCAGGGAAAGGGCCGGCCAGGCCATGGGCCAAGTCAGGTGCAAATCTTGGTCGTCGGCGGGACAGCACCCCCCTCTGGCCTGCCGGCCATCTCCCCCTCAAGGGGGGAGATTAGCAGTTCGGACGCCTTTCTCGCTTTCCACATTTGCGATTGGCGAAAGCCAGAGTGACGTCTGATCTCCCCCCTTGAGCGGGAGATGCCCGGCAGGGCAGAGGGGGGTGTGACGGATCGCGACGGAACAAGCATGAACACCGAGTGTTCGCCGCGCTGCCGCGAACCCTAGTTCCCCGACTCCTGCGCCTTGTCCATTGCTTCCTTCACATCCGCAGGCCAGGTCTTCACGTCAGGCCACGCCTGCGGCTCGCCATTGTCGCCGCGCCGGGCGAAGTAGAGCGTGTGCTTGGCCGGGTCGACCGCCATGAAACCGTCATTGCTGCCGCATGCGTGCGGCACGCAGCCGGTGGCGTAGAAGGCGCCCGACGCCGTCTTTTCGGTGCCGCCGCCGACCAGCAGGCTGGTCGCCATGTCGGGCATGGTGTCGCCGAGCAGCGTCTGCGCCGCCTTGTAGACGGCCTCATTGTGGAAGGCGTCGATGATGTTCTGGTATTTGGCCGGATCGACGTCCTTCCAGTCCGTACCCGGCTCCGGCGCGTAGGTCAGGTCGCCCGAGATCGTCAGCCCGTCGCTGGGTGACCATTGCAGCGCTTGCTTCGTATCGCCCGGCAACAGATACGGCACGAAATAGATGGCGTTGTCGGCCACCGCCGCCGGCGGCGCGCCGCATTCGTCCTGTTCGACCTTGAGGCTTTGTATCTCGCCGCCTTCCGGTTTCCAGACGATGACCTTGGCCGGGCCGCACTGGTTGCCGCCGTCGCCAACATCGACCAGCGCCACGTCGACGCCGCCGACCTTGACTGTTCTGTCGAAGAACACGTCGTAATTGCTGGCCAGCTGCTTGCCGTCATAGGCCAGCACCTTTTCGCCATCCTGCTCCGGCTGGGTGATGGTCAGCTGCCCGCCCTCGAACGGGACCGGCCCCTGGCTGTCATCGTCCGCCAGGGCCGCATTGCTCGACGCGCCCGGATCGGCGGCGGACGGATCTTCTGCCGGCACGAGGACCGTGTCGGTCTGTGCTTGCGCGCCGGCCACCGGCATCAGCATCCACGCCAGCGCGCAGGCGCCGGCAAGAAGAAAACGTGTCATGACTGTCCCCTCCGTTCAGCCGCCACGAACCCGGCTTTGTGGCGGCCGGGCCATCTCGTACCACTCAGGCCCAAGGACGCTCGGCAGCGTTCTTCTTCTCGAACGAGGCGATGGCGCCGGCCTTCTCCATGGTCAGGCCGATATCGTCGAGACCGTTCAGCAGGCAGTGGCGCTTGAAGTCGTCGAGGTCGAAGGTGACCACGCCGCCGTCGGGGCCGCGGATTTCCTTGGCCTCGAGGTCGACCGACACCGTCGCATTGGAGCCGCGCGAGGCGTCGTCCATCAGCTTCTCCAGGTCTTCGGGGCTGACGGTGATCGGCAGGATGCCGTTCTTGAAGCAGTTGTTGTAGAAAATGTCGGCGAACGACGTCGAGATGACGCAGCGAATGCCGAAATCGAGCAGCGCCCACGGCGCGTGTTCGCGGCTCGAACCGCAGCCGAAATTGTCGCCGGCGACCAGGATCTGCGCCTTGCGGTAGGCTGGCTTGTTGAGCACGAAGTCGGGGTTTTCCGAGCCATCGTCCTTGTAGCGCATTTCGGCGAACAGGCCGCTGCCGAGCCCGGTGCGCTTGATCGTCTTGAGATAATCCTTGGGGATGATCATGTCGGTGTCGACATTGACGATCGGCATCGGTGCGGCGACGCCGGTGAGCTTGGTGAATTTTTCCATGGCTTTTGCCCGTTCTTGATCGATAATTCGTTGCGTCAGGGTTTGCTGGCGCCCGGTTTACACAAAGCCGCCGGCAAATAAAAGGCAACTGTTGGTGCGCGGCCCCGATCGAAAGATCGGCGCGGCACTGTCTTTAAAACCAGCTGCCGTTGGTGCACCTTACGCCCATGACCGCACAATCGAAGATTATCTATGCCCGGGAGCCTGAGCTCGACGTCGCCGAATTCCGCCGCGTGCTGGTCGAATCCACGCTCGGCGAAACACGCCCCGTCGATGACGACGCCCGGCTGCAGGCGATGCTTTCGGCCGCGAACCTGGTGCTGACGGCGCGGCTCGACATCGAAGGCAGGCCGCTGATAGGCGTTATCAGGGCCATCACCGACTTTTCCTGGGTGTGCTATGTCTCAGAGCTCGCCGTATCCCAATCTGCGCAAGGCCTCGGCATCGGCAAGGGCCTGATGGACGCGGCCCGCCGGCAGCTTGGGCCTTCGGTCGCCATCAGCCTGATCTCGATGCCCGACGCCGTCGGCTTCTATGAGCGTATCGGCATGACGCGAATGGCCGACGCGTTCTGGTTCTCCCGCGAGGGCTGACGAGCGTCGAGCGCAATTGCCGATCGGGTTGGGCAGTCAAGGCGGGCAAGGTTCTCGGCAATGCGGAACGGTGTTCAGGACACCGCGGAGCAACGCCTCCTTTGTCGCCCTTGACCCGCGCTTCATCCGGTCCAAATCCGCAGGATGGGAAATCGCCGATCTCTGATAGGCACCGCCGGCTGGGGAATTCCGTCTCGATACAAGGCTGACTTTCCGCAATCCGGTTCGCATCTCGAACGTTACGGAAAACGCTTTCCGGCCGTCGAGATCGACACCACGTTCTACAAGCCGCACCGCCGCGAGACCTATGAGCGCTGGGCGCACGCCGTGCCGGAGCACTTCCGCTTCGCGGTCAAGGCACCGAAGAACATGACCCATGATCATCGCCTCGCCGATTGCGAGGGGCTGACAGAGGACTTTCTCGGGCAGGTCGAAGGTCTCGGCGAAAAGCTGAGCGTGCTTCTGGTGCAGCTGCCGCCGAGCTTGCCCTTCGAGCCGGAGGTCGCCGGCGGCTTCTTCGACATGTTGGGCAGGCGTATCCGGGCAAGGCTGGCATGCGAGCCGCGCCATCCCACCTGGTTCAGTGCCGAGGCGGACGCACTGCTGGCCGGTCACCAGGTCGCACGGGTCGCCGCCGACCCGGCTTCGGTTCCGGAGGCAGCAGGGCCAGGTGGCTGGCCCGGCCTTGCCTATTTCCGCTGGCACGGCGCGCCGCGCATCTACTATTCGGGTTACGATGCCGAAACGCTCGACCGGTTTGCGCGGCAAGTGGAAGCAGCGGCCGCTTCCGGTGCCGAGGTCTGGGGCATTTTCGACAACACGGCCGCCGGGCATGCACTGGGCAACGCGATGGCTGTCAGTGCGATGGTTGCTTAGACGCTCGCGGGACAGCACCCCCTCTGGCCTGCCGGCCATCTCCCCCGCAAGGGGGGAGATCAGATGCCGCGACCGCTTTCGCCAATCGCCGACGTTGCAAGAATGGCGCCTTCGCCGAAGCTGCCATCTCCCCCCTTGCGGGGGAGATGCCCGGCAGGCCAGAGGGGGGTGGGCGGGAACTCGACAGTGAGCTTTTGCCGCCTCAAATCACATTCAATTCCCGGAACGCCCTTCCTTCGGGCACTCTGGCGTACCCAAACGCCGAGCAATCCACCGTCCGATACCCGCCATGCACCAACAACTCCGCCAGCGCCTTGCCGACCGCCGGCGCCTGCTGCAGGCCGTGGCCGGAAAATCCGTTGGCAAAGATGAAATTGCCGACCTCGGGATGCGGCCCGATCACCGCGTTCTGGTCGAGCGTGTTGTAGTCGTAGTGGCCGGCCCAGGCGCGTGTCGGCTTGATCGCCTCGAAGGCGGGGATGCGGGTGGCCAGCACCGGCCAGATCACCTCTTCGAACAGCGGCCAGTCGACCTCGAAATCGGCTGGATCGGCGGGACCGTCGCCCTCTTCCGGCTCGGCGCCGCCGGTGAGATAGACCGAGCCTTCCGGCCTGACATAGATGCCGGAGGGATCGACCAGCAGCGGCATGTCGGCGTATTTTTCCCGCGCCTCGAAGACGAAGACATTGCGCTTGCGCGGCTCGACCGGCAGCGCGAGCCCGGCAAGAGCGGCGATCTTGCCGGCGTTTGGACCAGCGGCGTTGACGACGATGCCGGCTTCCAGCTTTTCGCCATTGTCGAGGCGCACGCCGGTAACGCGGTTGGCCTGGCGCTCGATGCCGGTGACATCGGCG
Organism: Mesorhizobium sp. M1004; assembly: GCF_040318795.1. Lineage (NCBI taxonomy): Bacteria > Pseudomonadati > Pseudomonadota > Alphaproteobacteria > Hyphomicrobiales > Phyllobacteriaceae > Mesorhizobium > Mesorhizobium sp. M1004. Next base: position 168,572 of record NZ_JAMYNB010000014.1, read on the forward strand.
GCGATGAAATCGACTTGTCTGTCACGCAATGCCTTGCGAAACAGCGTCAGCATGGCATGCGCGTCGAACCAGCCCTCGCCGGTGCGGCCGAAGGCGCCGGCGCTGATGCCTTCCGTCGACAGCCAGGAAAAACGCTTTGCCAGCTGGTCGGCATCCTCGAGCAGAATGTCGGCGCCCTCTGCGACCTGCGCCTCGTGATTGGCTTTCAGGATCGGCAGCCCGGCCTCGCCGGCCAGGATCAGATAGCCGCCCTCGCGAAAGCCGATATCGGCATCGGCGCCGAAGGTCTCCTTCAGCCGCCGGAACAGGTTTAGCGTGAACTGCGACAGCCGGATATTTTCCGGAATCGAGAATTGCTGACGGATCGAGGCCATGGACAGCGTCGTTGCCGCATGGGCGAATTGCGGGTCGCGTTCGATCAGCGCGATGGAGCCGGAAAAGCCTTCCTCGCGCAGATAATAGGCGACCGAGGAGCCGACGATGGCTCCGCCGATGATGACGGTGTCGTAGCGCACTTTGTTCTCCGATCCGGCCGCCGGCATCCTTCACGCCGCCGGCACAATGATCTCGAAGCGCGTGCCGCGCCCGGAGTCAACCAGCGCGATCGTGCCATCATGCGCTTTCAGGAGGGCCAGCACTATGCCGAGGCCCATGCCGGTGCCGCCGGACTCGCGCCGCGTGGTGAAGAACGGCTCGAAAATGCGTGCCCTGTTGCTCGGCGAGATGCCGGCGCCGTCGTCGCTGACCGCAATGGTCACCTTGCCTTCGGCGCTGGCAGCCGCCAGCAAAACCTGGGTCGCGCCGTGCCTGGCGGAATTGTCGATCAGGTTGGCAAGCACGATCGCCGCATTCTCGGCCGAGATGCGCAGACCGGTTTCGCCGCCCGTCTCGATGGTCACAGCCAGCCTGCCGTCCACCGGCAGCAATGCCAGCGCCGCATCGAGCGACGTGCTTTCGCCGCTCGGCGCCAGGTTTTCCGCGCGCGCCAGATCGAGCAGGCGCCGTACCAGCAGATTGAGCCTTCCGGCATCGTTGACGATGTTGCCGGAAAACCGCTTGCGCTCTGCCGCGTCCATCGCCTCGCCGGAATCGCGCAAGAGTTCGGCCGCGCCCTGGATCGCCGTCAGCGGCGATTTGAGCTCGTGCGAGACATGGGTGGCAAAGGTCTGGATGCTGTCGGAGCGCGCTTGCAGCTTTTCGGCCATGTCGAGAAAGGCGGCGGACAGCTCCGCCATTTCGCGCGTGCCGTGATGGTCGAGCGGCCGGATCGCGTCGCGGTCGCCGGCGGCGATGCGCCTGGTGCGCTCCATCAGCGCGTAGATCGGCCGGCTGACGGTGCGCAGGAAGACCAGCGCGATCAGCAGCGTGCCGAACAGCATGGCAATGGCCGCCAGCGTCACCTTGCCGCGTTCGCCATAGAGATGTTTGACGATGTTGTTCGGCGTCCGGGAGAGATAGATCACGCCGGCGACGTGGCCAGCGACCGCAATCGGCATGGCGACGAAGACACGAACTTTCGTGCCGCGGCTGACCGAATAGAGCGGCGGCGGCGGCTGATCGGGAATTCGTTGCCTGAGGGCGCTGGCATAGTGGCCGGCAAGGGCGGTGCGCACCTCCTCGACATGGGCGAGCGACAGTCCGACCTCATCGCGTCCGGCAATGACGACGCCATGCGGGTCGAGCAGCCTGAAGCCGGCCAGGGTGGTTTTCTGCGTGGCGTCGAGAATGCCGGACAGCCGCGCGCCAATCGCCGCAAAGGCCGGATCGGTGGCGCCAACAATGCCGGCGGGCCGGGTCGGCAGCAAATAGTCGGAAGCGAGATCGAGGCTCGGCTCGATCGGCTGGTAAGGCGAGTCGTCGCCACGGCTGGCATCGCCGCTCTCCGCGTTCATCGGCGCACCGAGCCTGTCCGGGGAAATGCCGGCGTCGCTGATATCCTGCGCATAGATCGCCGCGATGACGGCGCCTTGCGCGATCAACTCGCCCTCGGTCTGGCGGATCAGCTGGTTTTCATAGAGCCGGAAGAAGAACAGGCCGACCAGCGGCAGCGCCAGCACCATGATGAGGATGGCGAGGACCACCGTGGCCAGCCTTGGCCGGCATTTGGTGCCGATCCATTTGGCGTCGCTCAGGCGCCGCATCGGCCGAGCCGGAAACCGACGCCATGCACGGTTTCGATGGCGTCGAGACAGCCCGCCGCCGCCAGCTTGGCGCGGATGTTGCGGATGTGGCTATCGACGGTACGGTCGGCGACATGGATGTTGGCGGCATAGGCGCTGGCGACCACCAGGTCGCGGCCCAGCACATGCGCCGGCCGCGCCAGAAACCCCTTCAGGATCGAGAACTCGATCGCCGTCAGCGCCAGCGCCTTGCCGTCGAAACTGGCGCCGTGGCTGGCCGGCACCAGGCTGAGCTTGCCATGCGCAAAGTTCTTGTCACCGGCGGGGTCCGGGGCCACCGGGCGGGCGCGGCGCAGGATAACGTTGACGCGCGCCACCAGCTCGCGCGGGCTGAACGGTTTCGTCACATAGTCGTCGCCGCCCATTTCGAGCCCGAGGATGCGATCGATTTCTTCGTCGCGCGCGGACAGGAACAGAACCGGCACGTCGGAGCGTTGCCTCAGCCGCCGGCAGACTTCCAGCCCGTCCATCTCCGGCATGCCGATGTCGAGCACGACGAGATCGGGCACGCGGCGCTCGATCGCCTGCAGGGCCGCGGCGCCGTCGGACACGGCTTGCGTCTTCATGCCGGCCTTCTCCAGCGCAAAGCAGATGATCTCGCGAATGTGCGGATCGTCGTCGGCGACCAGGATCTGATGCGGCATGGATCTAACGGTCCGGCACTGAACGTTGCAAGGGCTGGGTAGGTGGAGGAAGCACGAGCGGACCTCTCTTGTCGAGAACCTGCACGAGCCTCCAGCCGCGAAAGCTCCAGGCGCGCCACTGCCTCTGCTCGGCGATAGTGTCGTCGATCATCATTTGATCGGCCAGATAGGTGGTTTGGTTTCCGAATTGGTGCATGTAGAGGCGGTCCAGCGCCGGCATGGCGGCAGCGCCAAGCGAGCGCAGATATTCGGTATCGATAGGCGTGCCGTCGCCGGTCATTTCAAGGGAATGGTCGACATTGAAATTGGCGATCGTTGCGGCGAAGTTGATGAAGCAGCAGGCATAAAGCGTCGCCGATAGCGTCGCAAGATTGGCGGACAACAGCCATTCGTTGGATCTTCCAAGCGCGATGCGGGCAATGATCAGTACAAGCCCTGACGCCACCAACCCCATCCAGACGAAGGCGGCGATGCGCCAGTAGGTCAGTGCATAGACGCCGATATAGAGATCGAGCCTGAGAATCGACGAGATGACCAGCACGATGTTCTGCGCCACCCAGGCATAGACCAGCCGGCGGATCAGCGGATTGCCTGAGGTTTCGCTGCCCGGCCGCAGCGCCGCCAGCACGAAGCCGGCGGCCAGCAGCGCGGTGGCGATCAGCGGATACGCGCCGCGATGGGCATAGGCGGCATAGCTCAACCCGTCGGGAAGGGCGGCCCCGCCCCAGAGATAGGCGGCGTCGAGCCCGGTCTGCAGCGCAAACAGGGCATTGAAGACGATCAGCGCGCGCAAGATCGCGGCCTTGCCGAAGACGACGGCCTCGATCGTTGTCGCTGGTTTAGTCGCGGCCGGTGCGGCCACGGCTGCAGGCGGCGTCAAAGGTGGAAGGCGGCGTGGAAGGCGGCGCAGCAAGCGCGGCAGGCGAGGCCGCAGGAAAGCCCAGACGCCGGCGAGCACGAACAGCCAGAAGACGATCCGCGCCAGCTGGATGAGATCGAGCAGCTTCATCAGGTCGATCAGCGACAGCCAGTATTCGATGACCGGATTGGCGGTGCCGAACAAAAGCAGGAACACCGCGCCCAGCGTCACCGGCATGACCCAGACGATGATGGACGCCAGGTGGATGCGGCGGCCGCCAAGCCGGCGCACCGTGCGGCGCCATTGGAAAAAGTCACGGATAAGGCGCAGCGGCGCCGCCAGCAGGAACAGCGCGACCTGGCCGGCAATGCGGGCGATGCCGTGCCGCAGCCGCCCGGACAGGGACAGCGCAAACACCACCAGCGCCACGACAGCTATCGCCACCGACAGCGGGCTGACGTTCTCGGCCAGCGGCAGCAGCGCGACGAACAAAGCGGCCGGCTTGAGCCAGGGTCGGGTGGAATTCAGTGCGGCAGGATGCACAGCGACCACCGCGCCGGCGATCAGGATGGCAAACAGCAGCACCGTGATCCCGGCGGGCTGGCCGTAAAAGAAAAAATCCGCCAGCGCCACGAGCAGGACGGCGATGCCGAAGCGGCTGGAAAAGCTTGCAAACGATGTCATGCGCGGATTTTCCTGATGGGCTGGGTCCGCTCGGCCGGTGGGCGGATAAAAGGGAGCAGGCTCGCTTCCAGGTAAGGGCGGGCCGCCGCCCGGGGCGGATCGACCAACCACCAGCTTTCGCTGCGCAGGCGATAGGGCAAGGACCAAAGGTGAGCGTTTCGCTGTTGCATGCCGCTGTTGTCGCGGGCTCGCATGGAAACGGCGGGGCGGAGCGGAGGAGGTTTTCCGCAGGGATGTGCAGTTTTCGTGCAGGACCTGTGCTTACGGCCGGGGCGCTCCCCCCCCCATCTTTCCGGACGTTGGCGCTGTCCCAGCCAGGCTCCTTTCCTCTCCCTCCGGAGGGGGGAGAGGTGGCTCGGCGAAGCCGAGACGGAGTGGGGGAACCACCTGGCAGTCGCCGCGAACGGACATCGGAAGGGCACTGAGCGCATGGGTCGACCCCCACCCCCTGGCGCGGGGGGGGCCACCCAAACCCCCCCCCCCCCGGGGGGGGGGAGGGGCCCCCCAAGGCC
>NZ_JAMYNB010000015.1:0-143007 GCF_040318795.1 Mesorhizobium sp. M1004
ATGACCGATAAAGGCGATGTGGCCGTCTCGGTCGACCACGAACGAGGTCGGAAGCCCGGCGGAAAAGCTGGGTTTCATCCAAAGCTTGTTCATTTCGCCTGTGAAGTCGAACGCGATCCGATAGTTCAGGTCAGAGCATTTTTCGGTCAACCACGCCTCCAACCTGGTTCGGGCCTGAACGGCGGTTGGAGCGTCTTCATCAGCCGCGATCCCGACGACCTCAAGTCCGCTGTCGTTGTATGTCTCCTGCAGTTGCACCAGATGGAGCATCTCCGCCACACATCGTCCGCACCAAGTTGCCCAAAATTCGACGATATAGACTTTGCCGGGCTGGAAGTTCGCAAGGGGCTCGCCACGCGGCCAGTGCTCCACTTTGATCGAAGGAGCCGGTGACCCCATCTGCAATACCATGTTGCTCTCCAAAGCTATTGCCAAAGGTTGCGCGACTTTACGCGCGAGCTTGTTTTCCCCCTTAAGACGAGGTACCCGGTTCAAGGAAAGGAGAACATCGCTCGTCTGCGCGTGTGCCTGAGCCCTAACTGGGTATTGCCGAGTTTCGAAAAAGCAAGAGCCGTGCCAAGCGCGCTCGGCGCAGTAGCATGCATTGATTACGCGTCTAAAAACTTCACAGTGCCCCAAGATGGCCGGTCGTAGAACCTGACATTTTTTGCCAATGTGCGTTACGAGCAGATGGCTATCATGATCGGTTGCGTTATCGCCATCCTCGTCGTTATTGTCCTCTCCACGCCACCTGGCTTGACCCTGTTTCCGTTCCGGTCCGTCAGGCAGCGGCGGACTCGCCGCCATCGTCAGTTGATGAGGGTGGCGAAAAGGCCGGGACGAGCCCGGCATGTGCCGGGTAGCAAACTCTCCGGATTCCTGCGTTGCGTTATTTCTCTGTCCCCTGTGCTCAGGCGTGGTTGATCCGCTCCATGATGACGCAGGAAGCGGCTCCAGCAATCGCTTGCGATGCCCGCCCATCCTGGCCAGCGCAACCAAACTCGTCCGATGGCGTTCGCCCGCGCGCTCCGACGCTTGGCGGCAGTCCGGCAGAGTTTGATCGCGCGGACATGACGCGGCGCTCGAGGCGGCCAAGATGGCCATCATGGGCAGCACGATGGGCATGATCATGCGACGGAAGATATAGCCCACCTCCAGCACGGGGCGCATCGCTGGGCTCAGGCGGTTGGCGCCGCCTCCGCGTCAGGCGGTCCAGCGGGCTCTGCGGCCTGGCGATCCTGGTTGTTGCAACATTGTGTGGCGCGCCGTCGTCGAGAGGTTGTTGTGTCCCCGGCAGCACGCTGGATTATTCGGATATCCGTACCTCACTCAAGCATGTGGGTCGCAAACCGTGGCGCAGCGTATGCACGCTCGTCCGCTTGACGGCCTTGGACGCGGAGCGGCAGAGACGGGATTCACGAAACTGTCTGCATCCTTTGAGTCGACAATATCGTGCAAAACGGTGACATTGCTAGCCCGCCCTTTTGGTCCTTCGGTATGGACGGGACAATTCTAAGTCTATGAACCGACAAACTTTGAAAACACCTCTACCTTTCTTGGAAACCCAAGGTTTTCTTCAGGTATGGTGCGTAGAAACCCGACACGAGCATCGGATGATCGCGAGGCAATTTGGAGAAGCCTCCGGCCGAACCCTGGCAATTTTCCGATGAACAAAGACATACCGATACCCCAATGCACTCGAACTCCGAGGTAGCGTAGTTCCAGGTTACTTCGACACCAGAAGATATCTGCTCAATACAAACAAAGTCATAGGCTCCGAAGCGATTGGGCACAATCGCTAAATTTGGATCACAAGAATGATTCACAATGACAGCCGGCTCCTGAAAGAGAGCATGGACATTCCAGTCCAATTGAAACGAGTTCGTCGTTCGACCCTTTTCCATGCGGTCAATCAGCCCAATGACAACAATCTCCCCCGGGAGGAAATCGCGAGCAGCGAAAACGCCACGCCCCCTATCGCCACCCGTGTTGAGCACCCTTACGTTGCGGGCATTGAGTTGCTTTGCGCAGGTGACATCGTCTGTCAGAATAGATAGACTCTTGTTTATGTGTGGAGTCGACATGGCCGGTTTCTTCCTTAAAGGCTGAGTACTGCAGAGCGATGCTTTACTTTGGGAGTGATATACAAAATTTTTTTTTCGCTTTTTTGGAGTTCTCTAAATCCCAAACGGCTCCAAGGCTATTTGCGAGGTGGTGTATTTGCCGATGCTCCCGTGCTGCAGAAAGCGAGCTGCACAAAGCGAGCTGCACAGACATGACATGTAGATTTCCTTCCTTCCCTCGCCGCTGCCGGTCAGCAGTTCTACCCCCTCACACCAAAGGGTTTCAAAAATCGTGCCCATTTCACTGATCGAGCCGAGGAAGAAATTTGTGATTGCGTTTCAGCTATTTGGTCGGAGGCCAAACAGGAGATTGGATAAACAAAGCGTAAGTAGCGGACCCGACAAACCCTACACGGATGTCGAATGGCGCTGCTCGAGACTGTGCGCCATTCGGAGGCTGGAGATGTGGGGGCAACGAGTCTGAGGCGAGTTAATCGGGAGACGCTGCAGGGACGTGGGTCTATGCTCTTTCCAGCCTTCCATTGATCTGGGCGGTTCGCTGTTGGGGGTGGCCGTTGACGATCCTAGTGAGTCGTCGGGGATCAACCGCATCTATCGGCCCTATCGCGAGGAAGGGCTGACGGTTCGCAAGCGACGGTCACGACGACGCGCGGTTGGCACCCGCGCACCGATCCTGGTCGAGGCAAGGCCGAACGCCCGCTGGTCGCTGGATTTCGTCCACGACCAGTTCGCCTGCGGCCGGCGCTTCCGCGTGCTCAACATCGTCGACGACGTGACACGCGAATGCCTGGCGGCGATCCCAGACACCTCGATCTCAGGCCGGCGTGTCGCGCGCGAACTGACGGAACTGGTCGCCCGCCGCGGCAAGCCGGCACGATCGTCTCCGACCATGGCACCGAGTTCACCTCGAACGCCATCTTCGCCTGGCGAAGGATCAGAAGGTGGAATGGCATTACATCGCGCCGGGCAAGCCGATGCAGAACGGCTTCTGCGAGAGCTTCAACGGCCGGATGCGCGACGAACTCTTGAACGAAACCTTGTTCTTCGGCCTCGACCCTGCCCGGACGACGATCGCCGAATGGGCGGACGACTACAACCGATCGCGCCCACATTCGGCGCTCGGCTACATCACGCCCGCGGCTTATTCCGCCAATCTCACCGCAACGGGCGATCAGCTGCACAACCCCGACCAGCTCCGCCGATCGCCCGTTGCTCAACCCGCGCCATACCGCGTACAACCCGCCGAGGCTCTAATTGCCGCTGGATGAAATTCCGTGGCAGGTCACCACAGCTTGCCGAGGGAGGAGTTGTAGTGGGGCAGGATCTATATGCCGTACCCGCCGTAGGCGGTGAGGTGAACCGGGGCATCCCCGTTCCCGTTCGCCGGACCGACCTGCGTATAGGGGATCATCTCCCCATCGGTCGAGACTGCCTCGTGGTGCGTGACCACCAGCCGGGACGCGTCGAAATTCTCCGGGTTGCGCTTCACGATTACTGGAGCGCCGAGAGGCGGCCGGCATTGAGGTCTAATAGGAAAAGCTGCGGCGGCGTGATCGGGTCCTGATCCGAAATGAGAACCTCTCCATTGGTCTCGTGATGTTCCGCATCGAGCGACCGGAGTGAACAGTCACCTCGGTGGGCACGCTGTACAGCGCTCGGCGCGTCCATTCCTGGCGGTCGGGGGTGAACGTCTCGAAACGCGGAACGAGTTGACGAGATAGGAGATAATGAGCTTCCCGTTATTCCAGAAGAATGACTGCAGGGAGCGCCTGTCGCCTGGTTCAAAGAGGGTAGCAAAACTGCGCTCGCCGGCGATGAAGGAGGAAAGCGAGATGCCGATCAGCGCGTCCGCGGGGTGGGGCACCAACCGGGAAATCGTTTCAGAACAACCGATCAGAGCGCTGGGTCTCATGTCCGACATCGTCGATGATCTCACAATGAGAGCAACTGTAGGGCCGCCAAGGCGCCAGATGGCGCACAACCACCGGATTATATGGCGCCGATTTCCGCGGACCAGTCGAGCTGCCAACTCGAGGAATGACTCGAGTTCAAGTTGTGGGGGGCCGGCCGTTGATGCGCGAGGAAGACTTTGAACCGAAGCCCCGCAAAAATGCGCGTCACCCGCGGCCGGAAATACCTCGATCGCTGCCGTCAGCCAATCTTGCTCGTGGTTGGGAAAGTCGCGGCAAGGGAACCTTCCATGGCACCGGGATCGGGCGCGGTGCCGGCGTCTGCAGCGAGCTTGCGTCGCGTGACCGCTTCGCCGCCTTCCAGCCGCGCCTCGTCATCAAGTCCCGTGTCGTCAAGCTGGATGGAAAGGGACTTCAGTCAGCGCGCGCTCATCTGCGCTATATCCAGCGCGCTGGCATTCGATAGCAAGCCAGGGGAACTTTATGATCCGGAAGGATGGCACGACCAGCGACGGTCATCAGTTCAGCTTCATCTTTTCGGCCGAGGGACGGTGACCGATACCGGGATCTGGTCGTTTCGAGCCGAGGCCGGTCGCGACAGCCTCGTCCGCCCGGGCATGGAAATGTTCGAGCAAGTGGCGTGTGTGTCTGAGCAGCGCAGGCGCTGACGACGCGCATAGTCTGCAAAAGCTGACGCCTCACGAGCGCGCGACGAGGATCCGCCGGACGGAACCGGCTGTGAAAGGGCAGACCGCTATATTTTATATGCGGCTCGGGTAATCAGGCTTGCCTCCGTAACCGATGCACGGCTAGCCAAGTCAATACCCAGTCGGCGGTGGTATTAAAGCGGATGTCATAGGATTCGCCCGCAGGTAATTCCCTGCAAAGGGTTTGTGTTAGGTGCAGCCGCAAGCATCCGTTCGCAGGGGCGTCCGTAGTTCAGCACAGTCGAATCCAAAAAGCGCCGCACCACCGGGTAGAGTCCTTTGAAAAGTGTCTCCTTTGCCGAAAAGAGCAGCGTTGCCAGCCGATCCGGAGGGAGCGCCGTCTGTCGTGCAATCAAGGCACGTTCACGCTGGTTAGCCGTCATGCTCAGGATCGATTCCAGCGGGTGGCCGCTGGCTATTGCCTCGATGTCGACACCGGCTTGCCAGCCTGGATCGCCTTTGGCGAAACAGGCGCAATGCCCCCGCGCATGGGTGATTGAACCAACTGAGCCTTTTGGCCAGACTGGGGCGCGGTCGGGACCGATGGGAATCTCAGTAGTAAGTTGGCCCAGCGCCTGCCACGCCGCGTCATCGCGCGACCGGTCAGAAATTCGGCACGGCGTAACGGTAGTGCCGTGCACAAGCTGGGGGGAAGGCCAAGGCGAGCTTATGAAACAGATCTTCCGTGTAGCACTCGAAATCGAACCGGCCATGCACAAGAACCGCATCGACATATCCCGTGTCGTGCAAGGTCACGTCTTAAGAAATCCAAGCGAACGGGCAGAAAGAGCAATAAGGTGCCTGACGGCTGAGGCGCGCATCCTGGAGGCCGCGCTCACCGACACAGGGCCCAGCCTAGACCCCATAGCCGTAGACAAACGCAAGGTTCTCCTTCGGCTCGGGAAAGCTCAGTTTTCGCGGTGGCGACCGCATGTTTGGGGAGCGTGATCATGGATGATTTCTCTTCAGTCTGTGCCGCAGCGCGTTTGGGGATAGCCCGAGCATGGGTCGTGCCAACTAGGACCTTTCAGAACAGTGCGATCATTCCGATGGCACTGTATCATCCGACATCGTCGAAGATCCGACACCGAGTCCTACCGTGACCGCCTGTCGGTTCCCTGTGCGAACTCGGTGTGCGCCGCGGAAAACTCAACTCACCGCGGACTGGTCGAGTTGCATCCGAGGAATGACTCGATTTCAAGGTGTGGGCCGACCGTTGATGTGCGACGACGACTTTGAACCGAAGCCCCTGAAACATGCGCGCCACCCGCAGCCGCAGATACTTGGATCGGGCGCTGCCGTCAGTCAATCTTGCTCGTAAGAGGGCGGTGAGAAAGTCGCGGTACAAGCAACCTTCCATGCATCTGGATTTGGCCCGGCGCCGGCATGTCCGAGTGCGTGCGACCGCCGTTGCGGTCGTGTCGTTCTCGTTGATATACGGCGCTAACCTTGAGAAGTCATTGAAGGGTTGAAACCGCATTGAGGCGGCGATGCTGATCATCTATATCTTCGCGGGTCAATAGTATTTGCTCCAAACGCCAAAACTATGGCGTTTTAAACTCTGTTCATAGGCACGCATGAGTTGAACCTGACCGATAGCGCCGGCCGTTTGTTTCTCCTCAACTCGCAGAGATCTGTCCAGATGGTTGAAGTGACTTGAGCCGACCGCGACAGCACCAGACGTGACGATGATCACCTGCTGCCCGCGTGCGAAAAATGTAAGCGCTGTTCTCAGGCCAGGGCCTTGAGCTCGAGCTTGTCGATGTAGGCCCAGGGCAGGAGATCGTCGATCTGGCTGTTTAGGATGGCCGTTGACGATCCTGGTGAGGACATCGGCGACATAGCCGAGCGGCTCAACGCTGTTGAGCTTGCAGGTTTATGCCGACCGCCAAACTATGCCGAGTGAGCAAGTTTTTACCAACACTTTCCTCAACGTAGCGGTAGCTCAATCGGCATCGCGTAGGCTCTCTCCGTCGCAATTGACGCGAAGGAGAGGACACATGAATGCAAGTGACTACCTGCAACGCAGCACACTGTTTCGGAAGCTGATCCACGGGCCGTATGGCGAGTTTGCACGCGTTTATGCGGGCAGATTGTCGGATGAAGGCTTCGGTCAGCAATGCACATGGCGATCGCTAAGCCTATTTCGTGAGCTGAGAGACTGGCATCTCGGCAACGGGCACGATCTCCAGGATTTAAACGAAGATCATGTCGAGCGGTTTCTTGGGCACCGTTCCAAACACTGGAGCATCGATTCGGGCGACCGCGCTGCGCTCCGGCGCTTGCTTGCCGCGTTACGGCAAGAAGGCTTGATACCAGCCGCCCTTCCGATTGAGCGCACGGAGCACGAGCGGATTGTTGATGTGTTCGCGGCTTACCTCACGAGTGAGAGAGGGCTCGCCGTCTCGACGGTGGAAAGTCACAAGCTGCTCTCACACCGATTTCTGCAGGAGGTCTGTCCGGCTGGCGCAGATGGGTTTGCAGCGCTCACCCCGGAGATCGTCATCGGCTATGTCGAGCGACATGCTCTCGATGGCTCCGCCGACAGCGGCAAAGCGATGTGCGGGGTGGTGCGCACCTTCCTGCGCTATTTGCATCTGAAGGGCTTCACTTCGGTAGCCTTGGCCGATTGTGTGCCGTCGATCCGTCGCTGGCGGCTTGCTGGCCTGCCAACCTTCCTGCCACCACAGAAGGTTCAGTTGGTTCTCGATGCCTGCGATCGGACCACGGCAATGGGGCTTCGCGACTATGCGGTTCTGACGGCGCTGGCCAAGCTGGGCTTGCGCGCCAGCGAGGTTGCGGCACTCAGTCTTGACGATATCGATTGGCAGTCGGGCAGTGTCCTCGTCCATGGCAAGGGACGGCGGCAAGCGATGATGCCACTACGCCACGACGTCGGTGCAGCTGTCGTCGCCTACATCCGGCATGGGCGACCCGCTTCAGCGTGTCGCCGATTATTTCTGCGAATGCTTGCTCCGCACGTCGGCTTTGCCTCCGGCTGCGCCATCACGATGATCGCGAAGGAGGCCCACGAGCGGGCAGGTATTCACGGCTATGCGCACCACGGCGCGCACCTCTTCCGCCACAGCCTTGCGACCGACCTGCTGCGGTCGGGGGCCAGCTTTGCTGAGATCGGCCAGTTGCTTCGTCACCGGAGCATCGACAGCACGAGGATCTATGCCAAGCTCGACATCGAGAAGCTGCGCGAACTGAGCCTGCCGTGGCCGGGAGGTGCCCAATGAGCCGTCTTGGAACAGCGCTCAAGCGCTATGTGGGCATGCGCCAGGGGTTGGGATACAAGTACCACGGGCCCGCTCGACGGTTGTCGGATTTCGTCACCTTCATGGAGGCTCGCGGCGCCGAGACCATCACCACGGCGCTGGCAATGAAGTGGGTGACGTTGATCGGCCGACAACCGAGTTGGTCCATCCGCCTGACCGATGTGCGCTGCTTCGCTCAGCACCATTTCGACCCCATGACGGAAGTGCCACCTCAAGACGCTGTGCCGCCGGCGCGGCGGGCAAAGCCCTACATCTATACCGATGCTGAGATCACGGCGCTTCTGGCGGCGGCACTGGCGCTGCCGCCGGCCAACGCCCTCCGTCCCTGGACATATCATTGCCTGTTCGGATTGATAGCGGTCGCCGGGCTACGCCATTCCGAAGCGCTGGACCTGCGCCGAGACGACGTCGATCTCGACCAAGGTGTCCTCACCATTCGGGAGACGAAGTTCGGCAAGTCGCGGCTGGTCCCGCTCCATGCCACGACGGTCGCCGTGCTGTCGGACTATGCCGCGCGACGCGACGCGCATCTCGTCGCGCCTCGTAGCCCCTATTTCTTTGTCGCCGAGCAGGGCGGCAGATTGTTGCACCAATACGTGCACCGGGTGTTCTGGCAGCTGTCGCGACAGATCGGTCTGCGGCAGCGGGGACAGCGCAATGGTCCGCGGATTCACGATCTTCGTCACCGTTTCGCCGTCCAGGTCCTGACCAACTGGTATCGTGCGGGCGAAGATGTCGAGCGGGAACTGCCGGTCCTCTCGACCTTTCTCGGCCACGCCAATGTTCGCGACACCTACTGGTATCTATCCGCCGCGCCGGAGCTAATGACCCATGCTGCGCCACTGCTGGATGAGCGGTGGGAGGTTCGCTCATGAGCGCCTCGAAGGATCTGGCCGTGCTGATCGAGCGGTGGTTCACCGATCGGCTCATGCGACATCGAGGCGTAAGCTCCAACACCATCGCCTCCTATCGCGACACCTTCCGGCTCCTGTTTGCATTCGCGCAGACACGCCTTGGCAGGTCTCCGACGCAGTTGACACTGCGGGATTTGGACGCGCCTTTCATCGGCGCATTTCTGGAGGACCTCGAGACACTGCGGTCCGCCTCAGTGAGGACCCGGAACCTCCGCCTCACAGCCATTCGGTCTTTCTTCAGATATGCGTCGTTCGAGGAGCCGGCCCATAGCGCTCAGATTCAACGCGTGCTCGCGATCCCGAGCAAGCGATGCGACAAGCGACAACTTCAGTTTCTCACCAGGCCCGAGATTGAAGCGATCCTGGCCTGTCCGGATCGCAGCACGTGGCTGGGACGGCGTGATCACACTCTGCTGTTGCTGGCCGCGCAAACAGGCCTGCGGGTCTCGGAGGTCATCGATCTCAACCGGGACTCGGTCATGCTGGGGCACGGTGCCCACGTGCGATGCGTTGGCAAGGGCCGCAAGGAGCGAAGTACGCCGCTCACCAAGGTTGCACAGCAAGCCCTTCGGGGCTGGCTCAACGAGCCCAGGAAACGGGGCGCAACGGCTCTCTTTCCGAACATGCACGGCGGCAGGCTGAGCGCCGAGCGCTTCTATAACCCTCGGCGAAGGCACTCGACGCTGGGCTATCTAAGCCCCGTCGAGTTCGAGGAACAAGCTATGCTAGCTTAACCTCGTGTCCGAAAAACCGGCAGCAGGCCAGATGTCACTCTCTTAAAGCTGCAGGCGGAAGGAACCACCAAGCTTCACGTTCGCTTCAAGGGCGGCAAAATCCAGACGCTCACCACCATGAACCCAAAAGCTTCCGCTCAGCAGATCAAGACAAAACCCGGTATCGTTGAACTGGTCGATAAGCTTCTCGATGATTACATTTATCCCGAGATCGCCGGGATTCTAAACGAGCAGGGACATCGCCCGGGTGGAACGGCACGTCGCGGCTGCCATAACGCCCGTTTTACACCTCTCAAAGTCGCCTATCTCATCCACGAATATAAGCTGCGATCACGATATGATCGTCTGCGACAGCGGGGAATGCTGACGAGACAGGAGGCGGCAGTGCATCTCAGCATCAGCGAACAAACCGCCGGCAGATGGGCCAAATATGGCATCATCACCAGACATGCCTACAACGGGCACTACAGCCTATACGAAATCTGCGATGGAGACCTGCCGCAAAAGCAATGCAGCCGATGGAATCGACTCGAAGATCGAGCTACCCAGCCAAGAACATCAACTGGCGAGGAAAGAGGTGTAGTATGAATGCCGATCGTTGGCATAGAGGCAGACGCCAGTGCCGTCCCAGAAGATCAGCTTGATCCGGCCCGTCCGCTTGGCGCGGAAGACGTAAACCGCCCCACTGAACGGATCGGCCCCCATCGTCTCGCGCACCAGCGCCGCCAGCCCCTCCGCACCCTTGCGGAAGTCGACTGGCTTTGTCGCCACCATTACCTTGACCGCACCCGTCGGCCCGATCACGTCGTTGCCTTAAGCGCGCGGATTACCGCAGCCACCGTCTTGGTATCGGCGCCACGGCCAACGCGCATGGCGACACCGTCGATCTCAAGCTCGATCAGGCCGGCGTCGCGGACCGTCTTCTGCTTCCGTGGTCGTGCCGGGCGCTGCGCCACCGGTTCCGGCAAGGACGCTGCAACCACCGCAGGAACGAACAGAGATTCTGATGCCGTCGCCTCTGCCGAGGGCTGACGCGCAGCTCGGCGCCAGGCAAACAGTTGCTGCGGGGAAAGCGCATATCGGCGAGCTACAGCACAAACCGTCTCACCAGCGTCGTAGCTCTCCGCAACGATCCGCGCCTTCTCCTCTGGAGGCCACTCGCGTCGCCGGCCGGAGCCCGTGAACACCTCGAACCGGCGCACCGGCTCCAAATCGTTCGACTTAAGCGTAAGCTCTGAAATCGTCATATGTCGAAGCCCTCAAAGGCTCCGAACATCGTCCTTCACGCCGATCCCCGAAAGGTGCCGTCGGAACATCGCTTACCGAAAAATCGGACGACATCCTCTATTAGTGTTTCAAGGCAAGAACCGCGTATTTCTCCGGTTTCTGGATCGCCGATCAGTGCTGAGCCAATCTTCACTATCAACCGGCGAGCCGATACCAATCGGATCGAGCTTGTTGGTGCTGCCGCTGAGTGTTGCTGCACTGGAAGTGAAGACACGTCTCTCCAATCTCACCTGTCCTGAGCGTCACGGCCTTCGAGGGTATAAGGGCGCAAGAGACGCCCTTGATTTCAGATCGGCTGTCAGCAAGCCGCGTCGCCTTGGTATCAGAAACGGTAGGTGACACCTGCGCCTATCAACCAGGGATCGAGCTCCGCCTTCCCTGTCCGCTTCGAGCCGTCGACCGTGACGTCGAAGTCTGGCTTGAGGAAAAGCTTCTTCACATCGAAGTTGACGCCCCAATGCTGATCCACCATGTAGTCGAATCCGACCTGCAGCGCGGTGCCGAACGTGTTCTTAACCTTGAGAGCATCGGCGCTGCCGGCATCCTGGTTATAGAATATCGTGTAGTTCACGCCGGCGCCGACATAGGGCTTGAAAGCGCCGAGATCGGTAAAATGATACTGCAATGTGAGCGTAGGCGGCAGCAGCCAAACCTTGCCGATCTTGCCAAGCCCGCCGATCGTTCCTTGGCCGTCGATGTTGGCGTAGGTGGTGCCGAGTATGAGCTCCGTGGCGATGTTGTCCGTGAAGAAATAGGAGATATCGAGTTCCGGCGTCACCGTGTTTGAATAAGAAAGATCGGAGCCGGGCACTGCATTGACGTAGCCCGAATCCTCAGTGACGACCCCCAACGCACGCAGGCGGATCTGCCAAGGGCTTGGCGCTTCCGTGACCGAGACTCCTGCCTGCAGGACGCTCGCCGCTTGCGCAAGGTCCGCCGCGACGGCCTGCTGTCCCATCCCGATGAGGACAACGGCCGCTGTTACTCCCCGCGCCGCGCGCATTTGGTTTCTCGCCATGATACTCTCTCCTTGCTCTTCAGAAATGTGGACTGAACTACGAAAAGTCTTGTTCGAATTGCGTGATTGGCGGAGCGCTCATGCGCAGTTTGCGTGGGACCGCGCACCCATTATTTGCGCCGTGCTCGCAATCATCGACCTGTACTCACTTAGAAGTAAGCGGGATAACCAAAGGCCTGCAGCTTGCGGCCGTCTTACGCGCGTGACCCGGGTGGGACGCGGTCGTCCCGCTTCGTGGTGGCGAGCAGGATCGGCGGATAGGCGGCAAGGGTGGTCCCGGCGCCATAGTAGTGCGGATTTCCGGCATCTTGCCAGAATTGTAGAAGTACTGACCGCGGCGCGTAATCACGGGAACCTTGTCAGGACGGTCGAAGATCGCTGTCAGGGCCTCGTGGTCGCGATCGAACTGTGTTCCACCGAAGTGCCTCAGGGTCCTGGCAGACTGGCTGGCGGCCCAGGCAAGTGTCTGTTCTCCTTCTACATCTTCGAGCCAAAGATGGGGATCATCGTACGGAGCATTCAGCGTTGGGCGGAAATCGAATACGGTCATGTCCGGATAACGTGAAGAATGATGTCGACTGGAAAACAGCCGCAACGTCCTGTCGGCTCGGAAAGGCCAGTTTTCGCGGCTGCGACCGCATGTTCGGCGAGCTTGATCATAGCATGATTTCTCCTCAGTCCTTGCCGCAGCGCGTTTGGGGATAGCCTTGCACGTGTCGTGCCAAACGTGAAAATCATTTCACAACAACGACATGGCTCTGATTGCGGTGTGTCTCATGTCCGACTTTGTCGAAGACCCGACAACGAGTGCAGCTGTGACCGCCTGATAGAACCTCCTGTGCGACCTCGGTGGGCACGGCGGAATAGCAATGAAGCTCACCGCGAAACTGGCCGAGCTTCGGATCGACATCGGCGACGGGGCGATCGACGACCACTACGTCGCTGGTGTCGTGCGCGGCACAACCTGATGACTCCGCGGCGGCGATCATCGAATAACTGCGTTTACGACGGCTCCATCCTGGCCGACCGGTGGGCGCGCAAAAGACTGCTGTGCGGCCTCATCCCTCCGCCTGGATTGAGTCGCAGGGACGGAATGGGTCGTGCTTTTGGAACCGGCAGAGTGGTCAGAACGCAATTCTCCTTCCCGCAATCTTTGCAGAGATTCGACAATCCAGCTGGTGAAGGTCCCAGATCGCGCAATCATAGATGCGCTCAGGTCTGGGCATGCGCCCATCCGCAACCATGTCATCAAGAGCATCGATCCGACACCAACACAGGCTTCCTCATGAGAGAGGCGTCGCGGCGGACATGAGATTGCGTCACTCTTCATGATCGCCGCCTCCGAGGATGTCGGGATCGAGCCAGAGCAACGGCACGATAGGGCGAAGGATTTGGCAGCTCTTGCAACTGCCGACCTCGAGGGAGACGGCATATCGCGATCTGTCCGGCAGAGACACCAGTTTATGCACTGTGCGTTCATGATGCTGGTCTCCATGAGAACTATTCTGGTGCAGAAGGTGCCCGATTAGCTATTCGGAAAAAGGCGACATCCGAAGTGCAAATCGGGCGCCGCCCTGAAGCGTCCCCCTCAATGTCGGATTTCGGACAGGATCGTAAATCCGCCAACTCATTGTTTAATAAAGTTTCCTTCTCTGGCATGGCCCATGCATGGGACTCTGCGAACCCATCAGCGAGACGTCGTCCATGATCATGCGCACCAAAAATGCCGTCGCCGTAGTGAACACCGCCCTCTCGCCTGCCATCAAGCCGCCGAAAGGCCGGGGCGTCATCGTCGGCCGGCGATTGCGCCGGCTTCAAACACCCTAATCGGCCTGCAAAGCGTCTCGTGTGACGGCGACGCGGGCATCCAGACGAACGGAAAGACATACTTCGTTGCCCCACGTCGCCGGCCTGACCCCTCGATTTCACCGCGCTGGAATGCTCCGGTCTACATTCGACGACGCGAACGCGCTGGACAAATTCTCGCAAACCCCGGTCGGGACCGGTGCTCCGAACGCCCGCGGGGGGCCCAATGACTGTGGCCGATATTCGCCCCGAACAAGCCGCCTAGTGGGAAGACTCTATAGGAGGAAGCAGTGGAATTGTCTTGCGTTGGGATCGGTGCTGGCCCGTCCAATTTGAGCCTTGCGTGTCAGCTACACGAGCAAGTTGGGAAAGGGGCGGTGTTCCTGGATCGGCAGGTCGACTTCCGCTGGCATCCAGGCAGTGCATTCGATTCCTCGCAGCTCCAGGTCAGCCACTTCAAGGACCTGGTCACTCTAGTGAATCCGCGATCAGCCTACACGTTCGTAAACTTCCTGCACGAGAACGGGCGTCTGTATCATTTCCTGAACGCACAGTTCGAAGCCGTGCTCAGAGTGGAGTTCGAACAATACCTGAGCTGGGTCTTCCACAGGAACCCACTTGTGCGTGGCGGCGAGACAGTGCGCGAAATCCGCTTTGACGGCGAGTTTCGGGTGCGGACGGATAAGGCGGTTCTCGCCGCCAGAGACGTCGTGGTCGGCATTGGCAAGCAGGCGCAAATTCCGCCTCAGTTCCAGGGCTGGACTGGACGCAACCTGTTCCACACATCTGTTTTACTGCACATCCACCCTGAGGTGCGGAGAAAGCATGTCTGCGTGGTCGGCGGAGGACAATCGGGAGCCGAGGTGATGTTGCATCTTATCGGCCTGCCGAAAGAACGGCGGCCTGCCTCGATCACTTGGGTCTCGCAGCGCGAAAACTATCTGCCTCTGGACAACAGCCCGTTCACAAACGAGTTGTTCATGCCCTGCTTTTCGGATCGTTTCGCGGCGATGAGCGAGTCGCAGCGTAAGCTGCTGCTGCGGCGTTTCGTGCTTGCCTCAGACGGAATTTCGGAAAGCACGTTGCGCGCGATCTATCAGGCGCTCTACCGCCACGCATTTTTCGAGCCAACCCGATCCGACATCACACTGCGGCCGGGCTGCACCGTCTCGCATTGCATCAACGCCGGCGCGGGTCACAGGCTGACCCTGCAGCACGGCATGGTCGAGCTCGAAGAAGTCGCGGCTGACATCGTCATCCTGGCCACCGGTTACGAGAACGCGATCCCAGACTTCTTGGAACCCATCGCGCACCGGCTGGAGCATATCGACAATGAATTAGCTATTCGCGAGGACTTTTCGGTGAGCTGGGACGGACCGCGTGACAGACGCATCTTCGTACAAAACGCGAGCCTCGGGCAGCGCGGCCTGGCCGATCCGAACCTAAGCCTGCTGGCCTGGCGCGCGCGCCGCATCCTCGATAGCCTTCTTGGGCGCG
The DNA here is from genome assembly GCF_040318795.1 of Mesorhizobium sp. M1004. Lineage (NCBI taxonomy): Bacteria > Pseudomonadati > Pseudomonadota > Alphaproteobacteria > Hyphomicrobiales > Phyllobacteriaceae > Mesorhizobium > Mesorhizobium sp. M1004. The sequence goes on from NZ_JAMYNB010000015.1 coordinate 15,239, forward strand.
CGCCATGCGCGAACCCCGAGCATCCTGGCTTCATCAGCCATACCTCGATCGAGAACTGGCCCGCCCCCGTAGCCGAAGAAATGGGCAGCGGGATATGACTCGTAAACTTCTGGTCATCGGCGGTGGCATCCTGGGAATGATGTCCGCCTCCGCTGCGAAGGCCGGAGGCTTGTCCGAAATCATCGAGACCGAACAAGTTCTTGGACCAAGCGGCGCATCGCATTATTCTGGGGGCGTTCATTTCCCCTACGGTTGTCAAGACCGTACCAGGTCGCTCACTCGAAAGAGCGCCGTGGTCTTGCCGGCCATGGCTGGGTCGGCGGTCAGCGGATGGTGCCGGCCTTTAGCGATGCGCGTCGCGGCTGGACCGGGTGAAGCGGTTGATCCGGCCCAGTTTACCGAAGCCCTGGACCCGGCCGAGCATGACATAGGCAGTCTCGCGCCGAGCTTCACCGGACAAAATCCGTCGGAGCGGAACGCACTTAGCATCGCCGTCCCACATGCGTGGGCGTCTCCGTGGACCGCAACTAGCCAGCGCCCGACTGCCCTAATTGGGATGTCCGACCAACCAGTCTTTCCAAAAGGAGGCCTTTCGCATGTTGACTGATACACAACGAGACAAGTGGCAGAAAGACGGATACGTCAGGCTTGAAAGCTTCTTTGCGCCAGCGGCTCAGGAAGATATCTCCAATTTTGTCGAAGATGTGTCATGCTGGGATGTTAGCGATGATAAATGGCTTATGTGGTTCGAGAAGACGACAGACAATCGAAAGATCATATCCAAGATCGAGAATTTTCTCGACTTCCATGATCCATTGCGTCGTTTGCTCTTAGAGGATCAGCGCATAAAGTCAGCAGTCGATGATTTGCTTGGCGAAGATTCGCGCAGGCTCAAGGAATTGCTGATTTTCCACTACCCCGACAGCGGCGGCTATCTCCCGCATCAGGACATTTATCACATTCCACACAAACTCCCCGACCGGATGGTCCATGCGGTGGTTGCCGTAGGCATCGACGACTCCGACCCGGAAAACGGCGGGCTTTTCTTCAGCCCCGGCAACCACAAGAAGGGGGTGTTCCCCATGGATGCCGGTGGGGTGATCGATCCTCAAGTCGCCGAAACGTTCTCCTGGGAACCCGTAGTATGGAAGGCTGGCGACATCTTCATCTTCGACGATTACGCGCCGCACTACTCACGACCGAACAAAAGCAACCGTTCTCGGCGGACACTCTACTTGGTGTTCCAGCGTGCCTCAACCGGTGGGCCGACCCGCGCTGAATATAACGTGCTTAAGCGCGCCCTTAACCCGCCCGAGGGCAAAGTGGCCGATCTCGACAATCTCAAGCCCCCAAATGGCATCTTCTATCGCGATTGAGCTCACGCAGCCAGGCGGAGGCATGCACACGAAACTGATCGACCGCTCAAAAAATGCGCGGACGGTATGGCGGTCTGATTTGCGGGCTCGTGGAGCATCGGACGCTTTGGCACGTGGATTGTGGAGGGGTCACAGGCGGCCTTCTGTGTGCCTACAGCCCGACCTAGCGCCCCCCTTGGTCGCCCGCCTGCCGGCCCAGAGCTGCACTATCCTGGCCGGGCCGCCAACGGGGCGGGCTGCCGTTTCTCTCCATGAAGTGCACTTGAGGCTGTTCGTCGGCAGCCGAAGGTCCGTCCCACTCTTCAACAGCTTAGGTTCGTTGTCATGCGCAAATACACGTTTTCTCGAACGGAGCTGTCGCGAGCGTTCGGAATCGACACAGCCACGCTTGGAACGGGCAGTGCTCGCACGGGGTTTTCGTTCGGAAAGGTTGGACCCGGGGTCACATCCGAGCCCCATCGGCACGACGAAATCGAGGCCTTCGTAGTCCTGTCTGGTGCGGGCAAGGTCACCACCGACCTTGGGGAAATCTCGGTCGGGGCCGGCGACGTCGTTCTGTTCCATCCTTTTGAAGCGCATGTGCTGCGCAATGACGGGAACAAAGACCTGGATTTCGTCGATGTCTACTGGCGGGACGGCGAGGCCGCCCTTGATGCCGCTGCAAAGACCACGGCTCCACGCGGGCCGACCTTCGTCTTCTCCGCGCCGCCAACGCCAAATGGCGATCTGCATCTGGGGCATCTTTCTGGCCCCTATTTCGGCGCTGACGTCTATACCCGTTTCCTGCGCATGAAAGGAGTCGAGGCGTATCACCTGACCGGAAGCGACGATTACCAGAGCTACGTCGCGACACGCGCCGCTACCGATCAATGGACGCCTGCAAACGTGGCGCGCTACTATTCCGACGAGATTCGCGCCACGCTCGCACTTCTCGATTGTGACGTCCACAGCTTCCAAGCCACAATGGGCGATGACGGTTACCGCGAATTTCAAGCCGCGTGTTTCCGAACTCTTCTGAGCAGCACGGCGGTAGATCTGCGCCAGAGCCCCGCGCTTTTCGATGCTGTGACAGGCCACTATCTTTATGAGCCGGATGTTAGAGGCCTCTGCCCCGATTGCGGCGGCTCCGCCGCTGGCAACATCTGCGAGGAATGCGGCGCCCCAAACCTTTGCCACGACTTGGGTGCAGCGCGGTCACGGCAGTCTGCCGAAGCGCCGCTGGTCGGCTCCCTCCGCCGTCCGGAACTTGCCCTGGACCGCTGCTACGACAATATCGACCGGCATCTAAGGGCATCAGGCGTCCCGCTACGCATCTTGGATCTCTTCGCGCGCCTACGCCAACGCGGCGGATTTTCAGTACCCATTACCCACCCCTCGGACTGGGGCCTGCCGGCCGAAGGGTTCCCGGGGCAAGTGATCTGGGTCTGGCCGGAGATGGCCTTCGGTTTTCTTTACAACATCCAGGCGCTCGGCCGCTCGCTGGGTCGCGACTGGAATGCGGAGATGCCCGACAGCGATTGGCAGATTGTCCATTTCTTCGGCTTCGACAATTCGTTCTACCACGCGCTACTCTACCCCGCTCTTTACGCCGAGGTCTTCTCCCACTGGACGCCGCGCATCCACTATCACGTAAACGAGTTCTACCTGCTCGACGGCAAGAAGTTCTCAACCAGCTGCCGCCACGCGGTCTGGGGCAAGGACGTTCTGAGCCCAAAGACAGTCGACGTCGTGCGCCTCCATTTGGGCCTGACACGCCCGGAAGGGGAGCGGACGGATTTCACGCTGGACGGGCTGCGCCGCACCGAGAAGGAGGTCTTCCAAGGGATTTGGCTGAACTGGCTTGATGCGTTGGACCAGGAAATCAAGCAGGATTTTGCCGGCCGTGTACCCGATGCAGGCGACTGGAGCCCAGTCGACCGCGCCTTTTTTGCTCGGATAGAGATCTATCGCGCGGCGATGGAGCGGGCATATTCGGACGAAGGCTTCTCGGTCCGGCGCGCGGCCGCTCAGGCCTGCGATTTCGTGCGCGATTGCGTGATCTACCGTCGGGCGCGAGACTATGCGGCTGCGCGATGTTTCTACCCCGCCCGCAATCGAACTTCGCTAGCCCTTCAGACGACGGCCGCTGCGATCATGGCACCGACAGTCGCTCCGTTAATGCCCCGGTTCGCCAGAACGCTGGCGCGAGGCATCGATGGCGTCTCAACCGAAACATGGCCCCGGTCCGTCCAGCGCCTTGCACCCGGGACGCGCTTTGATCTCAGACCCGTGTTGGTGTTCTACGCCAAGTCCGGCAATCCTCATCTCGATGAGGAGGAAGCACTATGAGCCCGAAGGTGCACCAGTGAGCTGTCCCAATCTCGACCAGATTTGCGCGGCAACCAAAGCCGACCATGCCAAATATGCTGTCACTGGGGCGACCGAAGCCGCTATCAAACGGTAGAGACCAGATTAGCGGCCCTGAACCAGCGCGTCGTCGACAACCCTGGCCCGCGCCTTCGAGGACCGCTCGGCCGATCGCTTCCCAGCCCTTGCTGTTCGTGCCGCAATGCCGTGTGGGTCGACTGCGCTGACAACCTCTGCGGCATCGGCATTCCGTCCTCCAGCCGGTCAAGGCTGTCATGCGATTCGACCCGCTTGGTCAACCTGGCGCCCTGGAACGTGCGCCGATCACCAATGTGAATGCGAATGCCTGCGTGATGCTATCTTCTATTCTGTCCGAGACCGTACCGACGCGGCATTCAGCCGAAGAACAACTGAGCTACTGACAATCGGAATGTAGCAGGTTCAAATTCGGGTCCGAAACAGGATATTGCTCACAACCAGCGTTCAGCATCCGGCATGGTGCACAAGCTTCCAATCAGACCCGCGCAACGCACAGCCCTTCGCCTGAAGTATTCGGCGAGGGCTGCCAAATCGCAAGCGTATCCTCCTTAACATTCACGAGGTCTTCGCCGAAAATGCAGACGCTTGTCGCGGGAGAGATAGATGCCTAAATTATTAGGGTGCTCCTCAGGATTGCGTGTTTGCTCCGGTATGACGGCCCTAATCAAGGAGCGATTCTAAAATTTACATGTTTGGGGATCGCTCGCTAGGTACTCGGCCTGTGACCCTGCAAGCCGATGCTTCAGATGCCGCCCATGCAGAGATATTTCATTTCGAGGTAGTCCTCGAGGCCATGGCGGGAACCCTCCCGCCCGATTCCGGACTGTTTTATCCCACCGAACGGCGCCGCTTCCGAAGACATCCGGCCGGTATTTACCCCCACCATTCCATATTCCAAGGCCTCGGCGACACGCCAGACACGCTTCAGGTTGGACGCATAAAAATAGGCCGCGAGGCCGTAGATCGTTTCATTGGCATCACGCACGACCTGATCGGCATCTTTGAAGTGAATAATCGGTGCGAGCGGCCCGAATGTCTCTTCGCGCGCGACGGTCATCTCGCTGGTGACACCGGTCAGGACCGTTGGTTGGAAAAACGTGCCATTCGTGCCGATGCGTTTGCCCCCGCATCGAATCGCGCCGCCTTTAGCTACGGCATCGGCAATATGGGATTCAATCTTGGCCAAAGCCTTCTTGTCGATGAGGGGTCCTATGTCCACTCCGAGCGCGAAACCGTCACCAACTTGAAGTTGGCGAGCCCGTTCAACGAATTTCTCGACGAACTCGTCATGAACGCCCGACTGGAGGTAAAGTCGGTTCGCTGAGACGCAGGTCTGGCCGGCATTGCGGTACTTCGCCTGGATGGCACCATCCACCGCGGCATCGATATCGGCGTCATCGAAGACGATGAAAGGTGCATTGCCGCCGAGCTCTAGGCTGACTTTTTTGATCTGGTCCGAGCACTGGCGCATGAGTAAGCGCCCGATCTCAGTAGACCCGGTGAAGCTGATCTTGCGGACCTTGGGATTTGTGCAAAGTTCGCGGCCGACCGCGTCACCTTCGGATGCGTAGATCAGGTTGGCGACGCCTTCGGGAAAGCCTGCCTGATGGGCGAGGGCGAACATTGCTCCAGCCACCAGCGGCGTCTGTTCAGCGGGCTTGAGGACGATCGTGCAGCCCGCCGCCAAGGCTGGCGAGATTTTGCGCGCCACCATCGACACCGGGAAATTCCATGGTGTTATCGTGCCCACGACCCCGATGGGCTGCTTGATCACCAGCATTCGGCGGTCGGCCGATGGTGCGGAGATCGTCTCGCCATAGACGCGATTTGCCTCCTCGGCGTACCATTGCAGATACGCCGCAGCATGCGATATCTCCGACTTGGCTTCCGCAAGCGGCTTGCCCATCTCCGCGGTGAGAATTGCAGCGAGATCGTCGGCGTGGTCGATGATCAACTGATGCCATCGCCATAGAACGTCGCTGCGCTCACGTGCGGTAAACCCTGCCCATCCAGGCTGCGCGACATAGGCCTTGTCGATCGCAGCGCATGTCTCCTCGACACCCATATCGGGTAGTTCTGCCAGCACTTCGCCGGTCGACGGGTTGAGAACCTCAAATGTCCGCTCGCCCATCCGCGTGCCAAGTGCCGGCAGGCGATCGATGGGTCCAAACAGGTCAGGGGATCGCAGGTGACGGATCATCGGCAGGCACAGGGGCAATATCCGATTCCTCCTCAACGCGGCAGGTGTCCATAGCAGGTGTGGTGTGTATTCCGGACGTAAAGGTTCCTTATAGGGCCTCGGCCATACAGCTAGCAGACCACGGTACCCAAGTGGGAGGGAGAATACGCTACAAGACGCCTAGCGGTTCTACTAGTCGGGCTCGACCGGTCGGTTGCGCGGTGGCAGGTCCGGCCCGCGCGCAACCTTGCCATAGGTCTTCGCGGCCAGCGCCTTCACCGTCTCAGGCTCTGCGTCGCCGGCCACCACCAGCACGGCGTTGTTCGGTCGGCGGTATTCGTTGCACATCGTGAACCGATCGGTGCCGTTCAGCTTCTCCATCTCCTGCGTCCAGCCGTTCACCGGAATGCGGTAGGGCTGATTCGGCCGCAACGTCGCGTTGACCTCCTCGTCCACCAGACCTGAGGGTCCGTCTCTCTGCGCCAACGGCGCTCCTCCAGGATCACGTTTCGTCGGTCTCGATATCATCGTCGTTGAGAATGAGGTTGAACATGCGATCGGCCTCGAAGCCCATCATCTCGCCCAAAGCGATTTATAGGCAATGAGGGCGGTATTGTAGCCGCTGACTGAGACGGCTCCGTCGAACTCGCTGTCGGGGCGGTTGGGCGTCGCCCTGAAGATCAGACGCTCGAGGGAAGGGGCAAGTTCCGTTTTGCCCGGTGGCTCGTCGGCGCTGCGGACCTTGTGCCAGATCATGTGAGTGACGATTTGCGCGGGGTCATGTCGACCGTTCCATGCCATCATCGAGCAGGAAATCTTGCCGCCGTCGGTGGCGGCCAGAGCCGGAGCGGTCGTCGCTAGGCCAGGGCGGTGGCAGTGAACGGCTTGCGCAGCCAGGGGGTGATCGATGGCTCCGGTTGGAAAGGCAAGTTTCGAGGCAGTGATTTGTTCCTCATTTTCATGAACGGGCTGCGTCTTCGATCCCGTGGGAGGATCGCGGGCAGGCCGAGCCAGATGAATCATGCGGCCAGGGCTCACTCGAGCCTCATCTTGGGATGAGCCCAGGAGACCGGCGGCGGTGTTCTTGGGGGGATGGTCATTGGAGGGATTTTCCTTGATCCGCGACGCCTTGCGGACGACCACGCATGCACCGTGCCAGATCAGAAAACATTCGAGGCATGTGGACAAGTCAGTCTGACATGTTGTGCATCCGACATTGTGGGCCATCGAACAGGGCTGAAGGCGACGCGAGCACGGCTGAGAATATCTTCTTCATTGGAAGACGATTGGGCGCGCTGCTGGGGAAGGGGGACGGGATGCGCTTCGAAGGCCGCTGCACCGACGGTCAGAATTGAAATGTTGTCGCTCCAGCGGACCGATGTCCTCGACAGTCAGACCGGGCGGTGCTGAAGGGTAGAGGCGTGAGCAGCGTAGCTAAGTGGGCGCGGACCCAGCTCGCGCGCGAAGACGGACCTGAAAAAAAACGGCGGGTGGCGACATTCGCGAGGCGCTGGAAAACGAGGTCGTAGGACTGGGCGGGAAAAACGATGCCGTTGCTGTCTTCTGGCGTGATGGCCTGCCGCGAGGCGGTTGAACCGTGATGAGTTGCTGCGGAAAGGGGAGTGTTTTCGCGGGACCTTGGTCAACGTAAGAAACAAACGTCGAGCTCGCCTTGGATGGGGGCATGCAGCACATTTGCCGCTGCAGGACAGCAGCACGGAAGCTGTCCGCGCTTGCCGTCGTCCATGGGAACCAAACAGCAGAATTTAGCGGTCGCGATTGATTTCATGTGCATAAAATACCGCCTGGTGCGCTCGGCTGCAAATGCACCCTGGCGAGTGGTCGCTTAGGTCAAGAGCATCGCGTGAGTAACAGCCTTACCTTGCTCAACCTGATGCCCGCTAACCGCCTCGCCGGATTGTGGAACTGCTCGGGGGTGGCTTCTACCACAAACAGCAAGGTCATGAAATCAAGCAGGAAGTCGTCAATCGCTTGGGCGATTGTTTCTGACTTGCCCTTGAACTGGTCCAGCAAAACGCGCGCGCTATCGATCGCTTCCACGCTGGTCGCATCGATCAACCCCTCGACCCTCTTGAAACAGTCCAACTCGAAACTCCTTAAAGCGCTTCCAAGCCGTTATGCACGAAGGCAGCTCCGTGAACTACCCGGCCTTTTACCTGACGGCACGAGCAGCAGTCGGCCTTACGTCTCGTGCCAAAGCACGAGCTATAGACCTGGGCGCTGAGGAGCGTTGGAAGATCGGCGCTTCCGGCCTCTGAGCGGTAGTGTGGACAGTGCTTGCTGGCGGCTACGCCAACAATGGAGTGCGCCAGCTGATTGGGGCTTAACAATTTTTCGCTTTTTGCTGCGCCCAAGTCTCGGCTATGACTCGGACAGGCCCAATGGCCTGCCCCACGTTGCAATTGTAAAAGAGGAATAATTATATGCCGACTGGAACGGTAAAGTGGTTCAACAGCACCAAAGGGTTTGGATTTATCCAGCCCGACAATGGCGGTCCGGATGTTTTCGTCCACATTTCCGCTGTCGAACGCGCGGGCCTCTCGACCCTCGCTGACGGCCAGAAGATCAACTATGAGATCGAGCAGGACCGCCGCACTGGCAAGTCCTCAGCTGGCAGCCTGAGCAAAGCTGGTTGAAATTTTCTCCTGCGAAGTCGCAAGAGTGGGCGTGTAGGCCCGGAAGTGCTCACTGCCGCTCGATAGGGACGAGCAAAAGTGAGGGCAGCAGATTGCTGCATGGGTCGCGAATTCCTCATGAAACAAGTTGTTGGAAAGGAAGGCGGGGTTGGCCCCGCCTTTTTTATGCGACGCCCAGATTAAGCCGACGGCTGCAACGCTGCAGAAGGAATTTCAATTGCCGCAATCAAGCCGCGACCTTCTTGCGAGTTCGCTTCGTCGGCACCGGCGCTTCCGGCTCTTTCGGCGCTTTCGGTTTGCGGCCGAGCCCCATCGTTTTCGCCAGTGACGAACGCTTCGCGGCGTAGTTCGGCGCCACCATGGGATAATCCACCGGCAGGCCCCATTTGGCCCGATATTCACCCGGCGTCAGCCCATAGTGGGTCGACAGATGGCGCTTTAAAGATTTGAATTTCTTCCCGTCTTCAAGGGAGATGATGTAGTCCGGTGTCACCGACTTCCTGATCGGGACTGCAGGCGTAAGGGCAACCGGCTCTTGTGCAGAGATACCTCCGGCCGTCGCTCTCAGAGCCGCATGCACTTGGCCGATGAGGGCAGGGAGATCCCCCACCGGGATCGGATTGTTGGACACGTAGGCCGACACGACGTCGGCGGCAAGCTCAATGAGGGTGTCGACGTTTTTTCCGGCTTCTTCTGTCATGAAACTCTCCAGGGGTGAAACATAGTCAGCGAAGCGTCGCTTCATAGGGCCGGTTGCCGCTGAAAGCAACAATGTCTCTGACTGCGTTATTGCCAATGCTCGTCCAGAAGCGACATCGATGCGCCATATTTCGCGGCGTGACCGCTGAGCCACTCGTTGTTGGCGACCCTGCCGAGGTGCGTGGCGCGTGCCGCTCTAACTTAGCGCCGAAGTCGCTAGTAGCCTCGAGGCTAAGCGCGCTGTTTTTGTCTCGCTTTGCTTCTTTGGACTGTGAAATCGAGCGATAGTGGTCGCTTGATGGTGGGCGTCAGGGACGATGGAACAAACGTTCATTGGCAATGGCCAAAGTGATGTAAGTTCATCGCCGGTGAGCCGCTCTTGCAAAGGGGCTGGGAACCGCCGCTGATAAACCTAGGACATCAATGTATTTCGAGGCGTTTCTTAGCCGGTCCTGGAGAGGCGGCAATGGCTGCGGATGACACCTGTTCCAGGATATCAAACAGCGCGGCGACCGGCAGCTTCTCGAATCTGGAGCGGCTTCTCGCAAGTTGGCGCCGCGCCGAGAGGCCGGGCAAGGACAGTGAGCCGCCTGCATCAATGATATGCATCAACCAGCCAGCGACGCGTCCTCATACAGAATGCCGCGACCGGCCGTGTGATCTCGCCGGTAGTCGCCGAGGCCCTCTGCATGAAGCCTCGTGATGTGCTGACGATCAACCAGGCCAGAAAGGTCGACGTCCTGAAGCAGGGATGACATGAGTTTGCCACTATGCGCAGGCTTGCCATGCCCTTCCGCGGCATTTTGCGGGGCCTGTGAGTTGGGCAAGCTCGGCACTTCGATCGACTTGGCGTCACCCGGCTCATCGCCAACACGCGTTTCGGTCTGGTCCTACGCCGTGACGTTGACTCGGTTCGCGATGCCATTGAACTGCCGTGGAGAGCGGCCGAGGCGGAAGGGCTGATCAACCGCCTGAAGACGATCAAACGTACCATTAGGCAGCGCCGGCTGCGAACTCCTTAGGCACGCATGCTGCCACTCAGCCGGCCTGATCACCACACGAAGCGAGGAAGAACCTGGTCAAGTGCAAAGCGACAATTGCCTCGACAGCAGGTCCCGGAAGGTTTATGCTGCCCGATGTTACCGCAATCCTGAATGGCGATTGAGTACCTTCACGACTGAAGGGAGTGGAACTGCTTTGTCGGCCAAATTGTTGACGGAACGCCCGGCGCCCATTGTTGCTACATGTCTAGATTCTTGGGGCGTTTTGGATGATGCAATCCACCATCTCACTCCAAAGGGCAGTGGAATCTGGAACAACGTCGCTTTTGTACGCACTACATCCTTCGTGCCCGATTGGCATATTGTCTTTAACTCTGCTTCTCTTTTTGGGCTCCCTGTTGATATCGAGGCGAGCCCAAACAGGACAATCTTTGCAATCGGCGAACCGCCGACGAAAGCTCATCGTGCATTTCATGAAGGGCAGGGGAAGAATACTATCGTCCTGACGTCTGACGAAGAGCTGGCTGCTCGGCAGAATGCAGCGCGCCGATTCGTTTTGTCTCCACCTATCACTCGGTCTTGGTCTGTAAACAAGACATATGACCAACTTCTGGTCAGCGAAGTCGTGGATAAGCCGCTTCGGCTCTCATGGATTACCAGTAACATCGCCCTGCTAAAAGGACATCGATATCGGCTGGCGTTTCTGGAACGGCTGAGAAAGGAGCTCGATTTTGACCTGTTCGGCCGAGGTTTTCGGCTGATTGGAGATAAATGGAACGCACTCGCACCTTACCGTTACAGTATAGCGTTCGAGAATACTCGTGCTGACTACTATTTTACAGAGAAGCTTATGGACTGCTTCGTTGCTGAAACAATGCCGATCTATTACGGCAGCCCAGCAATCACGAGGTTCTTCCCTTCGGACTCTATGGTTCTGATTGACCCAGAGGACAAGAACGTAACCCAAAAAATTCAAGAAATCATCAACTCAGACCTCTGGAAGGAACGTCGCGGCGCAATAAGAGAGGCGAAGCGGCTAGTCCTCGAGAAATACAATACGTTTGCTTATCTCGCGGGCTTCATCGAAAGCGTTCAGGATAAACCCTTACCGCCAGAAATTATACACATCGAATCGCCTGAAGTTGATTTTGCAACAGACGAATGAATTGCTCCAACGCTCGCTTCGCGTGCCCGGCGGTTGGTGGTCTGGCGAGATCGGTGCGGAGCGCTCGGCGGAGAATGCCTGCTGCGCAGACGGGCCGGCACGGGCGCACAAGGTCATGCGCCCCCGGCTGCCGCTGATCAGACGAACTGGGGAAGGCCAGGAACGGAATTGAGGACCTCGTCCACGAGTTCGTCGCCGGCATGTTCCTTGGCGCAGGCGATCGTCTCGTTGGCGAGGGCGGCGATCTTTGCCATGCTGAGACCCTCACCCATCAATTGCTGCCCGAGCCCCATAAGGCCGCCACCCTCTGGGTCGTCGCCATGATACTTCGCTACTAATTCCGAAGCTCCCGGAATGGCCTCGATCATGCGCGCGCCGGGACCGTCGGCCGCGTGGCTCCGCAGGAAACCCAGCATTAACCCAATGGCCTTCTCTGCGAGAGCCGGGCCGATGCCGGCACCAGTGGCGATGCGCGGTAAGATTTCTTCCATGCAGGGTCTCTCTCTCTTTGATTAGGTTTACAAGGGGCCGGTCCGGCGCCCCGCGCCCTTGGCCGAACCACAATGGAACTCCACTAAATAGGCCAGCGGAAGTGCTATTGCGCCTAAAACCGCCTCTGTCAACGCAAGCTGCGTCGGAAGTGCGTGTTTCGCAAACCGAAGATCATTGCAATTCACTTCAGTACGCATTGGCAACCGCACAGTTTGCGTTGGCTCGCTTATGGGCCAATGCCCCCCGCCCGTCAAATGATGACGACAACGTGGTCGGCGCCTAGGATCTGTGGATCAAGGTGAGGCAGTTACAGCGGGTGGACCTGCTCAAGCGCGGCGCCGTCGACACAAAGGGCTAGATTGGCGATACTGCGCGTGTTGGCCATGTCTTTCCTGGCGTGATGGGATGTTCGTAGAAGCGGAGCTATATGCCGGTGTGACGGTCCACAAAGGCGGAACGCCTATTCCGATACGAGATCCATACTGTCGTATAGACCGTCGCTGCTTAGGTGTTGAAACCGCCATCGCTGGTGACATCACAATGTGCAGTCGGCGGGTGTCGACAAGGCCGATTGCGTAATCAGCAGGTCAGGAGGAACGAATGAACCCTGACGTTTCAGAAGCTCACTTTTCGCAAGGCGTGCAGCGCACATCGTGCAAGAGATTGCCAGTCTTGCGGATGCTGTCGACTTTCTCAACCTTGGCTGGAAGATCGCAGTGACCGAATCTACGAAGCCGCCCTCAGGGCGTGCTTTGATGCATACAACCGGTTGCCGACCAGGGATACCCCTCCTCCCTGAAGTCCAATCGAGAAGAGCGATCCTTCCAAGAGGGTCCCAGCTCAGCTGCGAAAACAGGTGTGAGACCCCGTCCTCTCCCTCAAGCTGATCTAGCTCAGGGCGTTCATGAGCCGCAGATCGCATAATGGCTGCGTGGACGACGCAGGAAGACCAATTATGAAAATCCTATTCAGTACGATGGCTGTCACCTTGCTGGCACCCACCGCCTTTGCTGCGGATTCGATCCCCACCGACCTCAGAGATACGGCATTGGCCACCTTCACGGCTTTGCCATCCACCACGCCGACAGTCGCCAACAACCCGATCACCCCGGAAAAGATCGCTCTCGGCAAGGCACTGTTCTTCGATCCACGCGTCTCGGCGTCAGGCGTCTTGTCGTGCAATTCATGCCACAACCTGGCCACCGGCGGCGACGACAATAACGAAACCTCGATTGGCCATGGTTGGCAGAAGGGACAGCGCAACGCGCCGACTGTACTGAACGCTGTCTTCAACATCGCCCAGTTCTGGGATGGTCGTGCCGAAGACCTGAAGGCTCAGGCGAAGGGACCGGTCCAAGCCGGGATCGAAATGGCCAATACACCGGGCCAACTCATCGCCACTCTCAAGTCCATGCCGCAATATGTCGAGTGGTTCGATGCAGCCTTTCCGGCTGAAGCCGATCGGGTCACCTTCGACAACTTCGCCAAGGCGATCGAAGCCTTCGAGGCGACACTGGTCACACCTGCCCCGTTCGACAGCTTCCTGAATGGTGATGAGGTTGCCATGACTTCCGAACAGAAACAGGGCCTGGTGCTTTTCATGGACAAAGGCTGCTCGTCCTGCCATGCCGGCATCAACGTTGGTGGGCAAGCCTATTACCCATTCGGCCTCGTGGAACGGCCCAGCGCCGAAGTCCTGCCGGACAAAGACAAGGGCCGATTTGAGGTCACCAATGCAGCCGACGATTCCTATGTCTTCCGCGTGGCGCCGCTGCGCAACGTTGCACTCACCGCGCCATACTTTCATTCGGGCAAGGTTTGGGATCTGAAACAGGCCGTCGCCATTATGGGGACCACCCAGCTCGGCGTAGTACTGGCGGACGAAGAAGTTGACCTGCTTGTTGCCTTCCTCAACTCGCTGACCGGAGAGGCACCTGACGTCGCCTATCCCATCTTACCCTCAGAAACGGCGACAACGCCCCGGCCTGTAACGCAGATCTCAGGAAAATAAGGGCCAACTGGCTGCGGACTCGCAATCGAAAATGATTGGCGATTTTTACTTGGCGGCACGAATTGCGACGTCCATCTCCGAATTGGCGGGACGCTAGCGATACCCGAACCCTGCCACCTCGCCCGTAGTCTGCGCGATCAACTGGGGGCGGACAGACGCAGCACCATATATTGTCGCTGCCTGAGCGAACGCGCCAAGCAGTCTACTTTGAGAAACGACGCGTGTCCGATTTGTTCGAGGCGCGGGGCCTGTATGTCCCCAAGGAACCGATATTATAGCGTAGTGCCACATTTATATTTCTGCGGGATTAAGACACGTCCGTAGGGAAATTGCACATTTGCGCCGAGTGGCTCATTTCCAAGAGTGTGCCGGTTTGGCATGTTCACGGCCGACAGGAGCCAGCCGGTAGCTCACCACACGGTGAGCAAGGAGAAGCCTCAGGCCACTTTCTCCCGGAGCGCGCGCGCTGCAGCGACCATGTTCATGAGGGCAGGGCGGACCTCCTCCCATTTGCGTGTTTTGAGGCCACAGTCCGGGTTTACCCACAGTTGGCCGTCGGACAGTCGCTCGCGGGCAAGCATGATTAGGTCCGAAATCTCGCAGACCTCCGGCACACGTGGTGAGTGAATGTCATAGACGCCGGGACCGATCTCGTTCGGATATTTGGAGCTCGTGAAGGCGTCCAGCAGTTCCATCTTCGAGCGCGACGTCTCAATCGAAATGACATCCGCATCCATTCCAGCGATCGCGTCGATGATCTCGTTGAACTCCGAATAGCACATGTGGGTATGGATTTGAGTCGCGTCCTTTACACCCGTTGAAGCGATCCGGAAGCATTCGACAGCCCAGTCGAGATAGGCTTTCCAGTCAGATTGGCGCAGTGGCAATCCTTCGCGAAACGCGGCCTCATCGATCTGGATCATCCTTGCGCCGGACCTTTCGAGATCCGTCACTTCGTCGCGGATGGCGAGCGCGATCTGGCGGCAGGCTTCGGAGCGGGGTACGTCGTCGCGAACAAAGGACCAGTTGAGAATGGTGACTGGGCCTGTGAGCATTCCCTTCACGGGCTTTTCCGTAAGCGACTGGGCGAATTGCCACCAGCGCACCGTCATCGGATTGCGCCTCGATACGTCCCCGAAGATGATGGGGGGACGCACGTAGCGCGACCCATAGCTTTGTACCCAGGCATGCTGGGTGAAGGCGAAGCCAGACAGCTGCTCGGCGAAATGCTGAACCATGTCATTTCGTTCGAACTCACCGTGCACCAGCACGTCCAGCCCGATCTCTTCCTGCCAACGAATTGCCGACTCGATCTCCTTCTTCAGGAAGATCTCGTAGTCGACATAGCTGAGCTGGCCCTTCGCATGATCGGCCCGCGCGCGGCGTACCTGCGGCGTCTGCGGGAAGGACCCGATTGTCGTCGTCGGGAACGGCGGCAGCCCGAGCGCGCCGGCCTGGACTCTGGAGCGCTCGCCAAAAGCGCTCTCTCGTCGCTTCATGCTATGGTCAATGCTGGCGATCCGCCCCTCAACAAGCGGGTCATGGATCTTCGTGGACGTCACGCGAGTGGCGGCAGCCTCGGCAGTCGCTTTCAACGCGCCTGCCACCGCATCCCTGCCTTGGGACAGGGCCCGGGCCAGCAAGACCAGCTCGTCGGTCTTCTGGGCCGCGAAGGCGAGCCACGACCTGATGTCGGCCTCGAGTTCCGTCTCCATGCGCAGGTCAATCGGCACATGCAGCATCGAGCAAGAAGGCGCGATTTCGACGCGGTCCAAGGGCCAGCCGGCGACGATCGGTTTGATGCGGTCGAGAATGGCGGGCAGGTTCGCACGCCAGACGTTGCGGCCATCGATCAAGCCGAGCGAGAGCACCAGATCCTTCGGAGCGAGCCGACCCACCGTTTCCAGCTGCTCGGGAGCGCGCACGAGATCAATATGCAGGCCGGCCAGGGGCAGAGAAACCGCGGTTTCGAGATTGTCTCCCAGCGACCCGAAATACGTAGCCAGCATGATCTTCAGCTCGGGCGCGGCTTTCGACAGCTGGCCATAGGCGAATTCGAACGCAGCTCGTTCGTTCGGGTTCAGATCGAGGACAAGCGCTGGCTCATCGATCTGGACCCAGTCGGCTCCCGACAGCTTCAGCCTCTGCAGGAGCTGCTCGTACGGGCAGCAGCTGCGGTAGGAGCGCGATGGGACCGAACCCTTCGGCAGGCGATTTCGCCAGCTTGAGGAAGGTGATGGGTCCAAGGATGACTGGGCGTGTGTGAATGCCGAGAGCTTTAGCCTCGAGGAAGTAATCGACCGGCTTCGTTGACGAGAGGGCGAACGTCTGATCATCATGGAGCTCCGGCACAATGTAGTGGTAGTTGGTGTCAAACCACTTGGTCATTTCCATCGCGGCTACACCAGGTCCATGAGCCGCCTCCTGGTGACCAGCGTGTCCACAATCCTCCGTCTGACCCTGGTTGCCGCGCGCCATTGCGAAGTAGATGTCAAGTGGGACCTCGCCGCTATTCCAACCGTACCGGGATGGAATGGCGCCGACCGTGGCTGCGGTGTCGAGCACATGGTCGTAAAGCGAGAAGTCGTTCGAGGGGATTTTTGACACGCCGCGATCGCGCTGCTCCTCCCAGCTAGCGGCACGGAGTGCCTTCGACGTCCCAAGAAGGTCGCCAGCGGACGATTTTCCGGACCAGTAGCTTTCAAGGGCGAATTTCAGTTCTCGCCGACGACCGAAGCGCGGCACGCCGAGCGTTGCTACAGGAATTTGCTGAGAGACAGTCATGTCATACCCCGATGGTTGGGGCGTCGGTGACAAGGAAGGCGCTAGCAGGCCCGGCACGCCCGGGTTGCAGCGGCCACCGAGACACCCCGCCCGTGGACGTAATTCGTCGTGGCAGGTCTCCTGGCTCGCGGGGTCATAGCCTCTACACGTCTTCCCGAGGGTATTCGCCTCAGTGACATGAGTGGGGTTGGCTCGCCGCTAACAGTTGCGGGGGCAGCGCCGGCATCGCACCGGCTTCCCTCTTAGCTCCGCTGCGGCAGCGCCGGACGCGAGAACCACGACACGCCAGACAATCACAGCAATCCCTTCTCTTGTCAATGACGAATAACGAAATGTTTATGTGGTTATGTCATCGCGCTTTTACGCTTGTCTAACATTTTGCAACAGTGAGTCGTCCATTTGCCGCCGCTGCACCGCTGCCCCCATTGTCCAACTAATGCAGGCCGTGCGGAGCCACAACAACCGGAGGACTCTAACCTCAACCTGAAAAGCGCTACCGCTCAAAGGACGCTGGTGATCCGCGAGCGCCGAGCCAACACCGAGGCTGCGGAAAGTGTGCAGGATGGCCCCAACCGATTTCGCGGTGCGGTAGGCGTCGGTAGTGAAATCTTTCTACCGTGCTTGTCAGTGCTGGTCCGCAACACGAGACGTTCAAGGCGTCATCACCAACTGCGATGGCCAAACTGAGATTAATCGCCCTCAATAATCCGTTCACCAACAAGAGAGCGGACGCGATCCAGCCACGGGAAAGAAAGAATTTTTCTCTCGATGCGTAGGTTTTCTGCAGCGAGATATTGGGCCGCGAGAACCTTCAACGTGAAACTCCATCGTGCGACTGCTGCTTCGATAGATGACCTGTCCACACCGCTGCCTTCAAGCGCGAAGACTAGGTCAAAGAATGTGCCGTTGGCTCTAACGTAGGGCCGCAGTAACTCCGACAGGAATTCCAGACGATCTGCTGGTTCGTCTGGAAGGACATCTTTTGCCGAGAGGCAAAAGCGGCGCAGCGCATCGGGCCAGAAGCGATCAGGTGAGGATGCGTGGTCGGTCTGCATAGCGTCCTCCAAGACTTTCCTCAGGGAAAGCCAAAGTTTGCACTTGAGTTCTCCTGATGCAGCTTCCATCGCGAATATGGCCCAAAGTGCAAGGATCGTGCCGACGTCGTTTCTCGTGTCCCCGTCCTGAAACCTCCAAGCATGCTCTCTCAGCGGGCGAATCTCGTCCCAGAGGGCTTCCAGGTGGTGCACGGGGTTGTTGGCAGACAGTAGGTAGCCGCCTCCAATCCGGCCTACGACACAATCGGGGCTAGAAAGCGCCGACCACGCTAGGGGATAGGATGGCGCGACAGGGATCAGCACATCCGTCAACGTGGGCGTTAGATCGGCGCCCGGGCTCTGCTGTTGACCCGCAACAGCAAGTACGGCGGCGATACGGTTAATCCGCCGAAGGGGTTGTACTTCGTTGATCCATGCAATGTAGTCGGGACGCGAACGAAGCATCGACGAAAGTTGGCCGATCAAGGTCACCAGTGGGTCTAGAACCGCTTCTTCGCGGTCCTGCCCATTATAGCGCCACGATCCTCCGCGTTCGCCCTCGAGAATAAGGTGCTCAAGCCAACACCAGGCTACCAAGGTCCCATCTTGGCGCTTGGAAAGGCCACCAATCAGGGCGTCCACAAAAATCCGCAGCTCGGACGAGGCTGAATCTATATCGATCACCTGACGGTCGTGGGCCGCCGCTTCTTCCCCCCATGCAATCCGGCGGCATTCTACGCTGCAGGCTTTCAGCAGACACAGGATGACCATTCCTTGTGGTTGAAAGGTGCCGGCTTGATCGAAAGCGAGCGGCGCAGCGCGAACCAAATCAGGTAGGTTTCTGCCGTGGTTTTCGGCGACCCATTGCTCGACGAAAACGGGGTGGGGCAATTGTCCAAGGTACTCAAGGTATCGAGCCGGGGAAACCCGCCGTGCGATGTCAAATAAGTATCCGTCGCCGAAAAACACGTGACTGTCCAGATGACTCTCCCATGCCTCCTCGACGTCGGGTTTGGCTTGGTAAGATTGGACGGCTCGGGTTATCGTTTCCTGGTGGGCGGAAAGCCCCGAAGCCTCCGGCTTGCTATTGAGTTGCTTCACCAGTCGCTCAACCGCTCTCCAGAACCCGTCTTGCGCAGTCTGGTCGGATTTGAGGCGCTCACTTAGCTCACTCATAAACGCGTCCGAAGAGCCCTCGTTGTCCATTGTGAGGAGCACCGGAGGTCGAAATTCGTCTTCTATCAAAGCCTGTGCGAAATTGTCAGCAGCGGCTAAGCCAACTAATTTGGCGAGTAGCCAATGCCCTTGTGGGATTTTCCCTTCTCTCTGATGGAGAAGGCGGAGAGCCTCCGCCAACTTTGGAAGATTTCTGCGCTCAAGATCCTCGGCCAGGTCGACCGTCGAAGGATCGGACGTCAGATCCTCGGAGGGCTGGGAGCCTTCGAGCCCAATTCCCGCTATCCAGGATGCGACGATCGCGCGAAGTTCAGCTGTGTCAGACCTCTCGTCGAGGATCCGCTTTGCCGCGGCAATCCCATCGGCTCGCACCGTTTTCCAATCCGCCATTTACGCATCCTCCTCCGCGGAAGGCGGGCTCCCTTGGGACAAAGGCTGCGAAGCAAGCCAAACGCGCGCGATCATCAAGCGGATCTGCATGGGGTTTGGCACTTTGATAATGAGTCCCAACCGTTCGCCCAATTCGTTGAAACTTGGTCCGCAATGCCAAACCTCGTCGTCGATAACGAGATATCGATCGTGGATGATCGATTGGTCCTGGCCTGGCATGATGCGAACGACAGGAGTGCGACGTCCGAGTTGCGTCTCTAATCCCTTCAGATCCGCAATTAACTGCAGGCCCTGTTGCACCTGGAAGCCCTGGACTCCGAAACTCAGAGTCCTGAGTCCAAGTAGCCCCGTCAATATTCGTGGGGTCACATCGTCATGCGGGTTTTGCAACGCAAACAGGCGCACCTCGCGTGGCCCAAAGAACGGATCGACGAAAATGAGGCGCCTGCGCGCGCGGCGAACCAGATCGACTATGTAGTCTTGGGCCTCCTTCCTTGCGGTCTCAATTTGGGATGGGGCTGACGAATTCGACGACGGGAGCAATCCAAACAAGCGCTGCGCGGCCTCTTCTCGCTGCTCGCGGACGCGACGTTGTATAAGCAGACGGCGCAGGCGCTTGCGGGCGCGATCATCAACAGGACCCCCTACCACCGATGTCTGCACAGGGCTGAGGATCGGAGTCTCATATGTTTGAGGCGGCTTACGTCGTCCGCCTGATGGGACCTCGACCTGTTTGGTTCCGCTATTCACAGCCATTCCTATGTTGATCTGGCCCACCCAGGAGTTTGGCTCGTGAATTCGCAACAGACCTCGTTCCTTACAAACGACAGCCCACCCAACCCGATCTGTGAGCTGGGGGGATTGATAGGTGGCAAATCCGTCTTTTGTGACCGGGATCGACGCTATGCTCGTCCAAGCTTCGGAGCGCCGCTCAACTACGTGTACTGTCAGCGAGGTGAGGTCGGCTGTTCGTGCGCACGTGCGTCTGGGAACGAGGTGAAGAGAAAGCGTTTCTCCGGCGTTGGTTCTTGAGCTCGGAAAAACCCGGCATGACGCGCAGACCGGGTCCGTTGCAAGCAGCGCAAGGCCGCAAAGCCATTCCTCCCGAGTGAATGGATCGAAACCTAGATTGTCCTGGAGCCAAGCACGCGCTTCGACATTAGCTCTGAGCTTCCAAATCGGACCGGCGGGCCGTTCCATTGGGACAAGGCGGTGAATACGGGGACCATCGTGCCATCGCATTGCAAAGGGTGCATCAACCGCAGTGGAGAACCTGCCCCAGTTCGGTTCTCGTGCCAACGCGGGCGCTTTTGCGAGGACGGGCTTCGGGGCTGTCAACGCGATGTTGACCCCGCCGGAAGCAGCTTTCACGTACCAACGTAAGGCGTCGGAACTGGACACCCGCTCAGTTGAAAAGCCCAACGTCCATCCGGGAAGCCCCGGCACCGTCCATGGCTTCTTGCCGGCTTTCCAGCCAGACGGGGCGGTCATGTCAAAGGGATAAAATTCGGCCCAGCCGAACAAAAGATATTGTTGTTTTTCAGCCCTCAATGACGCAATGCGAACCAGTGCTTCGGGGTAGTCGGTCGAAAAACCAGCAAAAGCAGCTTCAACCGAGGAGATATCAGTTTCCGAGACCTCGGCTGGACCTTCCATCTATCTAGCTCCGAGCCAATTTTTGTGGTCACCAGGACCGGTGGGCAAAGAAATCGGCGGAAATTTGTTCGTAAGGTCACGGAATGACGCGTGGGTTTCGACGACAATATCCGCCAGAACTGGTTGCCTTGTCGACGGATAATACCGTGCCTTCGCCTTTGAAAGTTGTGGTGAGCGTACGACCTGTCAGGGCTCCGTATCGAAACGCACCATGCTCACCTCCGCCTCATTAACGGGCTTGCTCACGGCTTGGTCCAGCTTCCGTTGGCAAACACAACCGCATTGAAGAGCTCGTTTGAGGAACCCCTGCAAGCGGATTTGTGCACAGCCGCGGCAACCGTGCGCCAGCCGCCCCCATCTACTGTTCCCGTTAGACCGTCCAGCATCTCAGGTTTGCCGACGTGGTGGCGCCAGGCGCGCCACTGCTCGCGTTCGGCGGCGGCGACCCGTGCTACATTGAACGTGTTGCCGAGGTTGGCGTCGGATTTCGAGACGTCAAGGATCGCTTCGAAGGTGGCCTGCGAGTAGACCCTGTCGTCCCAGTGTACCCCTTGGGTGTCTTTATAGTCGACGGCAACGCCATCGCGGAACCACGTGTGCCTTGGGCGTAGCCAAACGCTAGTCTCATCAAGCGTCCCGCAAGCCCCGTACTTGTTGGAAGAGTTGCAGTAGCTTTCGACGACGCTGCCGACGACCGGGAACTGAGCGCCATTGCTCGATTCGATAGAGTTACGGAGCTTTTCCAGGCACTTCGGCATGGCAGCCGCTGGGGCACCATTCGTCCGGCAGGCATTGATGCTCCAAGATGCGAGTTGCTGAGAAGACGGGTTGAGAACGATCACTTCAGCGTTCAGGGGCGGGAACCATCCCTTGCCCGCATCCGCTTCCGCGTAGGTACAGCGTTTTGTGGGAAGGCCCTCATAGCCTGGAACTGCAACGTCCCGACAGGCGTTGCCGCCAGTGCCCTCAGTATAGCGACCCTTCGTGGTGCTCGACCAAGCCGTAGTTTCCGAAGCGAAGAAAGGGTCACTGATGGGTAGGGTCGGTTTGGCCCCCTCGGGAGCACATTGAAACTCGGCGAGCGCTGGTGCCGCAGCGGTGAAAAGTACCGAAACTGCTAGAACCAGCGGATATAGGGAACGGATTGGCTTCATGGGTCAGGGCTCCAGGGACCAAAGGCTGCGGCTACCATCGCCGATCGGGTCATCGGCCATACGTCCGACGTACCGGATGTATTCTTCCGGCTTCCAGTTGTAGAGCGGCGCGATCGCCACACGCCAGTTTTGGCCCGCGGTTTTGCGGCTGAGGCCGGATTTTAGATCGGTGCCATAGGCAAGGGTGGCGGCCCTGTAGTGCTTCGAAAGACTAAGGCGCGATGCCACGAAATCGATCGCCTCCCGACGGCTTTTAAAGGCAGGGTATACGTTACCGGCGTCCTCTTTTGGCTGGCACCAGAGCACAAACTTTCCGTGCCCTGCGGCGATCTTATCGCCCGGCCACTTGAAGGCAAGAATGTTGTTGGACTTTATGGCAATGCGGGTCGTTCCGAACCCGGACTCGACGATTGTCATTGCCGCTAGGGCGGGAGCCGGGACCCCCCATTTTCGCTCAGCTTCTATTGCTGCCGAAGACACGTCATCAACAAAAGCCAGCCTGTCGGCCTTGCTCGGAATGCGAATTGGGTTGTAGCACCAGTAGCCAATGCCAGGTCGATCCAACTCATCACCAATCGCAACCGTGGTATAGATTGCGGCTAGGAGAGCGAAGCTGAACAGCGCCGCAGTTCGCATCATTCCCCCTCTTTGAAACGCCCCGTGAGATCTATTCGAGCGTACTCCGCAGTGAAGCGCCCAGTTTATAGCAACGCCTCCTCTAAAATTAATTTGCAAGAACCCACTTCCCGCCCTGGCCTTGCAGAATGTAGAACTGCCCGGCTTTCAATTTGAAAGAATTGTCGGCGCCGGACGTTGCTACCTTCCCGACAATAGAGTTCGCTCCCGTAACGTCGACAACTTTCACCTCTTCACTCGAAATCGCCAAAAGAGTGTCTGTTCCGTCGACGCTGACTAGCAAATTGAGTGAGGCGTCGGCCGAATTGCAAATGGCAACTCTGTCAGCGATGGGGAAAGTGGACGTCTTCGAAAGCAAGCAAGCACTTAAACCTGATTGGTCAGCTTGGAGGGTTCCTGGGTCCACGCCGTTTAGTTCTCTCTGGAACTGTGCGGAACCGCCAGGTAGAATCAAAATTCCATCCGATCCGCCCAATTCCTGTCCGACACTGTCTGTCACGCCTGGGCCAAACTGTTTCTTGAGGATCAAGGCATCCCTGTTAGTGAGGCGTTCCCCCTTATTCCAAGGAACAACGAACTGACCAATCTCATCGGCATAAAGCGTAGTCGGAATGCCGATCAATGAAATGCACAACAGAGTAAACTGAAACTTCGGCGATGACATTTCGGCACCTCAAAGTGGAGGAGTCTGCTTGGAAGGAACCTTTGCGGGGGCGGGCACATCGCCTGCCTTGGCCTGATCCAGCTGCTTGGCTGCAACAATCTTGTCTGAGAGAATTTGATCTGCGACGTTGACCCTTCCGAAAACGTAGCCAATTATCGCGCCCAGCAAACTGAACACCGGGGCTGTCTGTTGATCGGAATATCCTGCCACAATTAGAAATAGTGCAGCGAATATAACCGTAAGAATAACGAACGATTTTTGAAAATCAGGCGTGAAACCGGTTCTCCAGGCGATCGCAGTCAGGATCAAAGTCATGGATATTAACAAAATGACGGTGCACGCCGTCAAGTAAATTTCCCAAGGGTGTTTCGTCGAGTAGTAGGTCGTCCCATTCGACTTAAATGTCTCAATGACTTTAGGGGGTTGCTGTACGGCCCCTGGCTGATCCGTGACAGTGTTGGCTGGCTTGATATTTTCGGTCTTTTGACTGCCAGGAGGCGGGTTATCCCGGCCTTCGGTCTGAGCTAAAATCCGCTGCGTCTGGAGCGGGGGACTTGCGACGGCATGGACTGTTGGCGAGCCGATGAGAAGGCTGAACGCGAAAAGCGCGACCAGCACCCATTCAATCCGAAAGGGTCTTCTCATGATACGGCCTCCGACGCGGAAGCCCAGTCCCTAACGCCTCGGAGATAGGCTCTTGCGAGCCCTGCCTCTCCGATTGATGCAACCTTCAGGCAGTCGCCTTTGTTCGAACCAAAGAACGGTTCAATCAAGACGCTCGGCACGGTGGCGAGCGCGCTGACGGATCCATAACCTCGATCGCCGGGTTGAAGAGGCTGCAGGCCATTGCCGTTTCGCAATGGGAGTCCGAGAAGGGATTGAATCTGGAGCGCCAAGGGTCGGGCAAGGCCTTGCGCGACACCGTTGCCGGCGCGAAACAAAACCATCGATCCAGTGGCTTCGGGGCTGGCGCTGTTGAAGTGCAATTCGATTGCGCAATCTGCCCCCCAGGCTTGGACCTCGCCGTATACCTGCGCTATCTCGGAGGAGTAGCTGCCTTGACTCACTCGAAGGAATTTCTCTGCAATTACATTGTAGTGGGGCGATTCGGCGACAATCTGATCAGCTACAACGCCGTTAAACGCGAATTCGCTTCTCGAGATTGGCGATACCGCAGATGAGCCGGTACTCACGCTGTTGTGGCCGACAACGACGGCGACTCGGATGTTCTTCGTTCCAGGTGCGATGTCATCAGGTGGGGTTGCTACCGGCTTGGGCGGCACTGGTGTGGCCGGCGCTTGGCTGCCACCAAGAAATGATCGAGCCTCATCGAACAGCGACAGGACCTTGATGACATAGTTGGAATCTGCAGCATAATTTGGTGCGATATGCCTGATGTAGCCTGCGCCGTCGTCATTAAATTGCTTCCATCCGTCGTAGGGGCCGCTCTCGATGAAATGCCAATACCCGGCGATGAAGGCATGGACCGACGAGAACAGGCAATAAACCGCATCCTCGTTGTCGGATCCCGTATAGTCGACGGCGCTCGCGTACCCCTCCATCCGAGCGCGATATTTTATCCCGCCGAAATTGAGGGCCTTCATGGCTAAATCACTGTTCCCGCGGTTTGATTCCAAAATCCACTGCGACAGCGACGCTACCTTAAGTTCGACGGGTACTGCATCGTAGGCATTGTACTCCGCGACGAGATCGTTCCACTTTGCGCCGATGGATTTTTGCGGTACAGGATTGGTGTCAGGTGGGATCGGCGCCGCTTGGGTATCTGTCGCCGGATCGTCTTCGCTAGAGCCGGTCGAAACCTCAGGGTAAGTAACCCTAATCGCGTATGCCCCGTTGTCTTTGACGATTTCAACCGAGGCGCCGTCGTCGGTGAACATTTTCGCTCTGGTCTGAGCTTCAGCCAGAGAAAATCCCTTATAGACCCGAACTGCTCCCACAACAAACTCCTCTACTGTAGTGCAACCGTCTTCGGCTTACACGGAGTGCTTTTCAAATAAAGATTTGCGCAAGAAACAAGCGCCTCTCGCGCCGATCTGTATGAACTAGATTGAATAACCACCATCAGTTCTGCCGGGCTTAAGAACAAGGATTTCAGATATTTCCTTCGATCCTGATCGATCTTTCCGGCCGCTCCGTTTGGGTATAGGAATTTTATCAAGCTCTGGTAGTTCGTGTCGGCCGACGGCGTAGCCTCCAAAACTGTCTGCGCCTTCTCGTCAGACGAAGCTATCGCCCGCTCGCCCACATCATGAGAGATATTGATTTGTGCATTGGCCATTGTCCCAGCTTGATAATATGTTTCCAAGTCAGACAGAGCGAGGTACAGTGAATACTGTGAGGCGGGAAGGCGAAGCCGCTGATAAATTTGCGTCGCTTGGCGATTTCGATCCAGTTCCATTTGGCTTTCGAGAAGCTGAACAGTCTTGCCCAAAAACACCTTTTGTTCATACGCAGCTTGCGTGCCTGTCAGACCGGCAGCAACGCTCGTGAGAATATTCTTGGTTCCCACTGGAGCAATCAGAGTGGAGGTTTGAGTAAGCGCAATGTTCGCGACGGAACCTGCCACATCGAGCTGGCTGCTATCGGCCTGGAGCCTTCGTTCGAATTCGGAAAAGTTGAGGTCAATGGCATACATTCGCGCATAGACATAATTATTTCGGTGTGAAAATTGCTGATCTTCAGAATACGAGAGGTATGATTGGAAATTTGGCGCTCCAAATTCCATCTTAAAATCAGAGACTTCTTCATTTACGGAAAATACACGAGGGGGGCTCCCCGTGTAGATAGGGGAACATCCGCTGCTTGCGAATACCAGGACAACTGTGGAAAACAGACACAAAAGTCTGCGATCTGTAGCTGACCGCATGACGCGTACTCCCCCAAAACCCGAGGGCACATTACGTCGTGTTTAGAATTTCGCAATCTTTTTCTTTTTGGAATTCTTCATTATTTGGATACGGCAGTAGTGACCGTAGAGTCGTTCGCCCCAGCTATTCTCGCGTCGAGCTCCTAGGCGTTAGTCTCTATGCAGGCATTCGGTGCACAGGCCGACTCCATCGGCACGATTCAACACTGTAGCTGTCCGCAGTGAACACACCGCATATCGTTCCGGGGCTCCCGGAAACGTTGGGCTGCACTCCCTGGGTCATGTTCGAGCTGGCTTTGAGCATTCCGGCGACGATTTAGCTCGCTCGCGATCTCTTCAGCGCTAAAGGAAGCCCCAACCTTTTTCATACCTTTGCCTTTCGCCAACCAGCCCACCATGCTTCCCATTCGGAGCAAAATCATCGCTCCCCCACGCGCAGAGCTTACCCGGGTGGCCAAGTAATACTCTTGGCCCGTACGCGATAAATATGCTCGCCGCGTTCGTTAATGTTCCCCTTGATGTCGCAACCTACCTTGCGCACAGTAACCTCGCTCGATGACGCACCAAAGGAGTGAACGACCGGGAGCCGCGGCCGGCTGTCTGCCACGATATAGGCAGTAGATGAAATCCCAAGCAGCGCCAAAACGATTGCAAGACGGGCTTTGAGAGACGTGCGCCACCAACATGCTCGCCGTCTGCGCCATGGCTGAACCGCGTTGCCCATCGCCATCTCCCGGCCGAGAATGCGTCGGCCATAGAAAGAGTCCAGAAGTTGCACGAGCGGGGAGATTAGACCTTCGAGCGCCGCTTTGCCGGAGACTTCTTGAGAGGTGTTTTGACGGCTGCCTTGCGTCCCAGGCCAGCGAATTTCGAAAGGGCAGACCGCTGGGCGGCATAACTGGGCGACCACCATAGGTAGTCACGGACAAGCCCCCATTTGGCTCTATAATCTTTGGGTGTCAGGTCTGGACGCTGAGGTGCCGCCTGAGAGACTTGAATTTTTCCGTCTCCCAAGCAGATAATGTAGTCGGGGAACACCGACCGCCTGGGATTGACCGCCGGAACAAGTTCTGCCGCTGGTGGAGCTGGCGGCTGTTCAATCCCCCCTCAACGCCAAATTAACGCTTGCGATCAAATCCGGAAGACCGGTAACGGCGTGGCGTTTTTCTGGACATAAGCCGCGACAATATCTGCCGTACCGGCCAACAAATCCATAGTGAGATCACCGCAAACGTGTTGCCGATCTCACGAGACGAGGCCGCGTACCTCGTTGATGTATTCTTGTTGCATCACGTTGTCGAATTGGCTGTCGCAGCGGACAACGAGGCCGCCGAATCCCGGCCATGAGCCGCGCCGCCTGCAACCGGGCCTGCCGGCGCTTTTGGCGGTAGGCCGATCAATACCGTGACCTTTACCGCCACCTCTTCGAGCGTGGCGGTAAGGCGCGTTATGTGTGAAGCGGTTGCGGCCATTTCTGGCCCATAGCGAGTTACGAGGTATTCACGGTTCTGACTGAGGGACTGGAGATGCTTGGCGGTCTTCGCGCGGAGTAGCAATCCCGCTGCTAAGGTATGTTCCGTCCGCGCCGACAGGTCGTGCTGCATTTTGCGAAGCTGATTGGGGTTGTGCCCACGGCGGAGCAAAAGCGCCGTCAGGTAGAGTTCGATCGCGTGTATGGCGCACAGTCTAAACGGCGCTCGAGTAAGCGGCTTGCCGGATCGGCCGAGTTTAAGGAGCTCGGTTGCGGCTCTGCGGTACTCTTCAGCCAGTTCATAAATCTGCTCCGGGGAGGCCAGCTCCCCCGGATATTTGCCCTCTGTCATCGCCCCTACGCAATATGGAATGTTACCGTTTGCGGTAGTAAGCATCCCACGCCAACCCGATATCGGCAAATGTCCATTCGCGCCGCCGGCCGTAAGCGGGGGTTTGGCGAGTAAAACACTCGTGCAGGCCGGTTTGCCTCTGGAACTTCATGAACCACGCCGTGGATCTTGGCTTTCCGCGTGAGGTAACCTGAATCCGCGGACCAGCCCGCTGTCTGCCCACTGGTCATGGGGATTGGAAAGGGAAGCCGGTTCGGTCAGGTAGCTTCGGAGCTTCTGTAACGTAGCATCTTCGGGCGACTGGCGAAGATCAGCGTGGAGCTCGGCTACGGCGAGTGCCGCCCCTTGTCTCCCAGCGTCCGTCAGCATGTCAGGCAATTGCGTGCTGGTCAGCACCAGCGCTTGCAGGGCTTCCATAAGCCGTACTTTCTTTTGGTGGGATTTGCAGCCGAAACCGCCGTTGGTGCATTGCGTCACAGTCAAAAAATGACGTTAAGCGCTGATGTCAGAAAAGTCCGGGGTAAAAAGGCGTTTCAGAATTGCTTCCCTTCGTCGATAAGCTTCATGATCTTAGTAGCGGCCTCTTTGAATCTAGGTTTCGACGCGAGTGCCTTTATTCGCCCTGTTGCCTGCTCGTAGTCAAGAAATGGCTCGATATTTTGTCTAGACAGCACCGTCACGATTCCCCTATCACTGCTGTTGATCTGAGAGGTGAGCCCTTCAAGAGTTTGTAAAAGCCCCTCGTCCGATTTGCTGTGAGTGCCCAACAACCGCCGGGGGCCTTCCTCATCGCCGGCTTGCTGCCATGCGAAGAGAAGGCTTAGCGGGCGAGGAGAGTGCAAAATGTGTTTGAGGGTCATTGCATTGTACCGCGAGAGCATGATGCGGATAACGTCATCCACCTGCTGCTCCGTTGCCAATACCCAGTCGCTCTCGTTACGACTCCGATCTCCGAACCGGCCATGGGCAAAAATCTCATGCCGAAACACAAAAGTAAGCCATCCGATTGCAGCGCCCTCTGCGAACATGTCACGGGTTGTGGTACTGCGTTGAGCGGGTTTCAGCCGCGCCAAAAGCAGGGCTACGAGCGGAAGCGTCCTGTCCCACAATGAACTGAAAGCAAACCCGTCGAACGGACGAAGACGGTATGCCTCGTCCATGCTGTTCGCCAAGGCCATAAGAAGGTTTCGACATTGCTTCCCGTTTAACAGTTCGTAGGCGCCACCTTTCATCCGCTCGATCATCAAGTCAGCCTTGGTGAGAGTTCCGGCCGCATTTTGGCTTTGCAACGTCAACAGCACCGCTGTCGTTTTATCGGGACCAACTGTCAGTGCGCCTCGCAAGGCATCGAAATCACTTTGCGTCAGACTGTGGGATGGTATGGCCATCGCGAAGTAGAACCTGTAGTGGTCGGGGCTGGCCAGGCGCCGACCTTGAATCGCCTCATCTCTCGTTCGGTCGTCAACTCTTTCGAAAAGCTGGAATGCAGGTCCGGCTTTTGAGAAGTTCGGGGTAACGCCAGCAAGCTGTTCTGAGAAAGCATGCCGATAGAGATGGTCGTCAAAGACGTTTTTACCGGCTGCGGCCTCAAGTGAATCCACCTGCTGGCTTTTCTCCGCTTCATCCACCCGGGCCGTTCCCAAGGACAGGGCCGCCGCCGTTCCGCAGTATTCTTCGATCCATCGATACAACGCCGGATTGCCGTCTTTAATCAGTTGCAGCCAGACCAGATCCGCCAGATCGGCGCCAATTCCCCGGAGAGGGGGCCAAAAGAAACGAACTGAATCTAATGCCCGAACCACCGATCTGGGAGTCCGCAATTGCCGGCCGCCCTCGTGATCGATGACCTTGCGTAGCCGCTCGCGCTCGTCCTCATCCTTAGCTGTTCCAATTTGTTGTAGTGCCTCGGCAAACCACTGGCGTAATTGGAAAGCTTCCGGCTTGGGCACCATCACGGTCAGTTGGACGATCTTCTCGAGAAAAGCCCCGCCGTTCTGGACACTGGCGGCTTCCTGAATGCTATGTGCCAGCACTTCGCTATCATAGCAGAGCAGATAGATTACGTTCGGAAGATCGACAACAGACCTTACCAGGCGCAGAATTTCCAAAATTTCAGTTGGTTCCAACCGATCCACGTCATCAATGGTGACGACAAAACGGTGACCAAGATCGCGCAACGACGCGACAAGTTGGTCCTTGAGAGTGGCCAACTGAGGATCGGCTTGTTTTCCGGCCATGTCGCCTGCGGCTTTCAGGCCTTTGCCCGCGAGCTTAATCGCGCCAATCCCTGCAAAATCCCCTGCAACTTCAATGAGTCCTCCAGCCTTGCTTAATCCGCCCATGAAGCTGCGCAGGGCTTTGCCGGCGTTTTTAGCCTTTTTGATTGAGATTGGCGTAGCGTCCCCAGCTGCGAGAGCCAGTCGATCCAACTGGTTGGAAAACTCGCCGAAAAGGCCAACGATCAGGGCGTCCCGATTGCCGATCAGCCAAGGTCGAAAATGAATGACTGTCGGCCTTCCCTCGGGAGGTAGGTTGCCGAGCTCATCGCCGACCAAAAATAGCAGGCTCGATTTTCCAGAACCCCAAGCCCCCTCAAGTCCGACGACTAGGCCGTCCTCAGATGCCCGGTCGACCAATGACGTAGCAATACGCTTGGCCACCCCTCGGAAGCCAAGTTTATCTTGATCGCCCGCGCCTAAGGCGCGGTCGCCTCGAACCGGGTAACTTTCAGAAGATGACATGGTATAATCTAGCCTGATATCGATGGAGATTTGTATCTTATTTCATGGGCTAAAGGGTTAAGTATTCGTCGTCGGAGCCTATATGCCGAGCAGGGCGCCGAGTCTTTCGGTGACGGGGCGCAAGGGATCGACGAGACCAAGGTCGTAGATCATGGTCGTTGTTCCAGATTTCCGTTGGGGTCAACGTAGTGGGATACGGCTTCGTGCGACACGCCCTGGCGGGTCAGCATGAGGAGATCGCAATCCGCTTAAGATCGTAGAGCTGGAAATACTCCGGCACACCGGGAGGGCCTTAAACTGCTCCAGCCCCTTACGGAAATTGTCGCGGGGCTTGGTCTGGTCGGTATGGGACGGGAACAGCAGCTTACTTTCGGGCCAGCGGAGGCACTGGGCCTGCACCATGTCGGCAACCCGGGAATGGATCGGCACCGAACGATAGGCATACTCGTAAAGCTGAGCTTCTGGAAAATGCCGGTGGCGATCTCGATGACGGTGATGCCGTCAAGGCAAGCCCGCCTTGCACCGCTCTTCCAGCGAGCTTCACGGCAGCAGGATCAGTCAGTTCTCCGAAGCGAATGGCTTTCGCTATCAGCGAGCTTTGACACAGTTCCGCCACTGCGATGATCGCGTCAGTAGGGCGGCTGGTTAGTTGCCCGTGCATCTACAGCAACCCAGCCCGTTCCGCCTCGCGGCGCAAATTCTGCCTTGGCCTTGGGCCGATCTGCTGGATCACCAGGCCGGCCGCCAGCGAGCCAAGATCGCCGCAATCCTGCAGGCTGCGCCCCGAGGTGTAGCCGTAGAGGAAACCGGCGGCGTAGAGGTCGCCGGCGCCGGTGGTGTCGACCAACTCCGTGATGGCGGTCGCCTCGATGACCACGGTCTCCTCGCCACGCACGATCACCGAGCCTTTTTCGGAGCGGGTGACCGCGGCAATTCTGCAGTCCTTGCGGATCGCCGCGAGCGCCTCGTCGAAAGATTTGGTCTGGTAGAGCGACTTGATCTCGTGACTGTTGGCAAAGACGATGTCGACGGTGCCCGAACGCATGAGGTCGAGGAATTCGTCGCGGTAGCGGTCGACGCAGAACGAATCCGACAGGGTCATGGAGACTTCACGGCCCGCTGCATGGGCCAGCTTGGCTGTCTGCCGGATTGCTTCCTTGGCGCGCGGCGGATCCCACAGATAGCCTTCGAAATAGGTGACCTTGGCGCCAGATGCCTTGTCGTCCTCGACATCCTCCGGTCCGAGCTCGACGCAGGCGCCGAGATAGGTGTTCATCGAACGCTCGCCATCGGGGGTGACGAAGATCATCGAGCGCGCCGTCGGCGGCTGGCCCTTGAGCGGGCTGGTGTCAAAGGCGACGCCCTGGGCATGGATGTCGTGAGCGTAGATTTCGCCCAGCGTATCGTTCGAGACCTTGCCGAAGAAAGCGGCGCGGCCGCCGAAGCTGGCAACGCCGGCCGCCGTATTGCCCGCGCTGCCGCCGGAGGCTTCGACCGCCGGGCCCATGCGGCTGTAGAGCAGTTCGGCGCGGCGCGTGTCGATCAGGTTCATCGCGCCCTTGATGATGCCGTTGATCTCGAGGAATGCCTCGTCGCACTGGGCGATGATGTCGACAATGGCATTGCCGATGCAAAGCACGTCATAATCCGGCATCAATGTCTCCGCCAAAAAACCGGAGCCGGCTTCTCGCCACGCCTGTCAGGCGCGGGTCCGCCCGGTGGAAATGGGCTTTCCGCTTGCCAATCCGTTCGCCGGCGGCTCTCACGGGGCGGCGAGTCCTGCCTCGCGACGCAATTCGTCCGCCCTGTCTGTCTTCTCCCAGGTGAAATCAGGCTCTTCACGGCCGAAATGGCCATAGGTCGCTGTATTGCGGTATATAGGGCGTAAGAGATCAAGCATCTTGATAATGCCTTTCGGTCTGAGATCGAACAACTCAAGAATGAGGCGCTCGATCCTGCTTTCCTCAACCCTGGCTGTCCCGAACGTGTTGACCATCACGGAAACCGGACTGGCCACGCCGATTGCGTAAGCAAGCTGCACCTCGCACACGTCCGCAAGTCCGCTAGCGACGATGTTCTTTGCGACATAGCGGGCTGCATAGGCAGCCGAGCGGTCAACCTTGGACGGGTCCTTGCCCGAGAAGGCGCCGCCGCCATGACGACCCATCCCGCCATAGGAATCGACGATGATCTTGCGTCCAGTGAGACCGCAGTCGCCGCGCGGCCCGCCGACTACGAACCGCCCCGTCGGGTTGACCAGAATTCTGATGCCTTCCGTCTCCAGGTGGGTCGGCAGGACAGGCTTTATGATTTCCTCAATGACGCCCTCGCGGACAGTCTCTTGTGAGACCTGCTCGTCATGTTGCGTCGACACGACGATGGTATCCAGGGCGACCGGGCGCAACCCATCATAGCGCACTGAGACTTGGGATTTCATGTCAGGACGCAACCAGCCAAGCTGTTGTGCCTTCCGGACATACGCCTGCCGTTTCGTCAAGCGATGAGCGAGCTGGATCGGCAAAGGCATCAGGGTATCGGTTTCGCGGCATGCGTAGCCGAACATGAGGCCCTGATCTCCCGCTCCCTGCTGGAGGTCTTGCCCTCTTCCCTCGTCAACGCCTTGGCTGATGTCGGGCGACTGCTCGGTGAGGGCATGAACGACGGAGCAACGCCGGCCGTCAAAGCCGACGGCCTCGTCGTCGTACCCAATGTCGAGAATCGTATCGCGCGCAACTTGGCTGTAATCCACCTGGGCATCGCTGGTGATCTCGCCAGCCAGAACGACTATCCCTGATTTTACCAACGCTTCACAGGCGACGCGCGCCTTGGGATCTGTGCGGAGGATGGCATCGAGGATGGCATCCGAGATGTTGTCGGCCAACTTATCCGGGTGCCCCGCGCCAACCGATTCGGAAGAGAACACGAACTGCCTAGCCATGAATACCTCGCTTCGGATGTTGGTGTGGTATGGGCATTTTGCTTGGCCCACCTTACTTGTCGGAGATGCCCGGGACCTCGAACGCAGCGCACAAGTCGGCAACGTCTCTTCGCACGCAGGCATGGAGATCTTCGTCGTCTGGCCGCTGGAGGACGGAGTCAATGAAGCCAGCAATTTGCACCATTTCCACATCGCGCATGCCCATTGACGTCACTGCTGGCGCCCCCAGGCGAATTCCGCTTGTGACCGCCGGATGCCGCGGGTCGCCAGGCACCATATTAAAGTTTGTGATGATTCCTGCCTTTGCTAGTCGCTCGGCATAGGCCTTGCCCGATAGTGGCCGATCGCGAAGATCAAGGATCAGCATGTGATTGTCCGTCCCCCCGGTAACCAGGTCATAACCTCGCTCAAGCAGTGCATGTGCCAGAGCCTTGGCATTCTTGACCGTCTGTTGGCCGTAGCTTCGGAAGGACGGGTTCGCGGCTTCGTGCAAGGCAACCGCTAGCGCAGCGATGGCATTCATGTGAGGCCCGCCTTGCAGGTGAGGGAAGACCGCCCGGTCTATTCGTCCGGCGAGATTGTATTTGCTCTTTGTATGATACAGGGCCTGATAGCGATCTTCGTTCCTTGACAAAATGAAGCCACCGCGGGGACCGCGGATCGACTTGTGGGACGTGCTGCTGACCACGTCGCAATGGCCCACGGGATTCGGGTGCGCTCCCGCGGCAATCAGGCCGCTGATGTGCGCAATGTCGGCTACGAGATAGGAGTTCGCTTCCAGGGCAATTTCTGCCATTGCCGCGTAGTCAAAGACACGCGGGTAAGCGGTTCCGCCGACCCAAATGAGCCGCGGCCGTTCCCGCTTGGCTGTCTCGCGCAAGCGGTCATAGTCAATCTGCTGTGTCTTTTCATCTAGTCGATAGGGCACGGGTTGATAGTCAGTTCCGGAAAAGTTGATGGCCCAACCATGAGTCAGATGGCCCCCTTCCGGAAGGGGCAAGCCCATGACTTTGTCACCGGGACTCAAAAGCGCACGATAGACAGCCTGGTTGGCCGGCGAGCCGGAATAAGGCTGGACGTTGGCATGCTCGCTGCCAAATAGTGTTTTCAGGCGCTCAATGGCCAGCTTCTCAAGCTCATCGACGATCTCGTTTCCAGCGTAGTAGCGCGCACCGGGGTAGCCCTCGGCGTACTTGTTCGTGAAAATCGAGCCGTTCGCTTCCAGCACGGCCGAGGACGCAAAGTTCTCTGAGGCGATGAGCTTGAGGGTCGTCCGCTCCTGCCGCTCCTGTCTCAGAAGCAGCTCGTGAACGCGGCAATCAACCGCGGCCAAGGAAGACCGCCCGTGGGTGTCGGGCTGTGCGATCGCACCGTCTGCGGAGTTGTCCATGGTAGCTTCGCGCTCCAATTGGATTGACCTATTTCACGATCAAGCACGCGGTCCCCTTCGGCCGCGTGTCTCGTACCGCTTCGAGCCGCTGCAGGTCCTGTTTATGATAGCCGTCGCGATGGGGCAGGAGATCAACCAATAATTGAACCAGCCCGCCGTCGTTGGATCCTGCGTTGAGATGGTACGAGCGCCACGGAGGCTGTTCGTTGCAGCAAAGAAAGTCGGCTCTGGCGAGCAGCCGGACGTGTCGCGCAACCCGCTCTCGACACACGCCCAGAATCTCCGCTAGCTCGCAGACAGTTAGGTCCGCATGCGCACAAAGGCCCAGGATTCGAAGGCGGTCTGGATGCGCTGCCATGCGTAGGCGACTAACCAGTGTCATCATGGCTCAGGACCACGTCCTACCGAATTTCTCATTTCGCGTTCTCCACAGAAGTTGCAGATTTCTAAGGTTGTCCAACGACCGGACAAATCTCGGTGGCCGTGACGACCGTCGATATCCTGTGTCGAACAAACAAATGGGCGCTCTTCTTGCCTTTAGCCGAAATTGCAAGCAGTTCGGCCAGTCCAAGATAAGGGGGGCCACGGTTTGGAACCACTGACCTCAGACGTTGCAATAAGCCTACCATTCACAGCGAGCCGAAGTTGCTAAGAGTCTATGAATTTCCTTGAAGGATCTGTTGCAACGTTTGCCCAGCCTGGCCTGCTCCCGGTTTGCAGCGGTCATGGTCAGGCGATCCATCGCCTCTGCGAGCACGATCAGGAATTTGCCCTGCATCGCATCGCTGATCAGCTCCTGAAGGCCGGGACGCAACAGCGACGCGCCGCAGATCGCGCGGTGGGTATTGCTGTGGACGACTGTCCAGCCTTGCTTTTTCAGCACGCAAGCAGCAGAGCCGCAACTGATCCTCGATCGAGGCGTCTCGGTGATTGTCAGTTGAGTAGCGAGCGCCAAGCGACCTTCATGAGGCGGCCCCTTACTCCGGGACGCGGTCTCGCGTTTGGCTATCCGTTTCGGCTTGAACGAAATCCCGTGCGGCCTGTCGCGCCAGCAGCCGGACCAGATTGACGAAGCGTCGATCGGGCTTCGGCGACGCAGACACAGCCCATTCGCGGCCGCGCCTGCGACCACACGAAGCTATTCGGCTGTTGCACGTTTCGGTCGCGCTATGATCGCGTTCCTGTCCTGACGTGAAATACTCCGTTTCGCGACAATGATGCCAATCACAGTGCTTCGACAAGATGGAAATTCTTTGTGATCAATAACGCGCGTCGCGCAGGAGCCAGTGCTGGCCGATGACGGGGCACCTTGTGCTCCGGAGAAGCCATGGCTATATATCCGGATAGAGAACGGAGGCACGCGATGGGCAACACTGCACAGAAGAGAGCCATCGAGAATTATCGGTCTCGCCTGGCTGAGCGCGGCATCGCGCGGTTCGAGATCCTGGCCTTCGACGCAGACCGCGATCTACTGCGAACTCTTGCCCGAAAATTAACGGAGAGCGGGCCGGATGCCCGACAGCTTCGTCGGACCATACAGCAAGCCGTGGCGGGTGAGCCACCGAAAGTGGGCAGCATTCTCGCCGCGTTGCGTCGCTCCCCTCTGGTTGGCTCCAATCTCGACCTCAGCCGGCCGTGCGAAGAGGGGCGCAAGACCGACCTGTGACGCGCTACCTTCTTGATACCAATATCATCAGCAACGTCATAAAACCGGAGCCTTCGGGCTCGTTGCTGGCCTGGATGGGCGCGCAGAAGGACGAAGACCTCTTCATTGCTTCGCTTACTGTCGCCGAAATTCGCCAAGGCATCCTAGAAAAGCCGAAGGGGAAGAAGCGCAGTAGCCTTGAAACTTGGTTCGAAGGCTCCGAAGGCCCGCAAGCGCTGTTCGCTGGCCGCGTGCTATCGTTCGACGAGAAAGCTGGCCTCGTGTGGGCGCGGCTGATGGCCAACGGCAAAGCCAGAGGCCGTTTGCGGAGCGCCCTAGACACAATCATTGCCGCTGTAGCCGAAGTCAACGAGTGTGTCGTAGTGACCGACAATGAAAAGGACTTCGAGGACGTTCAGATAATCAACCCGCTCCGTAGCTCTGGAAGCCAAGCGGGTGATGATAGCTCCAACGGTCCGGCCGTTTCAATTTGAGGATTTCAGCGGCACGGAGTCCGAACGTCTCGTGTTCGCCTACCTTTAGCGATGGCTGGATTGATCTTACTTAGTTCGGCCAGGGACGTCTCTTCCAGTTCCGCTTTAATGCCATCCCGGTTCATCTAGTCAGCTCGATCTACCAACAGTTCGCACGCACGAGCGCCGCGAACAAGGCGCGATCGCAGGGACTGCGCGATACGCGTGTCGAGCTCGTCCATCTTACACTCGATCTCGTCTTCGAAGGCCCTCTCGCCAAACGCCACTGTAGTCCATCCCGGGTGCGCCTCGGGGGCCTTCTCATCGAGGGTTTCTCGCCACTGGTTTGGCGCGCTACCAATGGCAAGTTCGCCCGCTGGGAACTCGTCGGTCTGCACTCCCAGCTCTGGGCATCCACATCAACTGCGGAGCTCTTCATAGCCGTGTTCTTCCTTTAGCTGGCAGCTCTCGAGCTCGACGAGCAGCCGATCAGCGACACCCGCGACCTCAAGTTCGACCCGGTTGACTCCATAACACCCTATTGGCAGATTCAGTCGGGGAGGATCTGCCCACTCCGATCACAAGCCGATCTTTCGACCCCGTGGTCGGGAATTCTCACATGGACCTTCGTGAAGAAGGAATGCAGCGCCGAAACCCGAAGCCCTTCCGATACATCGAAGCCCCTTCCGAGTCGGAGCCCCGATTAGGCATTCCTGCCACTCTATCTAGCCGACCCCGTGGCCGCGTTGCCGATCGGTGCGCACTAGTCGCCTACATCGCCCCGGCACGTGAAGATCGTCTCTGCTGACGCTCGTTGAGCAATTCAGGCCGCCTCCGGCTGGCGCTTGATCAGCGTCAGCGTCAACCAGCGGGCGGTCAGCGCCGGCTTTTTCGAGCCCTCGATGTCAATCGTCACGCCCAGCGCCGTCTGCACCCAGCCCGACGGCCTGACCTTGACGTCGGCCAGTACGAAACGGGTGCGGATGCGAGATCCGGTTTTCACCGGCGCCAAGAAGCGCAGCGATTCGAAGCCATAGTTGACACCCATCTTGCAGTTTTCGAGCGGCCGCATGGTCTCGAAAGTCATCGCCGACAAAAGCGAAAGCGACAGGAAGCCATGTGCGATGGTGCCGCCGAACGGCGTCTCGCGCTTGGCGCGCTCCGGATCGCAGTGGATGAACTGGTGGTCATCGGTGGCCTCGGCGAACTGGTCGATCATCCGCTGCGAGACCACCCGCCACGGCGACACGCCGACTTCCTTGCCGACGCTGGCCAGAAGCTCGTCGAGACTGATCGGTTCCAAGCTAATGTCCTCCATTTCAACCGTCCGAAGCGCGAGCGGCTTCATTCCGTCAACAGTGTCAGCCCATGCTGCACCGACTGCCGGCCATCCATCGGCAGGATGGCGCCAGTGAGAGACTGCCGTCATGACTGCACGAACAGAACGTTCCGCCGGCAATCTCATTCGGCACACCGATGCGGCGCCGAACATGGCCGCAGACGGGCTGGCTTGTACCTCGGTCGCGGTGCGCGTCCTACAGGCCACCGAAAGCAGCTCGTCTTGCTACGGATGATCATTCCGCCGGCGCCGCTATGCGGTATTGTCGCAGATTGATAAAATCAATTGTCTGGATAGGAACCATCCGTGTTTCGAATTTGGAGGAGTCCGGCAGACGGGGTGGCTTGGGGTCCTTGTTGAAGCGCGCCGGCCTCATTCACCGGTAGCACTGAGCCGGCAAGAAGCGCCAGTTCAATGACATTGGGTGTCGACACGGCAAAGCGGCATCAGATGCTACTTCATGATGCGGGATGGCGCTTGCTTCAAGAAGCGCTCGGCCTGACGTGGAAGCCAGCACCGGATCTGGACTGTCGATATGCGCCGATATTCGCGCAGCACAGCGGCAACCGCAGCGACGATGATCTCAGCCGTTGCGAGCATGCCAACCTTGGTGCCGGCCACTCTGTTAGCTTGAAGCGCAGCGCGCATTTGATCCGTCACCAGACCGGGTTGAGTAAATTGGATTTCCAAGGCGTCTTCCTGGGTTTGCACCGTCAGCGCGCTGACAGCAAAGGCAGGTGCGCACGTCAAGGCAAGCGATCGTCTCGATCTCGCGGGCAATTCCAGCCCCACCGCCGGGGTCAGACCCTACAACAACGAGCACATGCGGTTCTCGCCCCAGCGCTATTGTTCTGTCTTCGATCCATTCTCGCGTGCGCGCTTTTGGGGCGTCGTTCAGCGCAAGGTCGGTGACCACGGCTGCGCTTTCGGCGCCAGCCTCGAAAAACGCCTTCGAGCCGGTCAGGTTGAGGCCGCCGATGGAGACCAATGGGATCGGCGCGACCTGGTGCTTCCACTCGCTGATCCGCTCGAGCCCTTGCGACGCCCATTCATCTTCTTGAGGCTAGTTGGATAGACTGGGCCGAGCGCCACATACTCCGGCTCGGCCACTGGCGCAGTTCGGTGTGATCGTGGATCGAAAGGCCGAGCTTCAATCCGGCGTATTTCATCATCAGCATCGGCGGCAGCCAAATCCTTTTGACCAAGATGGACGAGTCGCAGCCTTCCTCATTGCCGTGCGCCAGAGTCGTTGACGCCCACTTGGCAACCATGGACCGTCAGGCGTCGTTCGCGCGGCGGATTTCCGTCTGCAGTCCTTTCTCGTCCATATCCTTTATCCGGAGCTGCAGCAGACTCACGCCGAGCGGCGCCAGCCGGTCAACCCAGCCGGCACGTCGAAATTCAGATAGAAGGGATCGAGCTTCATGAGAAGACAGCCCTGCCGACCTTCGGTGAGTAGCGCGGTTCGAGCATTCCAGTGCTAGCTTCACGAATGGCATCGACCGCCCTTGCCGAACGCACGCGCCATCCCGACCGGATCGGCCGCCCTCGGGACCGCCGTGTTCAGGAGCACGGCGTCAAACCCGAGCTCCATGACGTCGCCGCGTACGACGGCCGTCCGAGCCACGCATCCACAATCAAACGGAATGTAGGGGAAATGTCCGCGCATCAACTGCACCTCGGAGCTCAACGCTTCATCGCATTAGAATGAGCGTTCGAAACGCAGGATACCGCAGACACTGCTCTTCTTGTTGGCATTGGCCCAGTTCACTTCGGAAGCTTTCACCTTTCCGACGGCGGAGCCTCCGTAGCGGTCGTAGTCGAGTTCAGCCGTAACTGTGAAATCTGGAAGAAGCGCATAGGCGACGTTCGCAGCGACACCATAGTTCTTGAGCTGATCACCCGAGAGCTGAAGGTTGAACGAAGTTGTCTCGTTGACCTCGTAAGCGGCGCCAGCCCAGAAAGCCCAGTTCCCGCCCCAAATCTTATAGAAGCCGCGACCATGAGCGTCGATCGCGTTCATGGAGTCGTCGTTGAGCTTGCCATTGGAACCGTAGCCGAACATTCCGAACAGCAACAGTTCGTTGGTGACATTGATGTCGACACGGACCTTGGCGGCTACCGATTCGTAGTTGCTATCATAACCAGCAACGCCGGTGATCGCTCCCCAGCCATGTGTGTATTTCAAGCCGCCGACCATGTGCGGAGCGTAGTTGTCGATTGTGCCCACCACGCCTGAGCCTTCTTCGAGCGAAACCACGGCGGAAAAGCCGTTCGCGGCGTCGAAGTAGTACTGGACCACATTGGTATCCAAAGCGCCGTACGGAACCGGCGTCTGGTTGAGTACGTCACCCGCGCCACCAATAAACATGTCGAAGGCCGACCAGTCCTTACCAACTCGGAGGCCACCAAGCTGAATCCAGGCGAAAGTCAAGATGCTGTCTCCGTTGAAGGCATAGGACCGAGAACTGTCCGAAACCGAAGTGTGGCGGTTACCGAAATTCACGCGGGTTTCGGTGTAGGTCTTCAACGTGCCGAGTTCGGTCTCCTGGCCGGTCCAAGCTTTCAGTGTGAAGCGCGTATTGTTTTGCCATGTACCCTGATCCTCACCAGTCCTCACATCTGAGGTTCTTGCGTGGTCAAACAATCCGACATGGCCCAAGCCGACGTCGTAACTGACATAGCCGCCGATGCGCAGGCAGGACTCGGTGCCTGAAATGTAGATGTAGCCCGAGCCGTAGACGTCGCAGATCTTGAGGTACTCAGTCGGATCAGGCTCGGGGACGATGATCACGGCGCGAGCGTCGGAAACGGCGACCAGTGCCGCAGTTGAGCCGAGGAGGAGGCTCCCAATGGTCATTGTTGATCTCCGTCTAAATAGTAAAAGGAATCGAGACCGATAAATGATTTTTGCTAAGCAAACGGTTGCTAGCGCATCAAGCTTAATTCTAGGAGTGTTGCTGCACCTGTCGTGCTAATGCTCAGGAGAATTTAGAATGTGATTGAGACTTGTTGTCACATATATTAAGTAGTTATCACTCCCAGACGGTCATACAACATTTTTGTACAATCACCCTTTTCACCTCCGCGGCGGGCCTCACAAAGGGTACTACTGCAAATGACGTGCCACCCTGACGACCCAGCTGCGGCTTGAAGCTCAAATGTGCGGGCGGACCTTGGTTCGCGCTTCCGTTCTTTTTGCCTTGCGGATCCACCCAAGCACGAACGGCAAACGTTTCGGCTACGGTTCGTCTGTTCGCTTCGCGACAGTTTGGCTTAATGGCGACGGCATTGTTTGCTGTGAGCCCCGCCGTTGAGGCATCATGCGGCGGCCACCGCTCGGTACGACGCCGTCACTTTGGCGAGCTGATGGTCGACGCGCCGCAGCCTTGCACCACTGAGTCGGTAGGCGCCAGCCTTGGCATTGCGGCGGACCTGACGGTCGCGTCGAGCAGGTTTTCGTGCTGAAAGCGGCGCGGCACAGCTAATGCTTCTGCCAGCAATTCACACAACGAGCTCATCGAGACGGCAGAGATCATTATGGGGGCGGTAGCTGGCGTGCAAAGTCTGGACCCAACACCGTATATTGTCTCATCGGATGCTTCATCTGCGCTCAGAAGAGTCTCCCACGCGCAGATGAAGGGAAGGGACGGTGAACAAAACGGTGCGCGTGAGGGTTTCGGCGGGAACACCATCGTCAGTCGCTGACCGAGTGCGCTCAGACCATCGCTGTCCAGCCAAGACTGAACGGCGCCCATTGCTAAAAAATTTCGAGCCCAAAGCGGAACGGACTGACATAGCGCAAAGACGCAGGCGAGCGCAGCGGTAAGGTTGGATGTTATCAGCATGGGACGGTGACCGTTGCAGACCACGAAATTTCGAGAGGCCCGGCTGCCTTGGTACACTATCTATCCGGCTGTGTCGGAGTTCTCTGGGGCGATCGGCGCCGAGGCTTATGAGGAATGGCTCAGGAACCTGCCGGCTGATGATCCGGTGTCACTCTATCTGCACGTTCCGTTCTGCCGATCAGCCTGCTGGTATTGCGGCTTCCCAACCACCATCACCCGCCGTGATGCGCCCATCCTCAACTATCTGGCGGCGCTGCGTGACGAGATCCGTCTGGTTTCGGAGCGAGTGCCGAAGACGTTGCCCGTGAGCGACATACATTTCGGCGGCGGAACGCCGTCTCTCATCGGACCAGCCGAGTTCCTCGCTCTGATGGAGTTCCTGCGATGCCGCTTCGCCATCTCGAAAACAGCTACGGTCGCCATCGAGATCGATCCACGCACACTCACGTCCGAGATGGCGGAAGGCTTGGGAGCGGCCGGCGTGAACCGCGCGAGCCTGGGCGTACAGAGCTTCGATCCCATTGTTCAAAAAGCGATCAACCGAATCCAGAGCGAGGCCCAGACGTCGGCTGCCGTGGAAGTGCTGCGCCGGCATGGAGTAAGCCGCATCAACTTCGACCTCATCTACGGCCTGCCGCGTCAAACGGTGGAGTCGTGCGTCGAAACAGTGAGGGCAGCGGTCGCCATGCGCCCCGACCGGCTTGCCTTGTTCGGCTACTCGCATATCCCATCCCAAATAAAGAACCAGCGCCTCATCGAGGCGGAATTTCTTCCCCACAGCGCTGCCCGCGCTGAACAGCATGCGGCTGTCGCCGTGACGCTGGTTGCCGCCGGCTACCGGGAGATCGGGCTCGACCATTTCGCCTTGCCGCACGACGAGCTCGCGCTGGCACAGGAAACAGGTCGCCTGCGACGTAACTCGTTGGGCTACTCTGCCGATACCTGCAGAACCCTGATCGGTTTCGGCGCGTCGGCTATCGGCCGCATCGGCCAGGGGTACGTTCAAAACGAAGTTACACGGGATTTCTACATCCAGCACATCGCAGCTGGCCGACTGGCGACATCGAAGGGCCATCGCCTCACAGACGACGACCGCGTGCGAGCCGCAATCATCGAGCGACTAATGTGCGATTTCGAGGCTGACGTGCCGGCAATCTGTGTCGCCCACGGATCTGATCCGATCCGTCTTCGCGATTCGGCTGAGCGCTTGGCCATGCTGGCCAAGGACGGGATAGTGGACTTCGAAAACGGCTTTGTCCGCGTACGGCGGGAGCATCGCTTTGGGATTCGCGCTGTCGCTGCCGCATTCGATGTTTTTAGGGATGGCGTTACGTATATCCCGCAGCATCTTAATGCGATGCAAAGCACGACATAGTCCGGCATCAATGTCTCCGCTTGGAACCGCCGGCCTACTTGCCACGCCGGCCGGGCGTTGGTCTGGCAAGTGGGCTTTCCGTTTGCCAATGCGTTCGTTCCCGGCCCTCACGGGGCGGC
Source organism: Mesorhizobium sp. M1004 (assembly GCF_040318795.1). Taxonomy (NCBI): domain Bacteria; kingdom Pseudomonadati; phylum Pseudomonadota; class Alphaproteobacteria; order Hyphomicrobiales; family Phyllobacteriaceae; genus Mesorhizobium; species Mesorhizobium sp. M1004. The sequence goes on from NZ_JAMYNB010000015.1 coordinate 59,276, forward strand.
GAGTCCCTGCCGTGAGCGCCTCACCCGCGAGGCTACATGGCGGCCGTGGAGATTACCTCAGCAGCGGCGCCCGATCGGAAACCTTAGCACCTCAGCGCTTTGGCGTGGCTGCTTGAACTCTTCGACGGCAACCGCCTCAATTAGCAGGTCCAAGGCTTCGCGGCCCCTTTGACTCATCGGGTCATCCCCACAAAGGTAGTCATACGCTCGATCTAAATGCACTCGGGCGGCGGAAAAATCGCTTGTCATATCATAGAACCCTCTCTACCCGCCCGCATTGCCGTCTACGAGGTGAAGGTAGTGCAATCGTCAATATATACAGACAAATTTGAATTAGATCGGAGATGATCAGGGAGGCCGAGTTCCCTGACCTGATGCCGCCATCGAGCCCGCCGACGACCACTCGCTGGCGCTCGGTAGTTCATAAGTGCCGAGCACCCCGTCCCGAGACCACCTCTGACCTCCCTCCTTCGATGCTAGACGCGTGGAAGACATGCTGCGCCGCCGCTGCGAGAAAGGCGTGTCCCATCGCGCGGCGGCTGCATAGTGGGCAGCCAGCGCCGGGAGCTAATCGGCAAAGCCGCGTGTGGCGATTTTGCATAGCGGGCGCAGGCGAATCGCCACGCCCGTCCAGCATGTCCGATGCCGCGTAGGCCGCCAGGATCCCTGAGCGGAGTGCATGCACGATCCCGCGTGATGACAGTGGATCGGCACAGAACAGGCAGTCGCCCGCCGCGACCCAGCGGTCACCGGCGGCGGGATCGATCGTTGCGGTTCCCGCCGCCTTGATCATGCTGGCGGTCTCGATTGCGTTGGGCGGCACGAGCGGCGCGATGGACTGCGTTGCGGCTAAAGCGCGGTACCAATGTCCGGCTTTGCGCAGTTCGCTGCCCAGATCCGGATGGGTGAGGCACGCGCAAGTCGGCGCTGTACCACCAGCCTTCGGGACGCGCCTCGACGACCATGCTGCAATCGCCCGGTGCACGGTCGAAAAAGCGTGTGTAGGCGGCAAGATGTCCGTGCATGGTGAGCTTGGCGCCGAAACATCGCGCCAGCCTCCAACTGCGACCGGTCGCCCAAACCACGGCGCGGGCAACGATAGCTTCATCGGCCAGCTTGAGCAGCCAGCCTTGATCGTCGCGCACTGCCGAACCCACGGTCGAGCCAAACCGCGTGTCCACACCTGCCGCCTTGGCCGCCTGCACCATAAGCCGGTCGAATCGCGTCCGGTCGAGCTGCCAGCCGGCACCTTGAGCGGAAAACATGCCGTGCCGCTCGCTGGGAACTTCATTGGCCCACACCGAAACAAGCGCACGATTTTCAACGAAGCCGGCCTCGGCGAACGGCGTCCAGACACCAAGCTGACGCAGCAGCCCATTCGCTACTGCCGGCAGCACCTCTCCCGGCTTTGGCCGATCATGCCTTCCTGCTTCCAGCAACAGCACGCTCCGCGCGGGTGCATCGTTGCGAACGCCAGCCCGGATGTGGTCGCCGCCGAACGTGATCGTCTCAGCGAGCTGGCGGGACAAAATGCCAACCTCAAGATAGCGTTGGCCCGGATCAGCGAGGCGGACTGAGGAAGACTTTAAATTCAAAAGGTGACGCGGCAATAGTCGCGTGCCGCTGTAGCCCCAGGCTCCGCTTCACCGTGGGGACCGATCGGTCGCACTCTCAGCCTGGGGTTCTTCTCTGCCACCCATCATCGAATTTTGGTGGATTGTCCGTCTCCCGCACCGGTTTCAGCGCGATAGACAAGAATCGCGTTTTCTGTGCCGGCCGGGCTTCAATGACGGGGATGGCGAAAAGCTGAGTGCTCGGGCTTGCGGGCCGAGCTTGTCGGTCGCTCGATGGAAAGTGTCATCTGAGGCGCTTCCTCTCCCGCGTGCAACTGGAAGACACGCTCGTCCAGTTCCTTGTCCACTTCCGTCAGACGATGATTGAGGCGAAGGTAGTCCGTCCAGGTCGGCGTGCGGAACGTTTCCGTCCAATGCATAGGCTTCTGCAAGTTCCGCTGGAGCGTCCAATTCCGAGCACCGACCCGGCTGTGTACATGACGCCGCTGCCGCATGAGGTCGAGGAAAGCCTCGAGATTTCTCTCGGCTATCAGATATTCGACCTTGACCACGATCGGGCCGCTTCTCGGCTTCAGATTGAGAGCGACAGCCGGGGCATCGAATTCCTCCAGAGGATCGGGCTCTGAGTCGCGGCGCTCGCGAAGAGGAAACAGAACGCCGGCTGCAGCGACGAACATCAGGGAGGCAGCGGAACCCTCCAGCGCCAGGGCCAGCGAATGGTTTTCGGCCACCGTGCCCCACACCCAGCTGCCGAGCGCGATGCCACCATCTATCAAAGCATAGTAGATCGAGATGGTGCGCCCCACGACCCAGCGCGGGCTTGCCAGCTGCACGCTCACACCGACCCCTGACCAGGCGGTGACCCAGCCCGCGCCGCCCAAAGCGAGTGCAATTGCCGCCACCCCGATCGAAGTTGTCAGTGCCAGGGAAAGTGAGCACGCCGCGCAGGCGACGCAGGAGAGCATCATCAGCCGCTCCTGCGACAAGCTCCGTCTGAACAGGCTGTTGGAGAGGCCAGCGAAGACGGCTCCGGTGCCGAAGCCGGCCATGAGCGCGCCATAGGCGAGCGGGCCTCCTCCCAGCTGATCGCGGACAACCACCGGCAGCAGCGCGAGTATGGCGATGCTCGCCAAGCCAAAGAGGGTTCCGCGCGCGATCGCGGCCTTGATTTCCGATGACATCGCCGTGAAGCGCAGCCCGTCATAGATCGCCGTCCTCATCGACTCGCGTGGAAGAGGCGAAGAACGAACCTTCCACTTGCAGCGCCAAATAGTGGCCAAGGGTACGAAATAGGTGAGCGTGGTCACCGCGAATGCCGCCATAAGGCCAAACGAGGCAACTACAATGCCGCCGAGGGCCGGGCCCACAGTCCGGACGGTATTGAATCCAACAGAAAGCAGGGTGACGGCAGCGGGAACATCTCGTCGATCCACGATATCGCCAACCGACGCTTGCCAGGCCGGATCATTGAGAGCACCGCCGCTTGCGATCAAAAAGCTGAAGCCGAGGATCATCCACGGACTGACAAAGCCCAGCGCTACAGACGCGGTCAGCATCGCGGACGCAATCACCATAAGGCACCGACCGGCGAACATCACCCTGCGCCGGCTGAAATTGTCGGCGAGAGCTCCGCAAAAACGGACAGGACGAAAGCGGGCAGGTTCGATGAAGCCTGCACCAGCGCAACCATCAGATCGGAAGTCGAGATCGTTGCCATCAGCCAGCTGATGGCGACAGTCTGCATCAACCAGCCGAGGCTTGAAACCTGCGTCGCGAGCCAGATCGAACGAAAGGTCGGCTGTAGAAGTGGCCCAAAGGTCGTTGGTGCAGCCAAATCTTCGTTTGATCCAGCCACCCTACTCATTTTGCGAACCTTTGCTTTCCGTTATTGTCGTTTCGCATGTAATCTAGGCTGAACCGTGGCGGCTGGAAGAATAGATGGACCCATTTGTCTCCGACGATGTGGCCACAGTTCCTCCTGACCAGTGGTCTGGCGGCCGGGACGCAGACATGGGCCGGCTCACTCGCCTTCGACGACATGTTGGTGAGCCGGAATTCACATGTCATTTGAGGCATCATGCTCGTTCGACGCGCTGCCGAGCGATTTTTCGCGAAACGCTACCCTGTTCTTTTGTTGGAAACTCACTCATCAGCGGCGTTCGATGCTGAGTGCGGCTTCCGAAAAGTGAGGACGCTTGCAGATCTTTGACAGGATCAGTTCCCTGATAGATGCAGACGATTGCCAGGCCGCGATCGAAGACGCGCGCGCCCTGCTCCTTCAGTTCGGACAAAAGTCTGATGCGCTCACACATGCGATCGACGAGTTTCTGCTCGACCTGATGACATTGGCTTTCATCGTCGAATGTTACGGACGCGGCTTTGAACTTTTGGCGCGAACGCTTGCCCGTAGAAGGCTGGCGAAGGTCAGACTGTTGTCGGGAGGGGTCGGCCGGGCAGAACGGGTTCCAAAGCCTGATGGCTGAACCGGCGATCGAGCCGCGTTCCATTAACGACGTGGCGACCGCCAAAAAAAAGGGCATCGGAAAACCGAGGCCCTTTAGGTGTAAAGTCAAAACCTTCAGAGGGGAACAGCTGATACCATGGAATGGGAGGAAACCATCGCATGCATCAGCTGTAAGCTTAATGGCTAAAAGTTGTGCAATGCGCAAACACATTTTGTGCAATGCAGCTATGCAGTAACGCAAAGCCTCAAGTTGCAAGATCGATTTTGGAAATGTTTGCTGCTCGTACGGTGATGGGCGAGATCCTTAAGCGTATGTACGGCGGCATGATGGACGCTTGCAAGCAGCCAGACAAGATTATCGCGAAGCTAAAAGAAGGTTCGATCCAATCGGCGATGCTCAATACCCGCGCCATTCTGGTTCAGCCGGGCGTTACATCGCCTCGCCAAGTTGAGGATGTATTGGTCGCGAGCAGCCGCGCGCCAATTTGGAACCCACGACCATATGCAACGATTGGGCACTGTCCGAAGAAGGCCGAGAACGGTTGAAATGCGCTAGATGGAGATATTCTGAATTGGAACGGGGGCCTGGTTCATCGCCAAAGCGAGACATGGATGAAAAGCAGATCGCGCCCAACGCCTGATCCAACCATTGCAACGGAAGTCCCCTGGTCGGAAAGCCTAACCGCATATGATGACAAGCATTTCCAGCTCTATTTGAAGCTCATGGACGCTTGCGCCGACAGTGCCAGCGAAGAGGAGATGGCGCTGGATGTACTGGGTATCGATCCGGTCAAAGAGCCAATCCGCGCCCGTAAGGCCCTTCGCAGTCACCTCAAACGGGTGCTCTGGTTTATGCATGAGGGCCATAAGGAACTGCTTCCAAGCCGGCCGCCTCAATAACTGCGGCGCCGAACAAGGTTGCCCGAGAGATCAGGTGGCGCCCTCGGGGGATGCGAGGACACTTGAAAGCCGCAATCGGGTTATCATCTCCATACTGCGTGATCTCTCGGTGTACTACGGTCCCGACTTTACGGATGTCACCCCCGTCGGCCTGGGGCACCCCTTCAAGGTGACATTCACGTCGGCCCCGGATTTGTCTGGCACCTACGAGAACGTTGCAGGGAGCGGCTCGGTAAGCGGCTTTGAACGACCCGGTCAACTCGTAATGACCTACTCCGGAGCAGATGGGATGTCCCATGGAGTTGCCATTCTCCAAGACATTCAGACCCACCTTTCTTCCAACAACGTCGAGCATGATTACGTGGGAGCCGTTTTGGTCCACGCTTGCTATAAGGCGGACACCCAGCAGTGCGATGCCGCCAAATCACGCAATATAAATTCTGCAGGGCGATTTTGTCGAAAAACAGGGAACCCGACAAGGATCCTTCCCTCAAGGGTTACTCGACGAACCATGTTCGGCTTTTCAGAACGATCTGAAGCTGAAGCTTAGCCCGACGGCACAGCTTTAGGCACGAAGGCGCTCACCAGGGTCGCAGCTCAAAGAGAACGGCGCCCTTCGCCGGGGGGCCGTCCGTTCCGCATCCCGCCTGACGGCGGCGCGTTGCTGATGCTCCTACGGCCGCCCTGTTGAGCCGGTCTCAGGGCCACGGTCTTTCTCCTGCACCGATCTGACTTGGTCCCGCTGGCGGGCATTTAGGTGCTTCCGTTTTGTACGCTCTTCTTTCTTGGGCCGCTTCGCGGCACGGCTGCGCCGACATGGATGTGCCTAGCGGCACCTCTCCTATGTAGCGGGAAGAGAGGCGCGCGGCCCTCTCTCCCCAGCAAGCCGCCGCGGGCGGGTTCCCCCATCTTCCTCCGCTTCGCTAGGTGCAGACCGGGGAGACCCCTCCGCCCCCGGGACTTGCCCCCCCCTCGCTCCCCGCTACTCGCCGCGAGGCAGGGGTTCAGGGGACCTGAACCCATCAGGTCAATCGCTGAAATCAACACGAGCAAGTCCATGAATACCGCTGTTATCACTATCCCGCCCGCAGGTAGGGCCGAACTGGCCGCCAGCATCGAGGCCCATGGCCTCATCCATAACCTTTTGACCCGCAAGGCCCCGAAGGGAGCCAAGTTCGAAGTCGTCGCCGGAGGGCGGCGACTGGGGGCGTTGCGGTTGCTGCTGGACGAGGGCCGCACCGTACAGGGCGTGGCTGTGACCAAGGATTATCCGGTCAACCGCTGGCTTGAAGACATTACGGCAGTTGCCGGCCATTATGCGTTTCTCCCTGAAGTCGACCTGCCAGATTTACTCAACGGCTTAGGCTACCGAAGCCTGGGGATGAGGATCTGGAGGGCATTGCCCAAACAGCGCGAGAGCACTGGGGAATCGGATTGCGACCGACCCCAACGTAGTTGCTCTGCTGGAGCAGATCGGCGTCGTCGTGGCGAGCGAACCAATGGAAACCACACAGTTGTATGGGCTAAGCAGGTGGGGATCTGATCGTCGCCCACACGTATTTCTAGCGCAGTCATTCGCGCGAAGACAATTTTGATGCCGCGCACGAGTTGGCCCACCTCTTGCTGCACCGTGCAGTGTCCGAGGATGAGCTTGTCGAGAATTTCAAGCTGATCCAAGACCAAGCTCATCGGTTCGCTTCAGCGTTGCTTCTGCCGGCGAGTCAGTTCTCGGCTGAGGTCACTAGTGCCTCGCTTTGGGAGCTGGAGCGGCTGAAGGTTCGCTGGCGCGTGTCCATCAAGGCTCAGATCATGCGTCTCCAACGCCTCTGCATTGTCGATGCCGAGGGAGCGACCCGCCTTTATCGTAGCTACAGCGCCAAGGGCTACTCAGGATCCGAGCCCTACGATGACGTTTGGCCGCTGCAGCAACCTACGTTACTGGCTGATGTATTTCGGACCGTGGTGGATGACGGGGGCTGTCCAAGGAAGAGCTTCGGCACGATCTGCCGTTGTTCGCTCATGATGTTGAGAGCTTGGCTGCACTTCCTCCAAGTAAGCTTGACCCCAGCACTCCGGTGCACAGGTTCTCCTGGCTGCCGGATGCGCACGTCTGCGGTCTTCACCGGATGGACCTTCCTCCGGGCTGGCTCTCGCAAGAGCCTGCTCGCGTCGTGAAGCTGAAGCTCGTGGCGCCGACCCGCGGTGAGGGGCCGTCCGGCCAGCTCGGCGAGGTCATACCAATGTCGCGCCGACAATAAGCGACGTCCGCCAAGAAATATGCCGCAAGCGAAACAGCGGTGGTGTGCTTACAGTATGGGCAAGCTGCCGTTGAGATAACCGTCTGCCTGTGCCTAGGCTGCCCTAAAGCCGACAGGGAAAATGCGCTGGTGTTTCTTCTTGTAGATGCAGTAAGTGAGCAGATCGTAGGTGTTTGAGAAGCTGTGCAACCAGAATACATGGGGTTCGCCGTTCGCATCATAAAAGATGCTTTCGCCTTCGCCTACTGGACCCCGTTTGCGGTTCGTTGCGTGATCGCAGATCGCGGAATAGGCAACTGTGGTGGTGATTCCGGGAAAGTGCTCAGCTAAAGCTATCGATCTTGGAAAATATGCCACATTGTCATTCCCCGCCTTCTCGCAAATATCTCTGTGATACGGATGCCGACTGACAACGCCGAAGGCAGGAAACTCCGGGTCGCGTTCACAAACCATTTGCCAAAGTGTTGTTGTAAGTGTGTTCCCATAGCGCTTGCGAAGCTGCTCGATACTCTTCCATTCCAATGAGCAGTCCAGCGCTTCCGGTCGAAACCTTCCTCCCAGAAACAAGAGATGGCGTCCGCCATAGTTAGCTTCTGCTTCCATTGCCTGATGGAATGTTGGGTTCAGCGTGGACTCGTTATCGCCCAGAAGCAGGGAGCGATGCCACGGTAGAAGGTCATGTGTAATTTCATGTGCGATGAGGAAGCGTCGCTTTAGCTCGGCTACCTCGTCATCGATGAAGATTCTTTTGTCGCCTTCCTTCAACATTAGGATACCACGAAGGCCATATTGCTGGACTACATCGACCATGCGCTTAGCCGTGCTGGTGATCTCGTTCCCAGCCATTCGCGCCCTGTGGGCGATCTCATCTAATAGGCTCAAGTTCGCCTTGCTATAATAGGTAAGGTCAAGCTTTTGCAGCGCGCGCACCTGCTCGAGCCTTAATGGGGGCTCTGGATTGCCGAGATCACGTAGCAAACGTGATATGTGCTCATGGATATCTCGGCGCTCAAAGTTCCCGATTATCGGCTCAATCGCAGACATGGTCATCCATTCTTCTTATCGATTGACGCCAGTACCTTAACGAAATCGTTGAGGTCGCGCCTTTCAGCCTGGCTTAGTTTCGATAGGTCGTCTGAACTCGCAGCAAAACGATGCACCGCTTCGGTGAGATTGTCATTCTGCGCGGACGCCGCCGCAGTCAGCAGTCCTACAGCACGTGCTGAAACCCCAATAAACTCGGCTAGCTGATGAACGGTACGCGGGCCTGGAACATAGTTGGGATCCTTCTCCACCTGCTCCAATTCCGCCGCATCAACACGAATTTTGGCAGCCAACTGCGCAATGCTTAAACCGTCCTTGCGTCGAAGCTGATGCACCAACTTAAACAACACAGCAGATTTCTGTTCGGGGGCAGCCGAATTAGGCTGCCCCGCAGTTGCTTGATGACGAGACTTCTCCTGCATAAGACGCTCAAGCGGAGCTGCGTCGCGGAGCGGGAGCCCCACGTCGCAATCGACATCCGGATCATGTTCGATATGGCTGCGCAGCCAATCGGCAGTGAAATGTAATTTCATGGTCGACTCCTCTTGTTAGTGTTGCACGGATAGGAAAGTCGCAGCATCCCTGCTGGAAAGCTCGAAGTATCTAAGTCCTTTATGTACTCCTTCGCTATCCGTTCCGAAATCCGTCATTCCGATCGCATCCCGGTAGAAAACTTCTGCGCCACGAAGAGAATGCAGACCAATTCGGCCACCAAATTCCTCTTCTAGGCTCAAGCTGACGGCCGTACCGATGAGCACACGGCCCGCGCCCTTGTAAGTCGGGTCAGCAACCAACTTTGGTCGGTTCCATGGAGCCGTCGCCAAAAACTCCACGTAGATCAGCGGCGCTCGCTGATGCTCGGGGTGGCGACTGAAGCAATCCTGACCGCCTTTGCGCGTCATCATGATGGCTTGGGTACTGCCACCACATTCAAGCACGAAGAAATCGAACAGGAAGGGGTCGTTCAGCGCAACCAGCGCCTTCTTGCCCCATTCCCAATGGGCGTCTTCAGCATTGACCTCTGCTAACGTCTGAAGGGAAGCCTTAGCCTCCCTCCGACGCAACTCAAAAAGAGGTCGCCAGCGTCCTTCGATATGCGCGAGATTCGTGCTGTCCAAGCCATGATACAGGTGTGCATCTTCGTACAGGCCTGTGGCACGATTTTTGAGAAAGACTCGATCGATCAGCCCTTTCATAGAACCATAAGCTCTACTTTTTCTGATTTATCCGCGCTTTCGACGAACACCTTTTCGCCCCGCGCCAGTCGATCATCGACTGATTTGTAGAGCCGCAGCGCTTGGCGAACGAGTGCGGTTTTAGACAACCCTTTTTCTTCACACATGGTTTCAAGGACGCTCATTTCTGCGTCCGACAAATTAAGCGTCATCGTACGCTTCACAGGCGCTTCTCCCTAACCAGCACTCTCCATGTAGCTATAAAGTCCATACCTGTCAATCAAAAAACAACCATTAACTAGCCAATTAATAGCTAGACATTGGCTAAAAGCTCCATATATGATTTGTGCAGAATGAGAAACAAGGAGGGTTCAATGCCTGACGTAACGAACTTTACATATAAGCTGGATGGTCGCGTGATCGCCACCAATGACGCCATAATCTCAGGTCGCGAGGTCCGCACCATCGGCGGGCTCAATCCAGCTAGCGGTTATATTCTCATCCAGATTGCGGACGGGTCGACGCGTTCGATCGGGCTTGAGGAGCCGACCGACCTGCGACAGATGCCGCAGCCTGAGTTCCTTTCATTCGAAGGTGATCGGACCTTCTCCCTCACCGTCAACGAGCGCGGCTGGGAATGGGGGGCGGCCAAACTCTCCGCAGCTGACATCTACCGTTACGCCAGCATCGATGAGGAACTCGAGCTAATCCTGGACAGCGCCGGCGACGCGGTCATTCCCGCTGATGGCGAGGTGACTCTGGGCGGACAGGGAGTCGAGCGCATCCGCAGCCGCGAAGCGAAGACGGTGGTCATCAAAGTCAACGGGCGACCGCGTACGGTGCCCAAGAAAAAGCTCAGCTATCGTGAGGTTGCACTTCTCGCCTACCCTGACGCCGACTTCGAGAAATTCAAGTACACGATAACTTACCTGAAAGGTGTACACGGCGCGGAAGGTGATCTGGTGGAGGGCGAAAAGATCGAAGTCAAGAATGGGATGGTCTTCAATGTCCGCCGATCTGATAAGTCGTGATCCACATCTGAAGCAACTGCTGGACGAGGGGTTTGAGCTTGAGATGCGCGACCTCGTCCTCCTCGTTCACAGCGTGCCCTATGTGAAGCGGGACATGTCGCTTGGTCGAGGCACACTTGTCTGCACTCTGTCGCTGGATACGGAAGGCCTGACCTCGACTCCACTGACGGACCACACCATGTGGTTCGCCGGCGAGACGCCTTGCCATCGCGATGGCACGCCAATGACAAATATCATCCATAATAGTCAGGAAGCGACTGTGGGGTCGGACATCAAGGTCCACCATTATTTCTCGTCGAAGCCAGAAGGCACCGGCCAGTATGCCAACATTTACGACAAGGTTGTCACCTATGAGTCTCACCTCGGTGCTGCTGCGCGGTCTCACGACAAGACCGCCAACGCGCGTACAGGCGTCACGTTGGCCAGTGCGGAGGACGATAGTCCCTTCGCGATTCCCGATTCTGCGTCAGTCCGCTACGGAATACTCGCCGCCAACCGCAAACTCAGGGGCAGCATCGCGATCATCGGCCTCGGCGGAACCGGTGCCTATCTGCTCGACCTCGCCGCCAAGACCCGTGTTGCCGAGATCCACATCTACGATGACGACCAGCTTCTCAACCACAATCTTTTCCGTTCGCCTGGTGCTCCCGAACTGGTGCTAGCGAAGAATTTCCCCCGCAAGGTAGATTATTACGCTGCGCTCTACGCGCGCATGCACAAGGGCGTGAAGCCGCACACCACTCGAGTTACGGCTGACAACATTGACGAATTTTCAGCCTTTGACTTCGTATTTGTCTGCGTTGATAAGGGATCGTCGCGGCGCGTGATTGCCGAAGGGCTGGTTCGCCTGGGCATTGCATTCGTCGACACTGGCATAGGTATAGGGCTGGACGACAACACGCTCGACGGTTGCGCAAGGGCAACGTTTATTGCCCCTGGCATGCCGTGGGCGGAAGTGGCTACCCATCTGTCGTTCGGTGACGACGACGAAGAGGCCGATGTGTACGGAACCGAAATCCAGATCGCCGAACTCAATTCTTTGAACGCGATTATGGCGGTCATGCGCTGGAAACGCTGGCTGACCTTCTATCGTGATGAGCGCAACGAAAGGAACGCGACATACATGATCGAGGGCAACAATATCACAAACCGGGTGACATGATGGCTCGGGTGGATTGTCTTACAACGGTCTTCGTCGAAGACATTCCGGAACAACTGGAAGACGGTGTCCTTTACGTGTCGCGCGAATGCCACGTCGCGCTGCATAATTGCGCGTGTGGGTGCGGCGAGGAGGTTTCAACACCGCTCGTTCCGATTGAATATGACCTCATTATGGAAGACGAGGGAGCCTCGATATGGCCGTCGATCGGCAATCACGACTTCCCTTGTGGCTCGCACTACATCATTAAAAGCGGCCGCATCCAATGGGCCGGCAAGATGTCTCGCGCGCAGATCGAAGCGGGCCGCGTCCATGACCGTCTGCTCAAGCGCGGCGCCCAGCCGAAGGGGCTCAGGGCCATCGTCGCATGGTTCAAGCGCCTGTGGATCAAGTTCATTGGCTAATCAACGTTTGCCATGGGGTCGGCCGCAATTTGCGGTCGGGCTGGCGCCGACACGGCTGTCCTCCGATTGGCTCCAAGTAGGTCTAGGAAGCCGGTAGTCGTTGATGTTGCAAATCTGAATGAAGGGCAGGTTTCAGGGAAACGGTTACCTGGCGGCGTTGTCCAAATGAGGCGCGAAGCCCGATCTTTCATCCAGGAGCACCCGGACAACGCCGAAACTCGCTCGTCAGGGCCGGAGATCGCTTCGTTTTCTGTGAAGTCGGTCGATTAGGGATTCATTTTGGTCGGTACCCATCCAATTCTGAATGAACCAAATTTGGCGGTCTGACCGGCCGAACAGATAGTCGACCGTGAACAATCCAGCCGCTAAGCGGCGACCGGCTTGGGCCGGAGTTGGAAGAGAGCGATCAAGAGCGACAAAAAACCCTTCAGCCACCTGAGCAGGAGGGAGAAGTTGTAGCCGGCGGCGGCCAGGATGGCGTTGACGGCGTCGCCCTGCTGGCCGGCGAGGTAGTTGCGGCCCATGCGGTGCTCGGCCTTGATGTGGCCGATCACCGGCTCGACCGCCGACCGCCGCCGCATCTGGCGTTTGATTGCCGGGGTGACGCGGCGTTTCTGGCCGCTGGTGACGACCCTGAACCTGTGGCTCTGGGGTGCGTTGTGGCCGCGATAGCCGGCGTCGGCAAGGATGCGGCCGATCTCGTTGCCGATGGTCTCTTCGATATCGGGGATGACGCTTGCCAGCGTGTGGCCGTCATAGGGATTGCCGGGCAGTGCTTTTGCATGCAGGGCGAATTGGCCGCCCTTGGAGCGCTTCAGCGTGGTGGCCACCGAGGCCTTGACGCCGAACTCGTAGGGCATGTGCGCCTTGCCCTTGCCGATGCATTCCACCTCGTGCGCGTGCAGGCTGTAGATCTTGCGGCCGCGCTGACGCTGACGCTGCTCGAGAACGGTGGCGGCCTGGTAGAGCGGCCATTTGAAGAGCGCGTCCAGCCCCGCATCGCCGGCAATCCGGCGACCGATGTCGCGAATGGTCCGGCCGAGATAGGTCTTGAGCCTGCGCAGCGCCTTGTTGGCCCGCTTGAACTGCTTGGCGTGGGCATAGCGCTGGTGCTTGATCAGCGCCAGCTTGCCGACCCGCACATAGCTCTGGCGCAAATTGAGCCCCGTCTTCCTGGCCAGCCGCACCAGCCGTTCACGCGCCCGGTGAATGAGCTTGGCGTCGGTCGGGAACATGACGTTCTTCGGCTGCACGGTGGTGTCGACGATCACCTGGCGCGTGTCGGCCGGCTTCATCGCCCCGGTCTTGACCGCAAGGCTGAGGCTCTCCTGCAACAGCGCCATGATCCGCTCCTCGCCCATGCGGCCGCGCCAGCGCGTCATCGACGAGCGATCGAACGGCAGCGCGTGGCAGAAGAATTCCTCGCCGCAAAGGTACTGGAAGTAGATCCTATGCAGGGGTCCTGCGGCTGGGGCAGCTTTGCTCCCTCTCTCGGCGAAAGACAGGAGGATATCCATGACCGCCAATCCATCGGTGCAGTCCGTTACGGATAACGAACACATGCTTTATGGCAATCGAGCTCAGCCGGACAAATTGGCTGGTAGGTCTCCTTACCCCGCTCTCGGACAAGATATCTCTCCGAAAGATACCTTCTGGGGACACTCAACAACTGTTCGAGATAGTCGATCATGCCATCGAGAAGGTTTCCCGCATGATCGGGCGAAAGCCCGAGATCGTGTCATGCTACGAGGCCGGGTATGATGACTTCTGGTTGCATCGTTTGCTTGAGGCGCGCGGAGTGACGAACCTTGTGCTCGATCCCGCGAGTTTCATGGTCAGTCGCAAAGCGAGGCGTGCCAAAACCGATCGCCTCGATGCCGAGAAGCTGGTTTGCGTTTTGATGGCATTCTGGCGTGGAGAACCGAAGGTCTGCACCATCGTTAAGGTTCCTTCGACCGGCGAAGAGGATGCCAAACGCCTGCATCGCGAGCGGCAGTTTCTTATGAAGGAGCGCATTCAGCACATAGGGCGCATCAAGGGCCTGTTGTCGACCCAAGGCATCTATACCTTCTCGCCCAATCGTAAGGACTGGCCTCAACAGCTTGACGCTATGATCACCGGTGACGGACGGGTACTTCCTCCGTTGCTCCGCGCCGAGATCGGCCGGCATTGCCGACGACTGGCTTTGGTCGATGCCATGCTCAAGGAAATCGACGCACAGCGAGATACGATCGCCAGCGCCGAAGCATGCTCTGAAGGATCGGCTCCACCGAAGGAGGATCGCATTCAACGATTAGCCCAGTTGAAAGGGATCGGTTACCAGATCGCAACGGTTCTGGCGAGGGAGGTGTTCTATCGCCGGTTCCAGAATCGTCGCAGCCTCGCCAGCTACCTTGGCTTGACGCCGAGTCCATTCCAGAGCGGCAGCATGGATCACGATCAGGGTATCAGCAAAGCAGGCAATCCCTGGGCGCGAACGACGAGCATCGAACTGGCCTGGTTGTGGCTGCGGTATCAACCCCAGAGCGCTCTCGCCGGCTGGTTCAAGCAGCGCACGAGCGGTTCGAAGGGGCGTTATGCGCCGCATTATCATTGTGGCGGTTGCCCGTAAGCTCGTGGTTGCCCTTTGGCGCTATCTCGAAACAGGGCTGGTGCCAGACGGTGCGATATTCAAGGCATAATCAGAAGGAGCGAAGATCAACTTTGCCGTGACCATGACGGATAGTGACCGTGAGAACCCATGGCACCGGGTCTTTACCTGGCCGCTTTAGTAGATTGGTCCTGTCCTTCCTAGAACTCATACTCCCTGCATGAGGGATTTTGGTGCGGGTGACCAATCACCGACCGGATATAAGGTTGCGCGAACTCTTCGCGATCAATGGAGTTCCAGTCTCGGCCACACTTGCCAGGAGCAATCAGATGTAGAAAAGCCTTGCGCTCAATCCTGATATAAGGGGTTCTCCACCCAGCGCTCGCACAGCACCTCATCCGACACGTTGAAAGTGTGTTTGAGGATCGCCAGCCCCGCCATCAGCCGGGTCGGCAGCGGCGGCATGCCGGGGCCGTCCGAATAGACGGCGCCGAAACGCTCCTCCAGCACCGGCCAGTCGATCGCCTGCGCCAGCCGCACCAGCTCGTGCTTCATATTGATGATCTGATCGAGCCTGGAGCGGAACAGATCCTGCTTTCCCGTCTCGCGCTTCTCGCGTGGCCTGGACATTCGCCGTCCCCTCGATTCGCCGCCGCCGAACCAAGTGAATCACGCTCCGCAGCACAAGGGAATCGCAAAACGAATTGCAGGAAAACAGCCCCCATAAACCGCTAATCCTGCAATCCAAAGGCCGCTATCCGCCTCAATCAACATGCTAGATCAACAGCTTGCGGATAGTTCACGGCCGACCAGATAGGTGTCTGCTGACCCAACGACGTGTTCGTTTATTGGCCTAATGCCAAACCCAGACGCTGCCGCGCGCGGGATCATGTCTGTACCGCAATGCGGGCAAGAGCCCCCGAAACCCGAAACCCGCTTGCGGGCGGAATCTTCGCCCATCGACCAATGCGTTACGCATGGCACCTTTCCCGGCAATGCAGATATGTGGCAGAATTTATGGCCGGGAGCGGGAGCGAAGATATATGCGAGGGTAAAACCTTGGCATGCTTATCGTTGGGCGCGATCACTGAGAATGGCCTTTCAAACCAATCAGGAACCTGTTGCTGCCACCTACGGCATTGCCGGGACGTCGCGCCAGAACGCGACAATCGCGTCTGAGAACGTCTGGAACTGGTCATCGCTCACCTTGAGGTGCGTGTGGTTCAGCAGTTTCTCTGACCACGGCGGCCGAGTGCCTTTGAGCGGATCGTCTAGATACTTGGAGCAGGTTTTCTTCAGGTCATCCAGCGATTTTCCGGCGCCGTGCTTGTAGACGTTGACCACCAACCGGCACGCATCGAGCGTCTTG
Organism: Mesorhizobium sp. M1004; assembly: GCF_040318795.1. Taxonomy (NCBI): domain Bacteria; kingdom Pseudomonadati; phylum Pseudomonadota; class Alphaproteobacteria; order Hyphomicrobiales; family Phyllobacteriaceae; genus Mesorhizobium; species Mesorhizobium sp. M1004. The sequence goes on from NZ_JAMYNB010000015.1 coordinate 75,244, forward strand.
AAGTAGTCCGTGCTTCGGACTTTCCAGCCGAAACTTTCCAGGAGATCTGCAATCTTGGCGAAATCCGCTGACCAGACCTTCGCAGCTGCCGTATCCCCTCGATGCCAGTTTCGTAATTCGCGGACCAGCCAGTCCCGCAGCTGTTTGTCCCACTCGTGGAACCTCCCTGCGGTGACACTCAACCGGGTTTGGTCGCGTATGCCGCTCAGGAGCTGGTAGAACTCAATGCCGGCGTCGCGAGCAGCCTCGTAGAAATCCCCGGAATCGTCTCAAACCGGCCTTTGCTTTGCTCCAGCACTGCGGGGCCAGATCCGGCGGCCCCCGCCGCGCTGAAATGCCTCGCTCCTGCGGCCTCACACTCGCCAGGAGGCACAAGTGCATCCCCATGCCTGACTGGCAGTGCGCTTCGCCGCAGGAAGAGTCCCGTTACTTTCCCGGCCTGGCAGGGCAGCTTGTCTCGGCGCCGCTGAATTCCGATCTGCAAAGCGGCCTCATCCCGTCACGCGCTGTGAAAAAAGGGCAGGAGGGCTACGGCTTCCATTTCAGCGTCAGCCGCTGAACGCTTGAGCCGGCTCTACGGCTATTCGGCTGGGGTTCCTGGAAGCTTTTCGAACTTTCTGGGTCGCGCCTCAGCCCGAATTGCGGTTGCTTATGGACAAAATAGGACACTAGATTCGGTTTTTGGATAGCTTTGAAGGCATCGACTTCTGGCACATGCGCCAGATAGCGCGTCAGCACGAACTTCCAAGCGTGCTACCTTTTGAACGACAGCTCTGCGCCTCATCCCGGCCATTCTGGCAGACTGCTCTTTGGCCGGAAGCTGCCTTCGCCGCTGATCATCGATGATGGTCGATAAGAGGTCGAAAACGGACTGGCAGTTTCGGGCGAGGTCGCGTCCCCACAGGTGGTGTAGCTCTGCGGTAGCGAAGCCGCTCGCGAGCGCGCTCTCGATAGCGCTGTAGCGAGCGGGCGGCTTTGCGGTGGTCATCGGCAGTTCGCCGGTAAGGTCGGGTTGCTGACACCAACCTGATTCGAAGGAACCATCGATGACCGACGACATAATGAACCTGCGCGCGCTCGTGGAGAAGACTCCGGATTCCGATCTCTTGCGCGAGATGATCGGCTTTGCCGCCGAGCGGCTGATGGAGCTGGAGGTTGGGGCCGCCACCGGCGCCGCCTATGGCGAGAAGAACCCGTTGCGCACGGCCCAGCGCAACGGCTATCGCGAGCGCGACTGGGAGACGCGGGCCGGCACGGTCGAGCTGCGCATCCCCAAGCTCAGGAAGGGTTCCTACTTCCCCGGTTTCCTTGAACCGCGCCGCATGGCCGAGAAGGCGCTGACCGCCGTCATCCATGAGGCCTGCGTCCAGGGTATCTCGACCCGCTCGGTCGATGACCTGGTCAAGGCCATGGGCATGAGCGGCATCTCCAAAAGCCAGGTCTCGCGGCTCTGCGAAGAGATCGACGGCAAGGTCAAAGCGTTCCTTGAAAGACCCATCGAGGGCGATTGGCCATATCTGTGGATCGACGCCACCTACCTGAAGGTGCGCCGCGGCGGCCGCATCGTCTGCGTCGCCGTCATCATCGCCGTCGGCGTCAATGCGGACGGCCGGCGCGAGGTTCTGGGCATGGAGGTCGGCACGTCTGAGGCCGAGCCGATCTGGACGGAGTTCCTGCGCAAGCTGACCCGCCGTGGCCTGCGCGGCGTCAAGCTCGTCGTCTCCGATGCCCATGAAGGCATCAAGGCGGCCGTCACCAAGGTGCTGTGCGCGACATGGCAGAGGTGCCGCGTCCACTTCATGAGGAACGTGCTGGCCCATGCCGGCAAGAGCGGGCGCCGCGTCGTCTCCGCTTTCATCGCCACCGCCTTCGCCCAGGAAACGCCCGGGGCTGCAAGCACGCAATGGCGCGCCGTCGCCGACCAGATCCGGCCGAAGGTGCCGAAGCTGGCGACAATCATGGACGACGCCGAGCCCGACGTGCTTGCCTACATGACTTTCCCCAAGGAGCACCGCGCCAAGCTGCACTCGACCAACCCGATCGAGCGCCTCAACGGCGAGATCAAGCGGCGCACCGAGGTCGTCGGCATCTTCCCAAATGATGACGCCATCGTCCGCCTGGTTGGCGCGATCCTGCTCGAACAGAACGACGAATGGGCCGTGCAGCGCGCCAGATACATGACGCTGGAAACCATCAGCCAAATGAGCGATGATCCTCTGATCAGCCTGCCAGCCGTGGCACGCTGATCAGCCCGGCCCCATCCCGGAGAGCGCGGCGACTAAGCCGTCAGCTACACCACTCCCTGGGACACGATCTCGGGCGACGCCGCCGAGAAGGTTGCTTTTTATCTAATCACCGAGCTTGCGCGGAAACCCAACTTACATACTCGGCTGGTTCAAGCGCTTCGAATTCGCATTGCCAACAGGTTTGCTCGGTGTCGAATCCCCGTCAGAGCCAAGGCGATTGGGTCTGCCTCATGATTCTCGCGCCATAAAGCCTATCCTGAAGGGTTTCGCTTCTGCTCTTGATGGCTTGGTTCAGCACGGTCAGGTTCGTGTCCCAGTGTCGCCCGACCGGAGTCGTGAGCAGCTCAATATCCTTACCCTTGATCCAAAGGTTGCCTCGCCCGTCGATCGTCTTCGCGAGAACTTCGTGGGCGGCAAATGCGGTCGCTTGATCAGCGGCGTGTAGGTAGCGTCGATACCACTCGCGCGCCCATCTGTTTCGACGATAGTGATCACTGCCAGTCGCGTAAACCTCGGCCAGCCAGCCTGTTCGTGGCTTCCTCGCCTCGAACTCGGTCCATATCTTTTCGAATGCGGGTGTCAGATCGCAGAAACCCAGGAGCGTATAAGCCCGCGCGATCCGGGCCGCATCGCCACTGGCCTCGTCATCTCGGATGGTGGCCTCAAGCCAGCTCGATTGGCCGTGCTGGATGGCGGCCCTCGCCATGTCAAGCAACACATTGTCAGTCGTGCAGAGGTCAAGAGCCTCCCGGCGTCCTTCATCTCCGGCAGCGCATGCTGGCGCCTCAACTGGCAACAGGGTTATCCGAGGGTTCTTTATGATGCCTCGGTCCCTTGCGTCATTCAACTTCCGCCACAACGGAATGCCAGCCGCGGGCAAGGATCGAATGAGTCCCTCACACAGGGCAATGAGAGGAAATTCATCGAGCGTATCAACGTTCGAAATGTGGTTACGCTCGTCGAGCCAAGCGTTCAACCAGGCCACGAGGCTCGCCCCTTGCTTCGCAATCAAGATGGTCATCGGCAGGTCGTGGTTTGCCCAATATCTCGGGTAGGACCAGGAGCCTCCCTTTTGATCCAGCCTATCGAAGGCACCGCGAACGAAGTCATGATATTTTTGCAGCGCGACCGGGTCTTCAGGATTTCGTTGAAGCATGACGGCCCAGATTTCGGGATCCGCCTCTTCCATCAGTTCCGGGCGTTGCAGAATCTCGCTTGCAGCCAGCAACGCCAATGATCCCCGGCAGCGGTCTTTGAGGTTCTTCGCTTCCGCAGCTTTCCATCCGCTATCGGCGATCGCCTGCAGCACCTGAGTGTCGCGTGTCTCTGGTGCCAGTTCGAAAGCGGCGCCGCGTATTTCTGCGTCCACGCTGCTGACAAGTGGCGCCAAATCTGACCAACCATCCAGAGCCTCTTCATCAGCTATGGCGCCCAGGAGCAGAAGCCCGCTGAGCACGTCATCGCGAGGACCGGTTAGCGGGAATCTGGAAAGGCGCGATCGTATGGCTGATTGTCCACAACGCAGCAGCACTTTCTCGATCCTGGCGAGGATCGGCAGCTTCAGACAATCGTCGAGCACTCTATCCAGCAGTTGTTCCGGTTCGAGGTCCCAAAGACGCAATTCCAGCTCGCGTGCTCGCCACCAAGGAAGATCATCGTCCTTGGCGATGGCCGAGGCGTCGATCAAATCCTTGATGGCATCGGCGATTAGAAGTCTCTCCTCCTGTCTATACAGTAGCGAAAGTCGGTTGGCCTCGGCCACAAGACGTTGCAATTCGAGTTCGTTTCGCCCCGGGGCGCTCAGGGCCGCCAAGCGAACGATTTGTTGCAGGAGATTTGGGTCTGTGCGGGCCAACATAGCTTTTAGGCGCTCAAAACGATTGTCGTCATCACTCGACTGGCGCCCGAGCAGCCAAAGCTGGTCGCCTGCGAACTTGGCATCATGGTTCGCTACGCATGCGTTCGGATCAAGCGGACTTTGGGTATCCGCGCGGTCTGCAAATAGTGTAGGTGATTTGTCCTTTACTAACGCAGCCAAGTGCGTCCCGGCGACAGCGTCTCCAAAAGCCTCCAGAAGCCATTGCCCGCCAGTTAGCGCAATGTCATCACCTGTTGCGGTCAGTTCGTCCACGGCTTTCAGCAGCGCGGCATGAAAATCGCCAGATTTGCCGCCGCCCAGGCGCAAGACCCAGGCCAGCTCCTCGAAATGATTGGCGGTGGCCATGATTGCCCGGCTGATTGCCCAGGCCAGGAACGCGTCAGTGAATGCCTGCAGCGGCAGGAACGAAAGAATCCCGAACACCCGGTGAGCGAGCCAACTCACGTCGCCCGTGGCCACCAGTTCAACGGTCGGGCAGGTCGACGATATCGGCGAGTCATTCCATCGTTTCAGGTTGTCATGAGTTCGCTTGCGATTTGTGACCGATCGCTCGGAGTTCGGATCAATCTTACCAAGGAAGCGTCCGTCGTCTGGGTCTGCCCAGAGCCATCCCAGCCAGATCGTCACCTGCCTGACGAGGCGTGGCGCGATCTCTGCGAAGGAATGGGCTCGTGCCAGTCCCTTGATAAGGATTTCATCCATCGATCTGTTGCCGGACCGGGCGAGCCAGGTCTCCTCAGCAATCTGGCAAAAAAGTTCCAAATCCAGGCCGATCAAACGCCAGAAAGCATCATAGTCCACCTGAGAGAAGTTTTGTTCGGCTACCCACCGATGAACGATGGCACGCCGAGCAGGCCGGCCGACAAGCCCGTCCAGGAGCGCGATTGTTGCTGTCGCTCGCAGGATCGAAACGCCGAGCCGTTGCCCCTTGTAGGGATCTACGAACGTGGCGATGATGGCAGCGGCCTCGCCTTCATCGCCCAGGCCTCTCAGTTCAGCCGCCAATATTAGGCCGAGCACGAAAGGCGTAAGCTCCTTGCGGAGTTTAAACCGATGAGGACCGTCACCTGCTTCCAGCCAACGCCCGGCGATCAGCTCCGCCACGGTTTCGCGAAGGTCGTCCTGGCCCTTGCCGCTCTCCCGGCCCAGTTTCGTAACCAGATCAACGCGGGTGAACATTGCGTCATCGAGCGAAACCTTCACGCCGCTGCCGAGATCGCGGATGAAATCTCGGAATTCCTCATCGGAAATCGCCAGCGCTGCTCCGCGCCGACCTACCCTGTGCTTCCAATCTTCGTATGCGAGCCGCTCGGGCGTTATGTCGCCTGTTGGCGCGAGGGCCTCACGCCGTTCGATAGCCAACTGGGAGAGACGCGGCACCTTCATAAGATCCAGCATCCGATCTCCAAACGCCTCACCCTCCACCGCGTGCAACTTCAACAGCGCTTTCAGCTCGTCGTTGCTGAAGGGACCAACACGAATTTCATCCGGACGGGGAGCCAACGGCGCCAGCCTGTGCAGATCGGCCCAATGGTCTGGCCAGCAGCTGGTCAGAACGGCAAAGCGACCTTTCCAGCGCTCGTCGTAGAGCGGTTGCAGGAAATCCGACCAATCGCGTTTTCGCCAATTCTGGTTCAGTCCATCGACGACCAGAATGAACTGCTGACCGGCGAAATCGGCGCGCTGCCAGAGCCCAACTCTGCGTAGCCAGAACGTCGCATCGCCATGGCCGAGCCGTCTGGCTAGAACCTTGGCCAGCAGCTCCTCGGCGTTGTCGTCCCGGACGTCATTGGCCGAGACGAAAACCGACAGAGGCAGATTACGGCCGTCTGCGGAATTCGCTGCCCACCAGGACAAGAAGGACCAGGTTTTCCCCATGCCTTCATCGCCGAGCAGAACCGCAGGTCGACCGCTGATGAGCCATTTGTCGAGCTGTTCGTTCAGCGATGGCCGTAAGACTTTCCTCACGGCAGGGTCATGCAGATTGTTAAAGCTCCCGCCAAGACGTGATGCCGCGTTCATGGGATTGGACAAACCAACCTCAATCCAGGTCTTCATGGCGCTCACAGCTGCCGCATATCCGATATCGGCGTCCAGCAGCCTTTGGCGGACCCTCTCGCGAGACTTTGCGAAATCCGGGTGGGATCCAATTGCTCTGACCACGTCCCGCAGAGATCGGTCGTTCCCAAAGTGGCGCGCCATGGCGACTGGCGCTTCAAGGCAAAGGACCGCCAAGTCGGGAAGCGAGTCTTTGTGGCTTGGCCAATCGAGGACCAGCACAGCTACTCCCAGGCGGTTTCCGATGTCTCGGAGCGCTTCGATATCGGTGACCGGGATCTCCCGCGAGGCAGCCAGTATCCATAGATCGACAGGGTCGCTTTGAAGAGCGGAGTCGACGACCTTTGCCTTCATCTGATCAAGGCTAAGCCGTGTTTTCGCGCCATATCTTTTGGCTTCCAGACCGACGCGAAATGTATTGTGCTCGATCGTCCGGACATCGGATCCTGCCTGCGGGCCTGATTTGGCCAACCTGAACAGCTGACCTGTGGTTTCTGACAGGACGTCTCGCATGAGACCTTCAAATCCACTCGTGCCGGTCGCTTCGAGTTTGCGAAGTCGAGCCGCCAACAAAGTTTTTGCGCGAGCAAAGTCCATCAAGCTTGGTTTTTGGCCGGCGGAAGTGGTCATAAATCCCCCATGGGTTTCAGTCATTGATGGTTGTACTCACGCAGACGACGTGATCTGCAGAATCTGGATATGAATGCTCTGCAAGATTCGAGGTCGAATTCATGAGTAAGCTGACGGAGGCGTTGAGCCAGGACAAGCTCAGTGTTTGCCTTAAATTGGAGGCCTCCGAGGTCAAGCGCGTCTATAGGACCACTGAACTCCTTCCCGACTTCGATTTCATCCCGTACGACGGGGGAACCGATAAGGACTACCCAGTCTGGCACGAGTTCGATCTCTCGGACGAAGCGATTTTCATCCATAGTTTGATACTGGACGACTATGGGTACTTCGTTGACGATGACCCGCACGATGATCCCGAATATGAGCTACCGAAAGCAACTTCTGAAAGCACAGGGAAGCTTGCCTTGGAACTCCAGATGGCAGACCGCTTTGGGTGCCGAGCACTGGTCAGGGGAAGCTTGTCTGGTACTTCCATGGAAATGAACATGGATGTGCGCTTCAATTTCATCGTGGCCTCCTACTCCGGAGAAAGCAGTCGTATCGGATATGCTGCGGAAGCGATTGCCGAAGGTTTCGCGTTCGAGGAAGAGGGAAAGCTCAAGCAGGCATTTTTCTCATATTTTTCGGCACTCGACAGCTTCGTTGAATCGGAGCGTGAGAAACTCAACAAGGGGCAATCCGACGATCAGCGGATCAAACCTGACATCCGACTGATGCAGAAACTGCAGGCGATCATAAAGGCGAACATGCCACCATCTGTCGGCGGCCTCGATAAAGTGAAGATATGGGGAGACGTTAAGAACGGTTTCGACAAGTGCGAAAAACTCAGAAACGCTATCGCTCACAACACGAAAACAGAGCCGATTGCTAAGGCCGACGTTGATCTGTGCTTTGCCGTCGCCGCCATCATCGTGGCGATGGTTAGTGATGATCTCTACGAAGAAAAAGAGATTAGGAAGCACTACGTTGTAGAAAGCGACTGAGTCGGAGTTACGAAATTAAGGCGGATTGGCAGCTTGCGGCATCCACTGGCCATCCGCGGTGCAGGCTTACCAGGAAAGCCGAGACACAAGTCCGCTAAGGGCTAAAAGCAGTCCTACCGGAGCGCAGGAGCGGCGGCAATGCGGTCGAGAGCCGAACCGCAGCCTTCCGCCATCCGCTCCCATAAGCGGACTGACCGCTGTCGACCCCTAGGAGGACAGTCAGACGGTTCTACAATTGACCATCGACTGGGGTTCTTGGAAGCTTTTCGAACTTTTTGTCTGGCTCCTCCAGCCAAATTGCGCGCGCTCGCGCAGGAGGCTGGGTTCTCAGAATTTCCCATCGGATAATCTTAATTGACATCCGAATGTGGAGTTCAAGTCGGAGGAGGGCCGGCGTGCCGTGTTCAGATCCAACTCGTTTCAACCGCTAATGACATTCCTGTTAGGCGTCATGCGCTTTGGGCCTCCCAAGCGATAAGAATCGGAGTATGTGCGCGCGCTCCTTCACCGCCGTCGCTGACATCTCGCATATCCCGCGCCTGCAGCATCTAGTCGCAGGCACGATAGGCGTGGGGATCCTGCCCGGCAAAGCCAAACCGCGGCTCACGGTCTTGCCGGGCGGAAGGCCAGACGATGCCGCATGATACATTTCCTCGCCTTCACCCTTGCCGCGGGCGTCGTGCTGGCGCTGGCTTGGTGGTCGCTATGAAACGATGTCGAACAGACAGCCGGCGGGCAGTCGGTCAAGACGCCGCTGCGGCAGTCTTGGTTTCACTGGGCGTCAATCCCGGTAGATCTCTCGCCATAGCGACAGGCTTCTTCCCGTTGGCGAGCGTTGGCTCAACCTTGGCGTTGTGCGCCAGAATATGGCCGGCCAAAAGGTAAAGCTCCCAGACTCCAGGTATCCCGTTCTTGTTCGGTTTCTCCACCGCGTTGATAAGGGAACGCAACTGCGAATCCGGTGTGTGACCAGAGACCGTATCAATGACGGATTGCAGCGTACGTCGGGAGAAGATGAGCATCGCAACCTGTGATGGCTGGTCGTCGTTTCAAAATTTGGCGGTCGCGGAGAAATCCGAATTTATTACTATCGCTTTGCTCGGCGCCATCCGGCCGCCCGCGCCTCTGCTTCGCTGCAGAACCATCGCTCACCATACTGCGGGCTGATTTTTGTCTCGGAGTAGTGTTGCTGTCCGGGTACATGGTAGATGTGCTCGCCGGTGTTGATGCTGATGTTGCCCTTGATCGTGCATCCCGCACCCGTGGACAATAGAGAGGCGTTTGGAGATGTATCGTCACCAACTTCGTCGGTAAGCTGCATGAGGCTGGGCGTCGCGCCGATGATGCCGGGGTTCTGCGAGACGACCACGGCTACGGGTACCGTGCAAACAGATCCTCAAGCCGCCATAAGCCGCGCCGCCGCTTCTTGGCGTTCTTGCGCCGCTGGTCAGCCAGGTCGGCACCGATATGATGCTGGATTTTCCCCACGCCCTCTCACCCCGAATGAAGGATGCGACTGTTTCGGCTTAGAGTCAGTCCAGAAATTGAGCAGATAGCAGAGCGTGAAAAGAACCTTGCGGAGCTAAAAGTCAAGCAAGCTGGCCCCGCCGATGACACCGCCAAACCACGGCGTTCGGTGCCGCAGTTCAAGTACTGGACTGCCCACAAAAAGAAGGGCCGGACGGGCCAGGGTGGGAAAAAAAGGCAGAGGAGGCCTTCCGGTGGCATTTCGAGCCCGGTAAGGATCTGAAAGATTACCGGGTGCGATCCGGCAATGAGGCACCAGAGCGGACACCGACGCAGACAGGTACTGATATGCGGATAACGCCAGAAGAGCTTCTTAATTTCGGAATTTTCCACCCTCACGCCGTCGACCAGTACATGGTCGCCATGACGAAGAAATCTCGCTTTGTTCATTACTGCAGCGCCGAGACCGCTTTTCACATCGTGAGGTCCAACAGAATGCGGCTTCGCAACGCGAAGGTGATGAACGACTTTATGGAAATCGAACACGGAAGCAGCTGTTTAGCGAACGCCTGGGACAGTCCTGACGGCGATCGGTTTCGGCAAACTATCGATGGCCTGTTTGAAGGCATTTCCCAGGAAATAGCCGACCTTCTCAGGGGCTGGGTTCCCCTTTTCGGAAGGGAAACTTACATAAGCTGTCTCTCGGAGCATGACAGCGATGAAGACGATCTCGGACGCCTCTCAATGTGGCGAGCCTACGGCGGGCCTTCTGGCGTGGCTGTGGTCTTAAATCCAGAGGCGTTCTATTCATCCAGTACGGTTCTCGGCGCCGTGTCATCGCCGGTAGCGTATCTCGATGAGCGGGGGTTCGTAACGCAATTCAATCGGGTGACGGATGGGATTAAAACCCACCAAGACATGCTTAAGGCAAATGGCCGGCAAGCGCTTATCAACTCGCTGTTTAATGCATTCCGTTTTGCGGTTCTTTGCACCAAGCACCCCGGCTTCAAAGAGGAGCGCGAGTGGCGCGTCATTTTCGACCCGCGGTTTTCGACAGAGCACAAGCTCGTGAAGAGCATCGAGCTAATACGGGGGGTGCCGCAAGTCGTATACAGCATTCCTTTCAAGGACTACCCGGAGGAGGGATTTGTTGGTGCGGAGCTGCCCAAGCTAGTCGATCGCATAATCATCGGCCCAACCGAGTTTCCTGACCAACTGCGGGAGGCGACGGTCGCGCTTTTGGAAGAGGCAGGCGTGCCAGATGCTGACAAGAAGGTCGTTTGCTCAACAATACCTCTCAGGCAGTAGACATCGGCGGATAGTGACCAGGGGGGATTATGGCCAAGAAAGAAGCGAAAAAGCTTTGCTTTGTAGTCGGGCCGATTGGTGGCGATGATAGCGACGAAAGAATTCACGCGGACTGGTTCCTTGAGGGCATCGTTGAACCGGTTTTTGCCGAGCATTTCCCTGAGTTTGAGGTGAAGCGGGCGGACAAGATCGCAGAACCAGGCCGCATTGATGCCCAGGTCATCACCGCCCTGCTGGACGCTGAATTGGTTGTGGCTGATTTAACAACTCTGAACCCGAACGCCTTTTATGAAATCGGGATCCGGCACATGACCCAGAAGCCCATTATCCACATGCGCCTGGAAAACCAGCCTATTCCCTTCGATATTGCGTCATTCCGCACACTCAGCTTTTCCCGGAAAAGACCTAAAGACCTAGAGCTTGCTCAGGGCGCGCTCAAGATGGCTATTGAGGCAGTGCTGGCCGATGGGTACGAGGTGGACAACCCGGTCACATTTTCTCGCGGGAAAGTGGAGTTCGCACAGTCGGCCACGCCTGCAGAGAAGATCTTTCAGAATCAGCTCGATGCAATTCTAAACCGGGTCAGCGCGCTCGAAAGGCCTGAGCAGGGGTTCACTCGCGCGGCAGCTTTTAGGTTCGGCAAGGCTGGGAATATTTCTCCGCAGACCTACACGTTAGGCATACAGGGCAATGGACCAGATGCTCCTGCCCGTATTCAGGGCTTTATCGATCGCATTATGACAGAAAAATTCCAGCGGATGAGTGTCACTTCGGATGGAGGTGACTTTACGCTGGTAGAGGTCACTGAACTGCCAAATCCCTCCCTCATGAAGATGCTTAGGTCGGAAGCGAGTAAGGTCGGCCTCACCATCGGGCAAGCCTAAGCTGGCATCGGCGACGGTATCGAGGCTGACTTGCTCGCAACCTGGCGCCCTCATTACCGTCGCTCCGCCCGCTACGGCGGACGAGGCAGTGGCGCTGGCGGAACGGCTGGTGGAGGACTTGCGTCAGTGCAGTCGTGGATCACCGCCACGGAACAGGCGCTGGCAGTAGCGGGGAGCGTGGGGCTGAATCTGTCGGCGAAACCCGAGATGGCTCCGGCCGATCGCGAAACCCTGATGGCAGCGCTCCGATCTCTTTCTGAGGTTCTGATGCCGAGCGTCCACCGCGGCACCGAACTGGAGGAGGACGTGATGAAGCTGTTCGCAGCCTTCAACGTGTACAACGGCGACCAGGCGAAGATGCGAGCGCAGGTGCAGGCCCGGAGCGAGGAACTGGAGGGGAATCAGCCTGCAAGCCGTCAGAATGGAATTTCGTCATCCAGCTCTCGGCTTGCGCGCCTGAAGTCCTGGATTTGCTTCCTTGGCTTTTCGACGCGTTTGATGTCGTCCGGGGACGGCAGCTTCTCTGGGGCGGCTTCCTTGGTCTTCGCACCGCCAAGAAGCTCATTGATACGCTTCAGCAGCTCGTTGGCTGGTTTCAAGGCGTTGGCGCCTTTGTTGATGAGGTCGGCGATGGAGATGCCCATCAGCATCCCGTTGTCGAACCGCGTCCGCGCGCGGTCAACGTCCGCGTCGAACGCGTTGAGATTGGAAAATAGCGAGTTCTTTTTGCCGACTTCAAGGTCGGCGGCTTCAACCAACTGGCGGATTTCATTGACGAGGTTGTGGATGCGAGCCTTGGTGGCAGCGTCCAGCTCGACCGAGTAGATGGCACCGATGCGGGCCTTCTGAATCTGGATTTGCAGGACGATGCTCTTGGTGGCAAGGTCGAATTCGCGGTGGACGTTGTACGTGTTGTCGTAGTCGGGCAGCTCCCAATCTCTCAGCGCCTCGATATGCAGCGCCCTCGCGGCACCGGTAATCTTGTTCATGTGACTGATAAGGGCGAGGCGGGTGTCACCCTCCTCGTTGCCTCGGATGTCCTCGGCAAGCTGCTCATCGAACAACCCCACGAGGATGACGAACGCCTGGAACGGATTCTCCGGTAAGTTATCGAAATCTATGGGCTCTGCCATGTGCTCATCCCCCGCAAGGCACTGCAAGAGAGATAGAGAACGAACGGGAAATCTACAATGCGGTTTTGTCAGGACGAAGATTGATGGCTTCGCAATGCCGTAGCGGTGTGTCGACACAATCGGCAGCCATTTTCCCGCAAGTGCATCCGGGCGTTGGTTGAGCGGTTCAGGCGGAAAAGCCATTCCATGCGTTCACGATCTGCCTGATGGCGAATTCACCATCGCATCCCCGAAAGTCCACAGGGTTGCCAACACCGCGAATAATGTCCGCAATCAGATGGCGCGAACTCTGCCAGTCGCCGACGGCTCCATGGTCTATGTGAATATGGCGATGGCGTGCCCGCTGCTCGGACTGGAACCAATATGCTGCATTACCGCGCGTACCATGTAAACTGGCATCCGACTGCCGCATCCAACTCAACGAAAAGCGAAGCTCTATCTCAGAAGTGACGTGCTACGCCGCCCTGTGGGATCACTGAAGCGGCTCTTACCGGTAGTCGTACACCGAGTGGTAAAAATAGATCTCTCGTTTGATAAGCTTGGCGGCCCGCACCTTCCCGCTATTTCGCTCAATCTCAACAAGAACGAGCACCTTAACAGGCTCGGCCAGTGCGGTTGTGGCAGTTTGGGCACCATGCCAAACACCCTCTTCGCTGTCGTACCCACCCTCGCTGCGGTCTTCGTACTCCAAGTCCACTTCAACCTCGACTTCGACGACCATGGTCGCAACGACAAGCTTGTCGCTCAAGGCTACGGTGGTCTCATATTCAACACTGAAGATTTGAAGCAACCGGGGGTCGAAGGCGTTACCATCAGCCAAATCGCCCATGTAAACGACTCGCGCATCCTTTAACTCAATGTCCAACTTTTTCTCGAAGGTGGTGTCAAAATCGGACTGGTTCATGGCTTGCTCGGCCGCCTGTTCGCCTTCCTCTCCTAAGTCGGCTGCGGCTCCCAAAACCTTGTGTATTGAGCTGAGGTGCAAGAACAATTCAGGCTTAGCCAGAGCGGCATTCGCAAACGCCTTGTCCTCGGTGACGATGTACATATGGCTGTCCTTTTCGGTGCACCAATCCGCGAGAGCCTTTAACGCAAAGGCGTCTGGAAACTCTTTACTGTTGTGGCTGGTGAAAGGCGGCCGGCGGTGGAAGTAGTCGATTAAGACGGCTTCGGCCTTCTGGTGCGATGCGGGATGATGCTTGGCATCGCAGTCCGTGAGGATGAATTGATTGAACTGCTGCTGTAGGGATAAGGTCACTTCCTTGGTATCGAAGTCGAAATTGCCTTTTGGAAAACCCTTTGGTGCTCGTTTTCTCCAAATAGCCAGCTCCTTTTCGAGGGCTCGCAATTCACGATTTTTGCTGTTCACCTTGTCATGGATTTGCCGGGCGACCTCGGCAATGGTGATGTCGGTGATGTGGAGTACGACGCGACCCGCCTCCACCAACGCCCGCAATTGTTGCAGCGCCGGGTTGGCGGGGGCTATGGCCCAGGGCATGATAAACCTGCGTATCCAGGAAAACGTGCCTGGTCTTCATCCGCTCTTCGTCAGCGTCTTTTTTAGGAGACTTCATGCAAAGCGGCCTTTTTATTTGCGCTGTTGCCGGGGCTGGGTTCTAATCGCTCATTCCGTACACGCGGCCAAGGTCGCACGGAAGAGTCCAACATCGGGAAGCGGTCACTTTCATGGTTACCTCGGTGACGGCTAGCCAGCTTCGGGGGAATGCTGGATTGGAACAAGCTCACCGTGTCCAGAAACGGAGGCAGAGGCGAGCTCTCAGGCCCATCTTTGGCCGCTTGTCCTAGCCAAAAACGAACGTCATAGGGGGGGCAAGCCCTTATCTGTAGGCTGCTCATGTCCATCCTCAAAGGTCAGTCCGGCGTCAACGCGGTCGAGGCGATATTTCTCAACACATTCGGTTGGGTGTTTCGCCCGCAACCGGTTGCCGACTTCGGGATTGATGCGGAGGTGGAACAAGCCGACTTTGGACACCCGAACGGCAAAATTCTCAAACTCCAGATCAAGTCCGGCGCCTCGTATTTCCGCGAGAAAAAGGGGGGCAATTACATCTTTCGCGGCGAATCTCGCCTCCTGCGGTACTGGCTGAATCACAACGTTCCGGTTTTCGTCATTCTCCACAACCCTGAGACGGGGCTGATCATCTGGCAAAAGGTAGACGCCAATAGGCGTCAGGAAACCAAAAAGGGCTGGGCGATGGATATACCGGAGGCTAATACGCTGGATGAGAGCGCGAAGTGGAATTTCGAAAACTCCGTAACAAGCGATCCAGAAGCCATTCTGCGGCTCATATTCAGCCTCGATGCCAAGCTCATGCGAAATTTCATCGACCGCCCGGCTGTTTTGCAATGGGAAGATTGGGTGAACAAATCCCTTGGTATGAGAAACCCAATGTTCATCCTGGAAGACCCCACCGAGATCATCGAGATCGATATCATGTACCCCTCTCACGACCCTGATGACATCATGCGCAGGGTCTTTCCCTGGCTCACCTGGGAATTGGCCGATGAACAGGAAGATTCAGCCGCACCGGAAGAGGTGCAGTCAGTCACGCTAGACGTGCAGTTGCGTCAAGAGGCGCTGGAGTTTCTACGGCTTGAAAAGTTCTTTGCAGAAGGTGTGCCTGAGAGGCCCGAGCCGGATGAGTCTGAAATCGAATATGACCCGGATTACGAAGAGTGGCTTCACAATAGCTCAGACCAAGAATAAAGGCCCCTAGGAAGGAAGGCCCCGTCGGCTCTGGAGCCTACTTGTGATCGCCATCTCGATAGCTCCCTTGTTTAAACCGGATGCCGCTTCGTAGAGCGCGCGTCGGATCGTCGATCGCCGTCATAAACGAGAGCGCCGTCACCGGGCCGACGCCGGGGGTGGCCATGAAGCGCCGGCATGGCTCGCTACGCGCCACCATTTTGACGACGAGATCGTGCAGCCGGCAATACTGTTTCCAGGCGCCGCGCGTGCCGACAGCATGGCGTCCATCAGCTCGCTCGACAGCGGACTGTCCGCCACAGCCTGGCGCACCGCCAGATCGATAGCCCCGCGTCCGACCTTGCCCAGGCGGATGCCAAACGACTTCAGCGAGTGACGGATGGCGTTCTCCAGGTCGAGAAACTTGGCCTTCAGATTGCGCCGGTGGGTCAGCAGAAGCCGTGTTCGGTAGCAGCTTTCCGACTTGATGTAGGCCTGGCGGAACCAGCCGGTGCGCATGATGTGGGCGATGCCGAGCGCATCGGCCTTGTCTGTCTTGTTGCGCTCCGCCGACATTGCGGCGCGCATGTTGTGTCTCAAGACAGATCGCCGGCATGCCGAGTTTCTTGAGCTCCGGATGCAGCCACGGCGACAGCGAGCCGGCTTCGTGGCGGACGCGGCGCAGGCGCGCCAGAAATGGCTTCAGCACCGCAAACAGCGCCTCTGGATCGATCACCACCGCCGCCTCCAAATGCACCGCGCCCTCGTCGTCGACGACGCATACAGCCGTCTCGTCCATCGCCACGTCCCAGTCCACAAAAGAATTCCATCGTTCGCGCAAGCTGGCGGTGATCATGCACGCCATGTGGAGCGACGGCACGTTCTGTCGGCGATCGGGCCGCGGGTGAGGGCGCCGCCGCGCAGCGCGCTCATGTCAAGGACCGCAAGCTGCTGGGCGCGCATCGATGAGCGGTGCGGCGACAAATGAAACGCATGGTGGCCGCACGGTGACGGGCGCCCTCTGAACAAGGAGATCCGCTCCGGCGGATGAGGACCGATGCAGACCATGAACGACGGAACGCACGTTATCCTGCCTGCGGCCGCGCCGATCGACAGACGGCCGGACCGCCGCTCGATGCCTGTGACGATGCTCCGTCAGTCCGATGGAAAAGTACACGACGGTTCGAGCGCTGCATTGGTGCAGCCAAACATCCCGTCGCAGAGCGCGGAAGATTGCACGGCGCATCGGAACTCGACGCTCAAAAACGGAATCGTAGCGCAGAGAATAGAGTCGTGTATTATCGTAGACGGAAGGAGGAACGACGATGGCTACAAAGTATCTCAAAACACAACCGATTAAGATGGCAGGATAAAAGGCCGCACATTGTGCTGCGGTTGGGCAGTTGTTTTAAATCAATTTTTTCACCTCCATTACACATTGCTATTCAGTGAAGCAATGTGCGAAATATGGCCAACCCATTGCCTCCGCTCCCACTTTTCCACATTGCGCTAAAAACTGAAACGACCACGCCCACTGTCAAACTGCGGTTCGACCTAGGCGGGTTGACTCGCCCTGAGGGGGTGCTCGCGTCACCTTGCTGGTTCTCGCTGCGGCAAAGCGCCGGGCCGGAAAGAGGAAGGGGCTGCGCTGGTTTGAGAAGCGACAAGCGTTCTTAAATGCGCGTCGGCTCGGCCGTCGCTTCAGGCGACTTGCTAGGGGTAATTGAGGTTATACGACGGCTGCCCGGATTGCTCCGGCAAACCTCGCCAACGCCTGAGAATCCGCCGTCAGCGAATCCCGAAGTGTCCTTGGGACTTCAACTTGTACTCCGCACCCGCGACGTCCCCGATTGCAAATGTTGGTCTGTTCTTCCCCTGGCAGACGATGCCCCTGAGTGACCGCGCGGAATCCGGCGTCCTGCAGACTTTTGGCAGCGGCGTCTCGTAATTGGTGATCGAGACCACCAATCCAAACGGTCTGTACGTCTCCTCCATCCCTTCGACCATGCACTGTGACTACGAGGTCGGCTACCGCCGCAAGGCGCAGACATTCCGGTTCATCGAATAGATGCGATTCAATATGAAGGTCCGTGTGTTGACGGTTCGGGATCAGGCCCTCGAAGCAGTAGAGTGATAGGTCACCGGCCGCTAGCGCGGCGGCAATTTCAGACGTACCTGGCTCGATCGTTCCGCCATGGGGCGCAGCGATGAGAACTGATGAAGGCCTTTCCGTGACGCGCCTTCTGTAGTCGACACCTTCCACCTCGCCCGCGGCAAGGGCTGCGTAAGATTGGTATTTGTCTTTCGGTCCTTCCGGATTTGTCGGTGATGAAGTCGCTTCCGAAGCTGCGGGGCCGTGTTCAACGTTCGTTGCGTCTACGGCATCGCCGTCAGGCGCACGACTATCGTCTTCGTCCTCATAGTCCCTGCTGCGCATCTCGCTGTCCGACTCGGCTCTGCGATGTTCCGACGCGATTCGCAGGTTGAGTTCGGCAATGTGCTTCTCGGCAAATGCCTTGACCGGTGGACGCTCGTCCGACAGCCATTCCAACAGCGAATCTCTCCTAACTCGCCACGCGTCGGCGAAGCCCAACGAGCCAGAAACCACTCCAGTGCTGTCGACTACAGCTCGTATCTCACTCATTTTGCGATCATCGTCCGGGAACCGTGACACAATCTCTTTCAAGACAGCGTGTGTGGAGATTTCCCCGTGGTAGTTTCGCAGGATCGCAAGAGCGAAGCCCGCCTCCAAGTCACCGCCTGCCATTACCAGTTCAGAAAGCGCAGCAGCGAACTCCGGGGGGCAATGAGGGAAGGCGCTACTAAGCAGGCGGCCTCCCCGAAACTGAAACAGTCTCCGATCGCCTGCGAACCAAGCCAGACCCTTTCGGATAGCAAGTTCGGGGTATCTTGAGAGCACCTTTTCCAAACCGTGGAAACGGAATGGAACTCCCTCGAAGGGACCTTCGCCTTCGTCGTTGCCAGGGTCTTTGGCCAAGCGGGCGCCAAAATAGTCCCAGATTGCCTCCGGCTGACTTTCGGCCAGCCGAGTGAGAATGGCCTCCGCCTGGTAGTCCACTTTGCGGACATAACCCAAGTTATCGAGGATTTGCGCTCTTCGTTGCGGGGTGATCTCGCTGTAGACCTTTGCGGACTTTCGGAGAAACCACGCCTCCGATACCCATCGGACATCTTTGCGCTCGCTAAGGAATGCCAAGGCGTCGCGTAAGAAACTGTCGGAGTCTGTGATGCGCTCGGTCCCGTAGTGTTCCAACGCTAACAGCAGGCATTCGCTCACTGCCACCGAGTCCATCGCATCAATAGCGTGGATCAATAGGCGTCCCGCGAAATCGGGATTGCTAACGTCCGAATAGCGAAGATGGCGCGCTATGCCTGATAGCATAGTGCCGGACACCAATTCCCGCTCCAAGACATTTGCATAAATCTCGTTGCTCCCACTCCGCGACAGCCCATTAAGGAACCCTGGGAGAAAGCGGCGCAGGTCATCGGACGCCCTCGCCAAGATTCTGTCAGCCACAGAGGGCTTTCGCTCGGCCAAATTGCTGAGGAAATTTCCGAAAACGGGGAAGGTCGCCAGATCGGTCGACTTGGTTTCTGCGCAGCGCGCCAACAGGTCGAACCACTGGTTCTCGTTTGCATCGTTGATCGCGTCGATGTAGCCGTCTGCCTCCCGCTTTCGAAACTCGTCGGCTTTCTCATAGTCGAATTCCTCGTCCACCCAATGCTCAGGGTGGACAGATTCAAATCCGACCAAAACTTTGTACTGCCGGAACCGATCGTCTGCGTTGATGGCATCGCGGAACTTCAGGATAGCGGCTATGAGCGCGGCGGCTTGGCTTCGACAGTTGAATCGGTTCCCCGGGTCATCCGCCAAGGGCCGGGTTCGCCGGTAGTCATAAAGAAACTGGTGTTCGAGGTGCTGAAGCAGCTCGTAGCTTTCTGAGTTAGCCAGTGCTGTCACAAACTCGACAATACGCGTTGCGTCCTTGAGGGTAATGGCCAGCAGGTCGTTAGAAGACTGGCCCTGACTAGGAACTCTGGTAGCCGCGTCCAACGCGTCGAGCACACTGCGCTTTTGCGTGTCGTCAGTGGATCGTTCGTAGGCCGCGAAAAGACCCTTCATTGCCTTGTCGCGGACCCACGTCAGCTGGTCGGACGCTGGCACCGCACCATTGCTAAGGACCACGGAATCGGCTTTCCACTTGGCGCCTGTGATGTCGGATTGGACCGCCTCGGTCCAAACAGTTAGTGCGACCGGCCGAATGCTATCTAGTTCAGCACTGCTCATCCCGGCAAGGTGGTCCACAAGCGCCATCTGGAGCATCGGCCCCACCTGGTTAAAGGCATCGATATTGTATTCAGCCAGGCGCTTGACGGCGTTCAAAATTGCCTGACGAATGTCTTCCGCCGACTCGTCCCGATAAATATCGATAAGCAGCTGTAACGCTCCGACCACGTCGGCATAGCGCAACCGCTCTATTATTTCCAAAACGAGTGTCGTCACCGCGGCCGGTGGAAAGCCCTCCATTCTTCCGTAGGTTGTTTCTATGGGAATGGATCCGGTTGCGCGCGCGGCTTGCACTGCTCGAAATAACGGACCTTTGAGCCCTTCGTAAGCGACCGATAAGTCGTCATAATTCGGAATCGCATAGTCCCTCAGGCTGGAAAGAATCTCATACCGTTCATTGTTATTCTGTGCGCCGTCGAGCAGCGTCGCGATGTCCTGGTCGAAAAGGCTCTTGCCCTGCAGGAGACGCTCGTACTCCTGCTGCGCCTTCTGAATCTCAAAGCCAGCCGGAATCAGATACTTGTCCATAATCCGTTCAAACCGGCTGGCGATTGCCTTCATCGCTTCTCCGCCGTAGCCGCCGTTGCCTAGCTTGTCCTTGTAGAGAATATCGTGAGAGGTTTCTGACCAGGCATGGTTCAAGATCGTCTGGACTTGAATCTCGCAGCGCAGGCCAGCAAACTTTGCGTATTCAGGGAGGCGTACACGATCCTCGCGAAGCTTGATCGTGTAGTGCACAGCGCGATATCGGGCCTCCTCGTTCTCAGGAGTGGGGTGATGGATTTTGGTCGAATCTTCCTCGATTTCGAAGTTGTCGCGGACTAGCGATGACGCCAAGAAGCGGTCAACGTCGTTGTTCGTATAGAAGATGAGCCGAGCGCCGGCGAGATCGCGTCGGTCGACCTCAAGCGTCTGCGTATCCAGGTCGTTTGCCTCGACGAGACGCCGACGAAGGCTCCCGACATCTTTTGCGCGACACTGAACAGATTGAGGCCGAGGGAGGTTTCTATCGGCGCGCAACGCATTTTCCAGGATGAATCGAACTGTTCGCGCGAACTCATCGTACGTTGATAGATGCGTCTTTTCGTATTCGTCGAGGTTCATGCAGTTAGGGCCTCAACCTGACAATGGCGCCGCCACAGGGAATTTGCCGAACACAGCTGGAGCCCCTCGGCGTCTTGGTGACACTCTATCCGCGAGGCGACGGCGCATGCGGATTAATCTAAAGCCTTGTTCTCAACGCTATGGGTTGTTGTCCGGCTCTTGCGGCTTAATGCCACGACGTTCCGCATATTCGATCAATGCGAGCTCTATCACAGCCGTTACCGATCGACGTTCTGCCGCTGCGAGTTTTTCTGCCAAAGCTAGCACAGATGGATCTAAACGGGTCGTGAAAGGCTTTTTCGGCATTTTCCGCTGTCTGGCTTGAACTTGGCATTGAAAGGGTTTATTTGGACTGCACGTGCATCGCAATTGCTATGTACGTGCAGTAGCTGACCGAGGCGCGGGAACGCTCCAGCCAGCCTGACCACAACCAAGCTGTTAGGAGCTCGGATCATGGCTGATTCCGACAATACCACGCCTTTATCGTTCGTCACCCGCAGGACGGTACTTGGTACAACGGCGATTGCAATCTTAGGATGGGAAAAAAGTGCTCTTGCCGGTCAGGCGCCGGCAGCAACTCTACCTTCCGATCCCGCGCTAGCGATTTGGCGAGAATGGCGCAATGCTCACGAAGAGAGCGAGCGCCTCTGCGATCAAAGTGCGCACCTGGAGCGCACGCTCGTGGAGACGGTCGGCTGTTCGAGCGCTACTCAACCGGCGGATATTCCCTCAAGGCAATTACGAAGGCAGCCCACGCTGAAGACCTTGTGTATCCGAAGAGTGGGCATCCGATTCCGGTGAGCACGGTTCACTCGATTCTGCGCAATCGTCTCTACACCGGATTGTTTCAGTGGAATGGCAAACTGCACCATGGCAAGCACGAGCCGCTGGTGTCGATCGAACTGTGGGAGCGGGTCCAAGGCGTGCTGACCGGCCGTCACGCGACGCCTATCTACTCTTACGGCTATGAGTTTGCCTTCAGCGGTCTGATGACCTGTGCCAGATGCGGCTGCGCGGTAGTGGCCGAGATCAAGAAGGGCAAATACATCTATTACCACTGCACCGGTCACAGCGACAAAGGCCGCGGTGGCTATGCCGAGTGCCGCCGCAAGTACGTCCGCGAGGAGGTCCTCGAAGAGGCCTTTGGCGCCTTGCTGGACAAACTTTTTTTCGATGAAGAGGTGCTGGATTGGGTCCGCGACGCGCTCAAAGCCAGCCACGCCGATGAGCGGAAGGAGCAGGAACAGGCGATCCTGCGATCCCAAAAGGAATACAAGCGCCTCGAGGATCGGCTTCAGGCAATGTACCTGGACAAGCTCGACGGACGCATCGACAGCGCCTTCTACGATCGGATGTCAGCGCAATGGCGGGTCGAACAGACACGCCTGCTACGTGAGATCGAGCGGCACGGCGCAGCTGAGGAATCGTACATGGAGGATGGCGTGCGCCTGTTGGAGCTGGCGCGAAATGCTCGCCAACTGTTTGCCTGCCAAGCTGCAGGTGAGAAGAAACGGCTTCTGAATCTGTTGCTGTCGAACTGCACATGGGACGATGGCAAGGTTCGCGCTGTCTTTCGACAACCGTTGATTTACTTGCAGAAACAACCTCAGCGCTATCGACTGAGCAGTCCGAAGGGATTGTCACATCAAAAGGACATCCAGTTTGGCTGGGGTTTTCCGAAGCTTTTCTAACACAAAGAGCTTGCCCTGGCGCACGGCATACTCGATTGATTGCGCCTTCGCCAGATGTGCCGCAATCGAGCTGGCCAGCATGCAGCCCGTCCCGCGCATCGATGCGGCAAGACGCGGCGTGTCAAAGCGGACTGGTTCGTGATCGGGGCGCAACAGAATATCCGTTGATTGCGGTCCCGATGCATGGCCGCCCTTGATCAGCAGAGCCCGCGCGCCGGCTGCCAGCAATTCTTGGCCTTGCCAGACTACGCCGTCCTCATCCACTGCCCGCTCCGAGCCAACAAGGAGTGCCAGCTCGAAGAGATTGGGGGTGACCAGACGGCAAAATGGCATCAGATCGCATTTCAGGGCGGCGATGGCGCCGGCTTCCAGGAGCGCCCGGCCTGACGTCGAGGCCAGCACCGGGTCGAGCACTGCCGGCACCTGCGGATTTTCGCGCAGCACTCCGGCAACCGCAATGACGATCTCCACCGTGGCGAGCATCCCGATCTTGATGGCCGCCACTTTGTTGGCCTGCAACCCCGCACGCATCTGACCGGCCACCAGACCGGGTTGCATAGAGTGGATTTCCATGACCGCATGGTGCGTCTGCACTGTTAGCGCGGTGACAGCAAGGCAGGTGCGCACGCCAATGGAAGAGATCGTCTCGATATCGCGTGCAATTCCAGCCCCACCGCTGGAGTCTGATCCGCCGACCACGAGCACATGCGGTTCTCGCCTCAGCGCCATGGCTTTGTCTTTTCGATCCATTCTCGCGTGCGCGCTTCGGGATCGGCATTAAACGTGATGTCGGTGACCACCGCCGCGGTGTCCGCACCGGCCTCGAAGACACCGTCGAGCCGGTCGGGGTTGAGGCCGCCGATGGCGACCAATGGGATCGGCGCCACCCGATGCTTCCACTCGCTGATCCGCTCGAGCCCTTGCGGCGCCCATTTCATCTGCTTCAGGATGGTGGGATAGATGGGGCCGAGCGCGATATAGTCGGGCTCGGCAGCGATGGCCGTTTCCAGTTCGAGATGATCGTGCGTGGAAAGTCCGAGCTTCAATCCGGCGTACTTAATCGCCAGCAGGTCGGCCGCAGCCAAATCCTCCTGGCCGAGATGGACGAAGTCGCAGCCTTCCTCGATTGCCGTGCGCCAATAGTCGTTGACGATCAGTTGGCAACCATGGACCACGCAGACGCCGTTCGCGCGGCGGATTTCCGTCCGCAGCGTGGCCTCGTCCTTATCCTTGATGCGCAACTGAACCAGCTTGACGCCAAGCGGCACCAGCCGTTCGATCCAGGCGGCGCTGTCGACGATCAGGTAGAAGGGATCGAGCTTCATGAAAAAACCGCCCTTCCGATCGTTGGCGTCGACGGCACGGCGACGTCGCGCGGTTCGAGCATTCCCGAGCTGAAAGCTTCACGACCGGCCTCGACCGCCTTGCCGAACGCACGCGCCATGCCGACCGGATCGGCCGCCTTGGCGACTGCCGTGTTCAGGAGTACGGCGTCAAAGCCGAGCTCCATGACGGTTGCCGCGTGCGACGGCCGTCCGAGCCCCGCGTCCACGATCAGCGGAACATCAGGGAAATGTCCGCGCATCGAGCGCAGCGCCGTGATGTCGATCGGTCCGAGAGCGGAACCGATCGGCGCGCACCATGGCATCAAGACCTTGCAGCCCGCCGCAAGCAGCCGCTCGGCAACGACAAGGTCGTCGGTGGTATAGGGGAATACAGCAAAACCGTCCTCGCACAGGATGCGGGCGGCTTCGACCAGACCGAAAACATCCGGCTGCAGCGTGTCATGGTTGCCGATCACTTCGAGCTTGACCCAGTTCGTACCGAAGACTTCGCGCGCCATTTGTGCGGTCGTGACCGCTTCCTTGACGGAGTGGCAGCCAGCAGTGTTGGGCAGGATTCTGACACCAAGCGAGCGGATCAACGACCAGAATTCTTCGCCAGCTCTGCCGCCTGCCATTTCACGGCGCAACGAGACGGTCACCACCGCCGTGCCCGATGCCCTGACTGCATAGGCAAGGATGGCCGGCGAAGGATATTGAGCCGTGCCAAGGAGCAGGCGCGACGGAAGCTCGGCTCCGTAAAGCTCGATCATGGTCTAGCCGCCCTGCATGGGCGAGAGGATTTCAATCCGGTCGCCGTCGTTCAACTGGAATTCCGCCCGGTTGGCTTTGTGCACGAGGTCATTGTTGACGGCCGTCGCCAGCCAATCGCCCTCATAGTCAAGCGCGGCAAGCAGCGCCTCCAGCGTGGTGGCGGCAACCTCATGCGCTTCGCCGTTGACCATCAGTTTCATGAGCAAGCTCCTTGGTTCTGTCTTGAGTGAAAACCAGGTCGGCAGCCTGGCGCGCCATGGCGGGAGCCAGGAGAAAACCGTGACGATAGAGCCCGTTGATCGCAATGATTTCACCCTTGGTTTCGACGCGCGGCAAATTGTTGGGAAAGGCTGGGCGGACGCCGACACCGGTTTCAACGATCTCGGCCTCGCCAAAGGCCGGGTGGAGGGCATAGGCGGTGCCCAGCAGTTCCATCATCGAACGCGCCGTAACCGGTCCGACGGACCGGCTTTCAATCATCGTCGCACCAATCATGAAACGGTGGTCGGTGCGCGGCACTGCATAGAGTGGAAAGCGCGGATGCAGCAGCCTGACGGGGCGCGACAGCGAGATATCAGGGATACGCAGGGTGAGCATTTCGCCGCGAACGCCACGCAACCTGTCATTTTGCGCCGCCATTCCCGTACAGTCGATCTGACGATCGAAACCAAAAACATGCTGGGCGTCGGCGCCGAAGCGGAACTCGACCCCCGTGGCCGCGAGCTTGTCATGAAGTGCTGCCATCGCCTGGCGCGGATCAAGATGGCCCTCATCGGGAAAGAGCAATCCGCGGCGGAAGCGGCCGGCTAAGTCGGGCTCCAGCAAGGCAATTTCATCTTCCTCGACGCGCCGATAGCCCGTCGTGCGGCTGGCGAACCGGTCGAGCTCGCCCGCATCGCGCGGCGCGGCCAAGACCAGCGTTCCCCGCCGTGCTACCAAGCCGGGCGTTGCGGCGTCCCACCAGTCGGCGGCGTCGCTTCCGAGATCCAGCACCGGCTGCTCGGCGCTTTCACGCTCGCACCACGGCGCCAACATGCCACCGGCGAACCACGACGCATTGCCCCCAAGGGCAGGCCTTGTCTCGGCAACGGTAACCGCCGCGCCGCGTGCGGCGAATTCGAAGGCGGCGGTGAGGCCGGCAACGCCCGCCCCTTTGACCAAGACCTTCATGATCGCTCACGTGGCTGAGGTATGAGCGGTGCGCCGGTCTCGTCCGCCGGCAGGTAGAGATCGCCGCCCTCGCGGTATTTCGCCGCCATCGCCGCCATGCCCTCTTTCTGTGCCTCGGCGCGGATGTCGTGAGAGATGCGCATGGAGCAGAATTTCGGTCCGCACATCGAGCAGAAATGCGCCAGCTTGTGCGCCTCCTTGGGCAAGGTCTGGTCGTGGAAGGACCGCGCGGTTTCGGGATCGAGCGACAGGTTGAACTGGTCCTCCCAGCGGAACTCGAAGCGCGCGCGGGAAAGCGCATCATCCCTGACTTTCGCTGCCGGATGGCCCTTCGCCAGGTCGGCGGCGTGGGCGGCGATCTTGTAGGTGATCACGCCGATCTTGACATCGTTGCGATCGGGAAGGCCGAGATGCTCCTTCGGCGTGACGTAGCAGAGCATGGCGGTGCCGAACCAACCGATCATGGCGGCGCCGATGCCTGAGGTGATGTGGTCGTAGCCCGGCGCGATGTCGGTCGTCAGCGGGCCAAGCGTATAGAACGGCGCCTCGCCGCAGACGGCGAGCTGCTTGTCCATGTTCTGCTTGATCTTGTGCATCGGCACGTGGCCGGGCCCTTCGATCATCACCTGGCAATCCTTCGCCCAGGCGATCTGCGTCAGCTCGCCAAGCGTTTCCAGCTCGGCAAATTGCGCCGCGTCGTTGGCATCGGCGATCGAGCCCGGACGAAGGCCGTCGCCGAGCGAGAAGGAGACGTCGTAGGCTCTGGCGATGTCGCAGATCTCGGCGAAGTGCTCGTAGAGGAAGCTTTCCCGGTGATGGTGCAGGCACCATTTTGCCATGATCGAGCCGCCGCGCGAGACGATGCCCGTGACCCGGTCAACGGTCAGCGGGATATAATGCAGCCGCACGCCGGCGTGGATGGTGAAATAGTCGACGCCTTGCTCGGCCTGTTCGATCAGCGTGTCGCGGTAGACCTCCCAGGTCAGATCCTCGGCAATGCCGCCGACCTTTTCGAGCGCCTGGTAGAGCGGCACCGTGCCGATCGGCACCGGCGCGTTGCGCATGATCCAGTCGCGGATGTTGTGGATGTTGCGGCCGGTCGACAGGTCCATCACCGTATCGGCGCCCCAGCGGATCGCCCACACCATCTTTTCAACCTCTTCGGCCATCGAGGAGGTGACAGCGGAATTGCCGATATTGGCGTTGATCTTGACCAGGAAATTGCGGCCGATGATCATTGGCTCGCTCTCGGGATGGTTGATGTTGGCGGGGATGATCGCCCGTCCGCGCGCCACCTCGTCACGCACGAATTCGGGCGTGACGAAATCGGGCAGTGTCGCGCCGAAAGCCTCGCCGTCGCGCTCAAGCTTGCCGTGCAGGATCTCGCGACCAAGGTTCTCGCGAATGGCGACGAACTCCATTTCGGGTGTGATGATGCCGGCGCGCGCGTAGGCAAGCTGCGTCACCGCCTTGCCTGCTTTGGCCCTGAGCGGTCGGTGGCGGATGGGAAATTCCGGCGTCAGGCGTTCGCCCGTCGCGAAGCCGTTGTCCTCCGGCCGGGCATGGCGGCCGTCACAGTCCTCGACATCGCCGCGGGCCAAGATCCATTCGTGGCGAAGCCGGGCCAGGCCTTTTTCAATGCTGGTTTCGACAGCCGGATCGGTATAGGGGCCCGACGGATCGTAGACGGTAACGGGCGGTTCGCCGGCTGTCGGATGGACGGCGATTTCGCGCATCGGCACTTTGATCTGCAAGTGGATGGTGCCGGGCTTGTGGATCTTCCGCGAGGCGGGCAGCGGTCCCGTCGACACGGCGGGGGTAAGGGCATTCATCTTGAGGCTCCTTTGCTCATGCATTGGAGACCCAGTTCTGTGCCGGAAGGATGAAAAGACGCTTCTGTCGACCTGCCGAAACAGGACCTCGGGCGTAAACTCCCGCAAAGCGCTTGCACCGTCCCTACGCCAGTATGAACTGGATCAGGTTCAACGGGTCACTGCGCCGCGAAAGCCAGCAGTATCTCAGCCCCTTGCCGGGACTCCCCTGGTGAATGCCTCAAGTTGAACGGGCCGGGGTTGTCTTGTCAAGCGCATGTTCGTCCTGCGGCGGCGGTGGGCGGCAATCAAATTGGGCCCAAATTGGGCCGACGGCCTCGCCACGGGTCGCGGAGAAGTTCCGCGGGAGATAGGGCAGGTGTGGCCAAAGCTGCATTTGCCTCGTCAAACTTGGTGTGACATTGACGTAGACGGAACTGCTGCGTTTCAAGGATCTTAAGCCGTCAATGCCTGATCGGAACAGAACTGGTGGGCCGCCCGAACGCCCCACAAACATCGTGCTCTCGATCACCTCCTATTGTCGCCGGAAAAGGGGTGATCGACCAATCGATCAAGTCGACGGCTCGCTGAAGGGCGCCCTCGGTTTCAGCACGGCTGGGCGAAGTGGCAATGACATGTCCAATCCAGTCTCGGAAATCCCCCTTCCTGACGATCGGTGTCTTGGGTTCAACATTCAATTTGACCTCGGCCACACCTGATATAGCAGCTGCCTGAGTGTCGCCACCAATCCAGTCCAGGGTGCCATCTTGATCAGGAAGCAGGAATCGCGCGGCCGCAGTATGCGAATGCTTTTTGCGCAGATCCCATTCCTCGCCAATGACAAGCTTGATGTGCTCGGTGACGAGGTCGACACCGTAAGCTAACTGGACCAGTTGAGGGTCGGGCGCGCCACTAAGACGCGGATTGACTTCAATGACAACTGGACCGCGTTTCGTGCACCGGAGTTCAATGTTAGTTGGCCCCCAGCCAAGGCCGAGAGCCCGCAAACAGCTCAGCGAAACATCGGCGATGCGCTCACGCTCCTGATCGGTTAGCAGGGCCGGATATGTCACCTCACGTATGACGAAATGGGGGAGGGGACCAAAGTCATTGGCGCAAATCGCAACGACCTCATTCCCCATAACATTAATGCTATAGAACGGGCCCTGTGCGAATTCTTCGACGAGTATTTTCGGTGTAGACCGCCATATGTGCTTTCCGCCCAATAGATAGGTCGTATGTTCGGCTACGTCTTCGAGGCTGCGGCACAATCGGACACCGATGCTGCCGCTGCCTACTGCCGGCTTAAGAATCACGGGCAGGCCGATCTCTGCAGCCGAGCTTTCTACCTCCGCCGCATTCGTTGCCAACCGATAAGCCGGTATTGGAACGCCGGCCTGCGCGAGGAGTTGGCGTTGCTTGAATTTGTCGCAGCTTCGTTCAATCGATTCAGGGTTCGGTCCCGGTAGATCGAAATGCCGGCAAAGCTTGCCAACTGTCGCATAGATCGATTCATGGTCCCCGGCAAAGCCAGTAATGCCAGCAATGTCGTGGGTAGCACGCAGCCGCGAACATTCGCGGACCAACGCTTCGAGATTGCCAGTGTCGACACGGATTGCCTCAACGTTTTCCGCCGAAAGATAGTCGTACCGAGGTGGATCAGCCGTCAGAGTAATTGGATGAAGACCAAGACACTGAGCCGCTTGGACGTATAGCTGACCAGTACCCCTATGGCCTTCGACCAATATGAGCGCTCTTCTTCTTACCATTGCTGTTAATCCCGATGTTGCGTGCTGGCGGCGGTCCGAGGGTACCGGCGTCACTTTTATGGCCGTGCCGGACCTCAGACTCGCGGTGCCGTACCATTGTCAACGACTGACGGTTGTAAAAATCTTGTAAATTGATTTGAAGGATCTGTTGCAGCGTTGTTGATTAGGGCGGCGTCGGAGGCTTGCTCCGTTCAAACCAGGTTAGCTGGGGTTGGTGTGTGATCCCGTGGGCCTGGGCGTGACCTACCCCTCGGGTAGGGCACGCCAAGCCACATCAAACTCGCAGCACAAGAACATGCGCTCTGGTCATACCGGCTCATGGTGAGCCCTGAATCTGGAACCGGCCCGATGTGTAAGCAGCGAGTCGTCAAACGGCCCCATTCAATCATGGAGTCACATCATTTAAGATCGCGAAAGCTGTCATTGCGGGTTACGGAACTGCTTTCCGATGACATTCGAAGATGCGATCGGGCGTCAGAACCGGATCGCGGACCGCCGCTTCCACCTCGGCGAGCCCGGCTGATATAATCAGGTCTGAGGCTGCGCGCCCTGTCGTTCCCAGCATTTACATTAGGCAGCCTTGCCAAGATTGTCCCGCTGCAGAACCTGCCTGAGCGCATCGACGAACGTCCGAATATCTGTCGTACTATGGGCAGGCGTAACCGTCACCCTGAACCGCTCGGTTCCCACCGGAACACTCGGCGCCAGAATTGGCTGAACGTATATTCCATGCTGATCTAGAAGCTGGCGGGACGCTTCCTTGCAACGGAATGGATCACCAATAAGCACAGGAATGATGTGGCTTCGGGTCGGCATGACGGGGATGCCCGCCTCTTTCAGCAATCCGACTAAAAGTTTCGTTTTCCGGTGCAGATCAATTCGTTCTGAATCTGAATCGCGAAGATGGCGCAGCGCTGCCAGCGCACCAGCCGCTAGGGCTGGCGCAAGCGCCGTGGTGAAAATGAAACCGATCGAGAAGCTTCGTATGCTGTCAACAATGGAGGCAGGTCCGGTCACATAACCCCCCATCGAGCCGAACGCCTTACCTAGCGTCCCTTCGATGATGGTTGGACGATCCATGATGCCAAGTGCCGCGGCAATGCCGGCGCCTTTCGGACCGTACATTCCCGATGCATGAACTTCATCCAGAAACGTCATTGCGCCAAATTCGTCCGCCATGTCACAGATATCTTTGATCGGTGAAATGTCACCGTCCATTGAATATACCGATTCAAAAACAATGATCTTGGGTCTTGCAGGATTTACACTGCGCAGAAGCTCCCGCAAATGCGCAACGTCGTTATGCCGGAAGACGCGCTTTTCGGCCCGGCTGTTGCGGCATCCACTAATAATTGAAGCGTGGTTGTGCTCGTCAGAAAATATAATTGTGTCCTGCATCAAAGATGCCAATGTATTCAACGATGAATCGTTTGAGCTGAAGCCAGAAACAAAAATCAATCCTGCTTCCTTATTGTGGAAACCTGCAAGCTCCCGCTCGAGCAACACGTGATAATGGTTGGTGCCACCAATATTGCGGGATCCTCCCGATCCTGCGCCGTTGGCATCGATGGCGCGCTTCATTGCCGATAGCACTTTAGGGTGCTGCCCCATACCGAGATAATCATTAGTGCACCAAATGGTTATCTCTTTTCGGCCGTCGGGCCTATTGAGCCAGGCCTTTGGGAAGTTGCCAGACTGACGCTCCAGATCGGCAAATTCACGATACCCGCCACGGCCTTTGAGTTGCTCGATTTTTCCGGCGAAATACTGCACATAATCCAAATCAATCTCCTGTTGGGAAGCCGTTTTTCGGCGCGCTCAGTGCTGCTTCACAGCGCACCTGCGCCGGCCCATCGCGTCGCATCCCTCGACAAGCACCAGCAAGATTGGATTTCGACTACGCGCTTGATCTTACGGGGGTTTCGGCCGCTCCAGCTAATTCGGGTAACGCGCCCCAAAGTGCAAGTGAAGAGAATGTTAAATCTATTTGTCTGAAATGTCTGAAATTGCATAGTGTCGCAAGGGATTTCATAATTCTGGCCAGTCGTCGTTGATTCCTGTCGCGGCCTTGTCAGAGCTGCGCTCGGCGGGCTTTCGGGCCCGAGAGCCGCAATGCGCGAGGGCCGCGTCTTGTCGCGCAACAACCCTTGAAGCCCTTCGGCGGCGAAACGCTCTGCAAACGCCATACGCAGCTTTTGGACTTGCTGGCCTGCCGTATCATCTTGACGGTGCAGACGTCATCGTCGGTCCAGCCGGTTCGGAGTCGCCTCAGAATCGGAAATTTCTGCCCATCAGACTGGAAATTGACATGTAAGCTTCCCGGCTCCTTCAGATGTCATCATCTCTCGCACACCAACTCATGCCACGCAGATGAGATCGCGCCTTTTTCTGTCGTCACATTCCATTGTCAGAATCGGAAAAGAAGGGTCTCGTTGTTTTTTATAAAAACAAAATTTCACAAATAGTTATGAAAACGGACATGTTTGCTGCAGACAATTAACGTGCACGTACTTGTCTGCCGCTGAATAACAAAATATAGGCAGCTATTATAACTTATAAACGTAGTGAAACGCGTCAATCGACATTTCCGTAGAGCTGCAGCAGAGACGAGGGGAGTCCCATGGGCCCTATGAAGATGCAGCCCGAGGAGATGGGCAGCCTGTCCGCGCGGATTTACAGCAAGGTGCGGGATGGCTTGATCATCGGCAATTTCGCGCCGGGCGATCGTCTCCTTATGCAGGATCTTGCCGAGCAGCTCGGAACCAGCATTACGCCGGTGCGCGAAGCCTGTCTGCGGCTCGTCAGCGAGCAGGCGCTCGAGTTGCGCTCCGGCAGGTTCGCCGCGGTGCCAGACCTCAGCCGCGCCCGCTACATTCAGATCAAGCTGATCCGCGTGGCACTTGAAGGGCTTGCGGCAGAACACGCTGCCGACCATTTTGCCCCCGCCGATCTCGAACAGCTTGAGACCTTCCGCGCCTCATTTGTAGAGAGCCATAAGGCCGGTAATATCAAGGAAGCGCGATCCTCCAATCGCGCTTTCCACTTCGGCGTCTACCGCCTGTCGCGTATCCCGATGCTGATCGGACAGATCGAAAGCATGTGGGCCTCGATGGGTCCAATCCTTAACGTTTACGATCGGGAAATTCCGCGCGGGTACACCGGCGCGGAAGAACATGACCATCTCATCGAGGCCTTGAGGGCTGGCGACAGGAAGAGGGCCCGCGAGGCGATCGAGAACGACATCCAGCGAGGCTCACATGGTCTTCTGCGCTATTTCGACGAGCGCGGCTCCGGCTGAGCTGAATTGCCCTAAGCACCATCGATCTGCGCGACGCGCGGTGTGCGCAGGCCGGCTGTTTCCCCGCCGTCTACAGTCACCACCGTGCCGTTGACATAGCTCGATTGATTCGAAAGTAACCAAGCGACCACATCAGCGATCTCTTCAGGGGCACCGAAGCGGTTTGCAGGGATCCGCAGTTCGAGCTGCTTCTTGCGCAGTGCATCGCTTATGATGTTGGCCATCATGCGTGTTTCGATCTGGCCGGGGCAGACAGCGTTGAAGCGGATCTCCTCGCCGAACTCCAGCGCGAGTGCCTGCGTCAGCCCGATGACCGCGGCCTTTGAGGCGCAGTAGGCAGCGAGCCCTTCTTCGCCCGTCTTTCCGGCGATGCTGGCCATGTTGACGACTGAACCCCTCCCGAGCCGCAAGCCGTCCAGCGCATGACGGATGAAGAAAAAGACGCTGCGTGCATTAACCGCAAGGACCTCATCCCAATCGTCCTGGGTGGCGGTGGCGAAGGCAATGCGCTTCGACATGCCGGCATTGTTCACGAGCCCCGCGAGCCGGCCGTTGCCAAGTTCAAGCGCACGGTCGACGACACGGCGGCAATCGTCTTCACGGATGATGTCACCGGGAACGAACGTGACACCGTGATTGGCGCGTTCGAGCGCCGCGCCCGCTTCTGCATCTCGGCCGGTCGCCACCACTCTGGAACCGGCAGACGCAAGTTTCTCCACGCAGGCCCGCCCAATCCCGTGCGTGGCGCCTGTTACGATGATCATTCCAATTCACTCCATTACGCATTTGGCAACCGTACAGTTTGTGGGGCTCGCTTTTGGGCCAATCCCCGCCCCATCAAATCATGACGAACAACGTTGTCGTCTCCTAGGATCAGTGGATCAAGTTGTGACGCAGGTTAAAGCCGGTGGACTGGCCCAAGCGCCGGGCCGTCGGTCCAACGGGTAGATTGGCGACACTGCGCATGTGGCCATGTCTTTCCTCGCGTGATGGGGTGTTCCCTAGAAGCGGAGCGATATGCGGGTGTGACGACCGATAAGGCGGACCGGCTATTCCGATGGGGACATCCATACTGTCGCATGACCGACTCGTCATCCCCGCAAGGCCAGTAATGCCAGAAGTGCTGCACAACGCCAAGAACGCACACCCCCAATCAGTGTTTCGACTGTTCGCGGCACACGGGATCGGCCTCTCAGCTGACAAAACCATGTCGCAATGGCTGGACGTGCATCGCGATTTGCGAGCTTGGTGACGCGGGACTTGCGCCGGCACGCCATCATGGGAACCGGCCGCGACGGCTTGCCGGCGGAGGCTGTGCTGCCCTGCCCCTGCTCAGCAGCACCACCCACTAAGCATCGGGAACCCGCGTTCCATTTAGAAGCCTCCACGTTGCGGGCCTTTGCCCGGCTGCCGGGAGAATGAAGTCGCAAGACAACACCCGCAATCCGGGCGCCGAACTCTAGGAAGAACTCAGGCTGGCAAGCGCCAGACGAGAGAAGTTGGAAAGCGGCACGGTCGTGCGCGGGGAACCGTCATTTCAACAATCATCCGACCGCAGCGTGTTATGCCACGCTGCCGTGCGGTTCAGCGCGGCTGTTGCAGCACGCGAATGCACTGGGCACATCTCCTCCCTAAAGACCCTATGACGATTTGGTCGATAGTGCGGCTGCTGACCAATGGCTCTGTATTCGAAGGCCACGCTGATCGCTTTGATTTATTCGCCGGCGCTTGATGTCAGGCAACTCGATCGACAAGCCGCATACCGGCCGGTCGCGAGGAAGCCCACATCGCCGAGGCCAGTTGCATGGCTGCTGTCTCCGACCTCGTCTTTCGTCAAATGGATTGTGATCCCGGTCGAGGCAGCGAAACCGCGATTGAAGACACCTTCCCGGCTGAGCACCGGCTAATGAAAAGCCTATTGACTTATAACTTATAAGTAGTACGGTAGCACTGTGAATGAACAACGGCGCGGATGGCCCTGAAGGCGAACTCGCCTAGACGGTACTACGATCCGCCAGCAAGCCTCTGCTCCCAAGGCAGACCGCGGAGCCGGCGAAATCGCCGGCTCCGGACCCGGGAACACACGAAAATGGGGAATCACATGACCAAGAATCACGCTTTCCGATCCATCCTCGCGGTGGCTTTCGTCACCGGCGTGGCCGTCCTGCCCAACGCCGCCGAGGCCAAGGATTGGTGGCCCTTCAAGATCAACGCGGCCAAAGGCGGCGATCTGAAAAAAGTCGAGGCACTTGACTATGTGCCGCTGGAAAAGGCCGAGAAGCCCTGGAACCTGTGCGTCTTGTTTCCGCACCTCAAGGACAGCTACTGGGTCTCGGTGGACTACGGTATCGTTGAGGAAGCAAAGCGCCTGGGTGTCAAAGTGACGGTCCTGCAGGCCGGCGGCTATGACGCACTGCCCAAGCAGCTGTCGCAATATGACGATTGCGTCGCATCCGGCGCCCAGGGCATCCTCGTCGCAGCCATCTCGGAAGCCGGTCTGGCGGCCAAGCTGAAGGAGGGCGATGCCAAGGGTCTTGTCCAGATCGCCGTCGCCAATCCCATCCTGGAAACTCCGATCACCGCGCGCATCACTCCCGATACCTACCAGAAGGGTTTTCAGGAGGGTGAGTACCTCAAGAAGTACCTCGGCGACAAAAAGACGACGGCGATCGGCCTGCCGGGTCCGCAGGGATCGGGTTGGGCGGAGAGCTATATGGCGGGCTTTCGCGACAGCATCAAAACCGGCAACATCAAGCTCGCGGCCGAGCTCTACGGTGAGCCCGGCGTTCCGCAAAGCCTGCGCCTCGTCGAGGACGCCCTGCAGACATATCCCGATCTCAATGTCATCTGGGGCGGGGCTGCTGCGGCGGAAGCGGCCGTCAGCGCCGTCGCCGACGCCGGCCGCGACGATGTTGTGATCATGTCGTCTTACGAGAACCAGACGATGCTGAAGCTGGTCAAGGAAGGCAAGGTGCTTGGCTTTGCCGCCGAGTATCCCGTGATGATGGGCCGCATCAGCGTCGACCTCGCGGTGCGCGCCTTGGAAAAGAAGGACTACGAGAAGGTTCTGCTGGTCGCGCCGGGCATCGTGACCAAGGACAACGTCGACAAGATCGACCCGACGCAGATTTTCGCGCCCGATGGGTGGAAGCCTGAATTTTCGGTACAATAGTCGCATCTTCGATGGGCGGCAGACCTCGGCCTGGCCTGCCGCCCTTTTTGCTTCGAGTTCGGTGGTGTCAGCGATGCTTGAACTTACGGGTATGACGAAGCGTTTCGGGGGTGTGGTGGCGCTTGACGGCGTCGACTTCTCGCTGTTGAGCGGCGAGGTCCATGCCCTTCTTGGCGAAAACGGCGCCGGCAAGTCGACGCTCATCAATCTGATAGCGGGAACCTATGGCTGGACCGAAGGCTCGTGCCGTATCGACGGCCAAACCGTTTCCGCGCTGACCCCACAGAAATCCCGCGATGCCGGGGTGGCGGCTGTGTTCCAGGAATTCAGTCTTGTCCCCGACCTCACGGTCGAGGAGAACCTGTTTCTTGGACGCGAGATCAAGGGAAGGCTTTTCCTAAACCGGCGCGCGATGCGTGCCCGCGCGGAAGAACGCTTCCGCGACATTGGCTTTCACGTCGAGCTGGACAGCAAGATCGAAACGCTGACCCGGGCGCAAAAGCAGATGGTCGAGATTGCCAAAGGCATGCTTTCGGATGCCAAGATACTCATCCTCGACGAACCGACCGCGTCGCTTACCGACGGTGAAGCGGAAAAACTCTTCGCCGCCATCGCGGGCCTCAAGGCGCGGGGCGTCGGTATCATCTATGTGTCGCACCGCATGGCGGAGATCCGTCGGCTCGCGGACCGCGTCACGGTGCTGCGAGGAGGGCGCAAGATCGACACAGTGGCCATCGCCGCGGCATCCGACGCGACGCTCATCGAGATGATGGTCGGCCAGCCGGTCGAACGACTCTACCCGTCAATCAGCCAGCGCCCCGCCGAAATCGTGCTGGCGACCAAGGGGATCAGTGTCTCCGGTACCCTATCGGATGCCTCCATCGTGGTCAGGGCTGGCGAAATCGTCGGCCTGGCGGGCCTGGTTGGCTGCGGCCGCAGTGAACTTTGCCGGGCCGTGTTCGGCTTGGAGCGGGTGACGTCCGGTGAGATCGAGCTCCATGGCGCGGTGGTTCGAGCGCCAGTGCCGCACAGCATGTTGCGTGCCGGACTTTGTTACTACCCAGCCGATCGCGGCGCCGAGGGACTGGCGCTTGGCCGGCCAGGCCGCGAGAATGTGACCATGGCGGCGCTCGACGACCCGAGACTGTCCCAGGCCGGACTGCTCAAGTCGTGGCGCGAGCGCCGGGCGATAGCCGCGCCGTTGAAGACCCTGGGTTTGCGACCTATGGCGCCGGAACGCGCGGCGTCGTCGTTTTCGGGAGGAAACCAGCAGAAACTCGTGCTGGCGCGCGGTCTGATGCGCCCGGTCTCGGTCCATATTTTCGATGAACCGACGGTTGGCATCGACGTCGGCGCCAAAAGCGAGGTCTACAGGCTTATGAAAACCCTGGTGGAGAACGGCGCGGCCATTCTGCTGTCCTCGTCCGAACTGCCAGAGCTCGTTCACCTGGCCAACCGCGTCTACGTCATGCGTGAAGGGCGCATAGTCGCCGAACTCAAAGCCGACGGCATCACCGAGGCCACTGTCCTGCGTCACTATTTCGACGCCGAAACCGGCGCCACGGAGGCAGCATGAGCCCTGACACGCTGCGGCGCCGTTTTCTGGAAACAGGCGGGATCGTCATCCTGCTTCTGGTCGCGGTTGCGGCCGCGGCCGCGATCATCGAACCGCGTTTTCTGAACCGCCTGAACATCCTCAACGTCCTGCGCAATTTCTCCTTCCTGGCGGTTCCGGCGATCGGTCAGATGATCGTCATGACCACCGGCGGTTTTGATCTGTCGGTCGGCGCCACCATGGCCTTGGCCTCAGTGGTCACGGCCGCGGCGATGGCCACGATGCCCGATGCGCATGGGCTCCAGCTGCTGGTGCCGGTAGCGCTGGCCTTGGCCAGCGGCGCCTGTGTTGGCCTGGTAAACGGCACGCTGGTGGCGCGCCTTTCCCTATCACCTTTCATGGTGACATTGGCGTCGTTGTCGATCGTCGCGGGACTTACGCTCTATTACACGCAGGGCATCCCGATCTATGGCGTTTCCGACGCCTTCGTCTATGCCATCGGGCGAGGGCAGGTGCTTGGCCTGCCGCCGGTCTTGCTGCTGGCGATCGTGGTGATCGCCATCGCCATCATTCTGCAGCGTCGGACCGCGCTCGGGCGCCACTTCTACGCCGTCGGCGGCAATGTCGGCGCCGCCCGGCTGTCGGGAGTGCGCACACACCGTGTGTTAATTACCGCCTATGTGCTCTCCGGTCTCCTGGCCGCACTCACCGGCGTGCTGATCACCGCCCGTATCGGTTCCGGCCAGTCGACGATCGGCGGGACGCTCGGACTGGAGACGATCGCAGCGGCGGTGATCGGCGGCGTTTCATTGCGCGGCGGCTCAGGCCGCGCCGAGAACGTCGCCATGGCCGCGCTGTGCCTGGCGATCATCGCCAATGCGATGAACCTCACGCAGATCGACAGCAAATTCCAGACGCTGGTGCTGGGTTCGGTGCTCATCGGCGCACTGGCTTTCGACCGAATTGTTCAGGGGAGGCGGGCCAATGTCTGATCGTCCAGACATGGCGGCTCCGGTTGTTCTTGACCGCGCTCGCCCGGACATCCGCCGGTTCGCGTCGCAGGCCAAGCTGCCGGGGCTCGTATTCCTGGCCCTGCTGGGTCTCGGTCTGCTCGACCCGCGTATTGTTTCAAGCGGCAATCTCTGGAACATCGCGATCCAGACGAGTTATCTCGCACTGTTTGCCATGGCGCAGACCATGGTGCTGCTGACGCGCGGCTTCGACCTGTCGCTTGGTTTCACCGTCTCGCTCGTCAGCGTCATATCGGCGATGGTGATGACCGGAACCGGCGATATGCCGATCCTGTGGGGAATCGTCGCCGGCCTTGGCATCGGGCTGCTGATCGGCGGGCTGAACGGCTTCCTCATCGCCGGTGTCGGCATCAATCCACTCGTGACGACGCTTGGCATGGCCAACATTGTCATGGCACTGGCGTCAACCGTCAGCGGCGGCTTTCCCGTGCCGGGCATTCCCGAGGCCTTCACGGACGCCTTGGCGGAGCGACGGCTGGTCGGCATTCCGGTGCCCATCCTGTTCGCCGCGCTGTGTTTCGCACTGCTGTTCCTGGTCCTGCGCTTCACCGTGTTCGGGCGCGGCCTGTATCTCATCGGCGCCAATCCTCGCGCGGCGAAGGCGGCGGGCGTTCGAACCGGACGCGTCGTTGCGATCGACTACGTGGTCTGCTCGCTGCTGGCCGCGATTGGCGCCATGCTGCTCACCGCGCGCACCGGCTCGGGCGAGCCCAATCTCGGCGGCAACCTGACGCTGGAATCGATAGCGGCGGCGGTGGTCGGTGGCGTGCGGCTGACCGGCGGCGAGGGAGGCGTCACTGCGGCTCTGCTCGGCGCCCTGTTCATAACGGTCATTTCCAACGCCATGAATCTCATGCAGGTCGACGGCTATCTGCAGCAGGTTCTTTTGGGCCTCATCATTCTGGCCAGCCTGATACTGGGCCGCGATCACAAGAAACGCTAACAGCTTCGGACCTTAAATGGCTTATCAAGTCTGCATCGACATCGGCGGAACCTTCACCGATTGCCTGATTTCCGAGCCCGGTGGGAAAATCTCGATCTTCAAATCGCCCACCACGCCCGGCGAATTCGAGAAGGGATTCATCAACGTGCTGCACGTGGCGGCGGCCGGATACGGGCTCGATCCCGCGACGTTCATGACCAAGATCGACTTGATCGTACACGGCTCGACCGTCTCGACCAACGCGCTGGTCGAGCGCAAGACCGTCAAGGTCGGATTGATCCTCAACGAAGGACATCAGGACATCCTCGTCCTGCGCGAGGGGCCGCGCAAGGGCGCCTTCCAGTGGCGGCTCGACTATCCCGAGCCCTATGTCCCGCGCCACCTGACGAAGACGGCGCGGGGCCGCGTCGATGCGCGCGGGCGGGAGCTCACGCCTCTGTCGAGATCCGATGTCGAGGCGGCGATAGCCGACTTCCGGCGCTATGGGGTCGAAGCGATAGCGGTCGGTCTGCTTTGGTCGGTCGTCAATCCCATCCATGAAACAACGGTGCGCGATATCATCGCGCAGGCATGGCCGGAGATCCCGGTCACGCTTAGCCATGAAGTCAATCCGATGTCGCGCGAGTACAAGCGCATCATCGCGGCCGCTATCGACGCGTCGATCAATCCGATCGTGCGCACCTACATCGAGGACTTGCGGCAAGCACTTTCGCAGGCGGGTTTCCAGGGCGAGCTGCTGCTCGCCAACTGCGTCGGTGGAATGATGCCTCCCGCCGAGATGCTGCGGCGGCCAATCTACAGCGTCATGTCGGGGCCGACGCTGGCGCCGATGGCCGCGCTGGCGCTGAGCGACGAAGCCAACGTCATCGTCGGTGACATGGGCGGCACCACCTTCGACGTCTCCGCTTTGCGTGACCACCAGATCATCGTCACCCCGGACAGCATGATCCACGACGACTCGCTGGGGATCGCGAAGGTGGATGTGAGATCGGTTGGCGCCGGCGGCGGGTCGATTGCCTGGGTCGACGATGGCGGCCTGCTTCGTGTCGGGCCGCAAAGCGCTGGCGCGCGGCCGGGGCCGGCATGCTACGGAGCGGGCGGCACCGCGCCGACGGTCACCGACGCCAATGTCGTGCTCGGCATCATTGACCCGGATTATTTTCTCGGCGGCCGGATCAAGATCAGCCGCGATCTGGCCGAGAAAGCGGTCGCGAGCATCGCGACGCGGCTCGGCATCCCGCTGCTCGACGCGGCTTACGCCATCCAGACCACCAGCAACCACAACATGGTCGGGGCCATCGAGGAAATCACCATTCGCGAGGGCATAAACCCACGCGACAGTTTCTTTGTCTGCGGCGGCGGCGCGACCGCCATCCACATCGCCGAGATGGCCGACATATTGGGCTTGAAACGCTACATGATCCCGCGCTTCATGGCCGGGCTGAGCGCGTTCGGCGGGTTGATCTCGGATATCACGCGCGAGGAAAGCGCGGTTTTTCCGACCTCGACCCGGCGCTTCGACGCCGCGGGCGTCTCCGACATCCTGGCGCGGTTGAAGGTGTCGGGCGAGGCATTCCTCGAACAGGCCGGCGTTGAGCCAGATCTCCGGCGTTTCGAGTTCTCCTTTCTTGGTCGCTACGAGTACCAGTCCTGGGAAATCGAGGTCCATTTCGAGGCCAATGAGGCGCGCCTCGAAGCGGAAAAACTCCCAAGTCTCGTCGAAGCGTTTCATCAGATGCACGAACGCATCTATTCGATCAGATCCGACCGCGACATTGTCGAATTCACCAACTGGAAGCTGCGCGCGGTGGGCAAGCGGGCCAATCAGGATGCTTGGAAGGATTTCAGGCTGGCCGACCAGACGACGGCGCCGGTCGCCAAGACCCATCGGTCAGCTTATTTGCACGAAACCCGGCGGACGAGCTCTCTGCCTGTCTACGACATGGACCAGCTGGGCGCGGGGGCGGCGCTTGATGGGCCATGCCTGGTGGAGGCGACGACGTTCACCGCCTTCCTCAAGGACGGACACCGCGGGCGCGTCGACCCGCAAGGCAACATTGTCGTGACAGTCGATTGAGACTCAAACCTTCCCGAACAAGGCATCGTAAAATGAATTCACCTGTCATTCGCCTGGAGACGCCAACGCGCCGCGTCGATCCGTTCCTGATGTCGGTTCTCAAAAGCCGGTTCGAGGCGGTGGTGCGGGAAATGACGCTGGTCGTGATGCGGGCCAGCCGCTCAGCGGTGATCAAGAACGCCCGCGACCTGAGCTGTGCGATCCTGACCTATGATCACCGCCTCGTTTCCACCGAGGACGCGCTGCCGATCCACGTCATGTCGATGGATCTGGCGACCCGTCCGATAACGGAGTTGTTCGACGATATCGCCGACGGCGACATCTTCCTCAACAACTGCCCATACACTGGCGGCACCCATCATGCCGACCTGATCATGGCGATGCCGATCTTTTTCGACGGCAAGCCGCTGTTCTGGGCCGTGGCGCTTTCCCATCACGCCGATACTGGCGCGCCGACACCTTCGACCTATCTGCCATTTGCCAAGAACGTTTATGAGGAAGGGATCCATTTTCCCTGCGTGCGTGTGGTCGAACAGCACCGGGAGAAGCAGGACATCCTGCGCATCGGCATGATGCGCAACCGTGTTCCAGACATCTGGCTGGGCGACGTGCGAGCCCAGATCGGCGCCTGCAGGACCGGTCGACGCCGTCTCTTGGAACTGCTTGAAAAATACGGCCGCGACACGCTGCTGGATTTCGTCGAGGACTGGTTCGACTACGGTGCGCGTCGCGCCATGGCCGAGATCGCCAAATTGCCGAAGGGCAAGTTCTCCTACGAGGTCCGCCATGACCCGGTCCC
Source organism: Mesorhizobium sp. M1004 (assembly GCF_040318795.1). Lineage (NCBI taxonomy): Bacteria > Pseudomonadati > Pseudomonadota > Alphaproteobacteria > Hyphomicrobiales > Phyllobacteriaceae > Mesorhizobium > Mesorhizobium sp. M1004. The sequence continues at coordinate 117,364 of NZ_JAMYNB010000015.1, forward strand.
CGGCGTGGCGGAGGAGGGCATCCCGGTCCGGATCACCATCGATGTCGACCCTGAAGCCGGCGAGATCACGGTCGACGTGCGTGACAACATGGATAACGTCCCTGGCGGTCTCAACCTGTCGGAAAACACCTGCACGGGCTCGTGCCGCATTGGCGTCTTCAACAATCTCGACGACGGCATCCCGCACAACGAGGGCGCCAAGGGCCGGATCAAGGTGTTGATGCGGGAGGGAAGCGTGGTTGGCAAACCCCGCTACCCCGTAGGCACCTCGGTGGCGACCACCAATGTCAACGACCGGTTGATCATCGCCGGCAATTGCGTGTTCTCGACGATGGGAGAACCCTATGGCCAGGCGGAGAGCGGCTCGCACCTGCCGGCGGGGATCGGGGTGATTTCGGGCAAGGATCCGTTCAAGGACGGGCAGCCCTACGTCAACCAGGTCTTCATTGGCTACGCCGGCGGCGGCGCGCGTCACGGCTATGACGGCTGGTTGACATATTGCGGGCCGGCGAATGGCGGCCTGATCGCGCTGGATTCCGTGGAGGTGGACGAATCCATGTATCCCATCATCATTGAATCGCGCGGCGTGGTGGCGGATACCCAAGGCATTGGCGAGTTCGAGGGCGCTCCCGCGGTGGGCGGTGTCTTCTATCCCGTCGACCACGAGATGACACTGGTCTACTCGGCCGATGGCACAACCTTTCCGCCGCGTGGGGTGCTCGGCGGCGGTGACGCCAAGGCCAGTCATAGTGCCAAGCGCGGTACGGACGGCAAGCTGGTGGAATTGCCTGCGTTCCATGAGGAGGCGTGTCGCGCCGGCGAGCGCATCGAGTTCATTGCCTGTGGCGGCGGTGGCTATGGCGACCCGACCAAGCGCGATGTCCGCCGTGTCGCGGCCAGCGTTGACCGCGGCTGGCTGACGAGCGAAGCGGCTCGCCAATCCTACAAGGTGGCCCTGGTGCTGGACGCCGAGCAGGGCGTCTGGGTCGTCGACCAGGATGCCACCGCGCGCCTTCGGGCGGCCTGAGCCAGCGCGAAGAGAGGTCGCCAGCAAATGACCGGCGGCTTCGATCACGCCCGCTTGGCGGCCGCGTCCTGCTCGTCGAAATACCGCAACAGGTTCATGCCACCGCGCACGATGTCGCGTTCGATCGCCTTACGCGCCACCTTCTTGTTGCGGGTCCGGAACGCTTCGATCAGCGTCTCGTGCTCCTCCGCACCGATGTAATCGTTCTCGGCCTGCAGATAATACACGTTAAGGATAGGGCCCATCGAGACCCACAGGCTTTCGATCTGGGCGATCAGCATATCCATCTTGGACAGGCGGTAGACGCCGAAGTGGAATTCACGATTGGCGCGACGGGCGCGGTCAGCATCGCCGGACGTTTCGCCGGCCACGAAATCGCGATGGATCTCGACCAGTTTTGCAATGTCCTTCTCCGAAACATGCTCGACGGCGAGTTCGGCCGCCAGTCCCTCAAGAGCGATGCGAATGAGCCGGACCTGCCAGTAACGCGACCGCGTCAACTCTGGAACGGTGATGAACCGCCCTGACCGCAGTTCCAGCGCCTGCTCGCTGACGAGCCTGAAACAGGCCTCGCGCACAGGCGTGACGCTGGTGCCCAGCCGTTGCGCCAGATCCTGCATCAACAGTCTTTCGCCGGGCCGGAAATTGCCGGCGATCAGGGCTTCGCGCAGCGAGATATAGGTTCTCGCCGACAGACTGCCTTGCTCGATTGGCTGCATCGTGCTCATGGTCCACCGCTGCAATCTTGGCCGCACCGAATCGGCAACGGATGGTGCGAGACGCTCTTATATCCTATAAGTCCGTTGCGAAACATGGCTAGGAGCTGGCGGGTTTCCCAGCTGAGAGCTTGCGCAGGATTGTCTCGATGACGTCAATCGAGTTCTCGACCGTCGCCCGGTCATGGCTCCCTGACAGGTAGAGACGCTTGAGCGGAAGCGGCTGGCCGATCAGCCGGTTCGCCACCATCTCTCTGCGGAATGCAAGATCGAAAACATCGTCGTTGCCCAGCAAGTCCTGGTAGTCGCGGTAAGGACCGCTGAGGAAGTAGATCAGCCAGACCGAGCCAAACCCGGCGCTCTGCGCGGGCAGGCCGAGGCGATCGATAATGCCATCCAGCTGCGTGCGCATGAAAGCGCCGAGGGCAAACAGGCGGTCGTAGAAGCCTGGTTTCGACAGCTCCTCAATCGTCGCCTGCATGGCGGCGAGCGTCGACGGCGTGCCGTTGAAAGTACCGCCCATGAACACGGATCCTTCCCCGGTCCGGCCGACGAGCGCCATGAGATCGCGACGACCGGCCACCACGCCAACGGGATAGCCTGAGGAGGCCGCCTTGCCGAAGGTCGCGAGATCAGGCGTGACGTCGGCGATCGACTGATAGCCGCCGAGCGCGTGGCGAAAGCCGGTGATGACCTCGTCGAAGATCAGCACGACACCATGATCGCTGGTCAGGCGACGCAGCTCGCGCAGGAAAACATCCGTCGCGATCACCGACCCCATATTGTGAGCGATTGGCTCGATGATGATCGCCGCGACATCGCCTGGATTGGCCTTGAGATAATCCTCGACGGCGCCGGCATCGTTGTAAGGCAGCACGATGGTGTGACGGGCGGCATCCTCGAGGATGCCAGCACTGATGGGATCGTACTTGCCGATCGCCTGCGCGTGCGACTGTACGTTCATGGCGACATAGTCGTGCCAGCCATGATAGCCGCCTTGGAACTTGATGATGCGCTTGCGACCGGTGGCGGCACGGGCAAGGCGCAGGGCGTGATAGGTCGCCTCCGATCCCGAATTGCAGAAGGCGACGAGATCCGCGCAAGGGATGCAGTCGACCAGCGCCTCCGCCACCTCGATCTCTAGCCGCATCGTTCCCGCGCCGACAAGATCGATGTCCTGGGAGACCGCAGCGATGCGTTCACGCACCGCCGGATGACAGTGGCCAAGCACATTGGCGCCGAAGCCGCAATGGAAGTCGGTGTACTGGTGTCCATCGACGTCGTAGAGAAACGCACCTTGCGCCCGGGCAAAGACATGCGGCGCGCCGAGCCTGCGGCTCGGGCTGAGCAATCCGCCCGGCATCACCGCACCGGCGCGCTCAAAGAGTCGGGCGGTGTTATTCTGATCGGTCATCGGAATGTCCGTGCATGGCTATGGTTGTCCGCCGGCTCAGCCGAGGGCTTCAAGAACGGTGGCCTCGATTCCGGCCGCGTCCAGCCGGTAGTGCTTGTAGAGATGCGTTGGCGGCGCAATCAGGCTGTATTCGTCGCGGATGCCATGGCGTATCAACCGTGCCGGGCTGCCCGCCTCCGCCAGGATTTCCGCCACCGCGCCGCCCAGACCGCCGAGGATATTGTGTTCCTCGATCGTCAGAATGAAGCGGGAGTGAGCCGCGGCCGAAAGCACTGCCTTGGTATCCAGTGGCTTCACCGTATGCATGTCGATCAGCCCGACGGATTTGCCCGCCGTGCGCAGCGCGCGGTAAGCCTCCCTTGAGGGATGGACCATCGAGCCACAGGCGATGATGGTCAGGTCCGATCCTTCGCCGTGAACGATCGCCTTGCCGAACTGGAAGTCGACGCCGTCGTCTTCATAGACCAGCGGTTCCTGGCCGCGGCCAATGCGGAAGTAGATTGGCTGGGCATGATTAACAGACGCCTTGACGGCGGCCGCCAGTTGCGGGCCGTCAGCCGGCGCGACGACCGTGAGGTCGGCGATGCTTCGCATGATGGCAAGATCTTCCGTCGCATGGTGGGAGGTGCCGTAGAAGCCAAGTGAAATACCGGCATGATGACCGATCAGCCGCACCGGCAGCGCCGAATAGGCGACGTCGGTTCTGATCTGTTCGCAGCACAGTAGCGCCAGGAAAGAAGCGAATGTAGCGACGAACGGCATGGCGCCGGTGCTGGCCATGCCGGCAGCAGCCGAAACCATGTTCTGCTCGGAAATGCCAAATTGCGTGAAGCGTTCGGGAAAGCGTTGCGCGAACCGCACCAGCCCGTTGGAATATTGAAGGTCGGCCGTACCGGCCACGACCGGATAACCGTCTTCGACCAGCTCAATGAGCGCGTTGGCCAGGTAACTCAGGCCAGGCGCGCGCGCGTTGATCTGGCGGTACTGCCAGGAGTTGGTATCGATCGGGCCGTTCATTGTGTTTTGCCTCCACGCTTGATCTCTTCGGCGGCCAAGGCCTCGTCCGATGGCGCGAGATAGCCCAGATGCCAGCCGGGTTCGGTTTCCATGTAACCAACGCCCTTGCCTTTGGAGGTCTTGGCAATGATGCAGACGGGCCGGGTGCGGTCTGCCTCGGCCTTCAACTGTCGCAGCAGCGTCGCGAGCGCGACGACGTCGTGCCCATCGACCTCGTGCACCCGCCAGCCGAACGCCGCCCATTTGTCGGCCAAGGGCTCTATGCCGATGATGTCGTCGACCTGCCCGTCGAGCTGGTATCCGTTGCGGTCGACGATGGCGATCAGATTGCCGGCCTTATGGTGGGCGGCGGATAGCGCCGCTTCCCAGACCTGGCCCTCCTGCATCTCGCCGTCACCGAGCAGGACATAGACATCGAAGCGCCGGTTGGCCGCACGGCCGCCAAGCACCATGCCGAGGCCGCCGGACAGGGCATGGCCGATCGAGCCGGAGCTGAAATCGACGCCGGGCACCTTGCGCATGTCGGGATGATCGCCAAGCGGATTGCCGAGCCGGGTGTAGCCATCGAGGACGTCCTTGGAGAAGAAGCCCCAGTCGACCAGCAGCGGGTAAAGGCCGACCGCGGCATGTCCCTTGCCCATCAGGAAGCGGTCGCGATCCGGCCATTGCGGCTCGCCGCGCCTCAGCCGCATCGCATCGTAGTAGAGCGTGGCGAATATTTCCGCGCAGGAGAACACCGACGAATAGTGGCCCACCTTGGCGATCTGGATGAGGCGCAGCGTCTCGAGCCGGACGAACTCTGCCCTGTCGCGCAACAGGGCGATCCGCTCCGCGTCGGGGGGCAGGGCGTTGTTTGAAGGAGTGGGCGGGTTGGCCATTGGGCTTCACTCTCGGGATCATTTTTTCTCGACAACTTATAAGTTATAAGATATTTCTCGCCGAAGCAACCGCCTATCTGGTCGCAAGGAGAATTTTGATGAACAACGAATCGCGCGTGCTGGACATGGCCAGGCACTTTCATTCCCAAACGGATCCACGCCTGCATGAGGATCATGGTCCGTTGACGATCGTGGCCGGCGAAGGCGCGACCGTCACGGATGACGCGGGCAACCGCTATATCGAGGGCATGGGCGGACTCTGGTGTGCCTCGCTCGGCTTCAGCGACAGCCGGCTGGCCGCCGCGGCTGACCGCCAGATGCGCAAGCTCGCCGTCTATCACACCTTCAATCACCGCTCGAATGAGCCCACCGTCGAACTCGTCGAACAGCTTACCGCGTTGGCGCCGTTCGACCACGCGCGCGTTTTTCTGGTCGGCTCCGGTTCGGAAGCCAATGACACGATGGTCAAGCTCGCCTGGTATTACCAGGCCGCGCGGGGACGTCCGGAGAAACGCAAGATCATCAGCAGGTTTGGCGCCTTCCACGGCAGTACGATCATGGGCGCGGCGCTGAGTGGGCTGCCGCACATGCACAAGTCCTTCAACCTGCCGCCGCTTCCCGTCATATTCGCCGCGCGGCCGTTCCACTATCTCGACGGTCTGCCGGGCGAGGCGGAGCATGACTACGCCACGCGCCTGGCCGAGGAACTCGAGGCCCTGATCCTGGCGGAGGGGCCAGAGACGATTGCCGCGATGATCGCAGAGCCAGTCATGGGCGCCGGCGGCGTGCTGGTACCGCCGGAGAATTATTTTCCAAAGGTTCAGGCGGTGCTGCGCAAATACGACATCCTGATGCTGTCCGACGAGGTGGTCTGCGGTTTCGGACGCACCGGAAATTGGTTCGGCAGCCAGACTTTTGGCATGGAACCGGACATGCTGTCGGTCGCCAAGGGGCTTTCATCCGGTCATCTGCCCATTGGCGGCGTCATTATCTCCGACAAGGTCTACCAGTGCGTCGCCGACGAGGCCCACAAGGTCGGCGTGTTCGGCCACGGTTTCACCTATTCCGGCCATCCGGTGACAGCCGCCGTCGCCGCCGAGGCGATCAGGATCTACCGCGAGATCGATCTCGTGAGCCAGGCGCGCCGTCTCGGCGATTATCTGCATGCAGCGCTCGCGGACGCGCTCAACGACCATACACTGGTCGGCGAGGTCCGCGGCCGCGGTTTTATAGCGGGGATCCAGATCGTCGAGGATCGCGCCACCCGTCGCGCCTTTGCGCCGGAGCTGCGAATTGGCACCGATGTCGAGCGGCGGTGCCGCGAGCACGGAGTCATGATCCGCAACATGGGCGACGTGCTGGCAATCTGCCCGCCCTACGTCATCGCCCCTAAAGAGATCGATTACATGGTTGATGGCATTCGCGCGGCTCTTGATGAGACCGCGGCGGCCCATGCGCGGACTGACCAGTCGGCATGAACCCGCCCGGCGAGGCGGCGAGACGTCGCTGGAGGGGCCGGCCGCGCGAAAGGCGCTTGGGCAAGCGCGAGCCGCAGCCAGCATACAGGATCCTGATTGTCTTATCCGAACGGAGGCCAGACCATGCTTCAGAAAACCAGCCATTTCATGCGCCAGGCCAATCTCATCAACGGCGAATGGGTGCAGGCCGACAGCGGGCTGACGGTCGACGTCAACAACCCGGCCACCGGTCTCAAGATCGGCACCGTGCCGAAGTCGGGCAGGGCCGAGACCCGCCGCGCCATTGAAGCCGCCGCGGAAGCTTTCAAGACCTGGCGCAAGACGACCGCGCTCGAGCGCTCGAAGCTGCTGCGGAAGCTGCATGACGCGATGATGGACAATCAGGACGTGTTGGCCGAACTGCTGACCATCGAACAGGGCAAGTCGCTGTTCGAATCGAAGGGCGAGATTGGCTCTGCCGCGGCCTACATATTGTGGTTCGCCGAGCAAGGTCGCCGCACCTATGGCGATGTCGTGCCTTCGCCATGGGCGGACCGCCGCATCCTGGTGACCAAGGAGCCGGTCGGCGTCATCGCCGCCATCACGCCGTGGAATTTCCCGTCCTCGATGCTGGCCCGCAAGCTCGGCCCGGCGCTCGCCGCCGGCTGCACCGCAGTGGTCAAGCCGGCCTCGCAGACGCCATATTCGGGCCTCGCCTGGGGTGCGCTCGCAGAGGAGGTCGGCTTCCCCAAGGGCGTCGTCAACATCCTGACCGGTTCGGCAAGCGAGATCGGCGACGAGATCTGCGCCAATCCGCTGGTGTCGAAGATCACCTTCACCGGATCGACCGAAGTCGGCAAGCTTCTCATCCAGAAGTCGTCGGTCACCGTCAAGAAAGTGTCGATGGAGCTCGGCGGCAACGCGCCGTTCATTGTCTTCGATGACGCCGACCTCGAGCGTGCGGTCGCTGGTGCGATCACCGCCAAGTATCGCAATTCCGGCCAGACCTGCGTCTGCACCAACCGCTTCCTTGTCCAGGCTGGTGTCTATGACAAGTTCGTCGAGAAGCTCGCTGCCGCCAGCAACGGGCTGAAGGTCGGCTCCGGCCTCGAGGACGGCGTGCAGCAGGGGCCGCTGATCGACGAGAAGGCGGTCGAGAAGGTCGAAGAACTGATCGCCGACGCCACATCCAAGGGCGGCAAGATCGTTGCCGGCGGCAAGCGCCATGCGCTCGGCGGTTCGTTCTTCCAGCCGACGGTCATCGCCAATGCGACGCCCAAGATGCGCTTCATGAAGGAAGAGATCTTTGGCCCGGTCGCACCGGTGTTCAAGTTCGAGACCGAAGAGGAGGCGATAGCACTCGCCAACGACACCGAATTCGGCCTCGCCTGCTATTTCTACACCGGCGATCTCGGCCGCGCCTTCCGCGTCATGGAAGGGCTGAAATACGGCATGGTCGGCGTCAATGAAGGCCTCATCACCACGCCGGAGGCGCCGTTCGGCGGCGTCAAGGAATCCGGCCTCGGCAAGGAAGGCGGACATCAGGGCATCGAGGATTACCTCGACACCAAATATGTCTGCATCGGCGGCCTCGGCTCTAGTGCGCCGGCTTTTCCCGCGTCTCAGAACGCGGAATGACCAACCCGCGGGTGATCCGGTGAAAATCTTTCCGGTTCCGAGGAGAAGTGACCTAAGATCGTGAGCGCCCTATGCTCTTACGTTTCCGGAAAAAGCTTCGGAAACAGCGCGTCCAGAGCGTCCGCCGGAAAGCGTAGGGACACTGGGCCCTTTGGCGTTTCCGACGCCAATAGTCCGAGCGCGATTACGTCATTGAACACTCGACGCGCCGTACGTTCGGGTAGTCCGCTAATACGGGATGCCTCGCCGCGGTCAAACTCACCGCGCGTGAGCGCTTCCTCCACGAGGCGGCCGGCTTCGGGCTTCAGACCACTGCGCTCCACATGCCGATACAGCCGCTTGGCCAACGTGTCGAGATCGAACAGTCCGGTCATGAAGCTCACCTGATCGATACACGCCTGCAGGAACCATAAGGTAAAATCGCCGAGTGCGCGTTCGGAGAGGTTGCCACGTCCGTCGAGATCACCCTGGCGGGGCATATCGGCATGATCCATCATGCTCTTGTAATCCGTTCGGCTTTTCACGCCACGTGCCAAGCCTCGTGAGATCGACCACAGCCCGTGCGCGGCGACCCCGGCCTGAGGGCCATGGCGTGGCTCATCAATCGGCTGACGCGTCCGTTGCCGTCCGGAAACGGGTGAATGTAGTTGAAGCGGTGATGCGCGGCAGGAATGGTCAGGATGCGTCCGGCCTTGCCCAGCTTATCGAAGCGATAACGCATGGCAAAGTATTGCATGAAATCGTTGACGCGATCGCTCGAAGGCGGTTCATGCCGGCCGATGGCGACGTCATGCTCTGGCTTCGATCGCCACTCACCTGGCGCCATGACGAACTCACGGCCGGCACCCTTGATGGTCAGCATGGGCGCTTCGGCATCGCGATAGAATTCCGCGTGCAGCCATCGAAGAAAACCTACCGATGCCGGTTCCGGCAACTGCCCATCGGCAGCCAGGCGGTCGATCTCGGCTTGCACGCGAACGTGCGCGGCCGCCTCGAGCTGCAGATTGCGGCGGTTCTCGTCTCGATCGAAATTCCGACCAGCGCCCGTTCGATGTCGCGCGGGCGCGTATCGTGGCCTTCGATCAGGTTGCTGTAGTAGGTGTTCATGATGCGCACGAGATGGGCGAGGTTGGCTGCGGTACGCGAGTGCAGGCTTTTGCCCAAAACAGCCGACGTCGCCAGGCTTGGACACAAATCGATGCTGCCGATGATGATCATGGCCGATGTTCGGCAGGCCTATGTACTGACAACTATGCACAAACCGTAATTGGGGGAGCCATCTGGCCGATGCTTTGGCCGATCTATGACGATCGGCCGGACTCAGACAGGTTCGAGGTGGAAAAGAGGCAGCTTTAAACATGGTTCTGCCTCGGCCAGCGCAAGATTCGCCTGGAGCTTCGCTTATGCTGTGTGAGCTTGTTCTCTCGCGCCCGAATTCCCCATGGATGGCCAAAAGCAGGCGATCCATTTGTCATTTTTAAGTGCGTCGGACTGCCAGTTGATCGCGTTCTGACCCGACTGGGAGTTCAAGTTTGACCTGAAACTGACCGGGTGCTGGATGGCAGGCTTCATCCCCACCGGTCTGATATGAAAAAACGTCCGGCCCCGAAGGCTAGGCTGCAATCTCGTATGGCTTCTATGCGCCGTTCTCTTGGAGCGTGTTGCGGGCTTGGTCTGCCCAACCTCGGAGCTCAACGCTTCACGGCGTTAGGATGAGCGTTCGAAGCGCAGGATTACTGCCGACACTGCTCTTCTTGTTCGCATTGGGCAGTTCCCGTTGGAAGCTTCCATCTTGCCGACTGCTGAGTTTGGAGTCGCCGTAGCTGTGAAATCGAAAAGAAGCCCATAGGCAACGTTTGCCGCGACGCTACTGAGAGCTGGTCACCGGGAGAGCCGAAGGTAGAACGAAGTTGTCTCGTTGAGCTTGTATGTGGCGCCAGCATAGAAGGCCCAGTTCCCACCCCAAGGCTTATACAAACGCCCACCGTTAGCGCCGATCGCGTTCATGGCCTCGTCCTTTTGGCAGAGATCACCACGGTCGCTAGCTGGCGAGCAAAGTCCGTCCCAGCGCTGCATTATCTCGTCGGATCCGGCAAGCTGGCAGGATTTCCCAGGCGGAGCTGACGGGGAGGGATGGTGGGAACAAAACGGTGCGCGTGAGGTCTCGGCGGGAACAGCCAAGACATCTACACCCGATCCGATGCCTCTCAACGCCGAGGCCGCACCTCCGTGCCGAAGCCGGCCTTCCCAATGGTGGGTCGAGCCGTCGCTTACCCCGTGCTTGCCTCACAGATCCGCGACCGAGAACCCAGCCACATGCCTGCCGGGGCCTAGGTCCATCAAGCATGAAAGGAACACGTCGGAACCTGGGATATCGCTTGCCCGGCCGGGCGGCGATAGCCTTGTCGGGGCAGCGAGGAGCCGTGGCCGATGATGAACGCACAGGAGAAGTCTGGCGTGAATGGGGCGATGATTGTCAAGCTTTGCTCTCGAGTCATTTCGTCAACCATCTTGCGTGACCGATTGGCGACCATCTCCTCGTCCCGACCTTATATTACCCGTCGCCTGTCGCCGCCAGCGCGCAGTGACTTGTCAAGGATGGAGGCCCGCAGACCCCATCGCGCGGCGACTTGTCCTTGACGGTCACGAGCACGGCGGCAGGTTTGCCGTGGTCGGGGAGCCTTCCTTGAGCGGAAGCCGACGACAGTGTTCGAGGGGAACTCGCCATGAGCCGGGTGCGCAGAGATCGTCCGACGCTCTTGTATTTGCTGGATCCCAGCCGGCTGCCTCGATAGCTCGGTATCCTGAGCGCGTCGGCGGCATCATGCCATTATCATCCTACGAATTGCATGCTCCATCGTCCTGGACGAGACCGGTTTGGCTAGCCAAAGGACGAAGGTCTGATTACCAGATGTGATCGGCATGGGGTCGCTTCCACCAACGACGATGATGGGCACCGTCATCAGGGTGGTACGTACGGCTTCGGGCTGTCCTGGCCCGAGGAAAGTCGCTTTATCGAAAATTAGGAGGTCGGCTGCCTTCCCGCTCTCGATCCAGTCGCAAAGACTCTCGAAGGTCGCGAAGCCGACCGGCTTATAACCCAGCGCGGCGATCTTATCCTTGTAGATCTCCAACGCTGCTGGATCGGGGTCAACGACTGCAATGATTTCTCCGTTGCCAAGTGATCCATCGCATGGGCCGAAAGCGCTATCAGCTCTGACCTGCTCCTCAGCGCAGGCCGGTAAGTAGAGATCGAAGCGTGTACCTCGGCCAACAGCCGAGGTGACGTCAAGGCATCCTGCGAGCGCGCTCACATGGCGGTCCACTGCAGCAAGACCCAGTCCGGTCCCGCCGACGCGAGAGCGCGTGGTAAAAAAGGGCTCAAAGATATGCGGAAGCACCGAACTTGCGATTCCTTGGCCATCGTCGCTGATGGAGAGGAGAACGTAATCTCCCGGTTTCAAGGTGCCCTTAGCCACGGGCTTCGTTTGACAGACGTGAGCGCGAGAAACGCTAATCTCGACACGGCCCTCATTCAAGAGAGCCTCCGACGCGTTCTTGCATAGATTCATAAGGATCTGCTGTATCTCGGTCGGGCTGCCCTCGATCACCGTTTGCCACTCGCTGATCTTGAAGTTCAACTGAACATCCGCACGAAGTGTAACCCGCAGCAATGGCGCGAGATCCATTACACTCTCCGAGACGTCGAAAGGCATCGTCACGCGCTTCCGATTTCGGCTTAGTGACAAAATTTGATCAATAATCAGTTTGGCTCGGTTGCTGGCCAAGATAATTTGGCCGATGTGGCCCCGAATTCTCGAGGGGCGACGCACAAGACCTTTAGCCATCTCTGCGTAGCCGACTATTGCTCCTAGAACATTATTGAATTCATGTGTAACGCCGCTTGCGATTGTGCCGACAGCCGTCAGCCTTTCCGCATGCTCCCATCGACTCTCAAAAAGGTTACGTTCCGTGTGTACACGTTGCATTTCAAGATGGTTGCCTAAACGCACAGTAGCGCTCGCCAGAACCAGGAGGTCGTCTGTGGAGGGTGGTGAGCGATCTCCTTCAAAAACAAGGATACAAACCGCAGCCTGCTGATCGGAGGCCCGGCAACCAACAATTTGACAAACACCGGTAGTGCCTACGGCAGTCCGAACCACTTCCGACGCCGGAACCACGCGAAACACTGGCTGTTCCGGGTGTACAAGTGAGACGACTTCATGGATTAGCGTGGCGTTCCAGACGCGCATGCGCTTGTTCGCGACAAAGTACTCGGTATTCCTGCTGATACTCGGATCCACCAGAGCAAGCGCGCATTGATCCGCATCGAAAACGCATTGAATGAGTCTAAGCGCTGCTTCGGTGGAGAAGCGCCGCGAAGCCTTCGTTGCTTGACTGTCGATGAAACAAGCTTCGATCTCACTCATCGCCGCTTCAAGCTCTAACCGCCTTTCCAACCGGTTCGTCCGCACATGCAGCGTGGAGGCTCGAATGGTCGCAAACAAGCAGAGGCATATGGACACCAAGCCAAAGAAAAGCCGTGAACGCTGCGCTTGCGCGCTGGCGAAGCTGTAGGCTTTCAGATGTTCTCGCTCCAATTCGGCAGCCTTGGCGAACGTGTCGAAGGATGGGATCCGATTGACAGCGCGGTCCAACCTCAACATTGAGGACAGGATAGCGCGGCCCTCGCGGGCAACATCCTCCGTGACTTGGTCCTGGCTAGGAGGAAGTCGGCGGAGAGACTGATCGATTTGTAATGCGAGGCTGAATCCCGGTCTGGCCGAAAATTGAAGGATCAGATTGGAAAATTCAGGCCTGTTCGACACTCCCCCCCGAAGGCGATTAGCCGAGCGAGCAAAGCGTACGAGAGAGCTTTGCAGAAGCTCATTTTGCGCGGCCGAGGCCGAGATGGCAGCTTCTGTGTTTTCGAGGGAATTTTTGAGCTGTGCAACCAACCTGGAGTGCACCCCGGAGCTCTCATTGGGCGAAATCTCAACAAGGCGTTGGTAGTTTTGAAGGTTCCATTTTAATGCTTGCCCGGTAGAAGCAACGGAACGGAAGTCCAATACCATGTCGGCGCGGGCGACGTCTCGCTGGAGCAATGCGTAGTTGATCTGAATCGTCCGCAGTTCGCTTAGGACCGCCTCGTTGATCTGGGGGTCTTGCCACTGTATCGCGACCAAGAGCGCGACCGAGGCCACTAGGGCCATTACAGAAGCTTTGTCGGTATTGAGCCATTTTTCCCAAACGAACGGCGTTTGATCCGCGGTGCGTGCCTTGCGAAGGTCCGATTTGAAATCTAGCTCCCCATCGCGTCGGTGTGCGGCCGGATGCTGCTGGAACAGGAAAGCCAAGTGTACCTCTCCCCTCAAATAGGCGGTGTAGACGCCGTCGCACTCTGCCCCCATGGCCCGCTGACCTTCCATTGATTCGCGGGCGTTTCGACCTCGACGGCGAGGCGGCAGCACAAGGCGGGCAACTGATCGCAGTTTTCGGAACTGGTCTTCCGAGAGATCATCGAAGGGGCATACAAGCGCACGCCTGCAGCAGCGAAGGATGATACCGGCCGGTCAAACGCAACTGGCGAGGGCCGGATCTGCTGTTGGCTGGCAGCTAACACTGGCGGGGCGGCGGCCTCGACTCCGGCGTGCCTAGAGCCGGCTGCTGCGAAAGCGTCCCACACGCTTCCCTTGGGGTCATCCCGTCCAGCGGGCATCCTTGGATCGCTGAAAAAAGACGAGGCGGCTTGATGATCCTGCCCTCGCTGAAGCACCTCGCGAAACCCTTGTTCCAGTCGCAGAAGCTCCTCTGGACCGGTAGGCGGCTCGTCAGCTCGACCATCGAACAGCGGCCGGAGCGCCTCGGACACGTGCTGCTCAAAGCCCACTCGCCGGGCCTGGACCGCTTGCCCATCTTCCAAGCCGGCGTCCTGCACCTGCGACAAAGCTGTTACACGGGATGGATTACTATTTCGCGGGTTCATACTAGCCTCACATCAAACTGTATCGTCAAAGTCCTGCGCCAATTCACACAGCGGGTCATCGAGTTGAGATTCTGCGGAGAGCGCCTCCTCTGCTCCCGTCAAGGGCGCCGGCTCCGGGAGGGCGCCTGTCTGGCTTTCAAAGATGCGTTTCAGAATGCGATCCGAAAAATATCGCACCTTCCTCAATTTTGATGGTGGCAGACCTTGATGAGAACGATTTCGTACTCGTCATTGAGCAGCCGCACCTGTTCGGGACGCAACAGCGGTGCACCTTGATGTGAATTCTGAACGTTCCAATCGAACGTTCGCGCCTGGCTGTAGGAAATCGATTGGGCTTGAAATGTGAATCCACCGATAGCTTTGGAAATGTAGTTCGGAGTCTCGTCATCTACCTCGATGTTCCTAGAAGCGCGCCGGCAGCCCGGGCGGGGGGCTTGGGGGTAGACTGCCAGCGCACGCCACTCATAAAGAGCGGCCTCTTTTCGCGGTTCGGACACCCATAGTCAACCCGGCAACGTCTGGATGCCCGCTGTGCTTTTTGCAGAGCGGCGATGCCGGGCATATCGGCCGATCCTGTCTAGGATGGTGTGGCCACTCTCGTCGGCCGAGTTGATGCTCCAGCCAGTATCGCCTTGCCGACCAGCATGAGTTCGCCGTTAGCAATCCATCGTTGCGGGCGTTCCAGTCACGGCCTTCCATTCGGCGATGGCTTGCAAGCGATGAACATGTATGGCGAGAGCAGAACGTTTGGGGCGGGGGACGAAGAGGTTGCGGAGGGCTGACAAGGTCGAGACGAAGCGTTGCAGGCCTCCCGGCGATCGGACCCCTGCATCATCCGCTCCCGTTTTCGCGGCGGCACATGGGAATTCTCCGCTCTGTTGTTCAACCCCTTGTGCGACCGGTGCTCGACGTCCGGCATCATCTGTCGCTTTGCCGCTCCATACGAGCGAAGCTAGTCGGTGATCATGCGCTTCGGCGCGAGCCCCTGCTTCTTCCACAGCCGCGTCAGCAAGCGCAACCTCTCGCAGGGTGCGCTCTCAGAGTTCGTTCCTGCGCAGCGGCCTTGTTATCTCGATACTGGATAAGCGTCTACGAACCTACGCGCCGCATAACGAGCTTTGTTGCGCTGGTCGGTTGCGAAGGGTGGCTCTATGCATCGCAGTGGCGGACGCGAAATCCTCACCATCCTTCTGCATCGCGCTATTTGGCTTGCCGAAAACCCAATTTCGCCGGCACGCTGCCGCTGAATACGATGATCATCTCGCATTCTTGCTATGGGGACTGTCCTCCTTCCTGGGCACGCGGCTGACGGCGACGAAAGCGGGTTTATTCATGCAACACCCTTTTTGGCAGGCAAGCTGGTGGACTTCGGGATGTCGGGGGCGAATATAGCGAAGACTCCCGCCGCTCGCTGATGCATTCTGGACGCAACCGCATCGAGCCGATGTGTTCGAGACGCTTCGCGGCTGCAGTCGCCGAACGATGGCGTGGTTATGCGACCTGTTCGGCATGGCTACCCCCGTCCAGTCAGGCGTTCACGAAGGTGTTTGTCGAGAGTTCGTGGAGAAAGTCCGCCACTTATCGTTGGCGAGGGCTTTGCTCCGGAGTGGCGATCGGTGCGCTGATCGACAGGCAGGCTCTGGCCAAAATCGAATCCCATGCCGTCGCGAAAGGCCGCAGAATTCGATGCGGGGGCAAACGCATCGCGCGAATGGCACGTCGAACTATCGGTCCTGTCTCCAGCGAGATGACCATCGCGCAAGAAAGAGACATTCGGGCGGCTGGCGCCTGTGGTTGCTTCGACGATGCGGATAGGTCGTGCATGAGGCCAACGACACGATCTACGGCCTTCCCCCATATTTGTGCCTCAAACGGAAGCGTGTTTGGCGTGTCGCCGAGGCCTTGGAATATGGCATAGTGGTATGAACACGGGACGCATGTCGTCGGAAGCCGCGCCTTTCGGCCGAGTGAAGCAGTCCGGCATCGGGCGGGAGGGTTCCCGCCATTGCCTCGAGGACTACCTCGAAATGAAATACCTCTGCACGGGCGGCATCTGAAGCATGGGCTTGCAGGGGCTCGCAGACCGGTAAACCAGCGAGCCATCTCCAAGTATGTGAATTGTGGATTGCTCCTCGACGGGAGCTGAGGGGCGGCTCCGCAAGCCTTACGACGCTCTTTGCGAGCCGTAGCTGCCGAGCTGGCAAAAGGCCGGGCTACGTCGCGCCAGCGCAATCGGCGCGCAGAAAATTAGGCCTACCCGCTCCGGGACCGCGGACCTCGTCAGCTTCTCGTAAGTATGCCCGAGTAGGTTGCTCAGCTGATCTGTGGACGTGAGGCTAGCGTGAACCGGCACAAATTTGACCTATCCAATGTAACAGGTTGGCGGCAGGTGCAGCCCCCGGCATCTCAAGAGCAAGCGGCACAGGCCGGGCAAGAGGGCTTTGAGCAGCGCTCGGGCGAGGCGCGCCAAGCCGCTGCCCAAATTCCCGCCCCCGGCGTTCCGGCTCTGCCAGACCCGTTCCATCCTCATCCGTCTCAGGGAGACCTGAGCCTCATCGAAGGCGCGGCCCCATGGGAAGCGCAGCCCATGATGCAAGGGAGCGGACAAGAACACGCCGCGGCGCGGTACGCCGGAGGCAGTGGGTCGATGCTGGGTGCCTCGGTGCTGCAGCCGGGTCACTCAACGGCGCGCCATCATCATGCGCCGGATTCGTCAGTGGGTGATCTGAATCCTTCCGCACCGTTCGAGTTGCGTGACCATGCTCGTTCCCCCGTACCGGCAGCGGTGCAGCCAGATCCTCCAGTAGTGGTCTCCGACGGTCGCGGCTGCAAGCGTCCTCTTTATTCCAACGATGCGACCGTTGTCGAAGGGCTGAGGTCACTCTACGCGGGTAAGGCCAAGGAGGAAACGGTCAAGCGCCATGTAAATTCTCTTTACGGCTTTGGTCGTTGGCTCTTTAAAAATAACAAGCCGGGATTTGCTGCTCGGCTTCACGAGGAGTCGCTGGATGAAGATCTCAAGGAGTACGAGAGCAGTGGTGGCTCCTCGACTGTGGCTGTGGCACTGCGTCGTCTCAGAGAGTCGGCGGGCGGAGTGCCAATGGTGGGCCGCGCTGTCCTGAATCCCGACCCTGCCGACGCCGTGCTCATCAAAGAGTACAAAGCGGCTCTCATCAAAGAGTACAAGGGAGCGCCTGCGACCGGGCCGAATCGCCAAACCATTCACGACTATGGAGCTACTCTTAGACGTTTCAGTGAATACCTGGTTGAAAACAACAAGCCGGGGATTGCGGCTCGGCTTCACGAGGAGTCGCTGGATGAAGATGCCAAGCGCTATAAGG
Organism: Mesorhizobium sp. M1004; assembly: GCF_040318795.1. Taxonomy (NCBI): domain Bacteria; kingdom Pseudomonadati; phylum Pseudomonadota; class Alphaproteobacteria; order Hyphomicrobiales; family Phyllobacteriaceae; genus Mesorhizobium; species Mesorhizobium sp. M1004. The sequence continues at coordinate 134,838 of NZ_JAMYNB010000015.1, forward strand.
ACTCCAGTGGTGACCGGAGGATGATTGCACTAGCTCAACTCCGGAAGTTCCTGCCGTCCGCCGCACTCGGGCGCGAAATTGCCCTTGCTGCTCGTCCGGAAGACGCAGTCGGCATGGAGGCTCGTGCCATTGGGGACGCCGCTGCGCAGCACCGCGGGCCGCAGAAGGCATTGGGTCGGCCAGAGAAGCTCCCTGGGGAAGCTAATGAAGACGCCGCTGTTCTGTCGTCTTTCGTACCAACTGGGCACCATCACCAAGCCTCGGATCCCGCAGAGTCCTTTCGTCCCCTGATCTGGCGCGACGGCGACCAGCGCGCGCCGGACGAGCGGATCGCTGCACAGGACAGGAGCAACCTGCTACCAAGCGAGGAGGTGCCACTGAGGCCACCGGAATTCGCTCCGCCCAGCTTGCGGGCGGGGAATTCCGCCTCGCCAGAGCTCTTTCCTGAGGGGATGTCCCCCGCGGTCGAAGGGTTTTTTGGTGTTTTCGGCGACCCCAGCGGGCGGGTGCTCGGCGCATTGCAATTGCTAGGCGACGAACATATCCACAGGGATTACCAGCTCCTGGAGCAGGAGTTGCAGGGGAACAATCCAGAACTCGCCGCCCGGACGCGGTTCGTGGATCCCCTCGTAGCCAATTATCATCTGCGCTTGGGCTCCGAGAGCGACAAGCTAAGCGCATTCCAGCGCATCGTCCATAATCAGAACGGTAACGACACAGCCGACTTCCTGTTCGTGCCAGTGAGCGATGGCGGTAAGACTCTTGCGGAGCGCGGCAAACATTGGTCGCTGCTGTTCGTTGATCGCAGCGACCGGGAACGGCCGGTTGCCTATCATTATGACTCCGTCAGCGGATGGCATGACAAGCTTGCAAAACACCTCGCAGAAAGGCTGGGCGCCAGCCTGGAGACCCGCGTGGACTTACCCCGCATCGCCCAGCAGAGCAACGAGTGGGATTGCGGAGTCTACGTGGTGGACGGCACGCGGGCGCTGGTTGGGCGATTGCAAAGATGGCAGCCAGACCTGCCAGACCTGCCAGACCTGAACCTCAACAACCTCGTCGTCAATCGGCAGGCACTACAAACCCGACTCATGGGTGACGATACATCTGGAACGGCAAATTATCTCACGAACTTTGAACTCATGGACCGACAGGCGCGAGACGCGGTTAAGGAAAGCCCCGTTGGGACGTTTCACCAGCGGATCAAGCGGCTCGGCCAGTCAGCGCGAGCGTTGCACGACAGAGCCCTGGCTCCAGTCGCGCCGGACCAAGGCAACCCAGACTCGGTGTTCGTACGGGACGTTGTTCCCGGGGAAACACGCCATCATCATGCGCCGGATTCGTCAGTGGTTGATCTGAATCCCCCCGCACCGTTCGAGTTGCGTGACCATGCTCGTTCTATGCCGGCGGCGGTGCAGCCAGATCCTCCAGTAGTGGTCTCCGGTCGCGACAAGCGTCCTCTTTATTCCAACGATGCGACCGTTGTCGAAGGGCTGCGGTCAGCACTCTATGCCGGTAAGGTCGGGGAGCGCACGGTCACGGACCATGTAAATTCTCTTCTCGGCTTTGGTCGTTGGCTCTTTGATAATAACAAGCCGGGATTTGCTGCTCGGCTTGACGATCCGTTGCTGGATCAGGATCTCAAGGAGTACCAGCGCGAGAGTGGCTCCTCGAACGTGGCTAGAGCACTGGGTCGTCTCAAAGAGTCGGCGGGCGGAGCGCCAATGGTGGGCCGCGCTGCCCTGAATCCCGACCCTGTCGACGCCGAGCTCATCAGAGATTACAAAGCGGCTCTCATCAAAAAGTACGAGGCAGAGCCTGCGACCGGGCCGAATCCCAAAACCACTCAGGACTATGCGGCTACTCTTAGACGTTTCAGTCAATACCTGCATGAAAACAGCAGGCCGGGGATTGCGGCTCGGCTTTACGAGGGGTCGCTGGATGAAGATGCCAGGCGTTATTTGGACTCCAGTGGTAACCGGTGGATCAGTGCACTAGCTCATCTCCGGAAGTTCCCGCCGTACGCCGCACTCGGGCGCGAAATTGCCCTTGCTGCTCGTCCGGAAGACGCAGTCGGCATGGAGGCTCGTGCCATTGGGGACGCCGCTGCGCAGCACAGCGGGCCGCAGAAGGCATTGGGTCGGCCAGAGAAGCTCCCTGGGAAAGCTAAGCAGCTGAGCGAGATCGGCAATTCAGGCGCTCGCGTGCTGATGCAGGCCCCCACCCATCAAGTGGGTGCATTGCCATGGGAGGCGCAGCCCATGATGCTGGGGGACGAGCACCTGGCACCGCATACCGGAGGCAGTGGGTCGATGCTGGGTGCCTCGGTGCTGCAGCCGGGTCACTCAAGGGCGCGCCATCATGATGCGCCGGATTCGTCAGTGGTTGATCTGAATCCCCTCGCACCGTTCGAGTTGCGTGACCATGCTCGTTCTGTGCCGGCGGCGCCTGCCGGGCCAGCGTTCGCCAGGGCTGAGGAGACGCCCTCCGCGGTTGGCGAGGCCGCGGTGGCCGAAAGGTGGGCTCGGTTGCAAAAGCAAATGGACGAACCAGTGCATGATCCCGGCCCTCAAGTGGATACATCGCCATGGGAGGCGCAACTCATGGTGCAAGGGAGCGGACAAGAACACGCCGCGGCGCCCTACGCCGGAGGCAGTGGGTCGATGCTGGGTGCCTCGGTGCTGCAGCCGGATCACTCAACGGCGCGCCATCATCATGCGCCGGATTCGTCAGTGGTTGATCTGAATCCCCCCTCACCGTCCGAGTTGCGTGACCCTGCTCGTTCTGTGCCGGCGGCGCCTGCCGGGCCAGCGTTCGCCAGGGCTGGGGAGACGCCCTCCGCGGTTGGCGAGGCCGCGTTGGCCGAAAGGTGGGCTCGGTTGCAAAAGCAGAAGGTCGACGCTGATTTGTCGGGATATTTCGACTCGATTCCGCACGCGGACCTTCTACGATCGCCATGGGAGGCGCAACTCATGACGCAAGGGAGCGGACAAGAACACGCCGCGGCGCCCTACGCCGGAGGCAGTGGGTCGATGCTGGGTGCCTCGGTGCTGCAGCCGGGTCACTCAACGGCGCGCGATTCGTCAGTGGTTGATCTGAATCCCCCCGCACCGTTCGAGTTGCGTGACCATGCTCGTTCTGTGCCGGCGGCGCCTGCCGGGCCAGCGTTCGCCGGGGCTGAGGAGACGCCCTCCGCGGTTGGCGAGGCCGCGGTGGCCGAAACGCTGGCTCGGTCGCAAAAGCAGATGGTCGACGCTGATTTGTCGGGATATTTCGACTCGATTCCGCACGCGGACCTTCTACCATCGCCATGGGAGGCGCAACTCATGCAAGGGAGCGGACAAGAACACGCCGCGGCGCCCTACGCCGGAGGCAGTGGGTCGATGCTGGGTGCCTCGGTGCTGCAGCCGGGTCACTCAACGGCGCGCCATCATGATGCGCCGGATTCGTCAGTGGCTGATCTGAATCCCCCCGCACCGTCCGAGTTGCGTGACCCTGCTCGTTCTGTGCCGGCGGCGGTGCAGCCAGATCCTCCAATAGGGGTCTCCGGTCGCGACAAGGGTCCTCTCTATTCCAACGATGCGACCATTGTCGAAGGGCTGAGGTCAGCATTGGAGAGCACGGTCAAGCGCCATGTAAATTCTCTTCTCGGCTTTGGTCGTTGGCTCTTTGATAATAACAGGCCGGGATTTGCTGCTCGGCTTCACGAGGAGTCGCTGGATCCGGATCTCAAGGAGTACGAGAGCAAGAGTGGCTCCTCGGACGTGGCTAGAGCAGTGGGTCATCTCAAGACGTGGGCGGGCGGAGCGCCAGTGCTGGACCGCGCCGCTGTCCTGAATAATCCCGACCCTGCCGACGCCGCGCTCATCAGAGATTACACAGCGGCTCCCATCAAAGAGTACAAGGCAGCGCCGACCGGGCCGAATCCCGCTACCATTCAGACCTATGGATCTGCTCCTAGACGTTTCAGTGAATACCTGGTTGAAAACAAAAAGCCGGGGATTGCGGCTCGGCTTCACGAGGGGTCGCTGGATGAAGATGCCAAGCGCTATAACAACTCCGGTGGGATCAGTGCACTAGCTCATCTCCGGAAGTCCGAACTCGGGCGCGAGCTCCCTGGGAAAGCTAATGAAGACGACGCTGTTCTGGCATCGTCTTTCGTGCCAACTGGGCCCCATCACCAAGCCTCGGATCCCGCAGGGTCCTTTCGTCCCCTGAGCTGGCGCGACGGCGACCAGCGCGCGCCGGACGAGCGGATCGCTGCACAGGACAGGAGCAACCAGCTATCAAGCGAGGAGGTCCTCATCAACCGTGAGCATGATACAGCGGAGTTGAGACCAGCGAAGAGGCAAAGGCCCCTGAACAGTCGTCTGCAGGACGTTGCCACTGAGCCGCAGCTGAGCGAGATCGGCAATTCAGGCGCTCGCGTGCTGATGCAGGCCCCCACCCATCAAGTGGGTGCATTGCCATGGGAAGCGCAGCCCATGATGCAAGGGAGCGGACAAGAACACGCCGCGGCGCCGTATGCCGGAGGCAGTGGGTCGATGCTGGGTGCCTCGGTGCTGCAGCCGGGTCACTCAACGGCGCGCCATCATCATGCGCCGGATTCGTCAGTGGTTGATCTGAATCCCCCCGCACCGTCCGAGTTGCGTGACCATGCTCGTTCTGTGCCGGCGGCGGTGCAGCCAGATCCTCCAAAAGTGGTCTCCGGTCCCGACAAGGGTCCCCTCTATTCCAACGATGCGACCGTTGTCGAAGGGCTGAGGTCAGCTTACGCGGGTAAGGTCAAGGAGAGCACGGTCAAGCGCCATGTAAATTCTCTTCTCGGCTTTGGTCGTTGGCTCTTTGACAATAACAGGCCGGGATTTGCTGCTCGGCTTGACGAATCGTCGCTGGATCAGGATCGCAAGGAGTACGAGAGCAGGGGTGGCCCCTCGGAGTACGAGAGCAGGGGTGGCCCCTCGATCGTGGCTAGAGCACTGGGTCGTCTCAAGACGTTGGCGGGCGGAGCGCCAGTGGTCGACCGCCCTGTCCGGAATCCCTACCCTGCCGACGCCGCGCTCATCAGAGATTACACAGCGGCTCTCATCAAAGAGTACAAAGAAGCGCCTGCGACCGGGCCGAATCGCGGTACCATTCAGGTCTATGGATCTACTCTTATACGTTTCAGTGAATACCTGCATGAAAACAGAAAGCCGGGGATTGCGGATCGGCTTCACGAGGGGTCGCTGGATGAAGATGCCAAGCGCTATGTGAACTCCGGTGGTAACCGGAGGATCAGTGCACTAGCTCATCTCCGGAAGTTCGCACCCGGGCGCGAAATTGCCCTTGCTGCTCGTCCGGAAGACGCAGTCGGCATGGAGGCTCGTGCCATTGGGGACGCCGCTGCGCAGCGCAGCGGGACGCAGGAGGCATTGGGTCGGCCAGAGAAGCTCCCTGGGGAAGCTAAAGACGGGCGGGTGCTCGGCGCATTGGAATGGCTAGGCGACGAACATATCCAGAGGGATTACCAACTCCTGGAGCAGGAGTTGCAGGGGAACAATCCAGATCTCGCCGCCCGGACGCGGTTCGTGGATCCCCTCGTAGCCAATTATCATCTGCGCTTGGGCTCCGAGAGCGACAAGCTAAGCGCATTCCAGCGCATCGTCCATAATCAGAACGGTAACGACACAGCCGACTTCCTGTTCGTGCCAGTGAGCGATGGCGGTAAGACTCTTGCGGAGCGCGGCACCCATTGGTCGCTGCTGTTCGTTGATCGCAGCGACCGGGAACGGCCGGTTGCCTATCATTATGACTCCTACAACGGATGCAATGACACGCTTGCAAAAGAGCTCGCAGAAAATCTGGGCGCCAGCCTGGAGACCCGCGTGGGCGTATCCCGCATCGCCCAGCAGAGCAACGTGGTGGATTGCGGAGTCTACGTGGTGGACGGCACGCGGGCGCTGGTTGGGCGATTGCAATCGCAGCCAGATAACCTGAACCTCAACAACCTCGTCGTCAATCGGCAGGCACTACAAACCCGCCTCAGGGGTGACAATACATTCGGAACGGCAAATAATCTTACGAACTTTGAACTCATGGACCGACAGGCCCGAGACGCGGTTAAGGAAAGCCCCGTTGGGACGTTTCACCAGCAGATCAAGCGGCTCGGCCAGTCAGCGCCAGACGTTGCTCCCGGGGACCCATTTAAATTTCAAAGTCTTGAGAGCAAGGGGGACGCCGCTGCGCAGCGCAGCGGGCCGCAGGAGGAATACAGTTGGCCAGAGTATCTCCCCCCTGGGAAAGCTAATGAAGACGACGCTGTTCTGGCATCGTCTTTCGTGCCAACTGGGCCCCATCACCAAGCCTCGGATCCCGCAGGGTCCTTTCGTCCCCTGAGCTGGCGCGACGGCGACCAGCGCGCGCCGGACGAGCGGATCGCTGCACAGGACAGGAGCAACCAGCTACCAAGCGAGGAGGTCCTCATCAACCGTGAGCATGATACAGCGGAGTTGAGACCAGCGAAGAGGCAAAGGACCCCGAACAGTCGTCTGCAGGACGTTTCCACTGAGCCGCAGCTGAGCGAGATCGGCAATTCAGGCGCTCGCGTGCTGATGCAGGCCCCCACCCATCAAGTGGGTGCATTGCCATGGGAGGCGCAGCCCATGATGCAAGGGAGCGGACAAGAACACGCCGCGGCGCCGTACGCCGGAGGCAGTGGGTCGATGCTGGGTGCCTCGGTGCTGCAGCCGGGTCACTCAACGGCGCGCCATCATCATGCGCCGGATTCGTCAGTGGTTGATCTGAATCCCCCCGCACCGTCCGAGTTGCGTGACCATGCTCGTTCTGTGCCGGCGGCGGTGCAGCCAGATCGCCCAAAAGTGGTCTCCGGTCCCGACAAGGGTCCTCTTTATTCCAACGATGCGACCCTTGTCGAAGGGCTGAGGTCAGCACTCTATGCCGGTAAGGTCGGGGAGATCACGGTCAAGCGCCATGTAGATATTCTTTTCGGCTTTGGTCATTGGCTCGTTGAAAATAACAAGCCGGGGATTGCGGATCGGCTTCACGATTCGTCGCTGGATCGGGATCGCAAGGAGTACGAGATCTGGGGTGGCGGCCCCTCGGCCGTGGCTGGGTCACTGGGTCGTCTCAAGACGTGGGCGGGCGGAGCGCCAGTGGTGGGCCGCCCTGCCCTGAATCCCCACCCTGCCGACGCCGTGCTCATCAGAGAGTACACAGCGGCTCTCATCAAAGCGTACGAGGCAGCGCCGACGGGGCCGAAACCCCGTACCGTTGAGGTCTATGGGTCTGCTCTTAGACGTTTCAGTCAATGCCTGGTTGAAAACAAAAAGCCGGGGATTGCGGATCGGCTTCACGAGCGGTCGCTGGATGAAGATGCCAAGCGCTATATGAAAACCGCTGACATCAGTGCACTAACTCATGTCCGGAAGTTCGCACTCGGGCGCGAAATTGCCCTTGCTGCTCGTCCGGAAGACGCAGTCGGCATGGAGGCTCGTGCCATTGGGGACGCCGCTGCGCAGACCGCGGCACAAGCTCATGGCCACGCAGGAGAGCAGGGACCCATCTCTCGAGCTCAACAAGTCGCGCCAGCGCCGTTTGAACGGCACTTGGGCAACAAGCGTGAGGCCCAGGACGGACTGACGAGTACACTTGACAGGAGCAACCTCGTGAACAGCGGGGGCGTCATCATAAACAATGAACATTACACAGCGCTGTTGAGACCGGCGAAGAGGCAGAGGATTGATAATCCGCAAAGCCGCGCCATGGGGCGGCAACTGAGCGAAGCAACCACGACGTCCATCAGCCAAGCCTCCGATCAAGCCCGAGCGGACCTAATGGCTTCCTTCAGAAGCAGGGAGCGCTCCGACGCGGGGCGTTGAGCTCCCATGGCTGGGGTCAAGCAGAACAGCTCTCTTGACGACAGAGGGGCTGATGCGATCTCCGGACCGGTAGCTCTCGCCGTAATTGATCAGGCTGGTACTGTTGGAAGGCTTGATCAGCCTCGTCACCCCAATCTCCAGCATAGCTCACTGTCACGCGGCCAACGTGCCTCCGTAGCTAACATCTACGTCAGCGTTGAAGAAGTACCCTGCGCCACGGGATGTTTTGACCAGGCGAGGGTTGGCCGCATCAGCCTCCAGCTTTCGGCGCAAGCGCATGATTAGGACAT